>NZ_CM001775.1:303629-903629 GCF_000332235.1 Geminocystis herdmanii PCC 6308 | reverse complement strand
TTGTTTCATAAAATTATTGTCAAGATATTGTTTCCAATACCATATCAATGGAGATTGTACGCAAATATTACCCCAACTTGCTACAGCATTTTTATTTCCTGTACCAATAATGTTTAAATAGTTTTTTTGAGGATAATATAATGTTAGAGATTTTTTAGTTAAAAAATTACATAAATTTTGATATAAAGGCATACCTTGTTTTACCGCAAAAACTCCTGCTTTTGGGCAAGGATAATCTCTTATATTAGCAATATCTCCAGAGGCAAAAATATAAGGATAATTGACACTTTGAAGGGTATTTTTTACCATTATAAAACCTTGGGTATCGGTTTCGATCGAGCTATTTTTTAACCAATTAGGTGCGCAGGCTTGAGTTACTAAAAAATTATAATCTGAATCAATATTTTTCCCTGAAAATAGCGTAATTTTTTGACTATCAATACTTTTAACTTCCTCATTAAGATAAATATTAACCTGATTTTGTTCTAAAATTTTAGTTAACTTTTTACTCATGGATAAACTATGATTAGAGATAATTCTTTTCCCTCGATGAATTAAATTAATCGTCAAATTTTCTGCTGATAAAATCTTAGTTAATTTATGATGAATATTTAAGGCTAATTCTACACCTCCTGCACCCCCTCCAATAATTGTTAAAATCATTTTATCATGAGGCTTATTATCAGCTAAATCAATAATTTTATGCCATTTTTCCAGAAATAAAGGGATGGGTTTAATGGGAATACCATATAGATTAGCACCTTTAATTTGACTCTTTTCAGGGCGACTACCAATATCTAAAGATAAGACATCAAAACTTATTTTTAAACCTGATTGACAACTAACTATTTTCTTATCTGCATCAATATTAATAACTTCATCAATTATTAATTCTATTCCTGCAACTTCTGCTAATTTTACTAAATTAATATGACTGTCTTCATAGCTATAAAATCCAGAAATATATTCAGGCAACATTCCCGAATAAGGCGTATTTTTGACATTGCTAATTAAAGTTACTTTTACTCCTGATACCTTCTTTTTACTCCATAATTTAAGCACGATCGAATGACTATGACCACCCCCCACTAACACTAAATTAAGCATAAAATTATGATTCTTTTACAGTAGCTATAATTATATTTTAATAAATAACAAACCGCTCAAATAAAAATAACAAACCCTAATTATTTCGATTGCCAATTTTCCTCTTGACATCTCTTACCTATAAATGCCAAACTAT
Organism: Geminocystis herdmanii PCC 6308; assembly: GCF_000332235.1. Lineage (NCBI taxonomy): Bacteria > Bacillati > Cyanobacteriota > Cyanophyceae > Chroococcales > Geminocystaceae > Geminocystis > Geminocystis herdmanii. The sequence continues at coordinate 902,386 of NZ_CM001775.1, read as the reverse complement.
AGTTATTGACATCTCTTACAGGAGAAATATAATTATGATTGCAACCATTGAAAAAGAAGCATCAGAATATGCTCATTTACTAGAAATTTTAGCTACTGATGAACAGAATATTTTAGTGAGTAGCATAGCTAAAATAAAAACAAGTATAGAACTTCGATCGACATCAAAAACCCATAAAGATAAAATCGTAAGCACTACAAAAAACGATCGAACTATCGAAAAATTAACCAACGGTGAGAGTTATACTTCAGCAGAAAAAATAGAATTAGAACTGGAAACCTTACAACGATATTTTGAACGTCGTCGAGAATTATTATCTAATTCTTTTACCGCCCCTCAAGTAGCTAAATTACTAGGCACTTCAAGACAAACACCCCATGACAGGATAAAAAATAAAAGTTTATTGGCTGTGCGAGATAATGGAGTGTGGAAATTTCCTCTGTGGCAATTTGATGCGGAAGAGGCGGATGGTGTGATTGATGGTTTACCAGAAATACTCAAAAATTTATCGATTAATTCAGAATTTGCTAAACTTAACTGGTTTATGCACCCCTTACCTGTTTTAGATGGTTTAACTCCTGTGGAAGCCCTAAAACAAGGATTAAAAACCAGAGTAATTGTCGAAGCAATGGGGGGAGGTGCTTAATTGGTAGTTATTGCTTCCCCACCGCCCAAAAACAAGCCAAATCCTCTTTTTTACGATTTACAAGTTAATACAGAATTAGTGAGAATTTTTGATCCCACCACTAAATATAAGACTCAAGCTCTTACGTTTCGTTATTTTGGAGCATTACATCGCTTTGATCATCATCCCAGTGGCAAAAAGCCTCAATTAGATTCTGAAAGGGGAATTTACTACACTGCTTTTACTTTATCAAGTTGCATTGTCGAATATTTTGGTGATAGTGGTGTAATGGATATTCAACAACAATGTGTTTCGATCGTACAGTCAACTCGTTCTCTATTATTATTGGATATTAGAGGTAGTGGTGCTATGAGAGCAGGTTCGGTGTCAGCGTTAGCAAAAACCGCCGATAGAGAGCTTTCTCAAAAATGGTCAAGATATTTCTATGAAAATGAGGAAATTTATGGAAAAATAGACGGAATTATCTACTTTAATGCCCATAACGACGAGGAAGCGATCGCACTTTACGAAAGAGCAGAAAATGATTTAAGTTGTAATCAGGATCAAATTATCAGACTAGATGATATTAGATTACGTTCTCATATTCAACGGATAGCACTAGATAATAATTTGATTTTTATTCCTTAATAATACTATAAGGTAATACTTATAAGGTTGTATTTTGTGCTTGATTTTTGAGTGAACATATTTTTAAAAATTTCATTATTCATTAAATAGAAATACTCTCTAAAGATTCAATAATTTGTAATGTTTCTTTTTGTTCATTTTTATCATCTAATTCTGCCCAAGACTCAAATAATTGTTTAAATTTTTCTTCATTTTGCTCACTATTATTAATTTGATTAATAGCATTATCCCAAGCATTAATAGATGTCTTTTTTGTCATTATACTTTGACGAAACAAACGCACAAAGTTTAATAATTCGGGGATATATTCTTCAGGAGTTTTTTTAATTTCTGTTAATAAATCTAGTCTTTGTTTGGTTGCTGTATTTTGAGAATTATTCATAATTATTTACTAGGATTTTTTGATAAATTTTGTTAATTTTTCCTACATTTATAATAACAGGAACTACTCAACAGCAAGGCGTTATTATTTTAAAGAAAAAATAGTACTTAATTCTAATTATTGATTCAAATATTGATCTAAATCTTCGATTAAACGGGTTAATTCTGCTTCTGAAGTTAATCTTAATCGATCGTCCCTCACTGTAATCAACATTTTTGCAGAAAAAGGATTACCGTAGATATTCGGGTTACAAAAAACCTCAAAAAATACATCTCCCGTGTGTTGATATTCCATGACTTTTTTCGGGGTTGGTTTGCCTCCGCTTTTCGCTTGTATCGCAATTTCTTTTAAACTTTCCATCAAAAGTGCGATTTCTTGTTTCAGTTTTTCTGCCGCACTCATACTAAAATTGAAAGAGATTGAACCTTGAAGAAGATTAACGGTAAATTGACTCATAAAAATTACTCTGGTTAATTGAATTATTGTCTTTTTCCATTGTTCATCGTTCATCGTCCATTGTCAATTTATCAACATCGTGACAGGAATACTTTATTTAGTAGCGACTCCCATCGGCAATTTAAAAGATATTACTTTTCGTGCGATCGAAATCCTACAAAATGTGGACTTAATCGCCGCCGAAGATACCCGACACACGGGCAAATTATTACACCATTATCAAATCAAAACCCCTAGTATTAGCTATCATCAGCATAACCATCAACAACGGGTTAAGGAATTATTAGATAAGCTATCTCAAGGATTAAATATCGCCTTAGTCACCGATGCAGGTACTCCGGCTATTTCCGATCCAGGGTATCATTTAGTGTTAGCCTGTATAGAAACTGAGATCAATATTATCTCCATTCCGGGCGCGATGGCAGGAATAAATGGTTTAATTGCCTCTGGTTTAACTACGGAAAGATTTTGTTTTGAGGGTTTTTTGCCCACCAAAAAGAAGTTACGGGATAGTCTTCTCCAAAGTTTACAACAGGAAAAGCGCACTATGATTTTTTATGAAGCGCCCCATCGTCTCCAAAAAACTCTTGCAGATTTCGCACAATTTTTCGGTGAAACTCGTCATCTTGCTTTAGCTAGAGAATTAACTAAAATTCATGAAGACATTTGGCGTGGTACTATTAAAAGTTCGATCGAACTCTATCAACACAAAGAACCAAAGGGAGAATATACTATTATCCTAGACGGAAATCATCAATTAGAGCAAATCAATTTATCCGAAAACGATCTTATCGCTGAAATGACAAAATTAACACAGCAAGGCATGAGTAAAAGTGAAGCCAGTCAACATCTAGCCCAATATACAACTCTTTCTCGCCGAGAAATCTATAAACTAATGAATAATTAACAATAGACATCTCCAATAATTCAGGGAAAACGGGCTAAAGCCCTTACTACAAACTATTGCAAAATATTTTTTGGAGAAGTCAAATGTTATCTTAAAGATTTTGAGTTCAATTTATTGAACGTGATCTCGTTAGCAGTGTAATTCATTACACTGCGATTCATGGATTAACGCCCTCATTCCTCAATCTGGGCTTAATATATTAAGCTCCTACATTCCTCATTATTCTATCTATATTAAATTTATGAAGGTAAATATTTCTAAACTTTCTTTAACAACTTTTGTCTTTATTCTATTTTTATTTACGGGTAAATCTTCTCTAGTTTTGGCACAAACAGAAGAAGTAAAAGTTAATCCTTTATTAGTCGATTTTAAAGATGAATTATTACCTACTATCAAACGAGATTTGACAGGTATAGAAAGAAAAAGAATCCAAGCAAAAATTAATGATTTAGACACTTTAGCTTTAGAAGAATCTCAGGCAGGAAATGATGATATTGCCTTCGCTTTGTGGTATCGATCGATCAATTTAAGTAGAGCATTGGGCACAAAAGAAGAAATTACGATGATTAGTAAAGTCGGCAAAATTGCATGGGATAAAAGTCGTAATGAAGATATTAATTTTTTAAATGAAAGACTACTTAAATTAGAATTAGAATACACTAAAGATAATAATATTAATCCTGAATATTTACCCCTATTTATTGAAGGCTATGAAGCGTTACATAACCTTGATAAATCAATCGCAATTAACAAAAAAAATCTTGAATTAGCAAGAGCAAATAATGACATTTCTACTATTAAAACGGCTTTAGAAAAACTAGGTAGATTTTATCTAGCAAAGTTTGATTATTACAGAGCAGAACCGATTTATCAAGAGTTATTAAATATTGCTAGACTTGAACTAGATTATCTTGCAGAAGGGCTTTATTTACGTCAATTAGCAGAAATTAGTGGCGAAATTATTAATCCTGAAAATGCCATAAAATATAAACGAGAATTAGCAGAAAATTATGTTAAAAATCAAAATTTATTAAGACTATCTTTGATAAAAATCTCCATCGGCGATGATTATAAAGCCTTAAAAAAACCCGATGAATCAGCAAAATCTTATCAAGAAGCCTTCTCTTTAGCTTGGTCATTACAACAATACTCGATCGCTGGAGATGCCTTAGAAAAACTAGGTATTCTTTACCAAGAATATGAACAATTAGACTCCGCTTTAGAAATTTATCAAGAGTTAATTAAACTGCAACAACTCTCTTATAATCACTATGGTTTAATGAAAAGTTATGATTCTATGGGCATAATTTATCAGAAAAAAAACGACTATTCTTCTGCTCTCAAATCTTATGAAAAAGCCCTTGCTATTGCTCGTAGTTTAAGCCATCAAGAAAACTATTTTATAACCAAAATTGATGAACTTCAAAACGTTAATAATAAAGAATAAATTATTCTTTATTTAGTCAAGAATAGTCAAAAATCATTTTGTTTAATATTAAAATGACACAAAATGCTAAAAATCAGTTAGACTAAAATTATTGAATCATACCGTTGACTTTATGAACAGTCTATTATCTGAACAAATTTTACCATTAACTATTGCTGAAAAACTTAAATTAATAGAAGATATATGGGATAGTGTTATCATTTATCCTGAGAAAATTCCTTTAACTCAAGCTCAGAAAGAAGAATTAGATAGACGTTTAGAATTTTATGAAAATCTTGAAAATCAAGGTGAATCTTGGGAAATAGTTAAGGAAAAAATTATCAAAAAATGACTTATAAAGTAAAAGTTTCAGAAGATGCACAATTGGATTTAGATGAGGCTTATCAGTGGTATGAATCACAAGTTAATCAATTAGGTTCAGAGTTTATCCGAATCGTAGATAATAATTTAGCTTTGATTCAAAAAAATCCTTTTGCTTATCCCGTTATTCATAATAATATTCGCCGTAAATTATTACCAAGATTTCCCTATGGCTTATTTTATTTAATTAAAGATGATATGATTTTTGTATTAGCTTGTTTTCATGTTAAACGAGATCCACAACAGAGAAAAAGACGTTTTTAAGGATCGAACTCCCTAAATATTCAACTCCGAGAGGAGTTATTTCAAAACGACAGGGCAAGATTATCACCCCTTTTTCTCTAGCTTCATCAAATAACTTTCCATAGGTTCGATCGAACTTATGTCCCACTTCAAAAACTGTACAGTCCGATCGGGCGATAAAATATAACATCACCCTCTTAACCGAAGAAGGCAAATCCATCAATTCTTGTAAATGCTTTTGTCCCCTAGTAGTTTCAGTATCAGGAAATAAAGCAACGCCATTTTCCGCAAGGGTAGTATTTTTCACTTCCACATAAATATCGCAATCCCCTCCCGACAAGACAAAATCAATGCGACTTTTGCCATCATGACCAAATTTTACCTCACTTTTCACCTGAGTATATTGTTGTGCTAACTCAGGAATTAACTGTTTTTCCAAGGCTAACTTGATAATTTTATTCGGTAACGCCGTATTAATGCCCACCCAAACGGGATTTTCTTCCCCAACTTCGATCATTTCCCATGTATAAGCCAATTTACGCTTCGGGTTATCACTTTTCGACACCATTACCCGACTATCGATCGAACATAATCCTAACATGGGACCCGTATTTGCACAATGGGCAGTAATCAATTCTCCCGTTTCCAATTCGATGTCAGCGAGAAAACGCTTATATCTTTTTTTGAGGATACCAGAGATTAAGGGCGGATAACGATATAAAAAAGTGTCAATAGTCATTTAGTAAATAGAGAATAGTAGGGTGGGCATTGCCCACCATTTATAGAGATATTGACAAAGTTTAAAGAATACTTCTTAACATCCAAGCGGTTTTTTCATGAATACTCATGCGTTGAGTTAATAAATCCGCCGTTGACTCATCATTAGCTTTATCGACGATCGAAAATATACTTCTAGCAGTTCTTACTACAGCTTCATTGCCTTCTACCAATAACTTTACCATGTCTAAAGCGTTGGGTACTTCTCTTGTTTCTTCAATGGAAGATAACTCTGCATACTGACTATAACTACCCGGTGCAGTATATCCTAAAGTTCTAATTCTCTCGGCGATACTATCCACTGCTAAAGCTAATTCTGTATATTGTTGTTCAAACATCAAATGTAAAGAATTAAATAATGTTCCTGTTACATTCCAATGGAAATAATGAGTTTTCAGATATAAAGTATAGGTATCTGCTAAAAGACGGCATAATCCGTCAGCAATTTTTTGACGATCGTCTTCTTCTATACCAATATTGACAGGAGAGTTACTATTCATGAGGTCTAAATTTATAAATGTTTATTAATATATAAATTATAGTTGATTTACTGTTAGATAAAACTTATCTATAGTTACTCACTATAGCGTTTACTTTCTGCTTCTACCAGTCAAGTCGGCTTGATACTGTCCACAGACGTTAATTCGGCTGTAACCCAACCTATTTTTTCTATAATTACTTCTTCAGGTCTTGGGTTTTTATTTATTATCAGGCATTTCGATAAGAGAATGATCTAAAGGAATCATTAAATTTTCTTGTTGAATACTAGACATATCGATTAAAGGCTCATTTAACGCAATAATTAAAGCCTCATCATTAGATGTCGAGTTATTATTTTGAGCCATTTGTAGTAACGGCGTTCTATTAGGGCTAAAAATACCGCTTATACTAGCTAATATTACCGCAGCGATCGCACCGCCACCCCATAAAAATATTTTACGTTGTGTTTGAGTTCGATCGATCCTAGCAAAAACCGCATCCGATAATTGTTTTGCCGTACATTCCGAAGAAGGAGTAGGTAAATTATTAAATTCTTGACGTAAATATAAAAGTCGTTTGTATAAACCCTGAATTTCAGGATCATTCGACAACAATTCTTGTACTTCTTGCCGTTGTTCGGCAGTGACTTCTCCATCCAAATAGGCGCTTAACAATTCAAAAGTACATTTATCGGGGGGGTAAGAATGGTTACTCATCATATTTATTCTCCTTGATTTATCGTGATTTATAATAGTTAAAAATGAAATTATTGATTATTTTCTAAGTAGGGTTTTAATAATAATTGCAGTCTATTTCTTGCTCTAGCAATTCTTGATTTTACCGTACCCAGAGACACTTGCGTAATGTCGGCAATCTCCTCATAACTTAAACCTTGTATTTCTCTTAATACGATCGTTGTGCGAAAAGTATCAGGTAAATCAGCAATAGCTTGTTTCAATTGATCATAAAATTCAGCCGTGGTTAAATTATCTTCAGGGGATGGTAAATCCGAGGCTACTTCCCATTTTAACTCATCATCTTCCACCATAATAGAAGCATCCAAAGATAAAGGCGTAGCATGACGTTTACGTTTTCTTAACTGATCATAAAACAAATTGGTCGCAATACGACTCAACCAACCCTTAAATTTATTTGGTTCTTGTAAACTTTTAATTTTCTTATATACTCTAATCCAAACTTCTTGGGCAATATCACCCCTATCTTGCCAGTCGGGAGCTAAATTATACAATATCTTATCCACATAAGCCTGATGACGGCGTAACAACTCAGAAAACGCCTCCCTATCAGGTTGACTACCTTCCTGACAACGCAAGATTAAATCAGTATTGGATAATTGTTCAACTTTCACTTTTTGCTGTATAAACGGTATAGACAAATTAGACCAAGATAGAGGAATAGAGGAAACCATAATATATTCTATGCTGATTTAAGAATAGTTGCACTTAATTTGACTATTTCTCTTGATAAAATGTTCCTGAAATTATTGTAGAAAGACTGGAGGATTTGGGTATTGGGGGATTTGGGGAGAAAAGAGTTAATTAGACTTCTCCAAAAAAGATTTTTTATTGGCTCGTAGGCTTCAGCCCTCGTTTTAGCAATTAATGGAGATGTCTATTGATAACGGAAAGATATGTCGAACTAAGGTAAAATACCAGAAGATACTTTCTTCATTGTTCATTGTTCATTGTTCATTCTTAGTTCTTAATTCTCCATTCTCCATTAATGATATGATATAACGATCTATAAAAAGACCGTTAAATCACACACATCATGTCAGATTTTTTACCTATCGCCTATTTTGAAGGCAAATTTCTCCCTTTTAAAGATGCTAATATTTCGATCGCAACTCATGCGTTACATTATGGTACAGGTGCTTTTGGTGGATTAAGAGGCACAATAAACCCAGCTAACCCCCAACAAGTGTTATTATTTCGTTTAGATCGTCATTGTCAAAGATTAAGCAATAGTGCAAAATATTTACATTACGAGTTATCGGCGAGTAAGATTGAAGAAGTAATTAGAGACTTTGTTAGTAAAAATAAACCAAGTAAACCTTTTTACATTCGTCCTTTTGTTTATACATCAGATTTAGGTATTGCACCAAGACTTCATAAAATTGAAAAAAACTTTTTTGTCTATGGTTTAGAAATGGGAGACTATCTTTCTCCCGATGGTATCAGTTGTCGTATTAGTTCATGGTATCGTCAAGAAGATCGTAGTTTGCCCTTGAGAGGTAAAATTAGTGGAGCATATATTACCTCTGCTTTAGCGAAAACCGAAGCCGTTGATAGTGGTTTTGATGAAGCAATTTTGATGAATTCCCAAGGAAAAGTTTGTGAAGCTACGGGAATGAATATTTTTATGGTAAGAAATAATAAATTAATTACTCCTAGTTTAGATCAAGATATTTTAGAAGGAATTACTAGAGATAGTATCTTAACCATTGCTAAAAGTTTAGGTATCGAAATTGAGCAAAGAGAGATAGATAAAACCGAATTATTTATCGCCGATGAAGTCTTTTTATGTGGCACGGCAGCAAAAGTTACTCCTGTGAAAAGAGTCGAAAATTATCACCTTCCTCAAGAGAAAAATATTACCCTAAAAATTAAGGAAAAACTAACTGCTATTACAGAAAATAGAGACACTGAATATAAAGATTGGATTACTGTTATTGATGTTTAATTTGGGAGATTAGGAGTAAGAAGTAAAGAGTAAGGAGACAGAAGATAGTTGTTAATTATTAATTATTAATTATTAATTGTTAATTATTAAAAAGGTATGGTAAATTAAATTTCAATGAAAGTCAAGCACTTATTAAAACCACAAAAATTTTTCCATCATTTTAATAAGGTTAACCTTTTTTTTTCTAGTTTAGCCTTGTTATTTTTTATCCTGATTAGTATGATAGTTTCTACGGGAAAATTAAAACCCTTAGATGAATATTTATTAGTCCAACTTCATGTAATTTTACCAGATTGGTTTTTTTATATTGCTAGGGCTTCTTATTTTATTGGAGAAGCAGAAGTTGCTGTTTTTATTGTACTTTTTAGTTTAGGTTTTTTAGTGTGGAAAAAGTACTGGGAAGAAGCACAAGTTTTAGCTTTATTTTCTTTAGCTATTCTGATTTTAATTGATAAAATTTTCAAACCTTTTTTTGCTGTTGCACGTCCAATCGATCGATTAGTTGATAACGCTTTCGGTTATAGTTATCCTAGTGGACACGCTTCAGGTAATTTAATTTTATACTTTTTATTAGCTTATTTTCTCACACAAAAATTTCCACACAATAGAATTTATTATTATGGTATCGCCACATTTTCAATCATATTAATGGGCATAAGTAGTGCTTATTTAAGAGTCCATTGGGTAAGTGATATTTTAGCTTCTTATTGTCTAGGATATATCATGTTTAGTTTAGCAATTACTTTGTTAAAAAGTAGTAAAAATAATCAGAATAGGAGAGAGGAGTTAGGAGAGAGGAGTTAGGAGAGAGGAGTTAGGAAAAACACTGATACATAAACATTAATTTTAAGTGTTAAAAATTAAGATAAAAATATGTTGTAAAAAAGGAATTAAAAATGTAAAATTTTTGAATTAAAATATCAGAAATTTATTAATATATTTAAAAAATCATAGCTAAAAAAAATGCAAATTGATTGGAAATCTTTGTCAAAATCTCCTGATAAATTATGGATTATTTCCCTTGTTTCTTTATCCTTAATTTGTGGAGTTGCTTTCTTTTGGAATCTGGGAAATATTGGTTTAATCGACAAAACTGAGGCTTTATATGTTGAAGTTGCTCGACAAATGGTGTTAACTAATAATTGGGTTAGCCCTCATTGGAATGGTACTTATTTTTATTCCTATCCTGCGGGGGGTTATTGGTTTTTAGCGTTGAGTTTTAAGCTATTTGGTATGTCGGAATTTGCGGCGAGATTACCTGTGGCATTAAGCGCAACGGCGGTAGTTTTCATGGTGTTTTATACCCTTCTTCATTTTGGCTATATTCATAACAAGCCTCAAAATTGTCTTTATCTATGGTTAACGGCATGGATTGGGGGAGGAATCATGGCGTTAAATCCTGCTTGGATTGCTTGGGGAAGGGTTGCTGTATCGGATATGTTGTTATCTAGCTCGATCGCACTGGCTATGTTAATCTTTTTTGTGGGGTATGGTCAACCGCATAAGCCAAAATTGCAAAGGGTATGCTATTCTACTTTTCCAATTTTATTATCGATCGCCGTTTTAGTCAAGGGTCCCATCGGAGTTATTTTACCCGTGTTAGGAATCGGCAGTTTTCTGTTATATGTGGGCAAATTCTGGGAAATATTCTGGGAAATTAAGCCTTTTCGCACTATAGCTATTTTTCTTGGCTTAACTCTCCCTTGGTATATCGCCGCCATCATTATGGATGGAGAAATATTCGTCAATGAATTTTTAGCGGTTAGTAACTTTAAACGTTTCACTACTGTAGTTTTTGACCATCCCGGTCCTTGGTACTATTATATTATTTGGGGTGCTGTGTTTATGGTGCCTTGGGTGATTTATTTTCCCCTTGCCCTTGTCAATTTATCCTGTTGGCGTTGGCAAAAAGTAAGGCAATCGGCACGAGAAACTCAATTAGGCTTATATTGTTTTTGTTGGTTTATCACCACTTTTATCTTTTTCTCCGCTGCCGCCACCAAACTGCAAGGTTATATCTTACCAGTCGCCCCTGCCGTTGTCATTATCCTTGCTTTATTTTGGGGGCAAAAGTTACAAGAATCTTCTCCTAAATATGAGAAATTATTTTTAGTTAGTGCGATGCTCAATTTAATTATTTTACTGGCACTTTCGATCGCATCTGCCATAAGTGTTAGTTTAATAGGAGAAGACACTTCTGCTCCAACTTTTGCGGAAAATTTAGGAAAATCAGGAATACCCATAATATCAGCTATTTCTTGGGGATTAGGAGTAATTATTGCCATAATTTTATTATTAAAAAAACGTTTATGGCGTTGGTTTTGGAGTGCGAATTTAGTCGGATTTTTTACCTTTGCCACATTTGTTTTTCCTCCCTTAATTCCTTTACTAGATACGGAAAGACAGCAATCTTTTCGAGAAATTTCCTTAGAAGTAAAACAACAAATTTTACCCGAAGAAGAAGTTTTTTTAATCGGATTTACTCGTTATAGTATTGTTTACTATGGTGACACATCTGTTAATTTTGTTCATGGTATAGAAGATTTTAAAGCTAAATTAAATGAAGTAAACAATCAGGAAAATGACACTATTTTATTAGTGATAGAATCTAAATATTTAGAAGATAGTGAATTAAAAGATATTGACTATGATTTATTAGCCGAAAAACAAGCCTTTAAATTAATTAGAATTAAATCAGAAGCGATAATAAATTAATGGAGAATGGAGAATGGAGAATGGAGAATAAGAAAGATTGATTTTTAGGATTTTATCATCAACAGCCTTGCAATAAATTGAGTCTGTTGGCGAAATAAATCTTAATATAAAACTTGACAAAAAGTCGTTTTTGTACGATAATTTTCCTCGCAACACTGCTCGATTTATTGCGAGGCACGAAGCAATCTCGAAGCTAACAGCGAAAATCGGCTAAAGCGATTTAATAACTGACGTTACCCACTGATTCAAATGTTAAGTTAAGGGAGGTTTCAGGTAGCAGGTGTAAGATTAATAGAGAAAAACATCTACAATGAAACACTGTGACTAAATTAAGTTAATCTAAACTAACAGGCTTTTTTTCAGTAAATCATGGCACAAAAAAATAATTCCCCATCCACCCCCCTTATTTATTACGTCTCTCCTAGTGGTAAAATTCATGAGCGCAGTTGTCGTCATTGTCAACCAGATAAAGAAGGATGGCAAAAATTAGACTCCTTTTTACAAGGTTTCACCGAAGGTTATCAACCTTGTCGCCTTTGTTGCCCTTCGGAAGCGGAAATAAAAATATTACAAGAAAAATCTAGTATTTCGATCGTTGACAAAGAAGATTCTGTTACTCCCCAAGAATTACCAAGCATTGAGGAAACTACTATTCCTATTTCTCAAGAATCATCAAATATTGAGGAAACTACTATTTCTCAGACGGAAGAAACTCAAACAATCCCCGTCAAAGAAGTAACAGATAGTGAGGAGACTTCACCTAAAGTCAAAGATAAGGAATCCGTTAAAGAGGAAGTCAAAAAGAAAAAATCAGTTAAAGAGAGTAAATCTGAGAAAACTCAAGATTCTACCTCTAATGATGTCAAAAATGACAAATCTGAGTCGAAAAAGGATGCTAAGACTAAAAAACAACCTTCTGAGAATAAACAAGAGAAGGTAGAGAAGGTAGAAAAAAAGCGCTATAAAATTTTAGCGGGGAATGGTTGTCATCAGGCGATCGCAGAATTACAAGGAATATTAGTTCCACCACACAATGAAGAAGCGCCCTTCCTCCTGATTTTACCTGACGGATTTCAGATGGAGGCTACCTTTAAAAATCCTCGTCTTAAATGGTTAGCTCATAATACAGACGCAGTGGTTGGTTCTCATTGGTTTCGAGTGTATCCCAAAATGAAGGATGATAAGTTAATTAGTGTACAAATCATTGCTTGGGATAAGGGAATGCCGTCTAATCCTAGGGGAGAAGAAACATGGGAGTTTATAGGTGTATGGACTGCCCAAAGAAATGTTACTGTGCAACGATCGATGACAATGGATGATATTAGAAAAATAGCGAAAGAAACAGGGTTTATTAAGAAGTTTAAATATACTTTTATTAATTCCTTTGATTTTGTTAAACAGAAAAAATTATGGATGGGATATGTCTATAAATTAATTTGCAAAAGAAAAGGGGATGTTTTAGAAATTAAAAAGGTAATTCCTTATGCTTGTCCTCGTATTAAACCTGAACCAAAAAACTTTATAAAAGACAATAATCGAGACAATAATTATAATAAAGGGGATAAAAAAGATTTTAAACCTAAAACTTTTAAACCTAAAGTAAAAGAATAATTAATATATTTAGTAATAATAAAAAAGATGAAAAATTTAAGAGATTTATTATTTAATCCTCTCAAAAATGAGCGATCGAACCCACCGAAAACAAAAGGACTTCCCCCCATGAAAAAAAGTAAAAAGGGGATAGAATTAAAAACGGAAGCGGAAATCGAAATTATGCGAGTGTCGGGAAAAATTGTTGCCACGGTGTTAAAAGAAATTGAAGAAATGACAAAACCGGGCATGACAACGGCGGATTTAGATGCCTATGCCGAAAAGAGAATCAAAGAAATGGGGGCAACTCCTAGTTTTAAAGGTTATCATGGATTTCCAGCTTCTATTTGTGCCAGTATTAATGATGAAGTAGTCCATGGTATTCCCAATCCTAAAAAAGTGATTAACATGGGGGATATTGTCAAAATTGACACAGGCGCTTTTTATAATGGTTTTCATGGTGATTCTTGTATTACTTTTCCTGTGGGCAAAATCAAACGCAATGCTGTCAAATTATTAGAAGTGGCTGAAGTTGCTTTATATAAAGGGATTGAGCAAGTAAAAGCTGGAAATTATCTCATGGATATTGCGATCGCAGTTCAAGATTATGTGGAAAAAAATGGCTTTTCAGTGGTAGAAAATTTTGTAGGACACGGTGTGGGCAGAAACTTACACGAAGAACCGTCTGTCTTCAATGTGCGCACGAAAGATTTACCCAATGTACAATTAAAAGCTGGAATGACACTAGCTATTGAGCCGATTATTAATGAAGGGAAAAAACAAACTCGTACCCTAAAAGATCGTTGGACGGTTGTAACAGTAGATAAACAATTATCTGCCCAGTTTGAGCATACCGTATTAGTGACTAATGATGGTTATGAAATTTTAACCTTGAGAAATTAATCAGGAATTAGGGGTTAGAGAGTTGAAAAAAATTGGTGAGAATGTGATGTTATCCTCTAATTTAAGATAAAATATACCCTTGATAAAATTATCTTTTTTTGATACTAATAATTAGCAATATGGGCTAATATCTTCACCAATTTCACTTAAAAAACATAAAGCCTTAAACCTTAATATCATTAGATTATCGTAAAAAGGATTTAGTTTACATAAAGGCGGAATAGTCACAATTTTTCGATCGAACACACAAATATCTTGAGCAAAAGGGCATTGACTAGGAATTAAACTAACTATTTTTTTAGCGATATTTTTCTCTTTAATTTCCCAAGAATCTAATTTATTTTTAATGTGATTAAAGGGAGATATTAATAAACCTTTCCAAAACTTAGTATAACCAAACATAATCTTTTACCTTTTTGTTATTAGTTTTCCTTAACTGTTTTTAGTATAGCTATAAAAAATAAAAATATCAATAGCGAAATAGATAATTTTTACTTATTAATAAGATTGTGAAAATGAGTAAACCTAGAGACAGAATGTATTGCGGTAGAGGTCGATCGAACTCAAGTTAGAATTTATACTGTAGATATTCTTTCCAGATAAGATAAAATTCATGGTACAAACTAAAATACTTGCCGATAAAACTGCTTTGATTGCCACGGCAACAGATTTTATTATTGAGAAAATCAGAAGTTCGATCGAGCTTACAAACAGATGTACGATCGCCCTAGCTGGAGGAAATACTCCTAAACCAATTTATGAAGCCATCGCCAAAACTGATTTACCTTGGGATAAAATTCATATATTCTGGGGAGATGAGCGTTATGTCTTGCCAACTCATGCCGATAGTAACGAAAAAATGGCAAGGGAAGCATGGTTAAATCACGTTAATATTCCCGTGACGAATATTCATCCCATGCCCACAGATGGAGAAAATCCCGACACCGATGCCCAAAAACATCATCAAGAGATACTCGACTTTTTCGGTTTAACCTCTGGTTTTCCTAGCTTTGACATCATCTTATTAGGTATGGGAGACGATGGACATACGGCTTCTCTTTTCCCTTATACTAAAGCCTTAGAAGTGTTCGATCGACTAATTACCGTCGGAAATCGAGGCGAAAGTTTAAGACTAACCTTCACCATACCCTTAATTAATCACGCAAACTGTGTCATTTTTTTAGTAGCAGGAAGTAGTAAACAAGAGGCTTTAAAAGAGGTATTTAGTGACACAGGCAACCCCAATCAATACCCCAGTAAATTTATTAATCCCCAAGGAGAATTAATCTGGTTTCTTGACAAATCTGCCTTAAATAATTAACCGTTAACAATTTTGCCTTATTCCTCCTTTCCTATTTCTACGGAAAATTCGTTTTTGCGATAAAATGTTGATCACAACCTCAAGAGAAATTCTATATGATTAACGAGTCATCAGAAATTATCACAGACGTAATTGGTAGCCTAGAAGATGTTGGCAATACTGACGTGGTAGGTAACTTAGAAGATATTAGTAATATCGATGTCGATTTATTTGAAACAGATTCTTCTGTTTCACCCACAGCAAATATTATCGATAATTCGACTCAGATTCAAAGTTATAAAGCTAGTCTTACCCATGTACAAACAGGAGTTATTTTAGAATTGCCCACGGAATTACCAGTAATCCACATTGGGAAACCTAACGAAAAAAGTCCTCCCGATATAGACGTATCAGGTTTTCCTCATTCTCAGGTTGTTTCCCGTATCCATGTGGATATTATTGTGGAGGGTGATACTTTTTTCCTTGAAGACACTGGAAGCGCTAATGGTACTTATATCAATCATACACCCTTACCGACAGGAAATCGTCATCGGCTCAAAAATGGAGATCGTATTGCCTTAGGAAAAGAAGACAAAGTGAGTTTTATTTTTGATACTATAATTTAATTCATGGATAGCTACTCATGGGAAATAATCCCAAGCATTGATATTCCTCAATGGTTTTTGGCAGAAATAAAGACTGATGTCAATAATAGTGACATAGATTTTTTAGGGCAATTACTCTGGAATCGGGGGATTCGAGACATTGACAATTTGAGGGAATTATTGAATTGTCATGAGACTCAATCCCTTTCTGGAGATGAATTTGGGCAAGAAATGAAAAGAGGAATCCAGAGTTTACAACAAGCATGGGTGAATCAAGAAAAAGTGGTGATTTGGGGAGATTCCTTCATTGATGGAGTGATAGCCACAGCCATATTAATAGAAGGTTTAAAGCCTTTTTTTTCCTTACAAAATCATCAATTAAGTTACTATATTTCTCCCACTGAAATTAAGGGATTAACCCGTGAAGGTATCGATTTATTAAACCAAAGGGAAGTTAAGTTAATTTTAGTAGTCGATATGGGGTGTCAAAGTCTTGAGATGATTAGTTATGCTCAAGATTTAGAAATAGATATAATTATCATTGACCATCATATTTTACCAGTTGCACGACCTCCTGTTATTTCTTTTCTTAATCCGTTAAATTTCGCAGAAAATCATCCTTTTTATCATCTCTCGGCGGTAGGAATTGCTTATAAATTGTTAGAGAGTTTATATCAAGAATTTTCTCAGGAAAAACCTGACAAATTGTTAGATTTAGTTGCTTTAGGATTATTAGCTTCGGGAGATAATATCAAAGGAGAATCTCGTTATTTACTTAAAAAAGGTATCGAATTAATCTCATTAGAAAAACGCCTTTATATTACAAGATTAATCAAAACTTGTGAAAATAGTAAAGATAAAATTACCGACTATCAAAAAGGTTTAGGCATTCGATTAAATGTGTTTAATAGTCTGTACAAAAAAGATAATTTATTGTTAAAGTTATTAACTACAGAAAATCCTCGTTTATGGGGAGAATTGGTGATGAAAGTTGAGCAATCTTATCGAATTTTTGTAGAGTTAAAAGAAAAAATTATTAAACAATTTAAGCAAAAAATTGCTTCTTTAGATTTATCTAACAATAAGATTATTATTTTGCACAATAATTCATGGGATAGAAAATTATTACCTTTAATCTCTCGCTTTTTAAGTCAAGAATATAGACATCCTATTATTTTATTTTCTAGTGACGAAAATTCGATCGCGCAGCGCCGTTTTACGATCGAGCAGCGCCGTTTTACGATCGCGCAGCGCCACTTCGTGATCGAGTATGGTTATTGTTATGCTCATTCTAGTCTTAATTTATGGGAATTACTCCATAATCAAAGGGATTTATTAATAAGTATCACGAAATATCATCAAGAAATAGAAATATCTTTACCATCAGAAAATATTAACTTATTGACAGATAATCTTAATCAACAATTAAGGAATAAAAGTAATAGTTTATCCTCGACAAAAAAGATTGATTTGATAGTTTCGATCGAACAATTAGGGAAAAAATTATATAATGAGTTAAAATTAATTGAACCTTTTACCTTTGATAATCCTTACCCGAAATTATTAATAAAAAATTGTTGGTTTACAAAAACTTCTGATAAAAAGAAGGATAATCATGGCAACAAATTACCCCTAAATACGGTTTATTTTACCTTAAATGATGAGAGTTGCTCTCAAGGAATTGAAGGGAAATGGGAAGGACATTATAACAATGAAATTAATCAACAATCTCGTTATGATGCTATTATCGAGTTAGATTATCATTTACAAAAAAATCTCTATTTTGTCAAGATAATCGATTTAAAAATTGCACAGGAAAACACTACTTTTTACCGTAACATTAACCATCTTCCTACTATTGTAGATTATCGATCGAACCTTACCTTATTAAATAATATTGATCATCGTGAAATTTTAGTCAACGAATGTCCTTTACAATGGCAAGAAATCACCGATAAATCCCAAAAAGCGATCGACAATCAAAAAGATTTAGTTTTAGCCTATCAGCATCAAAATAACCTCGATATAGAACAACTTTGGCAAACTTTAATTAAGCTAATTAAACAGAATATACAGAAAAGTGAGGAGATTTCGATCGAAGAAATATTACCCTTATTAGCTATTAAAAAAGATACCTTAAAAATTATCTTAAATGCTTTACAAGAAATCAATATTAGTTATCAAATAGTTGGTAATAAAATAAAATTTAGACAAAATCAAGCCAACTTTTTGCCAGAAAATTATGTAAAAGTTAAAAATATTTTTGAAGAAATAATATATCAAGAAAACTTACAAAAAAACTATTTTTATCAAGCACCAATTCCCATCATTCAAGAAGAAATTAAACTAATTTATGACTAAAAAAATATGTTATATTTATCTGCAAACCATAAGAAAATTTTTTCTAAATATATTAGTTTCCCTCTCCTGTAGCAGCAGTTTTTTCAAAGTCGGGGTAAAATTGTATTTTGTAAGTTCAATTTCCACCAAAAATATCATGATTTTTAATGATAATTAATTTTTAAATCAGTAAAAATGGCTAGATTTCTTCTCAATTATAGTTTTGAATTAAACCAAATTTTGAGAATGAAAACGCCCTGCTGTGGGAGAGGGTTAGGGGAGAGGGTTAGGGGAGAGGGTTAGAAAATTATTATCAGTATTAAATTATTTTTATAAATAACTTTATGTCAATTAATCACAAAAAATTAGTAAAACCTATTACTCCATTGTATTGGCAAAAAGCCCTCGAACTTCTTACACATCAAGATAAAATAATTGGTAACTTAATCATCACTTATCCCGATGAAATATTGACAAATCATCATAACCCCTTTCATACACTAATTAGGGCAGTAGTAGGGCAACAAATCTCAGTGAAAGCCGCCGAAGCAGTCTGGCAAAGACTTGCCACCGTCTTAGAAAGTATTACTCCCCATAGTTTTTTGACTTCAGACAGGGAAAAATTACGTCAATGCGGATTATCCCGACAGAAAATTAATTACATCACCAACGTTGCCAACGCTTTCCATGATGGACTTTTAACCCCAAATACATGGGAATACATGAGTGATCATGAAATCATTAAACAGTTAACCCAAATCAAAGGTATTGGTGAATGGAGTGCGCAAATGTTTCTAATCTTCCATTTACATCGTCCTGATATACTACCATTAGCTGATTTAGGATTAATCAACGCCATCTATCAACATTATGGAAACATGACAAAAGCTGAAATAATTACATTGTCACAACAATGGCAACCTTATCGCACTGTCGCAGTGTGGTATCTTTGGCGTTCTCTTGATCCCTTTGTCATTCAATATTAACCTAGAAGATGAAGATATAGCAATACTCGTTTTAGTGAGGTACGAAAATTTTCGTTGAAAGGCAATAGGCAAAACAAATGTACGTCATAATAAAAAAAACGCCATAGATGAATGTTAAATTTTAAGTATTTAAAAAAGAATTAATTTCATCAAAAACTCTTTGATCACTTAACATCCATTTATGGATTAAAATAGGAATATCAACCTCTTTACCGATACCTAAAATAGAACTATTAGCTGGAAGAATCATCAAATCAAAAGGAGTCCAAATAATTAAACAATTAATCATTCCTAATGTTTCCTTGACATCGTGATTTAAGTCTTGTAAAAACTCACTATTCGGACACATTTGTTGAATCCCTTTTAAGGGAGGAAGATAAGCTAAATTAGTACCATTATTAGGTGCAGAAATGCTAATATATCGATCGACTTTAGTTAACCCATTAAGCCTTTGAAGATAATAACGAGTGACTAATCCTCCCATACTAAAACCAAGCAAAATTATTTTTTCTTCAGAGGGGAATTGAGTATCAATAAATTGTTTAACTTGTTGTGCCAAATCCCGTAAATCTGCACTACCAAAATTAGGAATTAAATCAAGAGTATAGATAGTAAATCCCTTATTTTGAAAATAGGATTTCATGGTATCAAAAACATTGCCCGTATCAGTAATACCATGAACCATTAAAATAGAATTCATGTGATAGGTAAAAAAGATGAATATATAGAAAGATAAAAACTGTCAAATTTCCTTGAATTTCTTAACCAGAAACAATGATACTTGACAGTTAACCTTTGCGTGACATACTCTAACAATGAAATTAAGAAACCATAGCAGAAGCATTAGTTTTAGCAAAAATCATTCTTCCTGCGGAGGTTTGCAAAGCAGAAGTAACAATAACTCTCATTTCCGCGCCTACATAACCATTAGCTTCTTCTACTACCACCATTGTACCATCTTCTAAGTAACCAATACCTTGACTGGGTTCTTTACCATGTTTGAGAATTTTTAAGTCGATATAGTCGCCGGGTAAATAAATAGGGCGCACAGCTTGAGCTAAATCGTTAACATTAAGTATTTCAATTTTTTGTAAACTAGCCACTTTACTTAAATTAAAGTCGTTAGTAATCAACATAGCGTTGATGTCATGGGCAAGGTGCAATAATTTTGCGTCAACGGTGGTGACATCTTCATATTCTTCGGGATGAATGACAATTTTATCTGGATAAGTTTCCTGCATCTGATTTAAGATGTCTAATCCTCGTCTGCCTCGCACTCTTTTTTGATCATTAGTAGCATCGGCTAATTGTTGCAATTCGTTTAAGATAAACTGGGGGATTAAAATTTGTCCTTCCAGAAAACCAGTAGAGAGAAGTTGTTGAATTCTCCCGTCAATGATACAGCTAGTATCTAAAATTTTGGTGGCAACGGGTTTTAATGTGCCTTCTGCCACTAACATGGATTCGATGCTGTTGGGGTTAATCAGTCGTAAAAATGTACGCCCGTGAGCATCTGCAAGGGATACCCCTAAAACCGCAAACATCACACTACCAAGTATTGCCATCATAGGTTTGATGAAACTGAAGTTACCCGGTATGGGTAAAAGGAAAATTGGGGCTAACATTAAATTAGCTAAAAGTAATCCTATCACTAAGCCGATGGCTCTAGTAATAATAACTTCGATGGGAGTTTTGCGAATTTTTTGCTCTAGTCGTCTGTAGGTAGTTTGGGCAACTAATCCTAATGCTAATCCGATGATGGAAGCGAATCCTGCCGCTAACCATCTCAAAGCCTGAATATTGGATATTTGATTTTGTATATCATCGGGTAGAATTTCAATAACATCGAAACCTACTCCCGCAAAGGCTAGAACAAAAATACTAATAATAATTACGTCAATCATAAAATTTGATCCTCGTTTTGGATACAGATAAGGTCTATTATAATCTTTCGATCGATCCTAATCTGTTAAGTAAGGTTAACTAAAATCTATTTTAACTTTTTTCGTTTTGAGTTGTTTTCTTCTCAAAATGGGTTCGATGGTTGTGGTAAAATCAGATTATAAATTAGAGATAAAATTTATATGAATCTTGCAATTATTGGTAGTGTGTTATTAGGGATTTTATTACTGATAATGACAGTATTATTTATTTTTCGCATCGTTTTAACGTGGTATCCCAACGTCAATTTAACGGAATTTCCCTATAAATTAGCTTATTTACCTACAGAACCATTTTTAGCACCTACCCGTAAAATAATTCAACCTTTAGGGGGTATCGATATTACTCCAGTGGTGTGGCTTGGCATTATTACCCTATTAAGAGAAGTATTGTTAGGGCAACAAGGCTTAATTACATTGGCGATTAGACACAGTACAATTTAACACCCTGGGGTATTAGGGTATTGGTGTATTAGGGGGATTTTTTCTAATAATTGATTAATTAATAGTTAAAAACTTTCGTATCTGCCACTATATATTAGTTTCAGAAATTAACATTTTCAACTTTGAAAACCCCCTGCTTAAAAAAGGGGGAATTTATTGAGAAAATTGGTATCTTTATTTCTGAAAATTACTTCTTACTTATTGATGGCAATTCCTCCTGAAGTGTAGGCTAAAGTTTCTTGATTATCAGGGTTAAGAAATATCTTTTCGACACTGTTTTGTTCTACAATAAACCCAGTTTTATTACCTCGATCGTCCTCTCTCATATCCATATAAATTACATCATCACAAATACGAGCAATTTGTTTGAGATCATGAGTAGTGATAATGATGGTATAATCTTTCTTTAATTGATATAATAAATTCTCAATTTCGAGGGTAGAAATTGGGTCTAATGCAGAACAAGGCTCATCTAATAGTATAATCTCTGGTTGAATAGCGATGGCTCTTGCTAAACAAAGTCGTTGTTTTTGCCCTCCCGAAAGATTCATAGCGTTTTTATGAAGGTGATTTTTTACCTCATCCCATAAACCGACTTTTTTTAATGAATCTTCTACTAAATCATCCAGATTTTTTTTATAACCATTTGCTTTTAAAGTCATAGAAATATTTTTATAAATTGATGTAGGAAAAGGGGCAGGGCGTTGAAATAACATACCAATAACCCTACGCAATTGCACTAAATTGACATCAGAATCGTAAATATTCTGCTCTTTAAACAAAATATTTCCCTTAATTTTCATGCCATCAACAAAATCATTAAGGCGATTAAAACACTTTAATAGAGTACTTTTTCCACAGCCCGATCGACCTATAATGCCAGTAATTTCTTGAGGCTTTATGTCTAAATAAACTCCTGCAATAATCGGCAAATTTTGATATAAAACTGTCAAATTTTCTACTTTAATTATACTATTCATATTAATATTTTTTAAATTTTAAATAAGTTATTAATAAATACACTCAACCTGAGTACAATTATTAATTGTTAATTGTTAATTATTAATTGTTAATTGATGCTCGGATTAATAGGGAAATTAAATTGAGAATTAATAGTATCACCACCAAAACAATAATGGCGGCGGCGGCTAAAGATTGAATCTCCTCCTTCGGATTTTGTAACCAATAGAATATTTGTACTGGTAAAGTTGTATAACTACTGGTTAAACCTTCCCATGACAGAGGGGGTAAAAATCGCACGGATGCTTTTGCACCAACTCCAATTAAAGCGGCGGTTTCTGCTAAAGCACGAATTTGGGCAATTAATACCCCCGTAATGATGCTGGGTAAGGCACGGGGAATGACTAATTGTTGTAATACTTGCTCTTTTGTCATGCCTACGGCATAGCCTCCCTGTCTTAAAGTTTTGCCAACATGTTTTAAGGCGCTACGACTGGTAATAATGAGGGTGGGTAAAGTCATCACTGTTAAAACTAATGCACCAGAAAGGATACTATAACCCCCAGTGACAGGTTTTAACAAACGCACAAAAATTTCTAAACCGAGTAAACCATAGATAATACTAGGAATAGCCGCTAAATTGGCGATACTGACTTCTAAAAAGCGATTTAAGGCGTTATTTTTGCGATATTCTTCTAAATAAATGGCACTTCCCACCCCCAAAGGTACAACCATAATTAAACTAAGAATAAATAACCAGACACTGCCGACTAAACCGGCTAAAATCCCTGATTCTTCTACCCGACGAGAGGAAAAACTGGTTAAAAATGTCCAGTTGATGCGGTGTAAGCCCATTTCTCCCACATCCCATAAGAGGATGATGAGGAAAACAATGCCTATCATACCAGCACAAAAACCACTAATTTTTAATATTTGATCTAGTATAATTCTCGGTAAAGAAATTTTACTATGAAGATTAATTATTTCTTTTTCTATGGGTAATATATATTTATTTTCTGAGTTGTTAGTAACATAATTACTAGATATTTTTTCCTTGAAACTACTCTTATTTTCGCTTTTTTCTTCCCTATTTTGTAACCAATAACTAAAGGTATTTAAGAAAAATGTTGCTAAAAAGAGAATAAATCCCACGGTAAAAATAGTTTTAAACATAATCGAGTCAAACTCTACTGTGCCTAAACTTACTCTAATAATAAATGATGTGATGGTTTCGATCGAATCAAAAGGATTTAAAGTAAGATTCGGTTTTTGCCCAGAGGCAATAGAAACAATCATAGTTTCACCAACCGCTACAGAAGTTGCCAAAGTGATAGCAGATAAGACTTTAGGGAAAATAGCAGGTAAAAGAATTAAACGAATAACCTCTTGTTTAGTTAATGCTAAAGCATAGCCAGAATTGCGTAATTCAGGAGAAAGAGAGATTAAAGCATCTTCTGTTAAAGAAGCAATAATAGGAATAATCAAAATTCCGATACAAATACCAGCGCTTAAAGCATTAAATCCGCCAAGGGAAGGGAAAAAATAACTTTGTAAAAAAGGAGTGAGAAATAAAAGAGCAAAATATCCATAAACAACTCCCGGAATACCGTTTAAAGATTCCAAAGAAATTTTTAAAATACCTCTCCATTTATTAGAGGCATATTCTGCTAAATAAATTCCTGCTAAAATGCCTAATGGAATGGCGATAATTAAAGAGATTAGAGTTACTAAAAAAGTACCAGAAAGTAAAACAATTATACCAAATTGAGCATTACTATAGTTAGGAGTCCATTCTTTACTGGTAAAAAAATTAAAGATAGAAATTTCTTGAAAAAATTGCCAAGTTTGAGTAATAAAAATAGAGAAAATAATGAAAGTAATAATAATAGGAATAAATCCTAAAATAGTAAAACAAATTTCCTGCCATGATTTGGGATTTTTTACTAAATTTACTGAAGATGTTTTATACATTATCTCCTCCTTCGACTAAATTAGTTAATTTATTTAAAGCTAATTGTGTACCTTCAGAGTTGCGAGTTAAACTTTTAACTACCACTCTATTTTCTTGTGCAGTATTAACCAAAATTTTAATTTCAGGTTTCAATTGTT
The DNA here is from genome assembly GCF_000332235.1 of Geminocystis herdmanii PCC 6308. NCBI lineage: Bacteria > Bacillati > Cyanobacteriota > Cyanophyceae > Chroococcales > Geminocystaceae > Geminocystis > Geminocystis herdmanii. The sequence goes on along the minus strand of NZ_CM001775.1, from coordinate 877,466 downwards.
TTGCAATACTATTAACACTTGCTGTGGCTTCTGCAATTTGTAAACTCAGTTTTTTGATTTCTTCAGCAATCATATTAAAAGATAAACCTCTCCCATCATCTGCAGGTAAATTAGCTACCATTACCCCAGCTTGAAAAGATAAATTTTCGACTCTTTTACTAATTTTGTTAATTAAATCTGTTGCCTGATTGACATTCTTAATTTTCTCTTGAAAACTATCGCCAATTTCGTTAATTTGTTCGGTAAATTGAATCATTAATTTTACACTTTCACTTAAGGCTGAAAAGGTATTTTTTCCTTCTTTCGATAAGAGTAAACCTACTTCAGAAAATCTGTGATTCAAATTATTAACTTTTTGAGTTTCTAAGAATAATTGATTTTGTTTTTCTTCTAATTCTTCGGTTTGATTTTTAAGTAATTTATTAGCTTTTTTTAAGTCTTTTTGTTGTTGTTCTAATTGCTCTGCATACTCTTTTACTTTTTGTTTTTCTAGTTCGATCGTACTTGCATAATCCCTTAAATTTTGTTCTTGTTCTACCAGTTTATCATTAATTTCCGAGAAAGTTTGAGCTTGATATAAAATTAAAATACTTAATTCTAACATTCCCACTTCTTCCCCTTTTTTAGTAACAACTATGGGTTCATATATAAAGTCTGGACTACGTTCTAAAGCAATCTTTACGGCTTCATTTATGCCCGTTTTTAAGGGAATTTTAAGAGGTTCATAATTAAAACTTTCTATAAGTAATTTAATAGGACGTTTACTATAAATATCTCTAGCATATTCTTTGCTCATTTTTTCAAAGAATTTTCGCCGAGAAATAATGCCAAATACCTCATTATTTTTAAGAATAAAAACCCCTGAAAGTTTTGGATTTAATAGTAATTGTTCTTCTACTATTTCTGTAGAAACCTTAATATCAACTCTATAATTATCTAAAGGTAATTGTTTAAGAGTGGTGTAATATTGATTAATATTATGTTCATTTTTCATGGTATAAGGTAATTGAGCCTCAATAGCAAATCATAAATTTAAGGGGATTATAAGTATAAATTTTACAATAATTTTAAGAATAATTATTTTTAAATTGTGGATGATTAATCTTTAATTGTCAATAGTTTTATTTCTTAATTTTTCATTAATTAAAACTTAACCTATTCTTAATTTTATAATAACCTTAATTACTAGATTGATAAGTTATATTTTAGACAAATAAAGAAGTAAATGTATTAATAAAGACAGTAATTTTTATGAAAATTAAAACTAACAAAATCAGTAAATTATGGTTATCTTTTCCCTTAATTATGATCTTAATGGGAGTACAATCTTGTGGTAAAAATAACTCAACGGCAACAGTTACCCCTCCCCAAAAGAGTGATTTAACAGGTAATATTAGTATTGATGGTTCATCGACAGTATTCCCTATTACTCAGGCTATGGCGGAGGATTTTCAAGATGATAATGAAGGGGTAAAAATTGCTATTGGCGTTTCTGGCACGGGGGGCGGTTTTAAGAAATTTTGTGCTGGAGAAACGGATATTTCTAACGCTTCTCGCCCGATTAAAAAGGAGGAGATAGAGAAATGTCAACAAGAAGGCATTGAATATGTAGAGTTACCTGTGGCGTTTGATGCTTTGTCGGTGGTGGTTAATCCTGAAAACGATTGGGCGGTATGTTTGACACAAAAAGAATTAGAAACCATCTGGAATCCTTCTGCTCAGGGTAATGTAACTAATTGGAAACAAGTTCGATCACAAAGTGGCGCTGCGCGATCGAGCTTTCCTGATGTACCATTAAACTTATACGGACCGGGTACAGATTCGGGTACGTTTGATTACTTTACGGAAGCTGTGAATGGTAAAGGAGGAGAAAGTAGGGGAGACTATACCGCTAGTGAAGATGATAACGTCATTGTACAGGGTGTTGGAGGCGATCGAGGTGCTTTAGGCTACTTTGGTCTTTCTTATTTAGAAGAAAACTTAACGAAAGTGAAGCCCATTTCCATCGATGATGAAGATGCTAGTAATGGTGAGGGTTGTATTGAGCCTAGTATTGCTACCGTAGAAAATGGTACATATCAACCCCTAGCTCGTCCTATTTTTATCTATGTGAAAAAAGCATCTTTACAACGCCCCGAAGTCAAAAGTTTTGTAGAATATTATCTCAGTAAAGAGCATAAATCGATCGTGGATGAGATCGGTTATATTCACTTATCTGATACCGTTTATGATAAAGCCTTAGCCCGTCTTTCGGCAGAAAAAACAGGTACAGTATTTCCTGAAGGTTCAACTATTGGACTTAAACTAGAGGAGGTGTTGGATAATTGAGAATGGAAAATGGAGAATGGATAATTAGACATCGATCGTATTTTATAGAATAAGGTTAAAATCTACAAACCATTGAAGAACCCCACCTTACTTCACCTGAGTTCGATATAACAGTGAACCTGAAAACAATGTAAAATAAGGGTTTTGTCTTGATTGATAATTTTTATCTAAAAATAAGCATGAAAAACCAGAGCTAAAATTATTCTTTTTTAGCCTAATATATCTACTTTTATATAGTTATTAAGTTTAAATTACTAATGGGGATAAAGAGTTTATTTCCTCTTTTTCTAATTGTAATTTAGGTTTTTTATCTTGCCATGTATAAGCGATTAATCCACCAATTACATTTACCAAAAAATTAATTGGACTTCGGTGTCGTGAATGAACTATTTGGGATATATTTTGTAACTGGTCATTGACAGTTTCAATTAAAGAGCGTTTTCTTAACATCAACTTTTCCCATAATTCTAATAATTTATTTTTCATCTTTTTTTTGAATGGGATAATTAATTTAATATTTCTTTGATATGGTTCTTGGAATAAATCTTGGGAAATATATCCTTTATCCCCAAATAATCTACCCCATATATATTTTGTTAAATAAGGAACTGTTTTTCGATCATCAACATTTCCTGGTGTTATTTTAAAAGCCAATATTTCACCTTGCTCATTAATAACCAAATGAAGTTTAAAACCATAGTACCAGTCGATAGAGCTTTTCCCCCAATGAGCAAAGTTCTCAAAAACTTTATTTCTTTTCGCTCTTTTATTGTGGCAAATAGCAATACCCATTGTGTCGATAAAAGAGATTCCAGTACATAGTCCTTTACGAGTATTGAGATAAAAAATTAAAGGAATTAAAGCCGAAGATTTTAGTTCAACAAAACGATTGTAACTGACCAAATTAGGAAAATCTTGAAGATGATAAATCTGAATATGATCTTGATAATAATGTTTAAAGTTCCGATAACTGGAATGATGAAAATAAATAATAATAGTCATAATTTCACTTAAGGATAATCGACTATTTTTGATTCTTTTTTTCTGTGTAGATAATAAAAGTTGCTGATTAAAAGATGGTTCAAAAATTAAACAAAAATTATCAACCTTATAGAAGAGTCTTTCTAAGTCTATAACAATCAATTTTAAAAAATAACATATTGATTATGAAATTAATAAAAAAGAAAAGGAGATATTAGCAATGAAATTTAATAAATATTTCACAAAAATTAACTTATTAATCTGGGTAGAGCTGTTAATCTATTAAGAATTCTAAAGTAGTGAAAAACAGTATAAAACCAAAACTCATATTAGTTAATAGTTTGAGACTATTTTCTTATATCGAACTCAGGCTAAAGAGGGAAGGGGTATTCTTGCTCCCATTTTGATAAAATAAAACTTGCATTGTCAGTAATCAGACTAGATAATATATTATTGTTGATGATGTTGATTATAGAGAGAAAATGAATGAGTCAAGAAACCGATTTAGATATTGACTACATAGAAAAGCTAGAAACGGGGATTCCGGGTTTCGATTTTTTAGCAGAAGGAGGATTACCTAAAGGAAGGGCAACACTCATTTCAGGTACAGCAGGAAGTGCTAAAACTGTGTTTGCTTGTCAATTTTTAGTGGAAGGTGTTAAATTAGGAGAGAATGGTGTTTTTGTAACGTTTGAAGAACCGCCTAAAGCCATTAGGTGCAATATGTCGGGTTTTGGTTGGAAAATCAGGGAATGGGAAGCGAATCGACAATGGGCTTTTGTGGATGCTTCTCCTCAACCCGGAGAAATTCCTATGGTGGCAGGAGAATATGATTTAGGGGCGTTAATTGCCAGAATTGAGTATGCTATTCGCAAATACTCCGCCCAACGGGTATCTTTAGATTCTTTAGGCGCAATTTTTAGTCATTTGGCAGATAGCGCCCAAGTGAGAAATGATTTATTTAGATTGGCTTCGGCGTTAAGGGAGTTGGGTGTCACTGCGATTATGACGGCTGAACGTACACAAGAGTACGGAGAAATTAGCCGTTATGGAGTAGAAGAATTTGTGGCGGATAATGTGGTGATTTTACGCAATGTTTTAAATGATGAAAAACGTCGCCGTACGATCGAAATCTTAAAGTATCGTGGTACAGATCATCAAAAAGGAGAGTATCCTTTTACCATTATTCCCCGTCAAGGTATGGTAGTTGTACCCTTGAGCGCGATCGAACTAGAGCAACATTCATCTAATATTAGGATAACCTCTGGTAGTGAAGAATTAGATCGGATGTGCGGAGGTGGATTTTTCCGAGACTCCATTATTTTGGTGTCTGGGGCGACAGGTACGGGTAAAACCCTGATGGTGACAGAGTTTATGGCAGGGGGAGTACAAAATGATGAACGTTGTTTAGTCTTTGCTTTTGAAGAAAGTAGAGAGCAATTATTCAGAAATGCCACAGGTTGGGGAGTGAACTTTCAGCAGATGGAAAAAGAAGGCAAACTCAAAGTAGTGTGTCGTTATCCCGAAACTACGGGGTTAGAAAACCATCTTATCAACATGAAGGAAACCATCAAAGAATTTAAACCAAATCGAGTGGCGGTAGATAGTCTTTCCGCATTAGAGAGGGTATCAAATCTTAAAGGTTTTCGAGAATTTATCATTGGCTTAACTTCTTTCATCAAACAGCAGGAAATCGGCGGTTTATTTACTTCCACTACTCCCACATTACTAGGGGGTTCATCCATTACAGAAGCTCATATTTCTACTATTACCGACTCGATTATTTTATTGCGATATGTAGAAATGTATGGAGAAATGCGTAGAGGTATAACGGTATTAAAAATGCGAGGCTCGATGCACGATAAAGATATTCGAGAGTTTACCATTGATCATCAAGGAATGCACATCGGGCATCCATTCCGTAACGTTACAGGTATTTTAGCAGGTACACCCATGTACACAACTCAAACGGAAGTTGAGCGTCTTAGTAACCTATTTGAGGAATAATTAGGAAGTTTAAACTGATATTATTAAAAAAAACTATTAATTATCAATATTTATGAAATTTAGCGTTGTTAAATGGGAAAAAGTCTGGTGGAGTATCTCGGCTTTTCTTTGTATCGGTAGTATTTTGGCGATGATTATTTCTTATACTACCACAGGTAATATTTTGCGTCCTAGTCTGGATTTTGTGGGAGGAACTAGGTTACAGCTAGAATTAGATTGTACTATTGTCAATAATTGCGATCGAGCTATTACAGTTAATGAAGTAAGAGAAATATTAGAAACGGAAAATTTAGCCACTAATAGCAGTATTCAGATTGTCGGAGAAGATAAACACGGTATTTCTATTCGCACCAAAACCTTAGATGTGGATGAGAGAAGCAAATTACAAGAGGTTTTAACGGAAAAAATCGGTGTTTTTGACCAAAAAACCATACAAATTGATACCGTAGGACCTACCATAGGGAAAGAACTTTTTATCTCTGGTATTTTAGCCTTAGTAGTCTCTTTTACAGGAATTATCGTTTATCTAAGTTTTCGTTTTCAAACAGACTATGCTATTTTCGCCATTGTTGCCTTATTTCATGATGTTTTAGTGACGGCAGGAGTTTTTGCTATCTTAGGTTTAGTGGCTGGGGTAGAAGTGGATACTCTGTTTTTGGTGGCTTTACTGACTATTACAGGGTTTTCGGTTAATGATACCGTAGTTATTTACGATCGAATCCGAGAAACCAGCCAAAATACTGATATTGACAACATGAATGACATAGTAGATCAAGCCGTATTGCAGACTTTAACTCGATCGATCAACACCAGTTTAACCACTCTTTTACCCGTAGTTGCCATTTATTTATTCGGTGGTGATACTTTGAAATATTTTGCTTTAGCTTTAATTGTGGGCTTTGTTTGTGGAGCTTATTCTAGTATTTTTATTGCCAGTACTTTGCTAGGTTGGTGGCGAAAAACTATGATGAAAAAACAAACTGTTCAAGCATAAAATTTTATTATTTAAGTTCAAATTTTTACCATTATCAGGAGTTTATTTACCATGTGGGCTAGTGCTATTGTTGCTTATTTTCATTATCTCAGTATCGGAGTTATTTTCGCTTCTCTTGCTATTGAATTTTTTACCTTAAAAGAAGAATTAACTGTTAAAGAAGCATGGCGTATTGTGTTAGCAGACAGTGCCTATGGTATAGGTGCGATCGTCATTTTAGCTACGGGTGTTTTAAGAGTTTTATACTTTGCTAAAGATACCGCTTATTATATGAATCAACCAGTTTTTTGGGCTAAAATTACCGTTTATTTAATAGTAGGAACAGTATCTCTTTATCCCACTATTTCATTTTTAAAATGGATTAAATCTCTCCTAGAAGAAAAAGCTCCAGAAATGACGATTAATCAATATAAAAGATTAAAAAATATCATTGTTTTTGAGTTAATCGGATTTAGTATTATTCCCTTATTAGCTTCTATGATGGCTAGGGGAATCGGCACAAATTACCTGAGTTCGATATAAAAATAGGTGAGGGCTGACTCTCGTTGACAGGAAGACAGGAAGACAGGAAGATTGTATTTCTGATGAATGAATAAAATTCTCTCAAAAGTACATCAAATATTGAGAATTTTTCTCCCTGTCCACTTGTCCACTTGTCCACCTGTCTAGTTTTCATCATTTTCTTTATGTCGAACTGAGGTCGACTTGTCCACTTGTCTCGTTTTCACCACTTTTCTTCTATCGAACTGAGGTGTCTCGTCTTCATCATTTTTCTTCTGTCGAACTGAGGTGAGGTTGATTTCAATACTCTTATGATACCTATTTCTTATTTTTTAATTTCTGATTTGTTTGATTGTGATAATGTGAATAGTTAGAGTAATAATAATAATTATCAGTATCAGCAGTAAAGCCGTTGAGTACTAAGCCTACAACATTAACCTCCGCTTGGATTAAAGATTCTTTTGTTCCTGCTAACATGGATGTATTTATTTTTCCTTGACGTATAACCACTAACATTCCATCGCTCATTCTACCTAATATTTGAGCATCCGCAGCGACACTAATAGGGGGTGCATCAATAATAATTAAATCATATTCTTTTTTTATTTCCTCAATGAGGTATAACATTTGAGATGAGCCAATTAAGGCAACAGGATTAGATTGATTATTTCCTGCGAATAAAATATCTAAATTATCCATCACCGAAACTACTGAGTCTGAGATTAAGGCGTTATTTTCTTTCTGTAATAAGTTACTTAATCCTAAGCCGTTATCTATATTTTTCCAAATTTTCTTTTGTCCGGGTTGTCTTAAATCTGCTTCAATTAATAAAACTTTTTTACCTATCCCCGCTGCAGCAAGGGCGATATTAGCCGAAATTGTTGATTTACCCTCTTTAGCTACAGTACTGGAAATCGTGATGACTTTTAAGGGTTTTTCTTCTGTATCCATAAAATTGAAACTAGCAACAATAGCCCTAAAATTTTCAGACACAGGAGAAGATGGATTGTCTTTAACAGGTAAATCACTGGTGATATTATCGATTTTTCGGCGATAAAAATCAGGAATATTTCCTAATAATGGGTAGCTAAAATAATATCGAATTTGCTTAATATTATTAATTCCTTGATCTGATTTTTCTAGTAAATAAGCCACTAATGAACCAGCTAGAATACCTCCTAAAAATCCTTGAATTAAATAAGTTAACGCACGGTTAGTTGTGGGTTCTTTTGGTACAGAAGCAAATTCTGCCGATCGAATATTTCCTTGAGTATTATTAATAGCTATTTGTACATCTTGATAATTTTTAATTAAATTTTGTAATAAATCACTTCGAGCATTTAATTCTCTTTGTAATTGTTCTTGTTCAAACTCTAAATTTGGTAAAATATCCACCCTTTCTCGATAGTTGTCGATGAGTTGATTTAAAGATTTTAATCTGGCTTCTAAACTGGCAATTTCTCGATCGAGATTAGCATATTCAGCTAACAAAATATTTTGATTAGAACCGGGTTGATAAATGTCTTCTACATTAGTTTGAGGTGAATTTCCCTGAATATTAACATTTTGAAGATATTTTTGTAATTGTTCTTCTAAAACATCACGTTTTTTTTCTAAAGAAATTAATTGAGGATGCTCATTTCCTAAACGAATTTTTTCTTGTTCAATGACAGTTTTAATTTCTTGAATTTCTTTGATCAATGAAGCCACAATAGGAGATTCATTAACAAATGTGGAAGTAATACCACCTTGGGAATCCACAGGAAAGATTTTTTGGAGGGAATCTCTACGAGATTTTTGAGAGGCTAATTGAGCTTCTACTTCCGCTATTTGACTGTCTAATCCACTTATAATTTGAATGGTAGAACCTGCTTCTGCGGTAATGTCAAGAATACGATTATTTTGTTTAAAGTTTTTTAATTTTTCAGCAGTTTTTTCTAATTCTTTTTGACTTTCAGGAATCTGTTTTTCTAAAAAACTAGCTAACTCTCTAGTTTGAGCAACTTTTTGATCTTTGTCTAATTGCACATAATTTTTTATCCAAGTATTAACAATTTCTGTCGCTAATTCGGGATCTTCAGCAATAAAAGAAAGCTCAATTACATCGGTTTTTTCAGGATTTATTACCATTAAATTTGTCGATAATTTTTTCGGGTCTAAATCTAAAGGTAACTGTAAATCAGTCATGACTTTTTTCGCCAAAGTATCAGACTTAATTAAGACGACATCATTACTTAATTTTGTTTGAGAACCCAAGGCAAAAGGGTCTGCTATATTAGGGCTTGTTGTTTCAAAAATAAGTGTTCCACTAGCACGATAAAGGGGAGCGGCTTTTCTCGATCGATCGTAACCTAAAAAGAAGAACACGAGGACAAAGACTAAGGAAGCCGGTAGCCATCTTTTACGAATAATTTTGAGATAAATAAAAAATTCTTCCATAGGAATAAAATTTATTGATGAAGATAGAAAAGGGGTTGATAGGGAGTTGGGGAATTGGGGTGTTAGGGAGATACTTTGTTAATTATTGCCATCTAGTCGATCGATTAAAACTGCTGTATTAGCAATAATTCCTAAGATTTGAGCAAAGGGATTAATGATCGCAAAAGTAGCGTCGGAAGCCACGGCAAGGTTCGATCGTTCGACAAAGATCACATCATTATTTAATAAAGGTGGATTGTTTTCATCACTTAAAGGGGAGCTAAAATCGACTTTGATCGATCGTCTTGTGACTGTACCATCAGGGTTAAGACGTATTAATTGAGCGATACTTTCGTTGGCACGGCGATTATCAAATCCTCCTGCTTGTAAAAGGGCTTGTTGTAAACTCACGTTAGGGGGTAACTGTTTTAATCCTGCACTTTTAACTTCTCCTACCACACTAACATTAATGGTATTGGGAGAAAAACTTGCTATGGCAACTTGACGAACTTCATTATCCTTAATCGTTTCTATGGTAGGAATAAAAACTCGATCGCCGTTTTGCAATAAAGCATCTTCTCTAAACTCCCCCGTTTGCAATAATTGCCACAAATCAACCTTAACTGTTTGTTCTTGTCCTGATGGTAATGTCCGTCTAACTTCGATGTTACGAATATCTGCTTTTGCCGTTAAACCACCAGCCGTTTTAATGGCTCTGGAGGCGGTGGGTATTCCTGCTAAACCTTCTTGATTCCTAATAGTAGTCGTGTTTTGAAATCCTAAACTATCGGTTAAATTATTAGCTCTGACATCATCGCCACTTAAAGTATAGGGACCGGGACGATTCACTTCTCCCACAATACTAATACTAATGGGAATGCTCAAGTTTGCCGAAAAATTCGCCGTTGCTACCCTTAACACTTCTACAGGGTTAATTTCTGTGGCACTAGGAATAATAATTCGATCGCCATCCCGTAACACAATATTTTGACTCAAATCACCGTTTTCCAGAAAATCCCAAAAATTGACGGGGATAATATACTCTTGCCCTTTATAACTTCTAATCACTTGCACCCTACGAGGATCAGCAGAAGCATTAATTCCATTAGCTAACTGTAAAGCCATAATTAAATTAGGAAATTTTCTGCTTATCTGATTACCAACATTACCAGTACCCTCAAAAGGCACAGAATAAGAGCCAGGAGTTCTTATTTCTCCGACAATAGCTACGGTAATCGGGCGAGGGATAACTAAATTTACACTGACAATGGGGTCTTTTAGTAATCCTAAATTTACATATTTGTCATAGATAAGAGATTCTGTTTCTGCTAAGGTTAACCCAGCTACAGAAACACGATTAACTAAGGGTAAACTAATTGTACCATCAACTAAAACAGTATATTCTTTACTATACTCAGGCACATTAAAAATATCTAAGGCAATTACATCTCCTGAATCAAGGGTATAGGGAAATTGTTGACTGACATTAGCTTGTCTTGTGGGTAAATCAAAAGAGTTATTATTAGAATTGTTGGTATTATTGCTAGGAGATAAAGGTTTTAATGGTTGTCTGGGGTTAATGTTTTGGGCAAACACCAATGGAGCATAGCTCAATAAGAACACAAAAGTTAAAAATAATTTATGACTTGAACCAATTTTAAACATATTAAAATAATTAAATGAGTATTCTATTTACTAGCAGTATAGTCGATCGAGTTTAAACAAATTTTATCAATAACATTGGCATATTTATCTATAGCAATATCCTTAGTAAAATGATCACAAAAATATTCTCTAGCATTATATGCCATTTGTTCACAAAGTTCTTTATTATGATACAGTTTTAAAAAGAAATTTGCTAACCCTTGAATATCTCCATTTCTAAAACTTTCTCCGCATTGAGCTTTTACCACTAATTGATTTAAAAAAGATGTTTCTGGAGAAATTACCCCCAAAACATTTCCTCCTGCTAAAGTAGAATAAAGTTTACTCGGTGCCACCACTCCTTCCATATCTTCAGCAATAGAAATTAAAGATATATCACAAGCCGTTAAGGAATATTGATTAAAAATTAAAATCTTAGTTCGATCGTCTGATTTAGAATATTTCATTTAAGAAAGTTTGTAAAATTGAGACCATAAAAATAATCTTATATTTTTAATATAAAATTTCACTCTTGAAAAAGACTACCCTAGAAGAAATTTTACCCTAATTCTGTTTTTGTATAACATTTTTCTAATACCTATTTTTAATTTTTAAAATTGCATATTCAATAATATTAATAAAATGCTCATTATTTGATAAAAAAAGTCAAAGAACAAAAAAAAGGGCTTTCGCCCTTCATTTTCACAAAATTTTTGTTTAATTTATCAAAATCTTTGGGTTTTAAACCCCGCACTTCAGGGCGGCTTTATATTTCTTAATGTTTTTACCATTCCGCAAAAAGTATGTTAAGATAAGAAAAGAAGTAAAATATTGGTCAAATGTTAAAAGCGTACAAATATAGAATCTATCCGACAACTGAGCAAAAAGTCTTACTAACTAAGTCTTTCGGTTGCTGTCGGTGGTTTTACAACCATGCTCTTAATTTAACTAATGAAACTTACAAAGCAACGGGAAAAGGTTTAAGTCGCAATGAAATAATTAATAAACTACCTGAGCTAAAGAAGGAGTTTGAATGGTTAGCAGAAGTACCTTCTCAAGTTCTACAACAGGTAGCTTTAGATTTGTCTCGTGCTTTCCTGAATTTTTTTGAGAAACGGGCTAAATTCCCTAAATTCAAAAAGAAAGGTAATAGACAATCTATTAGATTTCCTCAAGAGATAAAACTAGATGGTGACTACTTGACTTTACCTAAGTTGAAAAAGGTTTACTGTAAGGTATCCCGTTTGCCATTCGGTAAATTGAAGTCAGTAACGGTATCTGTAAATCCATCAGGGCAGTACTTTGCTAGTTGTCTTTATGATGACGGTAAAGATAGCCCTGAGCAAAACTCTGAGGGGAAAGTAATAGGTATTGATTTGGGCTTAACTCATTTTTGTATTACTAGCGATGGGAGTAAACATGGGAATCCTCAACATTACCGTAAATATGAGCAAAAGTTAGCTAAAAAACAAAAACAATTAGCTAGAAAACAAAAAGGCTCTAATAACCGTCATAAAGCAAGAAAAGCCGTCGCTAAAGTACATGAAAAAATAACGAGATGTAGAGAAGATTTCTTACACAAACTATCACGCAAAATAGTTGACGAAAACCAAGTCACTTGTGTTGAAAATCTAGCAATAAAAAACATGGTGAAAAATCACAAATTAGCTAAGTCAATTAGTGACTGTGGTTGGGGACAATTCTGCACTATGCTTAAATATAAAGCAGAATCGGAAGGTAAAATTTACCTCGAAGTAGATAGATTCTTCCCTAGTTCTAAAACCTGTAATAACTGTTTACATCAAATAGATAAGTTAAGTTTAGATATTAGAGTGTGGCAATGTCCTAAATGTGGAACGATACACGACAGAGATATTAACGCTGCTATCAATATCAGGGATGAAGGTTTGCGTATTTTAAAAGCGGTGGGACACATCGCTATAGCTTCTGGAGAAAGAGTAAGACCGAGTAAAGGCACTGCTTTTACTCGGCATCTTTCTGTGAAGGAAGAATCCTAGCCGTTCACGGCGAGGAGTTGTCAACTAGTCATTTAATTTCAAATCTCTTAAAGCATTAACATCTAGTTCGATGGAAGGCCCCATAGAAGAAGATACAAACACAGTACGCCAGTAACGACCTTTTGCACCAGAGGGGCGCTGACGATCGACAGTTTCTTGTATTGCTTTCAAGTTAGATAATAAATCTTCTGCTGAGAAGGAAGATTTACCGAACAAGACATGAACAATACCAGTTCGATCGGCACGAAATTCTAACTTACCTGCCTTAAATTCACTGATAGCACCAGCTAAATTAGTAGTTACAGTACCACCTTTAGGAGAAGGCATTAAACCTTTAGGTCCCAAAGCACGACCTAATTTAGCGATTTTAGGCATCATATCAGGAGTTGCGATTAACACATCGAAATCCATCATTCCCTTTTGAATTTCATCGATTAAATCTTCTTCTCCCACAATATCCGCCCCCGCAGATTTAGCTTCTTTGACTTGCTCCCCTCTGGTAATTACCGCAACTCTGACGGTTTGTCCTGTACCTTTAGGTAAGCTAACAGTAGTTCTTAACTGTTGATCCGTATATTTAGGATCAATGCCTAAGCGGATATGAACTTCTGCGGTTTCATCAAATTTTGCCGTTGCGGTTTCTTTTAACAATTGCAAGGCTTCTAAAGGTTGGTAAGCTCTAGCTTCCACTTTAGAGGCGGCCTCTTTATATCTACGACTGACTTTTTTACTCATTTTAGATTATGTGTCTCCTTGGGTAAACTAACGAAGTTATACTTTATGCCGTCATTTTGCCTTAGTTTAGATTCTGTAGCTAAAAAAATGACTTTTAGAGTATGATTAAACCTCTCCCCAAAATAAAATTACTTTTAATTTGAACGATCGAGATTTTGTTGATTTTTTTTAGTCAACAACGGTAACGCCCATATTACGAGCCGTACCAGCGATAATTTTCATCGCCGCTTCAATGTCATTAGCATTCAAGTCTGGCATTTTAGTTTGAGCGATTTCTTGTAATTGAGCTTTAGTGATTTTCGCTACTTTATTACGATTAGGTTCTTTTGAACCACTTTTAATTCCTACAGCAGTTTTGATTAACTCAGAAGCTGGAGGAGTTTTAAGAATAAAGGTAAAACTACGATCTTCAAAAACAGAAATTTCAACGGGAATAATCATCCCTACTTGACTGGCGGTTTTGGCGTTATATTCTTTACAGAATGCCATGATATTCACACCGTGTTGTCCCAAAGCGGGACCAACGGGGGGAGCGGGGTTTGCCTTACCTGCGGGTAAAGCTAATTTGATTAATGCAACGACTTTTTTTGCCATTGTTTAAGTTTCCTTTTATCCTTGTTTTTCTACTTGATTAAATTCCAATTCTACGGGAGTGTCACGCCCGAAAATTGATAACAACGCCTTGAGTTTGCTTCTTTCGGTACTAACCTCAATTACTTCTCCGGCAAAGTCTTTAAATGGTCCTGATAGTACTACTATTTGATCTCCTACCTGCATATCAATTTTGACCACAGGTTCGGCATCATCCATTTGTTTGAAGATTCGATCGACTTCTGAGGGAGATAACGGCATGGGTTTAACATGACCTCTACCTCTGCCTACAGCTCGTCTCTGTTCTGCTCCCACAAAGTTAATGACGTTAGGAGTATTTTTCACCATCTGCCAAGCATCATCATCTAAGATCATTTCTACTAGCACATAGCCGGGTAATACTTTTTCTTCGCCACTATAGCGACTACCATCTTTGCGTACTTTTACCGTAGGGCTTTGAGGGATTCTCACTTGCAAAACTCGATCGGCTAGATCAAAACTATTAACTCGTTGTTCGATGTCAGTTTTGACTTTTTTTTCGCATCCTGCACCCACCTGTACCACATACCAGCGGGGTTTTCCCACTGCCCTTTTAGGAGGAGATTCTAATTCATTTTCTGGAGTAAAAGTCATCAAAACACCTTCCCAGCTGCCCAGCCAAATACTTTATCCACTAAATAAATTACAGTCGCTACTAATGTTACCATTAGAATTACTGCCACCGATTCACTGAGTAATTGTTGACGGGAAGGCCAAACCACTTTGGCTAATTCTTGTTTTGTTTCCTCCACAAAATTAGACTTATCGAGGTTGTTATTTTCCCCAGAAGCAGGATCAACATTTTTAGCCTTGACAGTTTCTTTATTTGTCACAATAGTTCCCTCACTAATAGACGTTTTTCTGGGTTGATAATTTCAACACCAATATTTTTTCTCTATTATAGAGTTTGTTAACCTATTATTTTTCTTGGGTAAAACCAACACGCCCTGGAGGACTCGAACCTCCGACATTCGGTTTTGGAGACCGACGTTCTACCAACTGAACTAAGGACGTATATATTATCAATATAACGATTTTTGTTAAATTTTGTCAAGTTTTTGCTTAATTTAACTTGTTATAGTTTGTTGGAGCTACACAGCAAGAATTTTAGTTAACACCATAAAGAGACTATTTTTTGGCGGTTTTTCCTTCCAGAGGTCGATCGAAACGTTGTTTAATGCGGGTTGCTTTACCGACTCTGTCTCTGAGATAATAAAGTTTAGCGCGTCTCACTTTACCACGACGGATTACTTGAATATTGGCTACTACGGGAGAATGAATCATAAAGACTCTTTCCACGCCAACACCTTGAAACACACGTCTCACGGTAATAGTTTCGTTGATACCGCCATTACGCATGGCGATAATTGTACCCTCGAAGGGTTGTACTCTTTCTTTGCCTCCCTCTTGAATGCGTACACCGATTTTCACGGTATCACCGACATTGATGGAGGGTAATGAACTTTTGTCTTTCAGATATTCAGCCTCGATCGACCGAATAATCGCATTTGCATTTATAGACATGGAGATTTATTGCTTGAAAACTCACAATTCTCTATCATAACTTTTATCTGTTTTTCTTGTCAATAGATAATTTGATTAAAAAGTTTTTTGATCAGGTTCTGGACTCTACCCAAAAGAGAAAAGAAAAGCCGATGTCGAACTTTACAAGGCATTGCAACGAGGGGATTTTTGCTATGTACTTAATAGCCGACAAATGGGAAAATCATCCCTTTTAGTTAGAACTCGTCATAAGTTACAACAAGAAGGTTTCCAATGTACTAGCGTTGATTTAACGGTTATTGGTAGTGACAATATTACCCCAGTACAATTATACAAGGGAATCATCGCTGATTTGTGTCGGGGTTTTAAATTATTAGGTAAATTTAATCTTAAAAAATGGTGGGATAGTCAAGGAGATTTATCTTTAATTCAAAAACTAAGTATTTTTATTGAAGATGTTTTATTCGTTGAATTTCCCACGGAAAAAATTGTTATTTTTATTGATGAAATTGATAGTATTTTAAGTTTGCCTTTTAGTGCAGATGATTTATTTGCTTTTATTCGTTTTTGTTATAATCAAAGGGCTTCTAATCCCGAATATAATCGCCTTGTTTTTGCGGTTTTTGGAGTGGCTACCCCTTCAGATTTAATTAACGATCGAAAAAGGACACCTTTTAATATTGGTATTCCCATAGAATTAACGGGTTTTACTTTTAGTGAAATTCAACCATTGATCGCAGGATTACAATTAAAACAAGGTAATGCAAATGTTATTATTAAAGAAATTTTAAAATGGACTAATGGACAACCATTTTTAACTCAAAAAATTTGTCAATTATTAGTCAATCATAGGGAAAATAATGCTAATAATGAATTAACAATTTCTCCGAGTAATGAGTCTTTTTTGGTAGAAAATATTGTTAGGGGAAAAATTATTAATAAATGGCAAGTTAATGATCAACCTGAACATTTAAAAACGATTCGAGATCGAATTTTATATAATCAGCAAACTTTAGGAAATTTGTTAGAAATATATCAACAAATATTATTAGGAAAAGAGGTATTTGTTGACAATACTAGAGAACATATTGATTTAATCTTATCGGGATTAATTATTAATCACAATGGTCAATTATTGGTCAAAAATAAAATTTATGAACAGGTTTTTAATTTACAATGGATTGAAAAAAAATTAGAACGAATACGCCCTTACTCACAAACTCTACAGACATGGGTTGAATCGGGAAAAAATGATCAATCTCGATTATTAAGAGGACAAGCCTTAAAAGATGCTCAAAATTGGTGTAAAGGTAAAAGTTTGACTCAATTAGACTATCAATATTTAAGCTATAGTGAGGAGTACGATCGACAAGAAAGAGAACAAGCATTAGAGGCACAAAAGAAAAAAGAAATAGAGGCAAGATTAATTGAAGAACAAAAAACATCAAAATTACAACGATCGTTATTATTTACTATTACCATCGCTTTTTTAATATCTATTAGTTTAGGAATCGGGATAATTCAACAATATAGACGAGTAAAAGTTAGTGAAGAAAAAGCTAAATTAAATGAAGTAAAAGCTCTTCTTTCTTCCACTCAAGGACAGTTTGCGTCTAATCAATATTTAGATTCATTAATTGATGCTATTAAAGCAAAAAAAAGAATAACAGAAATTGATAATATTGAGACAAACATCTTAAAAAAAGTAGATTTATCTTTAAATAGAGCTTTGTTGAATGTGGTAGGAAAAAATCGATTATTAGGCTATAAATCTATTGTAGAAGATATTGTTTTTAGTGATGATAATAAATTAATTTTTACCATTAGTAGAGACAACATAATTAAAATATGGAATCGACAAGGAAAATTATTAAATTCGATCGAGCAAAATGATCAAAAATCCGATTTAAGAGCTTTAGGTATAACTAAGAATAATCAATTAATTATTACAGGTAATTCTGGGGGAATTGTCAAAATTTGGACAATAGAAGGGGTTTTAAAAAATAGTTTTCTGGCTCATCCTAAAAAAATTTTTTCCCTTGACATTCATCCAGAAGGCAAAATATTCGCTACAGCAAGTGAAGATAATACTGCAAAAATTTGGACATTAAAAGGACAATTAATTAGCACCTTAAAAGATCATCAACATCATGTTAGGCAAGTGAAATTTAGTCCTAATGGCAAATTAATTGCTACGGCAAGTTTCGATAGCACCATTAAATTATGGACAACGGAAGGGAAACTCCTGCGCACCTATACAGGACATAAAGGAGAAATTGATGGTATGGATTTTAGTTATGATAGTAAATTTATCGTTTCAGGGGGTCAAGATAATACAGTAAGACTATGGTCGAGTGGGCAATCGGGCGGTAAAATTATTGGGAAACATGACAATAATGTTATGGCAGTAACTTTTCATCCTCAAAAAAATATAATTGTTTCCGCTGGTTGGGATAAAAATATTCGACTTTGGACGATCAAAGGCCAACAAATTGCCATTTTTAAAGATCAAAAACAACCCATTAGAATTCTTGCCATTAGCCCTGATGGACAAACTTTGGCATCTGGTAGTTATGAAGGAGATATAAAATTATGGCGATTAGAAAATAATCTAGTGACAAAATTTAATGAGCATCAAAAATCAATTATTTCTCTTGCTTTTAGCCCTGATAGTCAAATTTTAGCCTCTAGTAGTTGGAGTGATAATAATAATGTAATGATGTGGAATCTTCAAGGTAATTTGTTATATAATCTTAAAGGTCATACTGCACCAGTTCTTAATGTTATTTTTAGTCCAGATGGTAACAAATTAGTTTCCTCTAGCAAAAATAATGTCATTAAATTTTGGGATCAAAAAGGTGAGTTAATCAAGACTTTAACAGATCATCAAGATTCTATTTATGGGATGACATTTAGTTCTGATGGTGAAAAATTAATTTCTTCTAGCAATGATAAGATTCTCAAAATTCGAGAAAAAGATGGTATGACTCTTAAAACTCTGACTATTCCTGATGGAATTTATTATTTAGCTTCTCATCCTAAAAATAACTTGATTGCCACTAGCAATTCTGGTAGGAATGTAAATATTCTTGATTTAGATGGTAATGTCATTAAAACCTTAATTGGTCATCAGAACAATATTTGGGGTTTGGATTGGAGTTTAGATGGTACATTTATCGCCTCCTCTAGTACAGATCAAACGGTTAAACTGTGGTTTCTGGACTCTGGAAAGGGAGAACTTGAACAGACTAAAACCCTGACTTTAAAAGGGCATAACGCTACTGTAAATAAGGTTTCTATTAGCCCTGATAGTCAAATCATCGCTTCGGCAGGATGGGATCAAACCGTTAAAATTTGGGATAGAAATGGAAAATTGCTCAAAACTTTAGCAGGACATAAAGAGAATGTAACCAGTGTAATATTTAGCCCTGATGGTAAATGGTTAGCTTCTGGGGATGATGAAGGCACAATTATTCTTTGGAATTTAAAGGAAGTGATGAAATTAAATGATGTAGATTATGCTTGTAATTGGATTAAAGATTATCTTCATCATAGTTTAGATGTGGAGGAGGTCGATCGAACTCTTTGCGATGGAAGTTAACCTCAGTTTGATATAAGAAAAGTGGTGAAAACGAGACAGGTGGACAAGTGGACACCTCAGTTCGACATAAAGAAAATGATGAAAACTAGACAGGTGGACAAGTGGACAAGTGGACAGGGAGAAAAATTCCCAATATTTGATGTACTTTTGAGAGAATTTTATTCATTCATCAGAAATACAATCTTCCTGTCTTCCTGTCTTCGGAGTCTTCCAAGTTATTCAACAAACCCTACTTATCACTCAGGGTAAGCGCTATTTTTTCACTAATACCTTGAATCCATGATTCATCTTGTTTAGTGTAGCTACGGGGAATATTTGTTGCCACTATAAGAGCCCCCTGATTTTGTAACGGAAGACAAATTAACCCTTGAATATTAGGAGGTAAATAATCAAATTCTACCTTTCCCGGATAGTGTTTTAAATCCACTAAATAGACTGGTTTTTGTGTTGTCATTACCCGTTGCAAAATAGTTCCTACATTAACACTATTATTCGTACCTAAAATACCTCGGCGTAATAAAATTTTACCCTGATAATAAACGACGATCGACTTAGTAACAGTATTATTGAGAATGAGATGACTTGACCATGCTAACTCAGTTTTAACGGTATCAGATAAATCAGGAGCAAATTCCATACCTTCCTCACCAATTAAAGTGACGCTTTGAGGAGGTACAGATTTTATTTGTCTTAACAAGATACTGGTTAATAACAGCATAGCACAGAGAATCACCCCCAGAGCGTCCGATCGAGCTTGAGAATCTAAGAGAGTAGGGGTAGTTAAACGATTAATCATTAACAGGAAACCCCCCATCACTCCCGCAACTAAGGGCAAATTTTGAATAAACTGATTTTCTTCTTTTTGAGACACATTAACAATTAGCAATTAACAATTAACAATTTAAAACTATCCACTATTCATTATTTACTAACTGGTTTTTTTCTCACCCGGCTCTAAAATTCTCTGAAAAAGATAACCTGTACCCCTAGCTGTTAAAATAAGTTCAGGATTACTGGGGTCTTCTTCTAGTTTAGCTCTTAAACGGGATACATGAACGTCCACTACCCTTGTATCGACATGACGTTCTGGAGTGTAACCCCATACCTCTTGTAATATTTCCGATCGAGAAAAAGCATCACCCGATTTACTGACTAATAACTCCAGTAAGCTAAATTCCATACCCGTTAAGCGAATCCTTTGATCTCCTTTATACACTTGTCTTTTATTTGTGTCAATACGAATAGCATTAACAGAGATTACGCCAGAGCTAGGGATTCCCGCTGTGCCAGTTTTATCAATTCTACGCAACACAGAACGAATACGAGCCTCTAATTCTTTGGGGGAAAAGGGTTTAACTACATAGTCATCCGCGCCCAACTCTAACCCAGTAATTCGATCGGCAACATCTCCTAAAGCGGTTAACATAATAATTGGGATGTCTGATTCCTTGCGTAATTCCTGACATACCCCATAACCGTCTAACTTTGGCATCATCACATCTAACACCACTAAATCTGGTTGAGTAGCATGGAAGGTTGCGATCGCATCTTCACCATCAGCCGCCGTGACAACATCATAACCAATCATTGATAAACGAGTTTCTAAAATACGGCGAATACTAGCCTCATCATCCACTACTAAAATTTTTTCTTTCTGATTCTCCAAAGTTTTAACTCCTACAAAATTTTTAATATATTTTTGTCATATAAAGCAATAATTGTATGACTACTTGCAATTAATCATAATTATTACCAATTGTAAAATAAGAAATGTGAAAAAATCTTAATTTTAATAAACTATTATTCAATCTAGTTTATTATAAAATGTCACTCATTTATTAACTTCAAGCACAAAATAGCCGTAGATTTACTGCCCTTTGCCAAGTATTAATCAACAAAACATGATATAAGAATCCTAAATGATTTATGGGCAATCCTCTTTTAATTACCTCAACTTTGGAGGTTAGGGGCGAAAATTTTACAACTGATTTAGGATTGCAATATATACTTATATATTGCGCAAACAAGTTTAATTTTTACGTCTCTTTCCTTTCTGCTATCTTCACCGAAAATTTTACATTTTCTTAATTCCATCACCATAAAATTATGCCTTTAAGCTGGAATGAAATCAAAAATCGAGCCATTACATTTAGTCATGAATGGCAAAATGAAACCTCCGAAAATGCCGAAGCAAAATCGTTTTGGGATGATTTTTTTCATGTTTTTGGAGTCTCCAGAAGACGGATTGCCACCTTTGAAAAATCCGTAAAAAAATTAAACAATAAACAAGGTTTTATCGATTTATTTTGGACTGGAGTTATTTTAATTGAGCATAAATCCAGAGGTAAAAGTTTAGATAAAGCCTATGAACAAGCCATGGATTATTTTCAAGGATTAAAAGAATATGAATTACCTAAATATATTCTCATTTCCGACTTTCAAAAATTTAGATTGTACGATTTAGATAATGATACAATCAACGAATTTGAGTTAACAGAATTTGTTAATAATGTCCATTTATTTGACTTTATTGCCGGGTATGAAAAAAGAGTATATCAAGAAGGCGATCCTGTCAATATCAAAGCCGCCGAATTAATGGGAGAATTGCACGATCGATTAAAAAAAATTGGTTATACTGGCCACGAATTAGAAGTTTATTTAGTAAGACTATTATTTTGTTTATTTGCTGACGATACGAATATCTTTAACAAAGGAATTTTTCAAGAATATATTGATTTACATACCAAAGAAGATGGAAGGGATTTAGCAGGACATTTAGGCTTAATTTTTCATATATTAAATCAACCTGAAGATAACAGATTAACAAATTTAGATGAAAATTTAGCTCAATTTCCCTACGTTAATGGCAAACTATTTGAAGAAGTTTTGCCTCCTGCATCCTTTGACAGTGAAATGCGAGAAATGTTATTAAAAGCCTGTAGTTTAGATTGGGGAAAAATCTCTCCTGCTATTTTTGGTTCGATGTTTCAAGCGGTTATGAATCCGAGCCAAAGACGTAATTTAGGTGCTCATTATACCTCTGAAAAAAATATTTTTAAAGTTATTAAACCTTTATTTTTAGATGATTTATACACAGAATTTGACAAGATAAAAAATAATCAAAATAAACTCAAAGAATTTCACGAAAAAATTGCTAATTTAAAATTTCTTGATCCTGCCTGTGGATGTGGTAACTTTTTAATTATCACCTATCGAGAGTTAAGAGAATTAGAAATAAAAATATTAAAAGAGTTATATAAACAAGAGCAATTTATTGATATAAATATCTTCATTAAAATCGATGTCGATCGATTTTTTGGCATCGAATATGATGAATTTGCCGTAAGAATTGCAGAGGTTGCAATGTGGTTAATTGATCATCAAATGAATATTAAAGTTAGTAATGAATTTGGTCAATATTTTGTGCGTTTACCTCTGAAAAAATCCGCTACTATTATTCATGGTAATGCTTTACAATGTGATTGGAAAAATATTATTGATCCCCCCCAACCCCCTTTGAAAGGGGGGAGAATAATAAAAAAGTCCCCCTTATTAAGGGGGAGAAGAATGGAAAAGTCCCCCTTATTAAGGGGGATTTAGGGGGATCAAATTTTTCTTGTGATTTTATTTTAGGTAATCCTCCTTTTGTGGGGAAAAGTTATCAAAATTCTCAGCAAAAAGCTGACATGAATTTAGTTTTTAATGGGGTGAAAAATGCTGGTGTTTTAGATTATGTTTGTGCATGGTATCTCAAAGCCTCTCAGTTTATCCAAAATACTAATATTTGTTGTGCTTTTGTGAGTACAAATTCCATTTCTCAGGGTGAGCAAGTGGGTATTTTATGGCAGGAATTATACACTAAATATAAGATAAAAATTCACTTTGCCCACCGTACTTTTTCTTGGAGTAATGAAGCTAAAGGTAACGCCGCCGTTCATTGTGTTATTATTGGGTTTGGTTTAGAAAATGTCGATCGAAAACGTCTTTTTACCTATGAAAATATTAAGGGAGAAGCCACCGAAATTAATGTAAAAAATATCAATCCTTATTTAGTGGAAGGTAATGATTTAATTATCTTAAAAAGAAGTAAAGCTATTACTCATGTACCTACTATAAAATTTGGGAATCAACCTATTGACGGTGGAAACTTTATTATTGAAACAACAGAAGAATTAAATAAATTTTTATTAGAAAAAAATAGTTATAAATTTATTCGTAGATATATGGGAAGTTATGAGTTTATTAATAATATTAATAGATGGTGTTTATGGCTAAATAATATAACTCCTGATGAATTAAGACAAAATAAAAAGATTTATGAAAGGGTAGAAAAAGTAAGGGAATTTAGATTAAAAAGTACAAGGAAAGAAACAAGAGATTTAGCTTTGACACCAACAAAATTTGCCTTTATTTCTCATACGGAGACTGATTATATTATTATTCCAAGTGTTTCATCTGAAAATCGAAAATATATCCCTATTGGCTTTATTTCTAAAGAAATTATTACCAGTAATCTTTGTTTAATTATTCCTGATGCGGATTTATTCTTATTTGGAATATTAACCTCAGAAATGCACATGACATGGGTTAAATATGTCTGTGGAAGGTTAAAAAGTGATTATCGTTATTCTAATTCTATTGTTTATAATAACTATCCTTTCCCTGAAGATATGACAGAAAAACAACGGGAAAAAGTAGCAAATTTAGCTCAAAAAATCCTCGATATTAGAAATAACTATCCTGACAGTAGTTTAGCGGATTTGTACGATCGATTAACCATGCCTAATGACTTAATAAAAGCTCACCAAAATCTTGATAAAGCAGTAGATTTATGCTATAGAAATCAAACTTTTACCAGTGAATTAAACCGCATCGAATTTCTATTTAATTTATACCAAAATATGACAGCACCATTATTAAAAACTGAGAAGAAAAAAGCCTCTCCTAGTACTAAAAAATAAACACTTTTGACCTTATTTTTAATAGTGCTTGTATATCTCATGGACTACACAAAAGGATTCAAAACCTTGATTTTTCATTCTTTAATCTAAAACCTAGCACCCTAATCGATAAATACTTTTTCAGCAAACCCCACTTACAGTTTGTCGAAAATTAGTTCTTTGGTTTTCATACTCTCATAATAATATATTGTGATGTGCGGAATGGGGGATCAAAGATTAGGAGTTTTGAACAATCGATCGCCTAGGATATAGTTAGAAATAAGAGAATTATTATTTACGAATTATTTAAAATGGCTATTATTACAATACAATCTCTCTCCAAAGATTTTGGCATTAAAGAAATTCTGAAAAATGCTACTTTCAGTATCGATGATAAGGATAAAGTAGGTTTAATTGGAGTTAATGGTTCGGGAAAGTCAACTCTACTGAAAATGTTATCAGGTTTAGAACCCTATGATGGCGGTGAAATGGTGGTAAAATCGGGAGCAAAAATTATTTATCTTCCTCAACAACCAGAAATTGAAGCGGATAACACGGTTTTAGAGCAGGTTTTTGTCTATAGTGGCGAACAAATGCAGTGGATTAAGGAGTATGAAGATTTATCTCACCGCATCGCCCATGCAGATACTGTCACTCAAGAGCAGTTAATGGGTAAGTTAGAAAGGGTGACGGAAAAAATCAATGCGGCTAATGCTTGGGATTTGGAAACCAACGCTAAAATTATCCTTGATAAGTTGGGCATTAGTGATTTTGAGGCAAGAATGGGGGATTTGTCGGGGGGTTATCGCAAAAGAGTTGCCCTTGCTTCGGCTTTAATGGCTGATCCTGATCTATTATTGATGGATGAACCTACTAACCATCTCGATGCGGAGTCGGTACAATGGTTACAGGAATATCTGCAAAAATTTCAGGGTGCAATTTTCTTGATTACCCACGATCGATATTTTCTGGATCAAGTTACAACTCGTATTCTGGAGATCGATCGAGCGGATATGTACAGTTATAGTGGTAACTATAGTTATTATTTAGAGAAGAAAGCGTTAGCAGAGGAATCTGAGGCTAGTAGTCAAAGAAAACATCAGGGGGTACTCAGAAGGGAGTTAGAATGGCTTAAAAAAGGTCCTAAAGCTCGTAGTACGAAACAAAAAGCAAGGATCGATCGAGTATATGATATGAAGGATAAAGAGTTTAAACAGACTCAAGGCAAAGTAGAAATTGATACTCCTAGTCGTCGCATCGGTAAAAAAGTCATCGAATTAGATAATATTAGCAAATCTTTTGGCGATCGAACCTTGATTAAAGATTTTACCTACGAATTTGCCCCCGATGACAGGGTAGGAATTATTGGCGGTAACGGAGTTGGTAAGTCAACCCTGATGAATTTAATTATGGGCAAAATTGAACCCGATAAAGGTAAAGTAGAGATCGGAGGTACTATTCATATTGGTTATTTTGATCAACATTCCGATAGTTTAATCACCGCCGCCCAAAATGAACAACGCGCGATCGAGTATATTAAAGATGTTGCTACTTATATCGAAACCAGTGACGGCACTCAAATAAGCGCATCCCAACTGCTAGAAAGGTTTTTATTTACCCCTAATCAACAATATTCTCCCATTGCCAAACTTTCGGGAGGAGAAAAACGCCGTTTATTTTTACTGAAAATGTTAATTAGTAATCCTAATGTACTAATTTTAGACGAACCCACTAACGATTTAGATGTACAAACTTTGGCAGTGTTAGAAGAGTATATCGAATCTTTTAAGGGTTGTGTAATAGTAGTATCCCACGATCGATACTTTCTCGATCGAACTGTAGAAACTATTTTTGCCTTTGAAAGTAACGGCAACTTACGCCAATATCCGGGTAACTATTCCGTGTATTTAGACTATAAAAACAAAGCGGAAAAACAACTTCAAGAAGAAAAAAATAGCAATAATAAATCAGTCAAACAACCTAAAAATACTATTGAAAAAGAGCAAAAATTTTCTCAAAATAATCAAAAAATGTCTAGTTATCAAAGAAAAGAATTTGAAAAACTAGAAATCAAAATTATTCCCGAATTAGAGACAAAAAAAGTAGAAATTGAACAACAGTTATATAACGCCAATCAAGACTATGAAACGTTAAATAAATTAACAGAAGAATTAGCAAAAATTAATGAAAAAATAGATCAAGCTACTCACAAATGGATGGAATTGGCTGAATTACAGAGTTAGTTTTTATTTATAGCAATCTTAAATCAGTTGTCATAATTTTAAATTATTCGTTCGTAGGGGTTGAATATTATTCAACCCATCCTCCCCTTTTATCTTCATCATTTTATGGCTCACTCAGGTTATTTTATAAATTCATGGGGAAGTCTCATTAACAATTTTCAAAGGAAAATTTTTTCAGATCAACCAATCAAAGGTTAGAATTAAATTCCAATAGCGTTAATGTTTTAAAATCAGTTAATGAGGAGGTAAACTGATGAGTGACAATAAGACGATCGAACAAAATGATTCTCGCCACGAATTAAGGGAGTTAGTTCACTCTCAATTAGAATTGTTATTAGCACAAAATAATCTGGAAGGTGCAAAAACATTATTAATTCCCGTGCAACCTGTGGATATTGCCGAAGCCATTGAATACCTCCCCGATTCAGAACAGGCGATCGCCTTTCGACTATTAGACAAAAATAAAGCGATCTATGTATATGAACATTTAGAAACTACAGTACAACAAGCATTAATTGAAGACTTTAAACGACAGGAAGTACTAGATATTGTTGGTAATATGTCTCCTGACGATCGAGTTCAGTTATTCGATGAGTTACCCTCAGAAGTTGTCAGTCGCATTTTAGCAGAATTAAGCCCCGAAGAACGTCAAGCCACCAATCTTTTATTAGGTTACGAAGAAGATACTGCAGGGCGTATCATGACTCCTGAATATGTGGCATTTCCTAGTAATTTAACCATTGGGGAAGTTTTAAGCCAATTAAGGGCAAAAGCAAAGGTATCAGAATTAATTTACTATATTTATGTTCTTGATGATGCTAGTCATTTAGTGGGGGTTGTATCCCTGCGAGATTTAGTAATTAATCCTCAAGACAGCATCTTAGAGGAAATTATGAGCAAAGATATTGTCTATGTTAAGACAAATTTAGATCAAGAAGAAGTTGCTCGATTAATTCAGCGTTATGATTTTCTAGCTATCCCCGTAGTCGATCGAGAATTGCGTTTAGTAGGAGTTGTCACCGTTGATGATGTGATTGATATTATACAAGCAGAAGCCACGGAAGATATATACGCCCTCAGTGCTTTATCTGCCGATGGGGATAATTATTTTCAGATGAATATTTTTGCTGTTGCCAAAAAAAGAGTTACATGGTTATTGGTGTTATTAGTAACCAACAGTTTTACTGGTACGATTATTGGCGCTCAAGAAGATATTTTGGCAGAAGTAACGGTGTTAGCCGCTTTTATTCCCTTGTTAATCGATAGTGGTGGAAATATTGGTACTCAGTCATCTACGGTGGTAATTAGGGGAATTAGTACCGATGAAGTGAGAGATTTAGGGGTAGGTAAAGTAATTTATCGAGAGGGAGTCGCAGGGTTAATTTTAGGGGTAGTTTTGGGGCTTATTACCATGGTTTGGGCTTATTTATTACCTCAAACCGAGAAAAATGTCAATATTTCTTTTACTGTAGGAGTAAGTTTGATCTGTATTTCTTTCTTAGCCTCGATCGCAGGTTCGGCTTTACCCTTTCTCTTTAAGCGTTTAGGACTCGATCCCGCCCTCATGTCTGGTCCTTTTATTACTACAGCGGTGGATGTTTTAGGGGTGTTAATTTATTTTAATGTCGCCCGTGTTATGTTGGGATTTTAAACAGAAGGATTAACTATCTTGAGTTTATCTTCAATAATTTGCTGATTTTGCATATTTTCAGAATAAATAATATTACATTAGGCTAAATTTTCCATTAAGGGTAAACTATTAATCGATCGAAATATATTCTAAAATTAATAATCTTAAATAATCTAACATCTGTAAATAATTCTTTAACAAAGGAAAATTTAATTCTTTATTAAAATAGAATTGACTAATATTAGGAATATTAAATATTTGCATTTTTTGTAGTTGATTAATGTTTAGCCAAAGCTATATCTGATGTGGGATGGGGAACTTTCATCAATTACTTAGACTATAAACTCAAACTTCATGGTGGGTTATTACTCGAAATTGATCGATGGTTTCCTAGTTCTAAAACCTGTTCTAATTGCTTATATCAAATGTCAGAAATGCCGTTAGATGTAAGAGAATGGACTTGTCCTAGTTGTGGTACAGTCCACGATCGAGACGAGAATGCCAGTAAAAACATTAGGGCAGAAGGCATCAGAATTATACAGACGGATGGAATAGCCGTTTCTGCATCTGGAGGCACTGTAAGACCAAAGGGCGGACGCAAGTCCGTCTTGAGGCATGAGCCTGTGAAAGATGAAGCCTACACTATACCGTTAGGTTAGTGTAGGTAGTTCACAGGATCAATTCTTTTTCTTTGAGAATAATCTAATATGTTATGGGCAATGGATACATAACTAGCCTTATGCCAATTAGTTAAATATCTTTTGATTTCAGCAATTTCTATATCATTGTATCCTTGACTGAGTTCTAAGAAAAAAGAATCTATTGGTAATTCTGTCATGATGGTTTTATATATTCATAAAAATACTTTTATATAAATAATTGGTTCTATTTGATTGTAAGAGGAAAATTTTTTCAGATCAACCAATCAAAGGTTAGAATTAGATTTCAATAGCTTTAAGATGTTTTGTAATCAGTTAATAAGGGGGTAAACTGGTGAGTGACAATGTAACAACGATCGCACAAAATGATTCTCGCCATGAATTAAGAGAATTAGTAAGTTCTCAATTACAATTACTATTAGAAAAAAATAATCTTGAGGGTGCGAAGGCTTTATTAGTACCAGTGCAACCGGTGGATATTGCCGAAGCCATTGAATATTTATCCCCATCGATGCAGTTAATCGCTTTTCGATTACTCAATAAAACCGAAGCCATAGATGTTTATGAACATTTAGAATCTAGTGTACAACAAGCTCTGATTGAAGAATTTAAGCGACAGGAAGTCTTGGATATTGTGGATAAAATGTCCCCTGACGATCGAGTAAGATTATTTGATGAATTACCCGCTACAGTAGTTAGTCGCATTTTAGAACAATTAAGCCCTGAAGAAAGACAGGCGACTAATTTACTTTTGGGTTATGAGGAAGACACCGCCGGGAGAATCATGACTCCTGAGTATATCTCCCTTAAACAAACCTTAACCGTAGAAGAAACCCTCGATCGAATCCGCTCTTTAGCCAAGGCTTCTGAGTTAATCTATTATATGTATGTCACCGATGCTTCCCGACATTTAGCAGGTATTGTTTCCCTACGAGATTTAGTATTACATTCTCCTCATCAACTCCTTGAAGAAATCATGACGAAAGATGTGGTTT
Organism: Geminocystis herdmanii PCC 6308; assembly: GCF_000332235.1. Lineage (NCBI taxonomy): Bacteria > Bacillati > Cyanobacteriota > Cyanophyceae > Chroococcales > Geminocystaceae > Geminocystis > Geminocystis herdmanii. The sequence goes on along the minus strand of NZ_CM001775.1, from coordinate 847,639 downwards.
ATGTTAAAACTGACATGGATCAAGAAGAAGTAGCTAGACTAATTCAAAGATACGACTTTTTGGCTGTGCCAGTGGTGGACAAAGAATTACGTCTAGTAGGCATTGTTACCGTAGATGATGTTATCGATATTTTAGAAAGGGAAGCCACCGAAGATATTTACGCTTTAGGGGCGGTACAATCAGACGGTGATAACTACTTTCAGACTAATCTTTTTACCGTAGCCCGAAGACGGGTAACATGGTTATTAGTCTTGTTACTTACTAATACCGTCACAGGAAGTATTATTGGTGCGCAAGAAGACGTATTAGCACAAGTTACCGTGTTAGCGGCTTTTATTCCTTTGTTAATTGGTACAGGAGGAAACATTGGCACTCAGTCTTCCACTGTCGTTATTCGAGGTTTAAGCACTGATGAAGTGAGTGATTTAGGCACGGCTAAAGTTATTGGTAGGGAAGCCTTAGCAGGATTGTTATTAGGTTTAATCTTAGGAGTTTTAGCAGGTATTTGGGCTTATTTATTACCCCAAACGGAACGAAATATTGTTGTAGCGACTTCTGTGGGAGTAAGTTTGGTCGCTATTTCTGTATTAGCTTCCGTTTCTGGTTCTTCTTTACCCTTTCTCTTTAAGTCTATCGGACTCGATCCAGCTTTGATGTCTGCACCCTTTATTACTACCGCCGTGGACGTTTTAGGGGTGTTGATTTATTTTTCGATCGCCCGTACAATGTTAGGGATTTAGGAGGAATATCTAATGATTTTTATGATTATATTTTGGTTGGAATGGCTGGAATATTTAGGGGTTTTATTAACTATTATTGGCTTAGTTCTTTCTTTTAGTTTTGGCTCTAATAATTTATTATTTATTGCTATTACCATTACTTTTATTTTAAATATTTTAAATCGAGTTCGATCGGAAAATCGTAGTAAAGCTCGTATTGCTGGAGCTTTAAGTGTGCAACTGAAAAGATTTTCTGCCGATGTAGAAGAGATTAACCAAAAAATTAATCAATATATTGAACAACAAAAAACTCTCACTTCTCCTCCTAAAATTGCTAGTACTGTTCAAAAATCCGATAATCAAATTATCGCCTCTCTACAACAAGACGTAGAAAATATCAATAAATCTTTAACCAGTATTATTGACTATATCCAAGAACATAAATTAGAAGGTAGAATTAAAAATTTAGAGCAACTTTATCAGGCTTCTCAATCTTCCCGTAAACCTGTTAATTCTTCTCCTAATACCCCCAAATTACAATTACCCGATCGAACTATCTTAACTCAAGCACAAAATTATGATATTGAACCACCGCCGAAAATAGCTTGGAAATGTATTCATATCATTAACGCCCATAGTCAATCTGTCACCGATTTAGTGATTACCCACGACAATAAATATTTACTAAGTGCTTCATGGGATCAATATCTCAAAATTTGGGCTTTAGATAGTGGTCACGAAATTGATAGTGTTAAGGCTTCAGATCAAGGAATAGTAACGGTAGGTGCTAGTAACTTAAATTATTTAGATCATGGTATCGTTACAGGTAGTTTAGATCAAGTAGTCAAAATTTGGTCATTAAAGATCGATCGTCAAACGGCGCTGCGGGAGCGAAATTCCCCTAGATTAAAACTGAATCATACCTTAACCAACCATACAGGCTCAATTCATGGTTTAGAAATCGCCTCTGTTAAACAAATTATTATCAGTGGTAGTTATGATCAAACTGTCAAACAATGGGATTTACAAAGTGGACGTTTGTTAGAAAGTTGTTTTGATGAAAGTGGTGCGATTAATGCCATTGCCATTCATGAAGACAGTGGTTTTATTGCTAGTGGAGGCGGTGATGGTGAAATAACCCTTTGGGAATTAGGCGGTAACAAAAAATTAGGTTTATTAGTGGGCAATGTAACTTCTTTAGAATCGATCGCCATTAGTAACTCAGGGAGTTGTATCGCTGGAGGTTGTACTGATGGTTCAATTAAAATTTGGCACTTACCCACCACCGAATTTAGTTTATTTTTAGAGATAGAGCCCTCGATCGAGCTACAAGGACATCACGGACAAGTGATGGACTTAACCTTCAATAGCGACGGCAAACTCTTATATAGTGGCGGTGTTGATGGCTTAATTAAAATTTGGCATCCTGCCACCTCCAAAGAATTGGGGCATTTAAAAATAGCCGATGATAACCGTATTTTTTCTCTTTCCTTGAGTCAAAATGGTGAATTTTTAGCTGCAGGAGGAGTTGACGGTACGATTAAAATTTGGCAACAAACAGGAAATTAAAAATCAGGAATGAGGAATGAGGAATTAAAGAGGCTTCAAAAATAAAAAATTCACTTTAGCCTCGGTATATTAAGTTGCTAATTTTTTGATACTTTCAAGGGTAACTTTTTGACCAAAAAAACTGGTAACATTATGTATAAGCGCCTTAAAAGGATGTTGAAACTTATCTAACTCCTGAGAGGCTTCCAATTCTATTTTTGTCACAATATCATTACTTAATTCTAATAATTCCACCAGTTGACGATAAACAGCTTTTTCATCAGGACAAATTAAATTACCTTCATCATCAGCACTGGCTTTAATTACCATATAAGCTAATTTTACAGTCAAACAACGATCCTCGATCGAACTTAAACGACTAACTAAATCCGTTAAAGGAATGGGATTGTATTTGTAATTATTTAAAATATCTTTAAAAGCAGACTCTGCTTGAATTCTCGCCTCTATTTGCTCATAAACCACAGGATTAGTCGAAAAAGGATCATATAAAGTCATATTATCCTCCATATAAGCGATCGGTTCTGGATCAACAGGCAAATCTGTCTTAAACTGTTCTATTAATACTTCCGTTTCCTCCTGACTCAAATCACCATCTGCCCATGCAACAGCACTAAGAATCTGTAAAATAGTGGAGTGAGACTCTGGTAATTGAAAATCTATTTTTTCTGACATGACATATCAACTCCATGGAATAAAATGTTGACTATTACTATAGCAGACATATTCTTGGGAATAAGAATGTATTTTTTTATCTTCCTATTGCCTATTCCCTTTGACAATCTAAATAGGGTTTGCTGAAAAAGTTTTTTGATGAGGTTAGGTTTTAGGTTAAAGAATGAAAAATCAAAGTAGTGATCGAACTAGAATAAGTAAGATAAAGTGAGAAGTATAATAAAGATTCAATAAAAATATAGTCAAATATCTTCATATCTAGTATAATATCAGCTATAAAGTTATCAGATTATGCCAAAAAAACAGGTATTAGTTATCAAACGGCATGGCGAATGGGTCAACGTCGTGGACAGCTTAACGCTTATCAACTACCTACAGGAACTGTTGTCGTTAGAATAGAAGATAAGTCTGCTTCTATTGAAGAATTAAGCTATGAGACAAGTTGAGAGACACATAATTAAAGAAAGTCATCCTCACTGGAAAGAGATAGATAAACTATGTTTTCTTTCCAAAAATCTCTATAACTATGCGAATTGTTTAGTGCGTCAATCTTTTATTTTTCAGAAAACTTATTTAAACTATAATCAGATATATCATCAGGTAAAAAATAGCTCAGATTATCGAGAATTACCTAGTAAAGTAAGTCAACAAATATTAAGGATATTAGATAAAAATTGGCAAAGTTTTTTTGAGGCAAATAAAGCCTACGAAGAAAATCCATCCAAATTTAAAGGAAAGCCAAGACTGCCCAATTATAAAGATAAAATAAAAGGGAGAAACTTATTAGTTTATACCATTCAAGCTATCAGTAAAACAAGTTTAAAAAAAGGAAAAATAAAACTGTCAAAAACAGAAATAGAGTTTCCCACAAAAGTCGAAAATATAGCTTGTGTGAGAATAATTCCCAGATTAAAACAGTATGTAATAGAGGTAGTTTATGAAAGAGTAAATAAATGTACAGTAAATAATCCGAACTCTGTGGCGGCAATAGATATAGGAGTGGACAATTTAGCAGCGTTAACATCAAACCAAAAAGGATTTACACCGATACTGGTTAACGGACGGGTGCTAAAAAGTATCAACCAATTTTACAATAAAATTAAGGCAAAATTACAGAGTAAATTAAAAGGGAAATCTCCCACATCTTCTCGAATTCAAAGATTAACAGCAAAACGAAATAATCAAATAGAAAATTATCTTCATGTCTGTAGTCGATGGATAATAAATTATTTAGATGAAAGAGGAATAGGACAATTAATTATAGGCAAAAATCCCCTATGGAAAAAAGAGGTAAATAATGGGAAAAAAAATAATCAATCATTTGTAAATATCCCTCATGCTCGTTTTGTAGAAATGTTAAAATACAAAGGAGAAATGGCGGGAATAAAAGTGATTATAAGTGAAGAAAGTTATACATCCCGTGCTAGTTTTTTGTCATTAGATGAGATTCCGACTTATGGGGAGGAAAAAGAGGAAAAATACAAGTTTAGTGGTTATCGAGAATCGAGAGGAATGTATAAGCAAAAAGGAGCAAAAAAACGCATAAATGCGGACGTGAATGGTTCTTACAACATAATGAGAAAAGTAATCCCAACAGTTTTTGACGGAGGGATAGAGGGCGTTGTAGTTCGTCCAGTTAGGATAACTCCTAATCAAGCTAAAAATTAGTTGATGTTATATTTGACTATATTTTTAGTAACTATTAATTAGAAGTAATAATGAAAGTAAAATATTTACCATTGATCTTGGTTTTGTCTTTAATTTCTTGTACTGCCAATAAAGCAGAATCCCAATTAATAAAACCATCTCAAAGCCCCTCAATTTCTACAGAAATATTAAATCCTGAACCCATTGAAATCAAATTAGAAGATTTACCGTCACCCTTTTCTTCTGATAGCGCCTCAAAACCACCTCAAATCTTACCCATTCCCTCTCCTAGAATTTTTAACTTACCCGAAGGTTTTACGGTGAATGTTTATGCAGAAGGATTAAACAACCCTCGTTGGTTAGCTTTAACTCCCGAAGGTCATGTTTTAGTAACAGAAACGAGAGATAATCGCATTACCTTATTAGAGGATACAAATAATGATGGTGTTGCCGATCGAACTTCTGTTTTTGCTGACAAATCAAATGGTTTAAACATTCCTTTTGGTATGGCTTTTAGGGATAATTACTTTTTTTTAGGGAATCATGATGCCGTTAAACGTTATGATTATACTCAAGGACAACTGCAATTAGAAGGTGAAGGAAAACAAATCGCCACTTTACCCGGTGGAGGATATAATCAACATTGGACAAGAAATGTTGTAGTTTCTCCTACGGAAGATAAACTATATGTTTCCATTGGTTCTCGTAGTAATGCAGATGTAGAGGAGTTGCCGAGGGCTTCCATTCAGACGATGGATTTTGAAGGCAATAATCAAGAAACCTTTGCCTTTGGTTTACGCAATCCTGTGGGTTTGGACTTTCACCCCGTCACCAAAAAACTATATACAACGGTGAATGAAAGAGATGGTTTAGGGGATGATTTAGTACCTGATTATTTTACCAGTGTAGTCAAAGGAGGCTTTTATGGTTGGCCTTATAGTTATTTGTCTCCCAATTTATTAGACCCTCGTTATGAGAATGATACTACTAATTCTGAGTTGGTGAGTCAAACTATTACCCCTGATGTGTTAATTAAATCTCATTCAGCACCATTAGGAATGCAATTTTATGACGGCGATACTTTCCCAGAAAAATATCGTCATGGTGCATTTGTGGCTTTTCGAGGTTCGTGGAATCGCAATGAGGGAACGGGTTATAAATTAGTGTTTATTCCTTTTGATGAACAAGGTAATCCTAAAGGTTATTATGAGGATTTTTTAACGGGTTTTTTGATCGATCGAACTATTCCTTCCACATGGGGAAGACCAGTGGGAGTATTGGTTTTACCTGATGGTAGTTTGTTATTTACAGAAGAAGCTAATGGTGTTGTCTATCGGGTGCAATACTCCGAAGACAGGAAGACAGGAAGATTGTATTTCTGATGAATGAATAAAATTCTCTCAAAAGTACATCAAATATTGAGAATTTTTCTCCCTGTCCACTTGTCCACTTGTCCACCTGTCTAGTTTTCATCATTTTCTTTATGGTTCACTGAGGTCCTATCGATCTACAACATCTCTACGATAAACGATGCCGTTATGTCCTTGGATGAATCTGGGTAATTCTTGATGGTTAATAACTTGAAAATTTGGTAATCCATAGGTTGTATATTTTGTTAAGTATTTTTCCTTAAAATTAATATCGATGACTGTCAGGGTTTTTTGAGGAGGAATGTCGGTATTGAGCAGTTGACGAGCGCCTGAACCTAATGCTCCAGTGTGTAATAATTGTAAATCTCCTTTGTGGGCAGGATAATAACCGTGTTGATGTCCACTGATATAAGTATGTACATTATATTTTTCTAGTACAGCTCTTAGTTGTTCAGGATTGTTCAAGACTTCTCCCACTTTGTCTCTACCTTTGGCAACGGCATATAGGGGTAAATGTCCGATAATTATTCTCATTTTCGCTTCTTGAGCAGTTTTCGATGCGAGGCTTTTTTCTACCCATGCTAGTTTATCCCTAGGGATACGACTGGTTGAACCATCCCAGACTAAAAAGAAAATTCCGTTTTGTTCAAAGGTATAATAGAAGGGAAATTGCGATCGATCGAGAAAATTTACCCTAGTGTTATGACTCGGATTGTGCCAATACTCTACAGCTAAATCTCTTTCTTGTTGAAAAGTAAATTGATTGTTACTGATAGCACCCGATGCGTCATGGTTGCCAATGGTGAAGCCAAAGGGAATGTTTAAATTTCTGATGGGTTGGGCGATGTGACTATCAAAAGCCTTCCACATAGCTCGTATTTGTTGGGGAGTGAGGGTGGATTTTTGCCCTGCTATCATGTCACCGCTACATAATATTAGATCAGGTTGCCAAAAAGGGATCATTTTTACTGCTAAATCTACCTCTTTTTCGTATTCCGTTGAACCGTAGGCACTATTTAAGTCACTAATTACCAGTAATCTGACATCTCCTCGTGTCGGTTGTCGAGGGTTATATTGTGTAATAATTTGTTGAATTTCTGGAGAAAAATTGTTTTCAGTAATTACTTGTGAATAACTGTTATTTTTCCCTAAGTTTGACAGAAGAATAAAGACAGTTAAACTGATTAAAGTTACTATTAATAACTTGAGTTTTTTATTATTGATTAAGTTAAACATTGCACAACTCAATAATTTTAGTTTCTAAGGTATTTAAGGGATCAGCTCCTAGTTTTAAACTTGATTCTAATTCTAGTAAAATAGGTAAACTAGATAATAATTCTTTGCTCGATCGATTTTTAATTTCTTGTCTTAAAAAATAGATTCTTTTTGGGTTGCCTATATCCGCAGATTCAGCAATTTTTTTCTCGTCTTTTTCTCCTAATTCGATCATAGTTTTGACGATCGCCCATGTACGAAATTGACCAACTAAAGTGGCAACAATCCTCAACGCTGGTTCATTTAAGGTAATTAAATCTTGTACTAAAGTTAAAGCTAGGGATATATTTCGATCGAGAATAGCTTGGGCTAATTGTAAACTATTTTGAGTACTAACATTAACTAAACTTTTGACAGTTTCTTCATCAATCGGTTGTGAATTATCCCCTTGATAAATTGCTAATTTTTCTAATTCTTGCCACAACAACCGACTATCATTTCCCACACAACTAGCTAAAATTTTTATGGCAGAATTGGTTAAATTTATTTGTTTTTCTTGAGCAACTTCTTCAACTTTTTTCACTAAAATTTCTGTTTGCCAAGGAGAAATTAAGGAAAATTCTACTACTTTGGCATATTTACTAATTAACTTTGTACTTTTAATTCTGGCATCGGGTTTTTTGCTAGTGGTTAATAAAAAATGTGTGGAGTCTGGTATCTGAGGAATTGTACGTTGTAATTGGGTTAATAATTCTTCGGAACAACCTTGAAAGATATTTGTTTCAAGCAACCATACAAATCGATCGCCCCCACCAAAGGGAGGAGTCATTACCTGCATTAAAGCCGAAAGTATGGAATCTTCCTTATCTCCAGCAAATTTGTCATAATTGAACTGTATCCAGTCTCGATCGAGGTTATCTTGTTTTAAGGTAGAAATTGCCTGACTCATGGCAAAATCATCTTCACCCCAATATAAATAAATTGTCATAGAATGTTGAATAAATAAATATTAAGAGATTTTTATTTTCTGAAATTAGACATAAAGTTGATTTACGTCTTCAATATTCATCCTCGATGCTACTCCTAATGATAAGCTCGATCGAACTCCATGGTTAAAATAAAAAACTATAGTAAGATTTTTAACACTAGAATAATTGATAATTTTCTCAAATTTTGCGTTACCTAAAAAGTCTTTTTTTTTACCAGTTGATAAACTTATTAATAAGATTAATTATTTCTTGTTTTTGTGCCTTATCTCCACTAATAGTTAAAACAATCTCAGAATTATCTTTTAATAATAATTTAGTTTGATAACTATATCTTGGCGGTTCGTATTCCTCGTATTCATTTAATCTAATTTCTTCTAAAATAGCTTTGTTTATCATCGACAATTTATACTCTTGTGTTTTTGTTTGAGAGAAATTTTTGGAAACAATAGAAAAATTTTTTGTGCCTTTATCGAAAATATAATTAGTTTCTATATAATGCTTAAAGGCATAATTAACGATTAAAGAAATGACAACAATAGAAATAACATTAAAACTAAGGTTCTTTGCATTATAATCGTCAATAATATTTAACTCATTGACATCAGAATTACTTAGATTTCTAAAAAAATAGTTAATCTGATTCATCTTTTCTGCTTGAGCTTTTTCACTACCACCAAAAAAAGGAGTTTCTATAAGTCTTCTTCCATTTTCTTCTAAAATTACTAGATAACCATATTCAAATCTTTCGGTTTGTGCTTTCAGATTGGCAGAAATGGGGTATTTATAAGTGTAACTACGAAAGAGATCATGAACTGTAATTATACATAATCCTTGATTCGGTTCGGGTTTATCGCAATCTAAAGTGGTACGATAAAAAAATAATCGTAATAACCAAATAGCCCCAAATAACCACAAAAAAGCGATTATAATACTAATCAAACGAAGGGAATAGTTGACTTTTCCTTTTTCTATATTTAAAGTCTTCCTATTGTTCTCTATAATCTTCATAATCTTGATCAGACAAAATTTTGGCTTGATTATATCGATCGAATCTTAAGATTAGGTTAATAAACAATGGAAAATTAATAATCTCGTGTCTTTTATTCCTTATATAGTTTATGTACATCTTCAATATTCATCCTTGATGCTACCCCTAATGATAAGCTCGATCGAACTCCCCCAAAAACCCGATCATGAAAACATTCATCTAGTAGTACAGATTTACTTAAACCTACTCTTTATTTTTCACCAAAAATAAATATAATTTAGTTAAAGATTAGTAATTAATACATTAATGAAAGTTAGAGATGTACTTAAACGACTAAAAAAAGATGGATGGTATCAAGTTAGAATGCGTGGCAGTCACAGAGTTTTAGCACACGATCACAAATCTGGTATCGTAGTTGTACCGGGAAAGCCTAGTGATGATATTCCCATTGGTACACTGAACGCAATTTGGAAACAAGCACAAATAGGAGATTAAATGATGACACAATACGCAGTAATTTATGAAAAAGGAGAGCATAATTGGGGTGCGATCGTACCTGATTTGCCCGGATGTGTTAGCATTGGGGATACTTTAGAAGAAGTGCAGGAAAATGTGAAAGAAGCGATCGCACTCTATCTGGAAGTATTGCTAGAAAGGGGAAATAATATTCCACAACCTCGAACACAAGTGGGATTTGTCGAAGTAGCTGCTTAGTTTTTCCTATTATTTAACAGGCGATCGAACCCCCCCCAAAACTCGATCGAACCCCCCCCAAAACTCGATCGAACTCCCCCAAAACTCGATCGAACTCCCCCAAAACTCGATCGAACTCCCCCAAAACTCGATCGAACCCTCCTCAAAACTCGATCGAATCCTCCTCAAAGCTCGATCGAACTCCCCCAAAACTCGATCGAACCCTCTCTCTTTCCTGTCATTGCGAGGAAACGAAGCAATCTCCAAAGCTCGAACTTTTCGACATAAAACTTAACATTGTGTAATATTACTTTATGCTTGTCTTCTGGAAAAATTGCTACATTAACAAATATATTGATTTTACAACTCTAAAAATTGTATGGACAATAACCACAAATATTTATACAAAGATAATCTTGATGAGTATTATCGCAGTTTAGAAACTATTGATAGCAACTACAATGAACTAAATAACGCTAAGTGGGAATTATCTAGGTATCAAGAAAAACTGCAAGAAGGTAAGCAATTAGTTAAATCCTTTGGTTTTAGTGATCAAGATGTTAACAATTTGCCTTCAGTTCGGTTGCAAAAAAAAACAGACGTACAACAAATTGATGAAATTTTAGTTTCTATCAAGCAAACTTTTGAGACAATCAAGGAAAACGAAAGAATTATAGATGATTCAACTAAGCAACTAGGTTCTTATAAAAACAGCAACTCCTCTTTGTCAAATAAGTTGGAAGAGTTAGCAAATCGAAAGCTGAGATTAATAATTATTAATTTTATTATTGCCATAAACGCTGTTTTTGCTTTTCAAGGTTATTTTTGGTGGATGTGGTATGTTCTTATGTATTTACTTCGTACATTGTCAGTTTTCACCGCTATTCCTTTTTTTTTGAATATAGGTAAATTAAGAGAAATAGCAAAAGAAAGAGAAAAATTAGAAACCAAGATTCATGAATTAACAATAAAAGCAAATCAAGCAAAACATGAGATTAAACAAGATGAAGTAAGAATCTTGGAGTTGCTTTCTGAGCTTAATGAAAATACTAAATTAGCCAGTCTAATCCAAAAGGAACAAGCGCAACAATTTGAAAGGGTATGGCGTGAGCAGATAGCCAAAATTAAAGAAATCATGGAGAACACTGAAACTTCAGAGTCACCTGATATTCCTCCTCGTTTATTAACCCTTAATTGGGATGATCCTTTATGGACTCCCTCAGAAAATGATCCTACCCATTGGCAACCTCAAACCAGTGGTTTAGCCCCTGATATTGTGCGTATTGGGGAGTTCGAGCTAGATTATGATGATAAATTTGCTAAATTTCCTGCCTTTCTTCCTATTCGAGATTTTTCTCAAGAATTAACTAATTATACATCAGGACATATTGCTTTTTATTCAGAAGATACGAACTCTCGTCAAACTGCTCTTTCAGCTTTACAATCCATTGCTTTTAGAATAATTAGTAGTTTCCCCGTGAGAAAATTAAAGGGAATATTTATTGATCCTATCGCTATGGGTAATACGTTCCCTTTTAGCAATTTACATAATTTTATTACTGATCAAAAAACCTATACTCGTGCAGATGACATTCGGGAACAATTACGGGGTTTGACAGAACATATTGAACAAGTCATTCAAAATTATTTAAGTAGTAATTATGCAACTATAGAAGATTATAATTTCGATGCAGGGGCGATCTCCGAACCCTATCGTTATCTATTTATCGCCGATTTTCCCACGGGTTTTGATCAACGCTCCTTAGAGGATTTGAAAAGTATTCTTCTCAATGGTCCGAAAGCTGGAGTTTATGTAATCTTGCATATTGATAATACTTTAGAAAAACCGAGAAATTTTGATTATCAAGTTTTTGATGATTTTTGCTCAATAATTCGTAAACGTCGTAAATCAGGAAAACGTTTCGATGACTATTTTTTTGGAGTCACAATCCCCTACCTTGAATCATGTCGTATTTTATATACTTTAGATCAACCTCCCTCTAATGAGCTATTTAATTCTATGACAGAAGCGATAAATAACGCCATTAGAAACGTTAGGGTGGACACGATCGCCTTTTCCAAACTTTATCCTGCACAAGATTGGTTGGCAGACAGTCGTAAAGAAATTAGAGCGCCTATTGGTTTAATGGGTGCAAGGGATAAACTAGAATTTTGGTTGGGGGAAAATCAAGATAGTCAAATAGTTAGTCATGGTTTATTGGCAGGGGCGACAGGATCAGGTAAAAGTTTTACCCTTCATGCTAGTGTCATTAGTCTGGCTATGCAGTATTCTCCCGATGAATTAGAACTATATCTATTAGATTTTAAAGAAGGGGTAGAATTTCAGATTTATGTAGATCATGAAAAAGGTAAAAAAGGCAATGGTATTGAGAACTTAAACGACAGTGAAGAATTAAACGAAAGCAATGCTTTACCCCATGCTAAAGTTATTTCTATTGAGAGCGATCGAGAGTTTGGCTTGAGCGTTTTAGAATATGTCAATCAACAGATTGAAGAACGAGGTAATCTCTTTAGAACAAAAGGCAACATCAGTAAATTACAAGATTATAGAGATGTCACTGGGGAAAATTTACCTCGTATTTTAGTGGTAATCGATGAATTTCAATGTATGTTTGAGGAAAATGATAATATTACCAACCGTCTTAATTTAGTCATTGACAATATTACTCGCCAAGGACGTGCATTTGGTATTCATCTGTTACTAGCTTCTCAAAATCCAAGGGCTTCTAATATGAGAGGAGCTATTTATACCCAGATTAATTTACGCATGGTGCTACAAATGGATCAAAATACGGCATCTTCTGTCTTAGCGGAGGGTAATACCGATGCCATTGATTTATTGGATAAACCGGGTAAACTGATTTATAACAAAAATTTCGGTCAGAAAAATTTTAATGAAATTGGTCAAGTTGCCGATATATCAGCACAAGAAAGATATAATGCGTTAACTCATATTCAGAATGTGGCACAACAAAGACAATATCAGCGTTCTCAACCGCTAGTCTTATTTTATGGTTCAAAACCTACAAAATTACAGGATAATCGCCAATTACTGCAATTAATGAAAATGAATAAATGGTTATCTTTAAAAGACTTGAATAAACAAGTTATTAAAGAACCTGATTGGATTGTGCAGGAAAGTCCGAGCGTATTTTGGTTAGGTGAACCCATGCGCATCGGTAATCACACCAAGGGAATATTTCGCCGTCGTCCTCGCAGTAATATGTTATTGGTGGGAAATTCAGAAGAAACCATTTTCGGTATTATTGGCGGTATTATCATTAGTTTAATGCACTGCTATCAACCGCAAAAAGCGAGGTTTAATATCATTGATTTATCGATCGAAGATGAGGATAATCTTTGGACGGAAATGACTCTTAATTTTAGAAATAATTTTGACAGTTTTTTCCCCATTAAAATTGCCAAAAGATACGGCGACAGTGAAGCTGAAATAATGAAAGCAGAAACTTTGTTAAAAGAGACATTTGAGGAGTTTGAAAGAAGGTTAAAGCTAAGAGATGAAAACCCCGATTTGAACCCTAATGAATTAGGAGAATCTTTATTTTTTATCTATGCAGTGGGGGGCTTAAATCGAGCTCAAAATTTACGTCCAGTCATGGGAAGAAGGGATGAAGAACCATCGGAAGATGCTCAAAAAATTCTCAAATTAATTTCTCAAGGTTCAGAATTTGGTATTCACACCATTTTATGGTTAGAAGATATGAAGGCTTTTAACAAACTTAGCGGTAATAATCGCCAGTGGCTAGGGAACTTTGATTTACGGGTTGCTTTAACTATGCCTGGGGAAGATTCTCGTTTATTGTTAGGAGAAGCTGTCGCCGAAAAATTACCAAGATTAAGGGGATATTTTAAGGATGAATCTGCTACCGTTGGTTTGGATAAATTTAAACCTTATGCTGTACCAACTAAGGCAGAAATACGAGAATATGCCACTAATTTTAATAAACGTTCTGAATAGAGGAGGATTCAAAAAATATTTAGTCATAATTGAGAGAAAATCAGTTTTTTTGGAGATATTTTCTTATGAATAAGCAACAAGTTCTCGATATTGTCAAAGCTCATCAAGCTCAACTCCGTGATTTTGCCGTTAAAGAATTATTTTTATTTGGTTCGGTGGCAAGGGGAGAAGAGACAGAAAATAGTGATATAGATTTTTTAGTTGATTTTAGTCATCCAGTAGGATTGTTTACTTTGTTGAGGTTAAAGGGTTATTTAGAGAATTTATTGGGTTCTTCCATTGATATTGGTACACCTGATTCTCTGCGTCCTCATCTTAAGGAAACAGTGTTAAAGGAGGTGATTCGTGCCATCTAGGGAATTGTCGTTGCGAATTAATGATATGTTGACGGAGATTACGGTTATTGAAAATACGGTAAAAGACTTAAATTTTGATACCTTTTCTCAAAATCAACAGGCTTTACGGGTAATTTTATACGGGTTAGCTGTTATTGGTGAAGCAGTGGCAAGAACAATTGATGAATTAGAGCAATTTGATTCAAACATTCCTTGGAGTCAGATTAGAGGATTGCGAAATATGGTAATTCATGAGTATTTTCGCCTGAATTTAGTCATGATTTGGGAAACGGTACAGATTGATTTGCCAATACTGAAGGAGTTTTTATTGCAGATTCAAAATGATTTAATTAACACTGAATAATTTTAGATAAAATTAAACCTTATGCTGTAACAACTCAGTTAGAAATGCAACGAATACCACTAATTTAAACAAACGTTCTTAAACAATATAGGAGAAAAAATCATGGCACGAGATATTGATATTGACATCGATGAATTAGAGAAATTTATTGATGTTTTACGAGATTTTCAAGATATAACCAGCGATAAATTTAAAGCAGTACAACAGGGCTGGAATCATTGTGATGAATCTTGGGAAGGCGACTCTAAAGAACGCTTTACAAAAGATTTTGAAGAGACGTGCGATCGAGTTACCAGAACCTTAGAATCGGGAGACGATGCTTTAGAATGGCTCAGAAAATATCTGGAAATTCTCAAAGATCTTGAAAATAGTTATTAGATTTCTCCCACAAGAAAAAAGGGCTAAAGCCCCCACTACAAACCTATAATGTCTCAATTTTGTTTAATTAAAAAAGGAGTAAAAAAATGGCTAAACAAACAAAATTTAGTACCGATGATGCTGAAGATTTGTTAAAACAATTACAACAATTTAAAGATGTTTTAAATGATGAATGGTCAAGGGTTTTAAATCAATGGAGTAACCTTAAATCCGTTTGGCACGATCGACAATTTGATCAATTTGAACCCCTCTTTGAAAAATTCATTGGTAATTACCGAGATACAGAAGAAGAAAACGAAAAATACATCAGTTTTATTCAACAAGAAATCAAGATTGCTGATGAAAGAAACCAAAGATTAGGAAATCTTGGCAATTTATAGATTTGTCGATTTTTAAGGTGAGTTAGACTGAATTAATTTAGCATTTTTTTACATCACAAATAGAGTTCGATCGAATAGACTTTCAAGAAGTTTATAGGGGTTGAAGAATATTTACCCCGTAAGAGTTTTAACTCTTGTTGTACTAATTTGTGAAGAAGTCTAAGAGTCATAACTTACCTGTAAATTAATAAGTTATATTGTATATTAATTGAAGAAATTATTATGAGAAAAAATGTAAGTTTAGACATAGAAAATCTTAACACCTTACTCCATCAAATCCATGACTTTCATCAAACATTATGTCAAGAATGGGCTAATGTAGCTAGTCAATGGAATAACCTTAAATCCACTTGGCGTGATAAACAATTTAATGAATTTGAGCCTAAATTTGAGCAATTTTCTGCCAATTATTATGAAGAAATAGAACAATGTGAAAAATATATCACTTTTTTAAGTCAAATAGTTAAAATTGAAGACACAAAACAGTTAAATATAAATAATTTGGTCGCAAAATTTACAGGTGGTGGTCAAGTTAATATTAATAATTTACAATCCATTTCTCCCCCCCCAAAAAAACCTGTTGATATATCCTCCGTCAGCGATTTTGCCAAAAATTTAGAGTATAAAACGGGGTATGGTTCTTTTGAATCCTTTGAAGTCAAATCTCAAGCTCAAATTCAAGCTGTTTTAGCTGATGGTAGTGTAATTGCTCGTATAAAGGTAAAAAAAGAAAAAGATGGAAGAATTTTTATTCAAGATATTGATGTAGCAAATGATTATCGCCGAAAAGGAATTGCAACGATGTTAGTGTATCATCTCGAAGAGAAATTTAAACAAGGAACACAACTCTATTTTGTTGCCAATGATGCACCAAAGTTCTGGAAAGAAATGGGTTTTAAACCTGTTAATAAAGACGAAAAAACAGAATATTGTAAAACTTTATAAATAAGATTTTTAGCAATTTTTTACATAGGAAAAATGAAAGAACCAAAAAAGGAATATTGGCAGGATAAAGCTAGTAATATGGTTATTGTTTTTGGAGGACTTATTGCATTATTAACTCCTCTTTTACTTAATGCTAATCTTAGAGGTAATTTTTCTACCTCTAATTATAATAGTAGCAATAATAATACTGCTACAAACAACAATGTCAAAAAACAAAATTTGACGAAAAGAGAAGTAGCCAAATTACACAAAGATTTTGAACAGCAAATTAAATCTGTTGAAGCAGATCAATATCGTAAAAATTATATATTAGATAATCGAAGTCAAAGTGAAAAAGATCAAAGGGAATCTTTTGTTTCTGCATGGTCAAAAATAGAACCAGAATTAGCTCATTTTTTGGGTGAATGGTCTGGATATGAAGTTGTTTTATCTATTTATCCTTCAACAACAAAGAATAAAGTTTGTATTATTAACACAGGAGAGGGTTTTGGAAGTTTTTCTACAGGGACTTTATCTAATGGTGCAATTATCACCAATGATGGATGGGCTATTATAACAAATCAAAAGTATATTGCTACATATGGATTTGAAAATAATCAATGGATTTATTATAGTGGCGAAGTTCCCTTAAATTCCCCCATGCCGTTGAGGAGTGTTAACAGTGTTATCAATGATGTATATGAAGTTCAAGAAAAAAATAATATTATTGGCGGATTTGATGCAAATGGATGTACCTTATCCACTGATAGAAATATTCAATCCGATGTTTCTAATCAAAATAATATAACTACTATTTTCGATAATGAGTCATTTCCTAAAGATACTTGTGGCGATCGAATGCCTACTAATATCAACGAATTTCCCGTAGATTTTTATCCTGTTTATGTTAATTTTAGTTCAGAAAATTTACGATTAGTACAAAGTCGTTTTTGTAAAGATGCTTACTCGATGACAAGAAAAGAGATAGGACAAAAAGCCATTCAAATAGGTTCATTTACCAGTTACGATCGAGCCGAACAATTCAGTAAATTTCTCAAAAATAAAATTGGTAGTGGGGAAGTTGGGCAACCCCGTCGTGTGGAAAAACCACCCCGTTAAAATTACATAGTAAAAAAACAAGCAATTTAATTGTTCTTGAAACCATCGATCGAACCCTCAAACCTTTAATATCAATGTTAAAATAAACCATTATTGCTATAGGCAAAGTCAAAAAAGCTATGACTCAAACCCTTTCCAAAGCCATTACCTTAGAGGAATTTTTGCAACAATCAGAAACAAAACCACCTCAAGAATATATAGACGGAAATATTTACACAAAACCTATGCCTCAAGGACAACATAGCCGTATTCAATTAAAATTAGCTAACGCCATTAACACAGTAACAGAAGATACTGAAATTGCGATGGCTTTTCCTGAGTTGAGATGCACTTTCACTGATAAATCCATTGTGCCTGATGTGGCGGTTTTCACTTGGGAGCATTTACCAGTTAATGATGATGGTACAATATCTAATCAATTTTTGTTGCCTCCTGATTGGATAATTGAAATATTAAGCCCTGAACAATCCATGAGTTTAGTTACGAAAAAAATTGTTCATTGTCTAACTAATGGTACTCAATTAGGGTGGTTAATTGATCCTAATCAAAAAATAATTTTTACCTACGCTAATAATAGTCATCCTTTATATTTTGACGTAGAAAATGAAGTAATCCCCGTGCCAGATTTTGCTCAAGAATTAAAGCTCACTTTAGGGGATATTTTTGGTTGGTTAAAGGTGAAAATTTAAAGAATTACTCTGATAATTCTAGTATTTATAGTTAACCAAATTTGATCATTTCTCGCCCTTCCATGACAGGTTTTTCTCCTTTTAAAAGAGGTGCGATGGCATCTTTAATGCGTTGGGCAGAAGGAGGGCAACCGGGTAAGAATAAATCCACTTCTACCATGTGATGAATAGGCTGGACTTTTTCGAGCAATTCTGGTACGATATGAGGGTCTTTTGGTATTTGTCCTGAATCGTCGCTTAACTCAAGATAACAGCGTTTTAAGACTGGATCAGTACCATTTAACATATTTCGCATGGCTGGTACATTGGCGGTAACGGCACAATCCCCGAAGGAGATGAGAAACTTGGTTTTTTTGCGTACTTCTAAGAGTAATTCTAGGTTTTCCTCATTGGCGATCGCACCTTCCACCAAACAAACGTCAACGTTATCAGGATAGTGCTTGATGTCACTGGCAACGGGGCTATATACAACGTCAACGGCTTCGGCGACATCGAACAAAAATTCGTCTAAGTCGAGGAATGACATATGACAACCTGAGCATCCTGCCAACCATACTGTAGCAAATCTTATCTTGTCCATTGGTGTTTCTCCCGTGCATTACTTAAAAATTCAACTTTACTGCGATCTTTTACCATTTCGGCGGTAGTGCTACCTTTACGGAAAATGCTACCTGTAGGACAAGCATCCACACATTTACCGCAAGATGTACAAGCATCAACGTCTCCCCAAGGCTGATTCAATCCACTAATAATTTTAGCGGCTGCCCCCCGAAAGGCGACATTCCACACATGGGCGGTTTCAATTTCAGCACAGACTCTCACGCATCTGGTACATAGGATACAGCGATTGTGATCAATGCCAAATTGGGGGTGAGATAAGTCCACATCTCGCTGAGGGAAGCGATAATTAAATCTAGTGTGATCCATGCCTACTTCGATCGCTACGTCTTGCAGTTGACAATTATTATTAGCGACACAGACGGCACAAACGTGATTACCTTCGGCAAAGAGTAATTCAACGATCATTTTACGATATTCTTGTAGCTGTTCTGTTTGAGTAAAAACTTCCATGCCTTCTTGAGTTTCAGTAAGACAACTAGGCACAAGGTTCGGATTACCTTTAATTTCTACTAAACATAAGCGACAAGCACCCACATCAGAAACCCCCTCTAAATGACACAGGGTAGGAATAGGGATTCCTGCTTCTTTTGCCGCTTTCAGAATACTTGTACCAGTTTCCACTGCTACGTCAATTCCATTAATTTTTAGAGTATTTACAGACATATTTTTTAGTGAATATTTTATAGTAAAAAAATGATATTTATAGCTAGAGTAAATTATCTAAATCATGCCAATTATTAATACTAAAAATAGCAGTAGTAATTAAGTCTAATTTATCTAAGGATAACTTTTCTAGGTTCGATCGAATTTTTAACTCCTTGAAAAATGTTTTTTATTAATATCTATAAATTAAATTTTTCTAATAACCAAGCATTTACTTGACTATGATTTTTTTCACGAGTCATTCTTAATGCTTCTTCTAACAAGGATAATTTTAAGTGTGGTAAAACTAAAGATTCTCTAATGCGATAACTACCTTGATTCTCTATTTTGAAAGCAATTATTTCACTTTTTTTAACATCGACAATCCAATATTCTTTTACTCCTATTTCTTCATATAATAATCGCTTTTCTCCTCGATCGTCCTTTAAAGAATAATTAGCTATTTCTACGACTAAAGTGGGGGGAGGAAAATCATCTAATTTGATGATACTTGTACCGTAGGGAATAGCATTAACGATGTCACCGATATAGTAAGATAAATCTGGTTGTGCTTCCTGATAGCCTGTTTTACGATAGCTACAGTTATCCTTTCCATTCAAGTTAATATTTTTTAAAGCACTATAGTTATTTATAGCAGTATTGACGATCGAATGATCACTAGCATGATCATTTCCTAATGGTGACATTTCGATTCTTAATTTACCTTGATAATAATAGAATTTGCCCTTTTCATAATCAGGATTTTCCGTGAGTTGCATGAATTCTTGCCAGTCAGCATCTATCCATGTATCACTAATTATTTTTGTGGCTAAGAGAGTCATTTTTTTTACCCTTTTTATTAGTTGAAAATATGCCCTAAATTTAACTAATTTTTAGCTAAATTTAGATATAAAAATTAACGATTTTGTTAAATTTTAGAAAGGCTAATGGTGGGCATTACCCACCCTACTATTAGGATTTTAGTAATTGTAAATATTCCTCTTTAAAATAGTTTAAAGTGCTTAACACGGGATTAGGTGCAGTTTGCCCTAAACCGCATAAACTGGTAGCTTTCACCATGTGAGATAATTGCTCTAGTTTACTAATATCCCCTTCCGTCGCTTCCCCGTTGAGGATTTTAGTCAACATTTGATACAATTGCACTGTACCAGTACGACAGGGAATACATTTTCCGCAGGTTTCCCCTCGACAAAATTCCATATAAAATCGGGCAAGGGCTACCATATTAGTATCTTCATCTATAACTATCATGCCTCCTGATCCCATAATAGTACCTAATTCCTTGAGGGATTCGTAATCTACTGGGGTATCAAAATATTGAGAAGGAATACAACCCCCAGAAGGACCTCCTGTTTGTACAGCTTTGATTTCATTGTTACCCGGCACTCCTCCTCCCATTTCTTCAACGATTTGCCGAATACTTGTACCCATCGGCACTTCGATCAAACCTGTATTATTAACGTTACCTGTGAGAGCAAATACTTTTGTACCCTTACTTTTTTCTGTACCAATATTGGCATACCATGCACCCCCCTCCCTGATAATTGGTACGATGTTGGCGTAGGTTTCTACGTTGTTGATTAAAGTTGGGTATCCCCATAAGCCTGATTGGGCAGGATAAGGTGGGCGTGGGCGTGGATTACCTCTTTCTCCTTCTATGGAAGCGATTAAGGCTGTCTCCTCCCCGCAGACAAATGCCCCTGCACCCACTCTAATATCAATCTTAAAGTCAAACAGGCTATTAAATATTTGTGTGCCTATCAAGTCTTGTCTTTTTGCCTGTTGAATGGCTTTTTGTAATCGTGCGATCGCCAGAGGATATTCGGCTCTAACGTAGATGTAACCTTGATTTGCTCCCACGGCATAACCTGCGATCGCCATACCTTCAATAATACGATGAGGATCACTTTCAAGAACACTTCGATCCATGAAAGCACCCGGATCACCTTCGTCAGCATTACAAACGATGTACTTTTGTTGACTAGGCATTTTAGCAACGGTAGCCCATTTTAAGCCCGTAGGATAACCTCCTCCTCCCCTGCCTCGTAAACCACTGGTAATAACTTCTTTAACTATTCCCTGGGGTGTCATTTCATGCAAAGCACGGTATAGCTGTTGATAACCTCCTACGGCAATATATTCATCGATGCTTTCGGGGTTGATTTTACCGCTATTTTCCAACACAATGGACATTTGTAAAGCAAAGAAGGGATGATTATAGTCACCCATAGGCGCGGTGGCTTCTTCCTCACCTTTGAGCGCTTTGACGATCGAACTAGCATCTTCGGGGCGCACATTCTCATATAATAAGTTAAGTGGGGCAACCTCCACTAAAACTCCCTTACCGCAAAACTTCATGCAACCCACTGGCACTACTTCTACTTCGTCCTGTAATCCCTGAGATTCGATCGAACTTTTTAACTCATTAATAATAGCTTCTGAACCAGAAGATTTGCAACTAGCCGCGCCACAGCATAAAATTCTTATGGCTTTACGTTTAGCTATGGTTTCTTCTGCTATGTATTCTAATCTACTTAATTCCATACAATTTGTCTCCAAGTTTTTTGATTGGTTATCTCACGCAAAGACGCAAAGGGTTTTTCCTGTTTTTTCTGTTTTCTCGACAAGCTAAACACAAGATAATTTTTCATTCCTCATTCCTCATTAGATTTCAGCCATTCCTTCACTTGGGATAACACCAACTCGGCTGTCTGTTTTCCGCATACTTTACCATCGTAAACCGCCGCAGGTGCTAAACCACACGCCCCAATACAACGGGCAGTCATTAAGGATACTTTACCATCGGGAGTTGTTTCTCCTTGATGTAAATTTACCTCCTCTGCTAACTTATCCAGTAATTCTGATGAACCTTTTACATAACAAGCTGTACCTAAGCAAACTACACAATTATGCGCCCCCGAAGGTTTCAAGGAGAAAAGATGATAAAACGTAGCGACACCAAAAACTTGACTTAAGGGTAATTTTAGTTGATGGGCAATGTAGATTAAAACATCTTCTTCTAAGTAACCGAAGGAAGATTGGGCTTTATGTAAAATTTCAATAAGTGCATCTTGACGATTTTGATTTCTTTTAATCGTTATATCTAATACCTTGAGACGTTTATCACCTGTATTGGCTTTTTCAGATGGAGATTTTAACATTGTACTAGGCATTTTTGCTTTTTATTTTCCTTTCTATTTCGGAAAATAACCCCTAATGGTTAAGATTATCTTTCATTACCCCCTCATTTTAAGCCAGTAATTTGAAAGGACATCAGAAAGTTAACATTTAATAATAATTAGGAGTTAGGAGACAGGAGACAGGAGACAGGATAAATACTACAAAATCAAGGCTTTGATGTCTCATGATATTCAATAAATATAATTTTCTCAAAAAAATAATGCCAAAAGTGTTGATTTAAAGAAGAATGTTTAATTTTCTATTTGCTTTAAGATAACTTCTGCTAATTCTACTGTTGCACCTAACGGTTTTAATAAGATTAATTCAATTTTGTTATAGTCTCGTAATCTTTGTATTTCCTGCACGATCGAGTCTATAATTTTCCCTGAAAATAAAAAGTACGGTAAAATTACTATTTTTTTTACTCCAGAATTGACCATATTATCGATAATTGTCCATAAATCAGGTAAAATTGACCAATACGCAACTTTAGCGTTCAATTTTTCCCCTATAATCTTTGATTCTTCTTTTCCCTTTTCAAGTCTTGTGCCATGACAAAATAACACTCGCTCAAAGTCTGGATATTCTTGATATTTACACTCTAATAAATCGATTAAATCTTTACTTCCCCCCATCAAGGGCATTAATTCAAGGGTGATAGAAACATTTTTTTGAGCAGTATTTACTTCTTCGGGAATATCTTCTAAAACGTGAGTACCAGAAAACAAAAATAAGGGTATAATTTTTAGAGTTTGATAATTATATTTGAGACACTCGATCGAAAACTCCACAATACTATCCGATAAAGGTTTTTCTCCCAATTCTAAATAAGCCGTAGTTAAAAGACAGTTACCATCTAAACCCTTCACAATTAAATCCTGTAATTGCTCTAATTGTTTACGATAACTTGAATTTCGACTACCATGCACCACTAAAAGATAAGCTGAATTAGACATAGATAAAGAATTAAGAATGGAGAATGGAGAATGGAGAATGGAGAATGGAGAATGGAGAATGGAGAATGGAGAATGGAGAATGGAGAATGGAGAATGGAGAATGGAGAATGGAGAATGGAGAATGGAAAATTAAGAATGGAGAATGGAGAATTGTTGTTAAAACACTATACGACTTGAATATTATTTAACCCTTACAAGCAAATGAAACATCTTTTATCGATAATTTTATCATTTACCCTTGATTAACTTTAAGGTAAACTAACCCATGCAGAGTTATATCACTATTTTAAATAATATGGAACTTTTACCCCCTAATTTTCAAAGATTAAAAGATCAAGTCGCTATTATAACAGGTGCATCCAGAGGTATTGGTAAAGCTACTGCCTTCGCTTTAGCTTCCGAAGGTGCAAAAGTTGTTGTTAATTATGCTAGTAACAGTCAAGCCGCCGATGAAGTGGTTACAGAAATTACTGAAGCAGGAGGAGAAGCCATTGCTATTAGTGCCGATGTATCTCAATCTGAGGCGGTAGAAGCTATGTTTAAACAAACTGTCTCACAATGGGGAAAAGTTGATGTTTTAGTCAACAATGCAGGAATTACTAGAGATACTCTTTTATTGCGCATGAAATTGGAAGACTGGCAACAAGTGATTAACCTTAATTTAACAGGGGTGTTTTTATGTTGTAAATCCGCTAGTAAGATTATGCTTAAACAAAGAAGCGGTAGAATTATTAATATTTCATCGGTAGCAGGACAAATGGGCAATCCCGGACAAGCCAACTACAGTGCCGCTAAAGCTGGAGTTATCGGTTTAACTAAAACCCTCGCTAAAGAATTTGCTAGTCGTGGTGTCACCGTTAATGCCGTTGCACCCGGTTTCATTGAAACAGATATGACTCAAGGTTTACAAGCTGAGGAAATTTTAAAAGCAATCCCTCTTAATCGTTACGGCAAACCCGAAGAAATCGCAGGAATGATTCGTTTTCTTGCGTGCGATCGAGCTTCTAATTATATTACAGGACAGGTGTTCAATGTTGACGGCGGAATGGTGATGTAAATTAGACTTGTCTCCTGAAAGGCGGTTAATGATCAAATCCACAAAATCAATAAAACTTTAACAGTTATTGGATCATTGTTTTTGTGGCATTCTCTTAGTTCGATCGAAACTTGAAAATAATAGTTTCTTCCGCTTGTTTAAACTCTATATCAAATAAGTCAAAAACTACCTCCCTACCTAATAAAATTTCTTCACAATCGTCCATTTGTAACCAAGCAAAAGGAGCGGTAAACTCATGGGAGTCTATTCTTAAACGTAAATTACGCAGTAAATAACTAACACTTCCCCCAACACTATCTCCTTGTAAAATTAATTCTTCAGGTAGTTTCGTTAAGCCTAAATTTAATCCTAATTCCTTAGAAATCAAACTAATATCCGCACCAGAATCCACTAACATTTTTATCGGCAGAGGATTTTGTCCTAATATTGTAACTTCATATTTCGGTTGCCATTCATGTTTTTTGACATTTCTAAATCTAATGGGATAAAACTTTAATGGCTCGGTAAATTCTGTCTCATAAATTCTTTCGATTATATATTTTTGAGTTCTATCTTGAATATTTTTGATCATTTCCCCGTATTGAGGATGATGAGCAATAATTCCATTACAAGTATAAGCAACCCATTCTCCCCGATATTTTTTTAATTCTTTTCGATGTGCTTTATACCATTGGGCTGGAGTTTGATACTCATTATTATCTGTCATAACCGTTATTTTTTTGACTCTTTCTTTTTGATTTTAGCTAATAATTTTTAGCTTCTGATAAGAGATTGCTTCATAACTTTCTAATGACTATTATTATAGATATACCTGAGTTTGAACTTTTTGATTATGATCGATCGACCGATATATTTAGACAATCATGCTACCACAAAAGTTGATCCTCGTGTATTGTCGGCAATGATGCCTTATTTTAGTGAATATTACGGTAATCCTTCTAGTAATGCTCACCTGTACGGTTGGGAGGCTCAAGAAGCCGTTAAACAGGCTAGAAATACCATTGCACAAGGGATTAATGCCGAAGAAAACGAGATTATTTTTACCAGTGGTGCAACGGAGGCAAATAATTTAGCTATCAAAGGAGTAGCGGAGGCTTATTTTAGCAAAGGGCAACATATTATTACAGTAGAAACAGAACATAAAGCAGTTATCGAACCCTGTGAGTATTTACAGACGTTAGGATTTGAAATAACTTTTTTGCCTGTGGAAAAAAATGGTTTATTAGACTTAAATTTATTAACTAAAAATATTCGATCGAACACAATTTTAGTATCTGTAATGACAGCAAATAATGAAATAGGAGTCATTCAAAATATCGCACAAATTGGAGCTATTTGTCGTGAAAAAGAGGTTATTTTTCATACCGATTCCGCCCAAGCCATCGGTAAAATTCCTTTAGATGTGCAAAAAATAAACATCGATTTAATGTCTTTAACTGCCCATAAAATTCACGGCATAAAAGGTATTGGAGCATTATATATTAGACGAAAAAATCCCAGAGTAAAATTAGCCTCTCAAATACAAGGAGGAGGGCAAGAAAGGGGATTTCGATCGGGTACATTATGTACTCCCCAAATAGTCGGTTTTGCCGAAGCCGTCAAAATTGCCCTAGAGGAAGCAGAAGCAGAAAATCAACGGCAGAAACACCTAAGAGATTATTTATGGCAAAAATTGAGCCAATTAGAAGGAATCTATCTCAATGGAGACTTAAACCAAAGATTAGCAGGAAATTGCAACATTAGTATTGACGGGGTGGACGGTTCAGCATTATTATTAGCATTACAGTCAAAAATAGCCGTATCATCAGGTTCAGCTTGTTCCTCCACCTCCACAAAACCAAGTCATGTACTCAAGGCTTTAGGGCATTCTGACAGTTTAGCGAAGGCTTCTTTACGTTTTGGTATCGGACGTTTTAACACCAAGGAAGAAATCGAAGAAGTCGCCGAATTTACCCTTAAAACTATTAATATTCTACGTCGATCGAGCCGATAAAAAACTCCCCTCGCCTTTTGGGAGAGGGGTTAGGGGTGAGGGCAAATCTATTCTGTTTGAAAAATATTTTGAATCATTTGCTTTTCTAAACTAAGCACGATCGAGCTTAATTCTAACACCTCCGAAGGGGATAAACGCCACCCCAACGCCCCAATATTTTCCCTAGCCTGAGTCAAATTTTTTGCCCCCGGAATCGGAATTGTACCTTGACAAATACACCAATTAAGGGCGGTTTGTGCCATGGTTTTACCATTATCTTTTGCCATTATTTCTAATGTTTGTAATAATGGTTTAATTTTCGGTAATAATCCTTTAAACAAGCCTTTTCTCGGTCCAGACGGCAAATTTTTCAAATCTTGATATTTACCTGTCAAAATACCTAAAGTAAGAGGACTATAGGCAATAATTTGAATGCCCAACTCCTCACATAATTCTTTTAATCCTAACTTCACAAAAGGATAGGTAGAAAGCAAAGAATATTGTACTTGAAGGGTACTAATTTTTACTCCCTGTTGCTTTAAATAATCATAGGCACGTTGTAAATTTTTTGCCCCATAATTAGATAAACCGATACCTTTCACCGCTTTTTGATGATATAACTGAGCTAAACCATCCCATAAAGGCTTTTCTTGCCAAGGGAGATATTTCGCAGGAGACCAGTGCATTTGCACTAAGTCGATCGATCTCCCCAATCTTTCCGCCGATTTTTCACAAGC
This sequence comes from Geminocystis herdmanii PCC 6308, assembly GCF_000332235.1. Lineage (NCBI taxonomy): Bacteria > Bacillati > Cyanobacteriota > Cyanophyceae > Chroococcales > Geminocystaceae > Geminocystis > Geminocystis herdmanii. The sequence continues at coordinate 820,402 of NZ_CM001775.1, read as the reverse complement.
CTTCACCATCGATTGAGGAGTCAAACGCCAAGGATATACCGCTAGTTTTGTGGCGATCGAAATTTCATCTTGATGATCTCCCTGATATTCTTTAGTAAACTTACCTAAAAGACTCTCACTTCTGCCCTCTAATTTTCCCGTGCCGTAGGAATCCCCCGTATCAAACCAAGTAACACCCTGAGAAACATGAAGATTAAAAACCTGTTGTAATTCCTTATCCATAGTCGTATCATAACCCCAAAGGAAACGATTACCCCAAGCCCAAGTACCGCATCCCATAGGAGAAAGCAACAAATTATCAGCAACTTTAATTTTTGATTCGATCATAAGATAATGAATAAACACCTAATGAGTAATGAGTAAATACTCACCACTTATAGAATAGAATTACTATATTTTTATTTTACTTAACGACTAATAATAACTCAGAAATCAGGATACAACAAAGCTGTTATCAAGAGGTAGATTTGAACCAATGATAACACAAAATGTCCTAATTTCGAGATATTAATTCAGTTCAATTAATAAATTAAAAGAAAAAGAATCTAGTTAGATATTAACTCATTACTCGTTACTCATTACTTATTACTTCAATTCAAAGTCAAAATACCCCCACCCAAAATTTCGTTCACCCGTGAGATTAAATTATTTCCCTTCAAGTATAATTGCCCCTTTTATGGCATAATATAGGATGCTGTCTATTTATATTTAACACCCGTGGTAGCGACGCAAATTCATCCAAGTAATACAAGTCACCATTTGAGAACAGGCTGGAGAGGCTTAATCGAAGAATATAAACAATATTTACCCGTCACTCCAGACACCCCCATTATCACTCTGAGAGAAGGCAATACTCCCTTAATTCCTGTACCCGTCATTTCTAACATGATCGGTCGTGGCATTAAAGTATTTGTAAAGTATGACGGATTAAATCCCACGGGTTCGTTTAAAGATAGAGGTATGACAATGGCAATCTCCAAAGCCAAAGAAGCAGGAGCAAAAGCTGTCATCTGTGCAAGTACAGGAAACACATCGGCGGCGGCGGCGGCTTATGCCACCAGAGCAGGAATGAAAGCCTTTGTAATTATTCCCGATGGTTATGTAGCTTTAGGAAAATTAGCTCAAGCCCTCATTTATGGTGCGGAAGTGTTGGCAATTCAAGGAAATTTTGACCATGCCTTGACGATCGTGCGACAAATTGCCGATAATTATCCTGTCACCCTCGTTAACTCTGTCAATCCTTATCGCTTAGAAGGACAAAAAACCGCCGCCTTTGAAGTGGTTGATACCTTGGGTTATGCCCCGGATTGGTTAGCAATTCCTGTAGGTAACGCAGGAAATATTACCGCCTATTGGATGGGTTTTTGTCAATATCATAGTGAAAATAGATGTGATAAACTCCCCAAAATGATGGGATTTCAGGCTTCAGGAAGTGCTCCTTTTGTGGAAGGACATCAAGTATTAAAACCTGAAACTGTAGCTACTGCTATTAGAATCGGTAATCCAGCTAACTGGGAAAAAGCATTAGGGGTAAGAGAAGCCTCTCAAGGGCAGTTTAACGCCGTCACCGATAGCGAGATATTAGAAGCCTACCGTATTTTAGGACGAGAAGAAGGGGTTTTCTGTGAACCTGCTAGTGCGGCTTCTGTCGCAGGGGTGTTAAAATTAAAAGATCAAATTCCTGATAATGGAACTGTAGTATGTGTTTTAACTGGTAACGGCTTAAAAGACCCTGATAATGCCATGAAAACTAATAAAGACGGCATTCGATCGGGCATCAAAGCCGACTTACAAGAAGTAGCTCGAATTATGGGATTTGAGTAAATGGAGAATGGAGAATGGAGAATGGAGAATTTAGTTCAATTTATTGAACGTAAAATATTAGCCGTGTAATTCATTACACGGTGGCTTGTTAATTATTCTTTGTGGATTTTCGTAATTTCATGGGCTAAATCAACGTCTTTTTGAGTAATACCTCCTGCATCATGGGTGGTGAGGTGAATGGTTACTCTGTTGTAAGATATAGAAATATCGGGATGATGCCCAGATTTTTCCGAAGGCTCGATTAATTTATTGACAAATGCCATAGCTTCAATGAAATCCTTAAATTTATAACTAGCTACAAGAGCTTGTCCGTTAGTCATCCAATCTGGTAAATTACCTAACTGTTGTCTGATCTCAAGTTCGTTTAATATCATATAAGTTCGATCGATATTTTGTACTAATGGTGAATGCTCATATAATGAGCTAATATCTATATATTGACACAAAAATATACTCAACTGTTTATCGTTTTGATTTTTTCTTTGTTCGTAGTCAGGGTTTTAACCCTTATTTTACCAATTTTTTCTAAATTTCTATTAAACAGATAAATAAAATAATATTACTATTCTTATGTTAAATATTTCTTTTGTTTGTTATCTAATAGTTGCTTTATTTTCTCTTATTTTTGGAGTAATTTATCTCACTCGTAGTCAGTTTATGCCTTATCATGAGATTGCCCTAAGTAAGAATTGGGAAGAATTAGAAGAAACTTTACAAACATTATTATTAGCATTGATGCGCATAGCTGGAGGTGGTTTACTCGCAACAGGTTTGATAATTTATTTACTTATTTATAGTTATTTTATTACTCAAGAAAAAATCTTACTAATAATTCTTCCTTTTCCGTGTTTAATTACTTCTTTTGCTTCGATAAAAGCCACATTAATGGTAACAAAAAAAACTCCTGCTAAACCACCTTTAAAGTTAAGTATATTTTGTCTAATTTTAATATTTATTGCTATCTTTAACTCAATAATTTTTGTTGTTTAAATTCCTAATTCCTAATTCCTAATTCCTAATTTCTCATTCCTAATTCCTAATTGCTATATTTGTCTAAGAGGGATTGTAAACCTCCTTCAAAGCCACTACCAACGGCATTAATGCGCCATTCTCCATCTTTGTTGTATAATTCCGCCATGATAACTGCTGTTTCCACAGAAAAATCTTCTGTTAAATCGTAGCGTAAAACTTCTTCTTTGGTTTGCACATCCACGAGACGAATATAGGCATTGGTAACTTGTCCAAAATTTTGGTGTCTCTTATCAGCTTCGTAGATGGTGACGGTAACAACAATTTTAGCAATGTCGGAGGGTACTTTGCGCAAATCTACAATTAAGCCTTCATCGTCTCCTTCTCCGTCTCCCGTGCGATTATCCCCCAAAAGTTTGATAGACTGATCAGGATCAGGACTAATTAGGTTATTGTAAAAAATAAAGTGTTTTTCTGATACTAATTTTTCGTTAGCACCTAAGAGAAACACGGATACATCTAAATCAAAATCCCCTCCCGTATCTGTGGAGTTGGTATCCCAACCTAAACCAATAAACCCTGCCACAAGGCTAGGCGCAACTTTTGCTAATGAAATTCTTTGTCCTTTTTGTAGTGATATAGCCATAATCTAATTTATATGAAATTTAGTGATCTTATTAGTCAATTATCCCCCCAAGTTCATAGTCTTACTGCAAATCCCGATCGAAATCCTGAACTTTATGATATTATGTCGATCGATCAAGGGGATGTTAATACATTAAGTTATATTGAGGGTGATAAATTTGCTAAAATGGTGGGCGTTACTAACGCTTCTGCCCTTATTTTACCACTAGATTCATCGTTACAACAATTAGCGACAGAAAGAGGTATTGCATGGTTAGCGACTCCTTACCCTCGTCTTACTTTTGCCCAAGCTATTGGTTTATTTTATCAACCCTTTTTACCTTCCCCTCAAATTCACCCTTCGGCGGTGATTGCAGAAGATGTCATCTTAGGTCAAAATGTCTCTATTGGTGCGAATGTAGTGATTGAAAAAGGATGTTCGATCGAAGATAATGTTTGTATCTTCCCTAACGTGGTGATTTATCCTCAAGTAAAAATAGGTAAATCAACGGTTATCCACGCTAACGCTACTATTGAAGAAAGAAGCCAAATCGGTGCTAATTGCGTTATCCATAGTGGGGCTGTAATAGGAGGAGAAGGCTTTGGTTTTGTGCCGATTCCCGAAGGTTGGTATAAAATGGAGCAATCTGGTTATGTTGTCTTAGAAGACGGAGTAGAAATTGGTTGTAATAGTACAGTCGATCGTCCTGCGGTGGGTATCACTCGTATTGGTAAAAACACCAAACTAGATAACCTAGTCCACATCGGGCATAATGGCGATATAGGGGAAAACTGCGCCCTTGCAGCTCAAGTAGGGTTAGCCGGAGGAGTAAAATTAGGTAATCGGGTGATTTTGGCTGGACAAGTTGGGGTTGCTAATCAAGTACAAATAGGTGATAATTCGATCGCATCCGCCCAAACAGGCATTCATAATGACGTAAAATCTGGAGAAACAGTCTCAGGCTCTCCCGCAGTGCCAAATAAATTATACTTAAAAGTATCGGCTATCTATAAAAAATTGCCAGAGATATATAAAATAGTCAAAGAATTACAGAAAAATTCTTCCTCACAAACAAAGGAATAAGAATTTAAAAATATTTAAGTTAAAATTATAAAATACACAAAAAATACAGCTTAATGTATTAAGATTAGTCGCTTTAGCAGACGGTAGCTATTAGCCTTGTCAATTTATTGCAAGGCGATTTATGAGATATTACCTAAATCATAAATAGTTGATTTTGTCAAATTTTCTGTAACAAATTATTTTCTAAACAGACTCATTTGTTTTTTAGTAGTTAACGAAAATAAAACAAGGCAAAGTTAAGCTATGATCTTTTGAAAGTAAAGGTTAGAGAGTAACTATGATCAAAACCCAAGTAAAAATTCCCCCTTCTACCCATGAATTTGCTGATGTTATCCATCGTTTAGAGGCTGGTGGCTCAATGTTACCAGATACTCCCGAAAATTTAATGCAAATTATCGGTATCTATAAAGCCTATGCTGTGCCGATGGATTTTTATTGGCGCGACTTACTCTATATCGCTGAAAGAGTTTTTCTTAACCCCCTTCCTTTCTTTAAATATTTCATCTCCCAAGAATATCTCGATTTGCCTAACCATTACGCAGGAGACACCGCCGATTTACGCATCTGGCGAGGAAAAGCAACGGCACATCCAGAGTTACTTGCCTTTATGGAAAAAGGGGAAACTGGTAAAAAGCCTAAATTATTCCATCATTTACTGCACGATCGAGTTAACATGGAATTTGCTGAGGCTTGTATGCGCGCGATGCTATGGCATGGTAGAGATATGGGCATGGGAAAATTTGATGCTTATCTTGACAGCGAAGAATATAAAGCCAATGCCGATGTCGCCATCAAAGCCTACTGTAAAAATAATCCCATGATGTTAGGCTTATACAAACTTTTCCCTGAGATGTTGTTAGAACAAGTGCGACAACTTTCCTATTATGCTAATCTAGGCTTATTCTGGGAAGTCATGGCGCCCGTTTTCTTTGAGATGTCAGATATTTATGACGAAGGCGGTTTTAAAGGTGTGCCTGATGCTATGAATTTTTTAGTTAACGGTATATTTGCGATCGCAGGAAGACCAATATATCATCATGTATATATAGAAGGCAAATGCTATGAAATCATCCCCAAATCTAAAGGATTTACATGGTTATACGAAGCCGCTTTACCCTACGTTGAAGCCGTCTTTTATCGCACTTCTCCCTTTCGAGGCACAAAATCCTATAACGCCCAAGCCAAACAAATCCCCCATGAGCAAAAAGATTTCCATTATGGTATTCTCTATGCAGATGTTTTTCCCGTGGGTAGTGCTGGAATCCCCCCCACTTTGTTAATGGATGATATGTTGCATTTTTTACCTCCCTATCTCATCGAATACTATCAAAACCACTGTCGAGGAGAAGATGATATGTTGATTCAATTAGGGGTAACTTTCCAACGATCGATGTATAATGTAACCTCAGCAGTAATTCAGGCTTTGCGCACGGCTTTACTATATCCCCTTGATGACGAAAATCCCAAGCATTTAATGAAAAATCGTCAATTTTTTGAGATGCAAATGGATAGATTTAAACGCCCCGAAGCTCGATTAAGAGATATTCAATCTCAAGATTATCGTTAATTTTTTCTCAGGGAAAACATAAATTTCTTAACTTATTACTCATTACTCCTTACTCCTTACTCCTTACTCCTTACTCCTTACTCCTTACTCCTTACTCCTTACTCCTTACTCCTTACTCATTACTCCTTACTCATTACTCCTTACTCTACTTCTGACTGACAATTTTCCCTCTCCTATAGCACCGTTTCACGATCGAACTCAGGTCAACCTAGGGTATAATTAGGAGTTTGATGAGTAAATAGAATAAATTGTAAATTATAATGATTCACGATATTTTTATGCCCGCCCTAAGTTCGACTATGACAGAGGGTAAAATCGTTTCATGGGAAAAATCCCCCGGAGATAAAATCGAGAAAGGAGAAACCGTTGTTGTCGTAGAATCAGACAAGGCGGATATGGATGTCGAATCCTTCTACTCTGGCTATTTAGCCATTATTTTAGTACAAGCTGGAGAAGAAGCTCCTGTTGGCAATGCGATCGCATACATTGCAGAGACAGAAGCTGAAATCGAGGAAGCAAAACAAAAAGCGAATAAAACTCCAACAGCAATCGCTACCACTCCTGCACCAGAAACTAAACTAGCGGTAGAAACTGCCTCCGTTGTTACCGCCGAAGTTCCTACTCCTGCGAAAAGTAATGGTAGAATGGTGGTTTCTCCTAGGGCGAAAAAACTAGCAAAACAATTAAAAGTTGATTTAAGTTCGATCGTGGGAAGTGGTCCTAATGGTCGTATAATTGCAGAAGATGTGGAAAAAGCCGTTGGCAAAACTGCCACAGCGCCATCAGTTGCCCCCGTTACCATCGCCCCAACTCCTCAACCTACGGTAACTGTTGCTCCTATTGTCAACAATTTAGCAGGAGAAACAGTACCTTTCAACACTTTACAACAAGCCGTTATTCGCAACATGATGGCAAGTTTACAAGTACCCACTTTCCAAGTAAGTTATAACATTAACACCGATGCCCTAGATAGTCTTTATCGCAAAATAAAATCTAAAGGTGTCACCATGACGGCATTATTGGCAAAAGCCGTTGCCCTCACATTACAAAAACATCCCGTTGTCAATGCAGGTTTCACCGAAGCAGGTATTAAATATAACGAAGGCATTAATATTGCCGTTGCCGTTGCTATGCCAGACGGAGGTTTAATCACTCCTGTCATCAAAAATGCTGATAAATTAGATATTTATTCCTTAGCGCGGAGTTGGCAAGACTTAGTAAACCGCGCCCGTGCTAAACAATTACAACCTGATGAGTACAGTACTGGTACATTTACTCTTTCTAACTTAGGAATGTTTGGAGTTAATGACTTTACGGCTATCTTACCCCCCGGCACAGGTGCTATTTTAGCCATTGGTGGTGTGCGTCCTACTGTTGTAGCAAATAAAGATGGTTTATTTGGTGTGAAAAATCAAATGACTGTAAATATTACTTGTGATCATCGTACAATTTATGGTGCTGATGCGGCAGGATTTTTACAGGATTTAGCTAAGTTAATTGAAACGGATACCCATTCTTTGACTTTATAATTTGAGGTTGTCTCATCGTCTTTTGATGATGGGAGGTGTTAGGTTTTAGTCGCCTCAAGCAGAGTTTTTTCATTGTCGGGGCAAAATTTACAACAAATACTGATTAATCTTTTACCGCCAATATCAGCTTTTTTCTGAGTCACTTTTTGCCTTCTCTGGTTTTGAGGGAAATTCTACTCTTTGATAAATGTCTGTTAAAGGTATTTCCCAAGCTATGGATTCTAATAATAATTTTTCTTCTAATTTCTTATATTCTGTTAATACCCATTTACCTTGTTGATTTTTAGCAAATTGTTCGATCGAATATTCATATTGATCGATTAAAATATATTCCTGTAGAGATTCTAAAGAACGATAATACTTGAATTTTTGTCCTCTGTCATAGTCTTGGGTAGAGAGAGATAAAACTTCGATGATAATTAAGGGATTAGTGATAATAGTTTTACTGTCATTTTGATAAATAGGGTTATCTCTAACTATCATGACATCAGGATAAGTATAGATGTTTTCTTCGGGGATAAATAATTTTACATCACTCATAAATATTTCATAAATTTGTTTTTCTATTGTCAAAGGAAATTGACGACAGAAATTTAAGGCAATTTTATTATGATTAATTGTTGCACCAGCCATCGGGATAATTTCTCCATTGCGATATTCGTTTTTAGTTTCTGCTTTTTCTTCTAATTTTAGGTATTCTTCAGGGGAATAATACTTGATTTGATTTTCTGGGGAAGTTAAGGTTTTTTCGGTTAAGGCTACCATGATTAATTATCTAATGATTGATTATGATTTATTGTAGATTATTTTTTAATTCATCAAGTCTTTGATGATAATAGTCGTATTCTTTATAGTCTTTTTCCAAAATTCTCCATTAGTATAACCATATAAAATTTTAGCAATTAATAACGTCGATCGCGCAGCGCCGCCTTTGGCGATCGAACTTAAAATAATTAGGGTTTGCTGAATAAGTCAGAAAGCTATTAAAATCAAGGGTTTAGACATAATACATTAGGGAAAAAGTGCACCGTTTTGAGGATTTTTATTCAAAAATTCGACACTTTTGACCTTATTTTTTAAAATACAACTATACTCATTCTATCTATCAACAGCATCAAAACCTTGATATTTGAGTATTTCTCCTGTCTCCTGTCTCCTCACTCTTATCTCCTACCTTCATCAAAAAACTTTTTCAGCAAACCCTAATTAGAATAATATATAGTTTAATAGATGTGTTAACAGTGAATAATTATGTCTGTGTACTTGACAAAAAATATATAAAAGTAATTGACTTACTTGTCTTGATTGTAATGTATAAAACAAGGGATAGTGTGAAGTTAAAACATATAATTTTGTAATAAAAAAAATCAACAAATTTAAAATTTGAGGGAACTTTTAGGGCATTTATCTGTTCTAATTAAGTGAAGAATAAATCATTTTCAAAAAATTATTTTTCAAGTCCTTTAATTTTTATTTTGTTATGTATGATTGTATTGTTGTTGGAACTGGACCGGCTGGAGCGACGGCGAGTTATCATTTAGCTAAAAAGGGGCATTCTGTCTTAATGTTAGATAAGGCTAAGTTACCTCGTTATAAACCCTGTGGCGGTGGGGTTTCTTCGGTTATTCAAAAATGGTTTGATTTTGACTTTACTCCTGCTATTTCTCTTAAAAGCGATCGAGTCTATTGTACATGGGAACATCAGGAATCGATCGAAGTTAGTATGGGTAATCATCCGATTTGGATGGTAAGACGGGATGTTTTCGATTATTTTATTGTGCAACAAGCCGTCAAACAAGGGGCAATTTTAAGAGACGAAACCGAGGTTATTGACATTGATTATAAGCTCGATCGATGGATTGTGAAAACCCCGAAGGGAGAATTTAATGCCCGTTATTTGATTGGTGCGGATGGTGCAAAAGGTGTCATGGCGAAATTATTAGGATTTCGTCAACAAAAAAAATTGATAGCAGGTGCATTAGAAGTAGAGATACCCTATCAAAAACAAGAAAATAGAGACACTTATTTTGAGTTTGGTTTAGTTAAACATGGTTACGGTTGGAATTTTCCTAAAGCTGATGGTTTTTCTATGGGCGCAGGAGTTTTTACCCGACAAAGAAAAGCACAAAGTTTTCATAAAATCATTGAATATTACGCCTCTTTATTTAATCTTACCCTAGAACAAGCCCAACAGCATGGACACCCCATCGCCATATGGAATGGCAATCAAAAATTACATACTGACAATGCAGTATTAGCTGGAGAATCCGCTTGTGTAGTTGATCCTTTTACAGCAGAGGGTATAAGACCATCAATTTTTAGTGGTTTAAAAGCCTCAGAGGCAATCCATCATAGCCTTTCAGGGGATATTAACGCCCTTGTCAAGTATAGTGAAATCATGACAGAAGAATGGGGTAAGGAGATGATTTGGGCGCAACGATTAGCACAGGTATTTTATCGTTTTCCCCGTTTTGGCTATAACTTGATGACTAAAAATCCCAAAAGTGCCGTCACCATGACGAAAATTTTTAATGGGCAATTAAGCTATTCCCAAGTTGCCCAAAAAGCCCTTAAGTTAATGAGAAATAATTAGGGGTTGCTGAAAAAGTTTTCTGATGAAGGTAGGTATTCGGTTTTTGGTGTTAGGTTTTTGGTTAAATAATGAAAGATGAAGGATTTGAATTTAAAGGTGGTTTAATTCTTAATTCTTAATTCTTAATTCTTAATTCTTAATTCTTAATTCTCCATTCTCCATTCTCAATTCCTAATTGCCTTATAATGATCGATCGAGATATAAAAATTATTTTAGATTGAATGAATATTAATACTTTTTTAGAAAACTCTGTTGGTGAATGGTTTTCTCAGCGTAGCACTTATAATATTGTGAATAATGATGTTGATAATAGTAAGGCAAATCTAACCCTTAATCTTCTTCCCCCTACAGATGCTGACATTGTCTCATTATCTCAAGAATATAATCTTAACCCAGAACTGAGTTTAGGCTCGATCGCGCAGCGCCACTTCGTGATCGAATCTAAATGGGATAACTCCCCCGATTGGGGAAAACCCAAACAACAAGGGGATAGTTTGATGGTGATTTTTCGAGATGATGACGAAGACAATCAAGGAAAATTTTTACGAGTTGTTAAAAATAAAGAGACTTTAATGGGTAAATATGTTTTAGCCGAAGATGAATCCTTAACCTTTATCATCGAAAAAGATGGGCATTATATAGAAGAAAGAATTTGTTTTGCCAGTGAGAATTTAAGATTACGCAATACCATTATTAAATATGATGAAAAAGTTGTACAAACTTCTTTTTATTCCGAAATCCGCAAAATAATTAACAATTAAAAATTCTTCCATTCGACCTTCTCCATTCTCCATTCGACCTTCTCCATTCTCCATTCGACCTTCTCCATTCCCCATTCTTCATTCTTCATTCTTCATTCTCCATTCTCAATTATAGAAATATGTTTAAAAAACTGTTTTATTGGACATTAATAATATCCTTAATGTGGAGTTTTAACCCCAGTTTAGGATTAGCAAAAACTGCTATAAATAATCAATCTCAGTCAATACAGCCCTATTTAGAACAATTTAAAGCGAAAATCACTGAATTTACCTTAGATAATAATATAAAATTTATTGTCCTAGAAAATAAAAAAGCTCCCATAGTCTCTTTCGTTACCTATGTCGATGTAGGAGGAGTAAATGAGCCAGATGGGCAAACAGGAGTAGCTCATTTTTTAGAACATTTAGCCTTTAAAGGTACTCCAGAAATTGGCACAACTAACTATGAAGAAGAAAAGGTTATTTTAGCAAAAATGGATCAAGTTTTTGAACAAATAAAACAAGCCCAAAAAGAAAATAATCAAGAAAAATTAGAGCAATTAAACACTCAATTAGAAGCCTTAAATCTTCAAGCTAGTGAATTTGTGAAACAAAATGAATTTGGGCAAATTGTGGAAATCGAAGGGGGAGTTGGGTTAAATGCCGCAACCTCTGCCGATGCCACTGTCTATTTTTATAACTTTCCTTCCAATAAATTAGAGTTGTGGATGTATTTAGAATCAGAGAGATTTTTAAACCCCGTCTTTCGAGAATTTTATACCGAAAAACAAGTCATTTTAGAAGAAAGAAAACTGCGCACTGATAACTCTGCTATCGGTAAAATGGTAGAGACTTTCCTTGATACTGCTTTTACTCAACATCCCTATAAACGCCCTGTTATTGGCTATGAAACAGATATAGCTAATCTTACCAGAGAGAATGTACAGGATTTCTTTGAGGCTTATTACGGTGGCAGTAATATCACTATTGCCATTGTTGGGGATGTGAATCCCCAAGAGGTTAAAACTATGGCACAGAAATATTTTGGGAGATTCCCCACTACCACGAAACCTGCTAATTTAACTATAACTGAACCTAAACAAACTAAAACTAAAGAAGTAACAATTAAATACCCTTCCCAACCCATTTATTTTGAAGGCTATCACATCCCCGACTTAAACCATCCCGACTATGTAGTTTATGACATCTTAGGCTCAATTTTAAGTAACGGGCGCACTTCTCGTCTTTATAAATCCTTAGTAGAAGACAAAAAAGTCGCTTTAACTGCCACTGGTTTTACTGGTTTTCCGGGGGATAAATACCCTAATCTAATGTTATTTTATGGCTTATCGGCGCCCGATCGAACTTTAGAAGAATTGCAAACTGCCTTACATTCGGAAATCGAAAAATTAAAAACTCAACCCGTCAATGAGGAAGAATTAGAAAGAGTTAAAACCCAAGCTAAAGCTAACTTATTAAGAGGTTTAAATTCTAATGCAGGAATGGCAAGATTATTGACAGAATATCAAGCAAAAACAGGAGATTGGCGTAATTTATTTACCAGTTTAGATGAAATTTCTGCTGTCACTGTTGAGGATATTCAAAGAGTTGCCAAAGAAACTTTTATCTCTGAAAATAAAACTATTGGCAAATTAGAAACGATTAATTAAGGGTTGCTTAAAAAGTATTTTGATGAGGGGAATTATTCGGTTTTAGACGATCGATATTTTGTTAAAATTATGTTCGATCGATTTTTGTCATCTTAACCCATAAAATCGATCAATTTAAAACAAATCTGAATGACTACCAATTCTAGTCAAAAATAAAGTTTCTTCATCATATTTATAGATTAAAAGCCAGTCGGGTTGTATATGACATTCTCTAAAATTGGCATAATTTTCTGAAAGATTATGATCTCTATTTTTCGTTGGTAAAGGTTCTTTTTTCACCAGTTTTTCAATGATTTCTACTAATAATTTGATTTCTTTTTCTGATTTTACCGCTTTTTTAAAGTCCTTTTTAAATTGGGATGTTCTATGTATTTTAAGCATTTTTAATTAATCATTCAAGTCTTGAAAAAGCTCATCGACAGAATCAAATGTTTCACCAATTTTTGTTTCTGTATCATTCATAGCTGAAATTGTTATTTGATTTGGTATTTTCACATCAAAAGGCAACCCATTGTGTAATAAAACTTGTGCATAAAAGAGATTTACTGCTTCATCAGGAGTCATACCAATATCAATAAATATTTGTTCAACTTTTGTTTTTAATTCTGCATCAGTTACTGCTTTGATGACTGCATTCTTCGACATTATATTACTCTAAATATTAATAAATTAATTGATCATTTTATCATAAAACTAAATTTAAACATTATTAGCTAAGCGTCAATTTCTTCGGGATAATTACGGAAATATTCTTCACTAACTTGTAATAAGTTTTTATATTCTCTCATGATTACAATAATCTCTCTAATTATAGTTTGCTTACTATATTTTGACAAGATTTGACAAGAGGAGACTTTCAGATTAACCTAATTTGATCAGAGTTTCCCTTTTTCTCAATAGGAATTGAAAGGAGAATTTATTTAGTGGTTCGATCGATCTCAAATTAACGAGATTCTACCATGAATTACTAGAAAATGTCTCTTACGTCAAACTTCAACATATTCATTCTATTAAATTTATGATTTCTCAGTTTTATAAAGCAAAAAATACTTTCTTATTAATAGCAATAATTTCTGGTTCATTCTTTTTAAATATTGGTAAAATTCAAGCACAACATCAACATCACCATCAACATAATGAAGTTAAATCAGAAGAAAATCATCATCATAAATCGATCGAACTCTCTGATAATGATACCATTCCTACGATAAAAATTATGATATCTCCTGATAAAATTAAAGGGTGGAATTTAGAAATTCAAACCAGTAATTTTGTCTTTAAACCCGAAAATGTCAATCAAGATAGTAAAATAAATGAAGGTCATGGTCATTTATATATTAATGGGAAAAAAGTAACTAGAATTTATGGAAATTGGTATCACATTCCAGAATTAGCTAAAGGCAAAAATGAGATAAAAGTTACCCTAAATACTAACCTCCATGAAGACTTAATTTATAACAAAAATGTCATCGGAGACGAAATTATTATTATGAATAATGGAGAATTAAAAATGGAAAATTGAGAATTTAAAACTTACCAATTTTTTCTCCCATCTCCCCATCTCCCCATCTCCCCATCTCCCCATCTCCCTATCTCCCCATCTCCCTATCCCCTAACCTCCCAATTCCCTAAATAACTCCAACACCTTCTGCCATGCGTCTTTTGCTGACTCCTGATGATAACTCGCCCTTCGATCGCAAAAAAAGCCATGATCTGCGTTAGGATAACGGAAGATGCGATGATCTAGGTTATGTTTTTGTAGCTCGTTTTCGATTCGATCGATCTGCTCAAGGGGGATACTAGCATCTTTTTCCCCAAAGAAACCGTATAATTTGCCTTTTATGTCCTTTGTTCTGGTAATTGTGGCATTTTTCTCATTTGGACACCAATCCGTTATTCCCGCCCCATAAAATGAGGCTGTGACTTTAATATCTGGCAGAGTTGCCGTTAAGTATGTTACATGGCCACCAAAACAAAAACCAATACTACCAACTCCGGTTTTCTTCACCTTGGGTAAAGTATATAAGTAATCGATCGTTGCTTGTATATCCCTTAACAATTCTTCAGCCTTAGTCTGATTTTTATACACTCTCCCTAGGGTAATATCTTCAGGAGTATATCCCACAGAAAAATTAGGCGCTTGACGTTGATAGATAGCAGGTGCGATGGCAGTATAGCCTTCTTTTGCTATACGACAAGTAACATCTTGAATATGCTCATTCACCCCAAAGATTTCTTGAATCACAATAATAGCAGGGGTTTCCTCAGTAGTGTCAGGTTGGGCTAAAAACCCTTGAATTAGTAAATCGTGATTTGGTATATTAACGATCGACGTGGTAATGTTCATTATTAAGGTTGAATTGAGAATTGAGAATGGATAATAAACATAATTTTAATCGAAAATTTCTAAGTTCAATTTATTGAACGTTATTATGTTAGCCGTGTAATTTATTACACGGTGGTTTATGGATTAACACCTAAAACTTTCATTATTCATTCCTTATTCCTCATTCCTCATTCTCCATTCCTCATTATTCATTCCTCATTCTTTCTTGATATTAGCTACAAAAATAAAGTAGAATGCAGAAAATATTTAACATTCAGTACTATTAATTTTTCATGGAGACGCAGGAAATTAGCGAACTTTTTTCGTTATTTCATAATTTGAATACAGAGACTATAGAATGGCTTGTTTCTATGGCAGAAAAGGATAATTATGATTCGGAAGAAGTGATGATTGCAGAAGATGACTGGGGAAAAGCAGTTTATTTCATTGTGTCAGGGTGGGTAAGATTAGAAAATATCTATTCTCAAGAAACCGTTACGATCGAAATTATCGGAAAAGGTGGTAGTGTAGGAGAAGCTGGAATTTTAGACGGAGTAAACAACAATACCAGAGTTGTCGCCATGTCAAAGGTAGAAGTTTTGACAGTATCAGCCCAAAGATTTATTCAAATACTATTTAGAGATTCTCAAATCCAAAACCGTTTTTTAAAATTAATGGTGAGTCGAGTCACAGAATATCAAAAATATAGTCAATTTTATCGTCAAACAGGAAAAGTAAGACTAGCCACAATACTAATTTCCTTAGCCGATAAATATGGTAAACTCACGGAAAAAGGCATACAACTTTATAATTTTCCTTCGCAAAATTTAGCTGATTTAGCACAGTTAAATATCGAAGAATGTAGTCAAATTATTGATAAATTCAAGCATAAAAATTTAATTAATATAGATGTTAATTCTCAAAGTCTTTATCTTCCTAATATAAAACAACTTCATCATATCATCGGTAAATTAGGCAATGAATAATGAATAATGGAGAATGGAGAATGGAGAATGGAGAATGGAGAATTAAACCACATTCAAATTTATTTAAACCCTTAATATTTCATTATTTAACCTAAAACCTAACACCTAAAATCTAATTAAGTTGACATTAATAAGGCTTTAGTTTCTGACATTCCTACATGATTTAATGCTCTTTTTAGTTGAAAATTAGCGCCGATGATGATTAAAGTTTGAATTAATAAACCCCCTAACATCGTGAAAGGATAGGTTAAATCAACACCCACTAAAGGAAATGCCGAAAATAACCACACAATACCAAATTCTGTACCTTTTGCCCCTAGAATTGTTAGGGTTAAAAATGGACTAAAAATTAAACTACCAATTATGGAAGATGCAATTAAATTTCTCTTTTGATTTTTAATCATTAACAATAATTGAAAAATTGTGCCATAAATAATGATCATCATGGCTGAAAATAAAAAGCCAATTACGTTAGATAATTTATCTTCACCAGAGAAAAAAATGAAAAGTGAAGGCATTAGATATAAAGTAATTATACTAACGTTAAGTACGATCGAAAAAGGAGAAGGACTTTTTTCTCCTAATAATAAATCTGTCATCTGATGACGAGAAGAAGATGAATTTTCATGACGAAAACGAGCCCAATCTTGTAACGTTTGACGATGGGGAGTTATAGCAGGAATTAATAACAAGAAAAAGAGAAAATTAAATACTTGTAAAATCGTTAAATTCTCATCATTTCCCCCATAATTTATATCTTGTAAAGTAAATCCCAGATTGAAAACAATAAAACAAGCGCTGATAAGATAACTATGATGTTTAGAAATTACTGTCTCTGTAGGATTGTGAAAACGGCGTTTTACCCCTTGCCATAACCAAAATGTCCAAATTCCATAATTAGCCACAACGAATAATAAACCAACGAAGGAATTACGCCACCAAAAATTACCGTAGAAACTTAAGTCATTTAAACTATCTAAGGATAGATAATTAACCGTTTCAGGGGCAAGAAATGTTGATTTAACCAGATAAGGTAAAAATATCGCAGGATTAAATAATACTAGCCAATCCAAACTTGTCGCACTAAGTCTATTAGCTTCTAAGAATACTCCCACTGTAGTAAATAATAAGAAAAATACTACCATACTGCCTAACCATGCTTGAAAATTGCCTAATCCCGTAGAAACTAAACTAAATAATAAACTAGCAGTATAAAAGAATAAACAAGCTACCACTAACAAGCCATAAAAAGCCAGAATCAAAGGGAAAGAAATATTGGCTTTTAACCCTGCGATCGAATGTAAAGGAACTGCTAAAATACCGAATAGATAGACTAAGATAGGTACACCTAAAATTTTTCCCCCTAAAATTGTCGTAGCAGACTGAGGAGTGAGACGGATAAAATTAAAAGTATTTTTAGCATTTTCTTTCGACACATCAGCGATTAACATATAACAACCGACAACCAAAAGAATAAAAATTCCCATGACACTCATAGTGATAAATAAATCTAACCACCATAACTCTTTGATAATTTGTAAATTACCTAATAAATCAACATTACAAATACGAATGGAAGAATAAGAATTTTCTTCAATAATACCAGTACAATAACGGCTATAACTTCCCTCTTTTAAAGATAACATTCCTTTAAAATAGACAAAAAGCAAAAATTGACCGATTAAACTAGCGATAACGACAATACTAAGAGTTTTCGGTTTTAATCGCCCTTGAATTTCTCTAAATAGCTGAGGATTCCATTCCCCAAGATTATCAATTATCCGAGAATACATTTGGGATACCATACAAATACTTATCTCCTTAACGGATTTTATTTGATTATTATCCATCATGATAACTAAGTTCAACAGAAAGTTATTGAAGATAGGAAAATGACAATAAGTGAGTAGGCAAAATTAATTGTATGTTTACTTTGTAAAACGCAAAAGACAACAAAGATGTAAGTTATTTTAATTAATTTTACTCACTTACTTAAATGCTTCTTAGCTTACCGAAATACCAAAACCTGATAATTTTATGAAGCAACGGGAAATATTTGTACTGTTTTTGGAACAAGATCAAGTTTAACTTTTGTGCCAACGGGTAATTGTGTTTTAACATCCGTACGAGCGTGAAGCCTTTTTCCTGATAAAGTTTGTAAACAATAGCGATATTCTCTGCCTAAAAATTCTCTTTCTTCAACAACTGTTACCCCTTCTTCGTCTGCTTTTAAAATTACATCTTCCTGACGAAACATTAGTTCTCCTTTGTCGAAATTTACAGGAGTATCAATACACCATTCTCCTAATTCTGTACACCATAAATTACCTTCTTTGGTGGCTTGTAAAAAGTTGGCTTGAGTCACAAATTCCGCCACAAATTTACATTCTGGGCAAGTATAAATATCTTCAGGTGTACCTAATTGTACTAATTTCCCTTGTGCCATAACTCCTATGGTATCAGCGATCGCCATTGCTTCTTCCTGATCATGGGTAACAAAAATAGCCGCAGTATTCGTACTTTTAAGAATTGTTCTCACTTCATGGCGTAATCTTTCCCTAACTTGTACATCTAAATTACTTAAAGGCTCATCTAATAAGATTAACTCTGGTTGAGGTGCTAAGGCACGCGCTAAGGCGATTCTTTGTTGTTGCCCTCCTGATAATTCGTGGGGATAACGTTTTTCTAATCCCGTCAACCCAACTAAATGCAAAACCTCTGTAACTCTTTTGAGTATATCTTGATTGTTAGGCCGTGGTTTTTTGCTTTTTAAGCCAAAGGCGATATTTTCCGCTACGGTTAAATGAGGGAATAGGGCGTAATCTTGAAATACCATGCCGGTACGTCTTTTTTCTGGCTCTACCCAACGTCCTTCTCCTGTAACTATTTGTCCACCTAGTTCGATCGAGCCTTGAGAAGATTTTTCAAAACCAGCAATAATTCTTAAAAGGGTAGTTTTGCCACATCCAGAAGGACCTAATAATCCTAACAATTCGCCCTGTCTTAAGCTAAAATTAACTTGATTAACGGCAGGAAGGGAAGTTCCTGTAAACTGTTTAGTTACCCCTTTTACTTCAAGAATTAATGAATCTGTCATGATTATGTTTTTAGATAATATAAAAATTTTAATAAGAATTGTTCTCAATAATTCTAATATACCATGACGATCGACAATTAACAATATTTATTGAGTAAGAAGTAATTGAATAGGGAGTAATGAGTAATGAGTAATGAGTAATGAGTAAGAAAGAATTTAGGTGTTAATTCTCAATTCTCAATTCTCAATTCTCAATTCTCAATTCTCAATTCTCCATTTGACCTTATCATATTAGAAATCTTAAAATATTTTTGGAAAATGTCTCATTCGTTACACAATATCAATTCTTGGAAAAACTCTTTTAATATAGTTAATGAAAAACTTTATAATCAACTCAAAAGTGATGAATATTTAATTGTACAATTAAGAGCAGAAAATACTCAATTTATTCGCTTTAATAACGCCAAAATTAGACAAACAGGAGTGGTAATTGATGGAGAAATTACTTTAAAATTAATTACCAATAAAAGGGTAACTTATGCTGAATTTCCCTTGACGGGAGATGTGGATATTGATGTTAAAAATGCTTTAGATAATCTTGTTTATGCTCGATCGACCTTAGAAAATTTACCAGATGATCCCTATATTATTATCCCTAAAAATCAAGGCTCATCCCACGAAATTTATGAAGGAAAATTACTTAGTTATGAAGAAGCCATAGAAGAAATTTTAAAGCCCGTTCAAGGATTAGATTTTACGGGATATTATGCGGGGGGTTCAATTATTAGAGCTAATTATAATTCTTTAGGACAAAAACACTGGTTTAGTACCGATTCTTTTTTCATTGATTACTCTTTAATTAACCATAATGAAAAGGCAATCAAAGGCACTTTTTCCGCTAGAGATTGGCATAAAGAAAAATATCACCATCAAATTGACTATCATCAACAGGAATTACAACAATTAAATTTACCGATTCACGAGGTGAAAAAGGGCAGTTATCGCACCTATCTTGCACCTTGTGCCGTTGCCGACTTATTGGGGATGTTTTCATGGGGTGCTATTAGTGAAGCATCTTTGCGTCAGGGAGGAAGTGCTTTAGCAAAACTGAGGGAAGGGGAAACTTTATCTCCCCTATTTCATCTCAAGGAGAATTTTCATAGTGGTAATGTACCTCGTTTTAACGATTTTGGGGAAATGTCAGCAGATGAATTACCTTTAATTGTGGAGGGTGAGTTAGTTAATAGTTTAATTAGTAGTCGCACTGCCCTTGAATATGGGTTAAAATCGAATGGTGCGAGTAGTTATGAAGCATTACGATCGCCCGAAATTGCAGAGGGTACATTATCAGAAAACGAGATATTAAAAGAGATAGACACGGGATTATATTTGTCTAACTTACATTATCTCAACTGGAGCGATCGAACTCAAGGAAGAATTACGGGCATGACTCGTTACGGTTGTTTTTGGGTAGAAAATGGAGAAATAGTGGCAACTATTAAAGATTTGCGGTTTGATGAATCTCTATACTCCTTTTTTGGCAAAAATTTACTCGCTTTCACCGATTTTCGAGAGTTTATCCCTGAAGTGAGTACCTATGAAGCTCGATCGTTGGGGGGTTCACTTGTACCCGGTGCTTTAGTGGATAACTTCACCTTTACCTTATAAAGCAAAAAACCTTCTTAGAAATTTCCAGCAAATATTTTTTCGTAGGGATTGAATTATTATTCAACCCTCTACAGGATTTTAACCTTTATTTTGTTAATTATCCCATCAGAATTACGTTATCGATGACGTGAATAACTCCGTTATCCGCTTCAATATCTTCCATGATGACAGTGGCATTTTTCACCTCAAAACCATCACTACAGTCGATCGAAATTGGTGAGCCTTCAATAGAGATTACAGAATCCATCTTTTCTAAATCAGCTTTCATCAATTTTCCTGACACCACATGATAGGTTAAAATTCGGGATAATTGGGGAATATTTTGTAATAAAGTAGTAATAGTGCCGGGAGGAAGTTTCGCAAAAGCATCATCCGTGGGGGCAAATACAGTAAATTTACCTTCGCTTTTCAACACATCCACTAAATTAGCGGCGGTAACGGCGGCAACAAGGGTTTTAAAGTTATCGTTATTAACGGCAATATCGACTATATCTGGCATTTTTTTCCTGTAATAAACTATTTGAAATCTAATGAGTGAAATTTAGGAGATAGGAGATAGGAGATAAGAGAAATACCTAAAATCAAGGTTTTGAGACTTTGTTGATACAAAATTAAACAAATTTATTTTAACCCACATTCCGCACGTCATCTAGTACTATGAGAAGATTATAAAAAATCTCCTCACTTATCAAGTAAAATACAAGTAAAAATACTTGATTTTTTTTCTCTTTAATAAATTTTGATTTAACTCCAAACTATTTCTAATTAGTTATGCAAGATTATCGTAACCTTCTCTCGGATTTAATGAGTCGTTATCGTCACCGTGTGGATTTTTTGAGTATTCGGCTGGAAAAGTCTGAGGGTAGTAATATTGTGATTAAAAATAATCAAACTGAAAATCTCAGCGAGGGTACTTCTGTTGGGGGGCAAGTTAGAGCTTGTTATAAGGGGGGTTGGGGATTCGCTACTTTTAATGATTTAACTCAGCTATCCTCCAGAATCGAGGATGCTATTACTTCGGCTTTACTTATCGGGGATGATGAAACTATTTTAGCTCCTGTTATTCCTATACAAATTTCCTGTGAGTTACCTTTAACGGGTACAAATCCTCGCTTGATTCCCCTTGCGGAAAAAAAACGACTGTGCGATCGATACGATCGTATTTTAAAAGAAGTTGATGAAAAAATCACCAGTAGCTTGGTTAGTTATAACGACTCTCAACAAACGATTCTCTTGGCTACTTCTGAAGGCTCAATGATTCAACAATCTTGGATGGATTGCGAAATGAGATTTAGTTCGATCGCATCCAATGGTAATATAGTACAAACGGGGAGAGAAACCACAGGCACAAGAAAAGCCTTTGAAGACCTAATCAACCTCGAAAATATTGTTGCTAGTGCTTCTAAAAGAGCCGTTAATGCCCTTAAACTGCCTTCCGTACGAGGGGGGAAATATACGGTGGTTATTGACCCAATTTTAACGGGTTTATTTGTCCATGAAGCCTTTGGTCACTTGTCTGAAGCTGATATGGCTTACGAAAACCCCGATTTGTTGGAAGTAATGACAATGGGGCGTAAATTCGGAGGGGAAGATTTACAAATTTTTGACGGTGCAATGCCCGAAGGACATCGAGGCAGTTATTATTATGATGATGAGGGTACACCAGCCACTACGACTCAATTAATTAAAGATGGTGTTTTAGTGGGAAGGCTACACTCAAGGGAAACCGCAGGAAAATTGGGGGAAATGCCCACGGGTAACGCTAGATGTTTAAATTATCATTATCCTCCCATCGTGCGCATGACTAACACATGGATAGGAAGGGGAAAAACTCCCGTGGCGGATTTGTTTAAGGGGATAAAAGAGGGAGTTTATGCTTGTAATTGGATTGGCGGTATGACTAACGGTGAAATGTTTACCTTCACCGCAGGAGAGGCATGGATGATTCGAGATGATGAAATTGCTGAACCTGTCAAAAATGTTACTTTATCGGGTAATGTCTTTAAAACTCTAGCAAATATAAGCTCGATCGGCGATGATTTTTATTGGGATGAATCAGGAGGATGTGGTAAAGGTGGACAAAGTGGTTTACCTGTAGGTTGTGGTGGTCCCAGTTTGCGCATCAAAGATGTGGTTATTGGAGGAGAATGAGTAAGGTGAAACTAAAATTTTTAATTAAGAAGATTAGGATAAAGTATTTTACCTAAACCTGCTAATAATGCTAGAATAACTCCACCAATTACGGTTCTAGCTATAAAATCTAAATTATCGATTCTTTTATTCGTATCGTCTAATCTTTTATTAATTCCATTTTGCCCTTCTTTTAATATGGCTACTTCTACTTTGAGATCATTTAATTTATCATTAACTTGCTCAAATTTAGTGTTAATAAAATCTTTTAATTCTCTTAAATCGTTATCTGTTACAGTACTCATGTTAAAATCCTCCTAGTTTATTAAAAATTAACACACAAATCGAAATAAAATAGAACAATTTGATGTTAGAAATTGGTTTAGATTGCTTCAGATTGCTTCGTGCCTAGCAATGACATTAATATAACAGTATTTAATTAGGGTTTGCTGAATAAATCAGAAAGCTATAAAAATCAAAGGTTTAGACATAATACATTCACCAAAAAGTGTGCAGTTTTAAGGATTTTTATTCAAAAATTCAACACTTTTAACCTTATTTTTTAAAATACAACTATACTTATTCTATCTATTAACAGCATCAAAACCTTGATGTTTCAGTATTTCTCCTATCTCCTGTCTCCTAACTCCTATCTCCCTAATCGATAAAGACTATGAGGCAAACCCTAATTAAATGGGTATTTCCTCTACTTCGGGTAATTTATCTAGGGAAAAACGAGGGGATTTGATATTACCAGAGAGGCGTTTTAATAAGTCCGATCGAGGATCGTGTAATATGTAAATAATTTCATCATCAACTTTCCATTCTTCTCCCACTGCCAACACCCTTAATTTATCGTTTCTCTTGATTAGTAAGGGCAATAATTCGCCCTTGGTAATAAGACTTTGTAAATGTTTTTGTTGTAGTTCGATCGAGCTAGATTTAATGGTAGTTTTACCTAGCTTAAATTGTCCATCGGTGAGATATTTATTCCATGTTTTGATGACTAATTGGGGTAAAAAAGCCTGATTTATTTTTTGTTTATTAGCGTTAATTTTTTTATCTTCATGGTTAGGAAAAACCGCTAAAACTTTCGGAGGAGCAAATTCTTCTAAGGCTCGTTGGGCAATCATTAAGTTAACATCACTATTATTGGTTAAGGTGATTAGTGTGCCGACTGACAAAATTCCTGCTTCTTCTAACACATCATGATCTAATCCGCTACTCTCTACCACAGGCAAGTTATCTTTTTTGGCATTTTCACAAGCCTCTTTATCGGTGTCAATTAAAATCACTGATTCTCCTTCGGCTAAAAATAGTTTAGCAATTAATCGACCTAAGGGGTTACATCCTATTATCATCGCTCCCGTAGCTTGATCGATCGTAATTTTTAATAAATTTGCCACCCAACCTGCACTTAATCCTTGTATAAATACTGTCATCATAATGGTAAGAAATACTAAACCTTTGATAGAGTCTCCCCCGTTAATGCCATTTTTGGTGAGTAAAATGGAAAATAAAGAAGCTACGGAAGCTGAAACGATGCCTCGGGGTGCAATCCAAGCTAAAAAGGCTTTTTGTCGCCAATTCATGCCATTTTTCCATGTACAAATTAAAATACTCAAGGGGCGCACGATTAACATTAATACTAATATCGTAAAAACACTACCCCAACCTAGTGCAAATATACTGTCGATCGACAAATCCGCTGCTAAGAGGATAAATAACACGGATACCCCTAATGTCGTCAGTTGCCCTTTAAAACGCAATAATAATCTTTCTTCAGGAATACTAAAGGCTTTTAAGACAATTCCTGCGATAACTGTTGCCATTAATCCAGACTCACTAATAATGGTTTGAGCTAGTCCAAATGTACCCCAAACCCCGGCTAACACCACTAAATTTTTTAAATCTTCTCCTAAGAAATTGGCTTTTTTCTGAAATGTGCCTAATAGCCAACCACTGATACCACCAATTATTGCACCAACTCCTAAACGAAACACTAATCCAGAAATAATCTCGATCGAATAGGCAGATTGATTAATAATAGTATCTAACACCACTACTGCTAAGATAGCACCCACAGGATCAATTAATACCCCTTCACCCTCTAAGATGGTGGCTACCCTCTTATCCACTGCCACTTGTTTTAATAATGGACCTACCACTGTAGGACCTGTTACTACCACTAAAGAAGCGTATAAAAAAGCAATTTGCCAAGGAAACTCCCCCAACCAATGGGCAGCCATTCCACCGCCTAAAAAGGTGATTAAAGTGCCGATGGTAACTAAATTACGAATACTTCCTGAAACTTGCCCTAACTCTTTTAATTCTAAGTTTAAACCTCCTTCAAAAAGGATGATTGCCACCGACAATGCCACTAAAACTTCTAACCCCAAACCTAATAATTCTGGATGTAGAATTGCTGTACCATCTCTACCTAAAGCGATACCAAAGATTAGTAAAAATACAATACTAGGTATTTTCAAAAATTCTCCTAATACTTGGGCGCTAATTCCAGCAAAAACGGTAATAATAATTTGTAGCGTAAGAGCAAATGAACCATCCATAATAAATGAGTAATGAGTAATGAGTAATGAGTAATGAGTGATGAGTAAAATATCTCCCAATACTCTCTTTCCTATTTGTACACCTTTCCACCTGTTTTTTCCTCTTTCGATACTCTCTAATCGATTAATTTTCGATCGAACTGAGGTTAGAATATATGTTAACTCATTAATCAATTAAGTATTCAAACTTCTACCTTTTATCTTCTCAATTATTACACTATGAATCGCTCTACTTCCACCGATGAAATCTCCCGTTATTATACTAAATCAAACGATCGATGGTGGGAATTTTTAACTTTTTTTAGTCTTTTTATTTTAGCGATCATTTTATATACTTTTCATTTAGGTAATCTGCCTTTGAGAGATTGGGATGAAGGCACTTTTGCTCAAGTGGCGAAGGAAATTTCACAGTCAAGATTTGATGATTGGCGATGGCTTTTTCCTACCATTTGGGGTGAGGCTTATTTGAATAAACCTCCTCTGATTCATAGTTTGACGGCGTTAGTTTATACTTTTTTCGGTATCAATGAATTTTCTACTCGTATTGTGGGCGCTTCCTTGACGGCTTTATCTGTGCCTTTGCTTTATGGGGTAGCCAGAGAGTTATTTTTACCTCGTTATTATGCCTTTTTCTCAGCTTTAGTTTACCTTACCACTATGCCAGTAGTTCGTCATGGAAGATTAGCGATGCTAGATGGTGCGGTATTATGTTTTCAAATTTTGATGATATTATTCGTCTTAAAGGCAAGAAGGGATTTAAGATGGGCGTTACCTGCTGGAATTGCTTTTGGTTTGATTTGTCTGAGTAAAGGATGGATGCTAGGATTTTTGTTAGGCTCGATCGTACTCTTATTTTTAATGTGGGATACTCCCCGTTTAATTTCTTCTGTGTATCTGTGGTTAGGATTCTTTTTAGGCTTGTTACCAGTTATTGGTTGGCAAACGGCACAATATCTCCATTATGGTGGGCAGTTTATCAATACTTCCGTCAAAGATCAATCCCTCGATCGAGTTTTTACCGCCGTGGAAGGTCATCGAGGCGCAATCTGGTATTATGCGATCGAGTTATTAAAATACCCTCACCCTTGGATTTTTATCTCCATAGTAGGTATCGTCATCGCATGGCAAAATCGGAATTGGAGTTGGGCAAAATTTATTTTAGTGTGGAGTTTTAGTTATTTAATCGCCGTTTCTGTTATGGGTACAAAACTCCCATGGTATATTATGCCCATATATCCAGCACTTTCGATCGCCTCTGGGGTAGCATTAGCAGAAATTAAATCTTTACCTTCTTTTATATCTTATCCTCGATCGTTCATTATTTTATTTGGTTTTCTTTCCTTTGCCGTCACCGCAGGATTTTGCTATTTTCTGTTAACCCAACCTGACAACCAACATTTTTTAACTCTTTTAGCTTTATTAGCAGTTACATTTTTTATCACCACAATTTTACTGCTCAAAAAAGATATACAATTTATCGGTGTTTTATTTTGGGGAATGTATGTGTCATTGATGGTGTTTTTTAGTTCTAATTTTTGGCTATGGGAATTAAACGAAGCCTATGCGGTTAAACCTATTGCCCAAATTGTTAAACAAGAAATTCCCCCCCAAGAACAAGTTTATATTTTTTTTGATTACGATCGACCTTCCATGAACTTTTATAGTGAAAGACGAGTCATTCCTGTTAACCTAGAAAAAATACAAGAATTGAAAGATACTTCATCATACTTATTAATAAATAAGCAAAATTTAGCCCAACTAGATTTAATTTCTGACAAAAATCATTATTGCCAGAAAAAAGAAAATCTGAAAGATGTAGGTTCGATCGGTAATTGTTGGAATTACATAGAAATTCCCGAATCACCATATATGTTATTAAAACCAATTAAATGAAATATTATAAACCCTCAGATAATTTAATAAAGAGATTTTTTATTGATGCAAAAAAGAAAGGAATTAGACATTTTATTATCGGTTTATTATGGTTTATCTTCTGGATGATGATCTATGCTATTAGTATCTTTATTCAACCTGAATTGATATTTATTCCTATGGTATTTAATTTACCATTAGCTTGTTTTTTTTTAGCAGGAATAATTATAGAAACACTCTTTGTTTATTATTCTAATATAGATTCATACTATGATTTTATCGGTAAAGTATTTGTGTTATTCTTCACCTATAGCAGTCAGTTATGAGTTGTGAAAATTATCTTATCATCAAAGGCAAGAGGCAAAAGGCAAAAGGCAAGATTAGTCGTATCTTCGATATTTTTTCTAATAATTTATTTCTCACAAATGATTCCTGATTGCTATATGGACTTAATTATTATTATCGAGAATTTATTTATCAAGAAGTAAAACCTTTAACCAAAAGACTAAAATCAAGAATTAAAGAATTTTTTATGTGGTTATTTCCTTGGTTAATTTTAGTCTCAATTTTATCTCGATTAAGTGCGATATTAGCATAAAATTTATTATATAATTTTAAATTAATTAAAACAATATATTTTCTTTTTCCACTGTCTTCAGTAGGGTGGGCATTGCCCACCAACCACCACAAAAAACTTTTTCAGCAACCCCTAGTTATTTTGCGTAACTTCTATAGTCAAGATAAAGTGTTGGGGATTAGGTAAAAAATTAATAAAAAGCTGTTAATAATTAATTTTTTCTCGATTAATTTAATTAAATAATTGAACAAATATTAATCTAAAACCTAAAATCTAACACCTAAAACCTCCCCTATTTAAAATTACTTAAATTATGCGTTTACCATTACCAAAATTAAACAACGACGATCGAAAATCTGACCATATTGGAGAAGTAATTGAAACCTCCACGATCGAATTTTTAGCCCAATGTTTAGAGCCCGAAGAGCTAAATTTTCCCGCCATGCCACCCTTTGGTAGTTGGGTAAAATCCTTTGACGAAGAATCAGGCAACAAAATCTATTCCCTCGTCACCAATGTTACCACAGCCCCCATCGATTCCGTTCACAGAGCAAGGGCATTAGGTTTAACTTTAGCAGAATTAAAAGAACAACAACCGCAAATTTTCGCTATGTTAAAAACCGAATTTCGTGCCGTCATTATCGGTTTTGAAACCCCCGTCACCAGTGACAATAACCCCTATAGTCCTTCCAATGGTAACATATTTCAATACTTACCCCCTCGCCCCCCTCAAATTCATCAAGCCGTCTTTCATTGCACCGCCGAAGAAATAATTAAATTTACGAATAATCCTGATTTTTTGAGGGTGTTATTACAAGTGCAAAATACCCCCGTTGAATCCCTCATCGCTGCCACCTTAAGAGAAACTTATGGATTACGAGGAGGAGATCGATCGTGGTTAGTCAATGCAGGGCGTACTTTAAGCGTTTTATTAAAAAATGACTATGACTGTCTTAAGTATATTTTGAGTCAAGTACACTGGTAAATGAGTAATGAGTAATAAGTAACTTTAATTGTTACAAAAAAAATGAGTTCAATTTATTGAACGTGATCTCGTTAGGCGTGTAATTCATTACACGACGGGTTTTTTGATTAACCCCTTCTCCATCATCCATTATTAATTCTTCATTATCAATTCTCCATTATCAATTCTCCATTCTGCATTCTCCGAATACCTCTTAACTCAGAAATGATATGATGAAAAATTAATTAATATATTGAAACAAATTATAAAAACTAGGTATGTTTAAAAAGCTATTCGGAGATCCAAACGCTCGTAAACTGAAAAAGTTACAACCTCTCATCGCCGAAATTAACCTCTTAGAAGAAGACTTTAAAAAACTTACAGATGACGAAATGAGGGCAAAAACCGCATCTTTTAAAGAGATGTTAGCCAAAGCCAAAAATCGTGAAGAAAGAGATATTATTTTAGATGAAATTCTCGTGGATGCCTTTGCCTTAGTCAGAGAAGCAGGAATAAGAGTTTTAGGAATGCGCCATTATGATGTACAGATGTTAGGGGGAATTGTTTTACATACTGGGAAAATTGCCGAGATGAAAACAGGGGAAGGAAAAACCCTCGTGGCGACTCTCCCCGCCTATCTTAACGGTTTAACAGGAAAAGGAGTTCATGTTGTCACCGTTAACGATTATCTCGCCCGTCGTGATGCGGAATGGATGGGGCAGATTCATCGCTTTTTGGGCTTGAATGTGGGCTTAATTCAAAGTGGCATGACTTCTCCTGAAAGACAAAAAGCCTATAACGCTGATATTACCTATGCCACCAACAGCGAGTTAGGTTTTGACTATCTACGGGATAACATGGCGACGGATATATCCGAAGTGGTGCAAAGAGTGCCTAATTATTGCATCATTGACGAAGTTGACTCAATTTTAGTGGATGAAGCGCGTACTCCCTTAATTATATCAGGGCAAGTGGAGCGCCCTATGGAAAAATATATGGAGGCGGCGAGAATCGCTCAATTATTGATTAAACAAGTAGAGGAAGGAGACGGCGGACATTATGAGGTTGATGAGAAAGCCAGAAGCGTACTTTTAACCGATGAAGGTTTTGGTAAAGCTGAAGAATTGTTAGGGGTTAAGGATTTATATGATCAAGAAAATCCTTGGGCTCATTATATCTTTAACGCCATTAAAGCTAAAGAATTATTCACTGGGGATGTTAACTATATTGTGCGCAACAATGAAGTTGTTATCGTTGACGAGTTTACAGGAAGGGTTTTAGCAGGAAGAAGATGGAGTGACGGCTTACATCAGGCGATCGAGGCTAAAGAAAACGTAGAAATACAAAGAGAAACACAAACTTTAGCGAGTATCACCTACCAAAACTTTTTTCTACTCTATCCTAAACTATCAGGGATGACGGGAACGGCGAAAACCGAAGAAACAGAATTTGAGAAAGTATATAAACTTGAAGTAACCATTATACCCACTAATCGCCCGTCCGATCGAGCGGATTTACCCGACGTAGTCTATAAAACTGAGATAGCTAAATGGAAAGCCATTGCCGAAGAATGTCAGGAAATGCACGAAACCGATCGACCTGTACTTATTGGAACTACCAGTGTAGAGAAATCGGAATTGTTAGCTAAATTGTTAGCAGATAAAAAAGTACCCCATCAAATTCTTAATGCGCGCCCAGAAAACGTAGAAAGGGAATCGGAAATTGTCGCCCAAGCAGGAAGAAAAGGAGCAATTACGATCGCAACTAATATGGCTGGACGTGGTACAGACATCATTCTTGGTGGTAACTCCGACTACATGGCAAGGCTAAAAATTCGGGAATACTTAATGCCGAGCATCGTCATGCCCGAAAATGATCAATTAATGGTAAGTGTACCCGGTATTGACATGAATAAAAGGGCTAAGGGGGAAGGTTTTGGGGCAAATAGTAACGGCAAAAAAGTCAAAAACTGGAAACCCTCCTCCGATATTTTCCCCTGTCAACTATCCCCTGACACTGAAAATAAACTCAAAGAAGCCGTAAAATTTGCTGTTGAAACCTACGGGCTACAAAGTTTATCAGAATTAGACGCAGAAGAAAAAATTGCCGTAGCCGCCGAAAAAGCTCCTACTAATGATCCTGTTATTATTAAACTCAGAGAAGTATATCGATCGATCCGACAAGATTATGATTCTCTTACAGACGAAGAACATAAATTAGTAGTCGAAAAAGGCGGTTTACACGTCATCGGTACAGAAAGACACGAATCAAGACGCATAGACAACCAATTAAGAGGTAGAGCAGGGCGACAAGGTGATCCCGGTTCAACCCGCTTCTTTTTAAGCCTAGAAGACAATTTACTGCGGATTTTCGGAGGCGACAGAGTCGCAGGATTAATGAATGCCTTTCGAGTCGAAGAAGATATGCCCATCGAATCAGGGATGTTAACCCGTAGCTTAGAAGGAGCTCAGAAAAAAGTCGAAACCTTCTACTATGATGCTCGTAAAAGCGTTTTCGAGTATGACGAAGTAATGAATAACCAACGTCGTGCTATATATGCTGAACGTCGTCGAGTCTTAGAAGGAAGAGAGTTAAAAGAGCAAGTCTTACAATACGCTACTCAAACGATGGATGAAATTGTTATGGCGTACGTTAACCCCGAATTACCCCCAGACGAGTGGAATTTAGAAGGATTAATCAGTAAAGCCAAAGAATTTATTTACCTCCTCGAAGATGTCACCGTCAAAGACTTAGAAGACATGACAGTAACAGAAATGAAAACATTTTTACATGAGGAAGTCCATAAAGCCTATGATTTAAAAGAAAATCAAATTGAGCAAATACAACCTAGCCTCATGCGTCAAGCAGAAAGATTCTTTATCCTCCAACAAATTGACACCCTCTGGCGCGAACATTTACAAGCAATGGACGCACTACGAGAATCCGTAGGATTACGAGGTTATGGACAAAAAGACCCGTTAGTCGAATATAAACAAGAAGGTTACGAAATGTTTTTAGAGATGATGATTGACATTCGGCGCAATGTCGTTTATTCTCTATTCCAATTCCAACCCCAAGCACAACCCCAAGCGGTTTAACTGATGAGTAATAAGTAATAAGTAATGAGTAATGAGGGAGTTAGAGTCTTAATTCTCCATTCTTAATTCTCCATTCTCCATTCTAAATAATGCTGAGTCGTCAAAAAGAGTCTGTTACAATAGTTGCTTTACCTGATTCCACTGCTGAAGAAAAAAAGTTTCAACAGGAAAGATTAAGAGACGTTTATTTACTTTTAGAAAACCTCACTTTAAATGAGGAGGCAACGATTAAACTAATTATTGATGGGCTTTATGATATAGGAATTATTAATATCATAAATAAAAAAATTCCCAATCGATCGATGAATCAATTAGCTAAATTTCTGGCTAAAACTCCTAAACCTTTATTTAAAATAATTGCTTGGCAATGGGTGAAAAAAAATCTCCCTAATAAAGTCACTAATTGGCTTCATAATAAAGTCAAATTCAAGTAGAATTTGAAAGATTTGGTGGGCATACCTACTATCTCTTAGGTGATTTCTAATAATAAATATACCTGCATGATCCCCCCTAACCCCCCTTAATAAAGGGGGAATTATAAAGGAAATTGGTAAATTCTTTTTCGGAAACCACCTTAATTAACGTCTAATTTCAAATTGTCCTCGACAACCTTCATCAACCCAGATGCCATCTCGATCGTAACCCCATGTACTTCCTTCCCAACATCCAGAATTACTAAGCTGTCGTCTAAGTATAACTCGATCGCGCCGACTAAGGTTTACAGGGCAACGGGTGAAATTACCTCGCTCTGAACCACAGGTTATTGTACCATCAGAAGAGTTATTACCCGAACCAGAAGCAATGGCGGCGGCGATGGCACCTACCGCTAACACACCCCCGATAATTGCCCCTGTATTATCTCCTCCAGTATTGGGATTATAATTATTATTGTTTCCTCCTCTATCTCTCACCGCAAATTCAGCACTACAACCTCGATCGACCCAGATTCCATTTCGATCGTAACCCCAAGTACTTCCCTCACGACACTGAGCATTACTAATTTGACGCACAAATCTCACACCGCCTCTGGTATCCACATTACAAAAATTATAACGACCTTGACGAGATTCGCAAGTAATTCGACTTTCCGCCGCCGCAGGATTGGCTTGAGAAAAGAAACCAACACTAATAGCACTAATTAAAGCTAATTTATGTAAATTTTTCATGATTAATTCTCCTCTTAAGGTTTGACGCATTTAGATATTCTCGTTAATTGTTTTGACTGCAATGGTTTTAAATCAACCTGTTTCCAGATGGGATTTCCATTTTCTTGTAACCATCCTAAATTATCTTTAATTAAAGATGCCACAAGACTTACTTCAGTACAATCATCCTTTTCCACTGTAAACAAAAAAGATTGAATCCCTAAAGTTTCTACTGCTTCCGTTTGCCAAGCATAGGTATTAGCAGGTAAAGTAACAGGGGAATACAAGAAAGAATAAAATTCATCCTCAGCACTCATCGTCAAAGTTACAGGCAAAAGATGAAAATTATCTTCTGGTAAAACTTGCTCTTGCAATACTTTTGACGGAACTCCAGCAACATAAAACAGAGCATCAATATTACCGTTACGAAGTTCATGAATACCTCTTTTAATATCATAGCTAACTAACTCTTTAGGATTGATCTTTAATTGATACAGTAAAGTCGAAGCCGTCATAGTTGTACCACTCCCCTCCTCACCGATAGAAACTCTTTTTCCAGTTAAATCTTGTAAAGTTTTAATATCTTTACGCGCGACAACGTGGATTTGTTCTTTAAAAAGAGGTAAAACATTTCTTAAACTTTCCGCTTTGAGGCTAATTTGTCCATCATCGTTAGCAAAAATATTTAAAAAAGCTAATACATCTCCTTGCACAATACCTAATGCTATACTGTCGTAATTGAAAACATCATGAATATTTTGTAACGCTCCTTTAGTGGGTATCACATCAATATCTATATTATGTTTTTCCCCTAATTTTTCCATGTCTTTACCGATGGAATAATATTCCCCCACTTCATTGCCTGTTACTAACTTTATTTCCGTTTGAGCAAGGCTGGGATGAGGGAGAAAAATAAAGGGTATTGTCACTATTCCTAGTAAACCCCCCAACAGAGAAGATAAAGGTTTTTTCATATTTGAAATTTATCTCAATAATATTAACGTTTTAAGTTTAGTCGATCGAGAATATTTTTATTCAATTAAATATCAAAAATCTGTAGGGGCATAAGGTTTATGCCCTGTAGGCATAAGGTTTATGCCCTGTAGGCATAAGGTTTATACCCCATTAAATCATTCTTTGGAAATGACAAGGTTAAAAGCATCTTGGGCGGCAGCTTGTTGGGAGGCTTTTTTGGTTGCCCCTTTTCCTTTCCCTAACAGTTTATCTTGTAACCACACTTCCGCAATAAATCGATCGTTCTCATCTTCTAATATAGGATTTTGGGTTACTTTATAGATAGGTAAAAGTTTATATTTTCCTTGTGTCCATTCTTGTAGTGCATCTTTATAATTTTGTCGTGCAGGATCAGCATGGACTTGAATGGCTTTTTCCTGTAGGATAGGATCGAGCCAAAATCTAACTAAGTCCATATTTTTGGTACTCTGATATAATGCCCCTAATACCCCTTCAAAGACATCCGCTAAACGAGATACTTTACCCCATTTATCATTTCTCACGTTGGGTGTCATTAAAAGGTATAAATCGAAACCGTATTGTTCGGCTATTTCTGCTAAAAATCGATCGCTGACTAAGATCGATCGAATTGCGGCAAATTCCCCTACAGGTAAATCAGGATAGATTTCTAACAACAATTCGGCACTAGCTAAACGCACCACGGCATCCCCAACAAACTCTAATTGCTCATAGTTTTTCGTGATGGAAATACTAGGATGAGTTAAGGCTAAATCTAATAACTCCCAGTTTACCCTTGATACATCTTCTATTCCCAGTCTTTGTAAAAGTTTTAGTAATTCTCTTTTTCTTCTGGTATCTATTATTTCCATGTATTCTTAAAAGTAAAAAATTAAAAGTCAAGTTTTTTGATAAAAATTATCAAAATAGCACATTTATTGATGTAGAGGTTGAACATTTTTCAATCCTCATTCAATCATTGATGTTAAAGTTTTCTGATTCCTTTTAAATAATAATAAAACATTATTTTCTAATGCTTCTACATCATTTTTACCGATGATTATTTCTCTATAAATATCCTTAGCAATTAATATTTGCTCAAACATTATTTTTATATCTGAAAGTAACCTTTTGTCTTGTGTCGTAAAGCCTCACGAACGATATTTGAACCCCCGATACTGGTATTGCCATTTTCTGCTAGGTATCGTTTCCAAGCCTTTGTTCCTGTTTGACCTGCAAAAATTTGCAAAAGATGGCGCATCATAGTATTTAATTTTACGTTCCTTGATGTCCAAAAGTCAATATAAGGATATAAAGATTCGATAATTTCTTCTCGACTAGGTATTTCTTTATCTTCTCCATAAATATCTCGATCGACATAAACAAACAGATAGGGGTTATCATAAGCAACTCGCCCCATCATTACTCCATCCACATAGTTTAAATGTTCTTTGGTTTGCTCGATCGAAGTTATACCCCCGTTAATCTCAATGATAAGGTGAGGAAATTCTTGTTTGAGTCTATATACGTCTTCATACCGTAGGGGAGGAATATCCCTATTTTCCTTCGGGCTTAATCCCTGTAACCATGCCTTTCTAGCGTGGATAATAAATCTTTGACAACCACTGTCAGCAAGGGTTTTGACAAAATACACCATATCTTCATAGCTATCTTGATTATCAATGCCAATACGATGCTTTACTGTCACGGGAATATTAACCGCATTTTGCATTATTTCTATGGCTTTTGCCACTTTTTCGGGTTGTGCCATCAAACAAGCCCCAAAGTTGCCATTTTGTACCCTCGAACTAGGACACCCTACGTTAAGATTAATTTCATCATAGCCCCAGTCTTGCCCAATTTTGGCACATTCTGCCAATTGTTGGGGATTATCTCCCCCTAGCTGTAAGGAGACTGGTTTTTCTTCCTCAGAAAAGTCTAATAGTTTGGCTCGATCGCCGTATATAATGGCTTGAGTTGTAATCATCTCCGTATAAAGGAGCGTTTTTTTGGTCATTTGACGCATAATATACCGAAAATGTCGATCGGTATAATCCATCATCGGGGCAATACTAATTATCGGAGGTAAAAAATTCACTGGTAAAAATCTTAATGGGTATATTTTCTCAAACATTAGACATCGATCGTCTTTTCGGTAGAGACGTAAAATTTACAGAAAAATTACTTGTCAATATAATATAGCTCGATCGAACTATCAATATCCTTAATTTTTCATGATAGAATAAAGTGAGCAAAATGATTATTTATCAAGGACAAAATGATTGATCATGATAGATTATTTAAGGAATTAATTTCAACATTTTTTAGGGAATTTATCGAGTTGTTTTTTCCCGAAGTCCTAAATTATGTGGACACAAATTCTATAACTTTTTTGGATAAAGAAGTTTTTACCGATGTAACGGAAGGAGAAAAACATGAAACCGATTTAATTGCTCAGGTAAAATGGAAAGGGAAACCCTCTTTTTTTCTAATTCATATTGAAGCACAATCAGAATCTCGCAAAGGATTTGAACAAAGAATGTTTAATTATTTTGCTCGATTACATGAAAAGTATGCGATACCCATTTATCCTATTGTCATTTTTTCCTATGATAGTCCTCAAAAACAAGCCCTTAGTCAATATGAAATAACCTTCCCTGATTTTAAAGTGCTAGATTTTAATTATAGAGTCATTCAACTAAATCGGTTAAATTGGCGTGATTTTTTAAATCAACCAAATCCCATAGCTTCTGCTTTAATGGCAAAAATGAAAATAAAGTCAACAGAAAGAGCGAAAGTGAAGGCTGAATGTTTAAGATTATTAGTTACCTTAAAATTAAATCCTGCTAAAATGCAATTAATATCAGGTTTTGTCGATACCTATTTGCGTTTAGAAGGTGAGGAAGAAGAACAATTCCAAAAAGAAATTGCTAATTTTAACCCCCAAGAACAAGAGAAAAGTATGGAAATTGTAACCAGTTGGATGCTCAAAGGTATTGAGCAAGGTATCGAGCAAGGTATTGAGCAAGGTATCGATCGAGAAAAAGAGTTAATTATTCGTCAAATTAAGCGAAAATTTGGTAATATTGACCAAGATTTGCAGTCACAAATTAAAGCGTTGAAAATTGAGGATGTGGAAACTTTAGGAGAGGATTTATTTGATTTAACCTCGATCGATCATTTAAAGCAATGGTTAAATAATTTTTCTTCTGAGAATAAATCAAAATAAGATCGAACTGTTATATAAAACTTACTCATAGTTACCTATGACGTTTACTTCTTGCTTCTACCAGTCAAGTCGGCTTGATACTGTCCACAAGCGTTGATTCGGGTGTAACCCACCCTACTTTTATTATTCTAATTAATTGATTAATCTTGAATAATAACTAATTTTTATTTAATTTAATCTTTAAATTAAATAGTTTTAACAGTCTTGGTTATCGACTTCATTAAAAGCTAACATATTTTAAAAAAAATGTCAACCTTTATCCCGTGAGTAGGTATAAACAACTATAATAAACTATTAGTTAACAGTTAAAAGCTCTTAACTTCCTTATTCTTTTTCCTCAGATTTATTGACTTTAACATCAGGAATGAAATTAGGTTTTTCCGCTTCCTCCCAACCTACAGGACGTTTAGAGCTATACCATGCGATCGAACCAATACCCACGGCTGCAATAAACCCAACCACATAAACCGCTACAAAATATATGGGAAAAGTTCCCGTTTTTGCTACTTCTGCTAAGAATAAATTATCCATAGTATCAATTAATATTAAAATAAGATACATTATAACTCTTAGGGTGATTTGTTTTTATTAAAATAGAAGATAAGTAAAATGACGATTCAATTCAATGTCAATTCTTAGGGAAAAATATCATAACTCCCATCAGATTTTTATATTGATTCTATTTTGACGATCGTAGCATAATTAATTTAGACTTTAGTTTTTTTGCTTAAAATAATATTGATGCCTAACTAAACATTTTAGCTAATTAATTATTTATAAAAAATCTTATTATAAATATATTTAAAGAATATACTATGACTCAAACTCCTATTTCTTCCTCCGCTCAAAAACAAGAAAAATTGAGAACTGCTCTTGTTAGTCCAGACTACTTCAATCCTTTTGGAAATAAACTAATACAATCAGGGTACATTAATAAAGATCAATTAAGAAACGCACTGGTAGAGGTACGAAATAGCAAAAAACCCCTTGTTAAAGTTTTAGAACAACTTACTCAAAGGGCATTATCTCCCGAATTAGTTCGTCAATATAAACAACATCATCTATTTGAACTAAAAATTCTTTACGGTGTGGATTGTGTTGATCCCGAATCGGAAGACATCGCCTCAGAACACATGACGGAATTAATTGAATCCATCATACCTATACAAATATGTCGTAATCGTAAATTATTACCTTTACAGCGTATTGATGGTGATCCTCCGATATTAGTCATCGCCATGGTTAATCCTGATGATTTACAGGCTTTAGACGATGTCAAAAAACTATTGCGCTCAAAAGGATTAGGATTACAAAGAATTGTGATCACCGAAGAAGATTATGATAAATTACTGGCTAAATATTATGTAGAAGAAAAAGAACGCAAAAAAATACAAGAAGCGAAAAACAAGAGAAAAGAGCTAGAACAATTAGGAGATGTCAGCTCTATTGTCGATGATTTAGGAGAGACTAATTTAGAAGATGGAGACGAAGAAGGAGGAGATGATTTAGCTTCTTCTAATGAGGCAAATCAAGCACCT
Organism: Geminocystis herdmanii PCC 6308; assembly: GCF_000332235.1. Classification (NCBI taxonomy): domain Bacteria; kingdom Bacillati; phylum Cyanobacteriota; class Cyanophyceae; order Chroococcales; family Geminocystaceae; genus Geminocystis; species Geminocystis herdmanii. Next base: position 781,690 of record NZ_CM001775.1, on the reverse strand, counting down.
ATTATTGAATTAGTTAACAAAATTTTAATCAAAGCTATACAAGAAGGAGCTTCTGATATTCACATTGAACCTCAAGAAGAAACTTTTCGAGTTCGACTGCGTAAAGATGGAGTATTGCGACAATATTTTTCCCTTCCTAAACACATTATCCCCGCAGTAACTGCCCGTTTTAAAATTATGGGAGAATTGGATATTTCTGAGCGTCGCTTACCCCAAGATGGAAAAATCCGTCGTAAGTTTCAAGGGCGTACCGTTGATTTTCGCATGAATACTTTACCCAGTCGTTACGGGGAAAAAGTTTGTTTACGGATTCTGGATAACTCTGCCACTCAATTAGGGCTAGATTTCCTCATCAGTGATCAAGAAACCTTAGAAAAAGTCAGGGATATTGCTAGTCGTCCTTTTGGCTTAATCTTAGTTACAGGACCTACAGGATCGGGTAAATCCACCAGTTTATATTCCGTTTTAGCGGAAAGAAATGATCCGGGGGTGAATATTAGTACAGCAGAAGACCCGATCGAGTACGCTTTACCCGGTATTACTCAGGTTCAGGTAATTCGAGAAAAAGGCATGAACTTTGCATCTATTCTACGGGCTTTTATGCGTCAAGACCCTGATATTATTCTTGTGGGTGAAACCAGAGACGCTGAAACCGCTAAAACTGCGATCGAGGCCGCTTTAACAGGACACTTAGTATTAACAACCCTCCACACTAACGATGCAGCAGGGGCGATCGCTCGTTTAGATGAAATGGGAGTTGAACCCTTTATGATTTCTGGGGCATTACTAGGGGTATTAGCTCAACGTCTCATGCGTCGAGTTTGCAGTGAATGTAAAGAAGCCTATCACCCCACCAGAGAGGAATTAGCCCGTTTTGGGATGTCCGCATCTAATGAAGATTCCGTGACTTTTTATCGTGCCAAAACCTTAAATGGGGAGGCTTTACAAACTGCGAATGCTAACGGTACAGTTTGCTTAAAATGTGGCGGTAGTGGTTATAAAGGACGGGTAGGGGTATATGAATTTATGGTTATGAGTGAAAGACTAGAAAAACTCATCAACCAAGGTGCTACTACCGACATGATTAAGGAAGCCGCCGTAGAAGAAGGCATGACAACCATTTTGGCTTACAGTCTTAACTTAGTCCGTCAAGGACACACAACTTTAGAGGAAGTTGAAAGGGTGACTTTTACCGACTCTGGTTTAGAATCGGAATTGAAAGCTAAACGTAAAACTTCTTTAGTTTGTAGTAATTGTGATGCTGAGTTAGAACAACAATGGTTAGATTGTCCTTATTGTATGACTCCTCGTTTTAGTGAAGCCAAGTAATACAGGTGGACAGGTGGGGTGGACAAGTGGACAGGAAGACAGGGAGACAGGTGGACAGGTGGACAGGAAGACAGGTGGACAGGTGGACAGGTGGACAGGAAGACAGGTGGACAGGAAGACAGGTGGACAGGTGGACAGGTGGACAGGAAGACAGGTGGACAGGTGGACAGGTGGACAGGTGGACAGGTGGACAGGTGGACAGGAAGACAGGTGGACAGGAAGACAGGTGAGGTGGACAAGGAGAGTTTTTATTCTTAATTCTTAATTCTTAATTCTTAAATTAGCCTTTGGATGGTTTCAATCAATATGTCTTGATTAAATTTCCCTTTGATAATATAGGCATTTGCCCCAGCTTCTGCCCCTCGTTTTCGATCGTCATCAGAAGCTAAAGAAGATACTAAGATGACTGGTAATTCACTAAATTGATGATCTTGCCTAATTTTTGTAGTAAATTCTAAACCATTGAGGTTGGGCATTTGTATATCGGAGACTACGGCATCAAATTTGCGGGTTTTGATTTTGTGCCATGCGTCTAAGCCGTCAACTGCCGTGACTACTTCAAATCCTGCACCTTCTAAGATGCGTTTTTCTTGGGTTCGAGTGGCGATCGAATCCTCTGCTAATAAGATGGTAGCTCGATCGCGCGCTTTTTCGGCATCGACATTTCGAGCGACTTTACCTGTTAAATTGCGTTTTTGGATGGAGGCAAGTAAATCTTGAGGATTGAGAATAGTACAGACTTCCCCTGTGCCGAGAATAGTTGAACCACTTACGTTACGGATTCTTTTTAAAAGTTTACTCTGAGGTTTAATAACTACGTCTTGAGTATCTGTCACTTCATCTACCAATAACCCAAATTGCTCTTTGCCGATATGAATGACAACACAGGGAATACTACGCTGAACAGTGGTATTGTCTTGAGATACTCCTAACTCCAACAACTCGGAGAGAAAAGCCACTGACACCGCAGAATTATCGAAGTTGATGGTTTGTTTGCCTTCTATAGCAAAAATTTCATCGGGGGAAACTAATAAGGATGTTTGGACAAATTCGATGGGGATGGCGTGGGTAATGCCAAAGATTTTGACTAATAAAACGTTAGCGGTGGCTAAGGTTGTGCCTAATTGAAGGCGGAAGGTTGTGCCTTTGCCAGTTTCAGAGATGATCTCGATCGAGCCTTTTAATCGTTCAACGTTAGTTTTCACTACGTCTAAACCAACACCCCTGCCCGAAACTTCTGTAATAAAGGTACGAGTGGAAAATCCGGGTTCAAAAATTAAGGCTTGAATTTGACTTCTAGTCATGGCGCTTAACTCATCAGGGCGATATAAACCCCGTCTTAACGCCGTTTCCTTAATTTTTTCGATGTCTAAACCCCTACCATCGTCTTGAACTTCGATGAAAATATTACTAGAAGTCTGATAACCTTTAAGTACGATCGTACCTTGAGGAGATTTACCTGCATTGATTCTTTCTTCGGGAGTTTCCAATCCATGATCAATACTATTACGAATTAGATGTAAAAGAGGGTCTTTGATTAACTCTAAGATATACTTATCGGCAACGGTGTCTTCTCCTTGAATAACTAATTCCACTTCTTTATTTTCCTGTTTCGACAAATCTCGCACTAAACGAGGGAAAAAACTAAAAACATTAGATAAGGGTAATAATCGTAAGGTTTTGATTTTTGATTCTAATTGATCTGCAATTAATTCTAACCTTGTACTGTTATCATTGGCAGAATTTTTTAAGTCTTGAATTAGGGTTTCAATACGATTTTCAAAGGTATCATTTTCTCCTGTATAGATGTTACCTTTACGATAACGATTCTGCATTTTACCCATTTTCCAATCTTCCCAAAGATTGACCATTTGTTCCATCTGGGAGGCAAAATGAGCAATGCGGATTTTGGTAACGGTTAATTCCCCCGTTTGAGTCATTAATGCGTCTAAATGACGGGTTTGAACTCTAATGGTATCGATTTTATAGGGTTCTTCTTTGTTGTTATTATGATTGTTTGCTGATTTTTTCTGCTGTTTTTGTGATGATTGTGGTTTTATTTCGGGGGGAGATTGTTGAACTATTTGAGTCTCTGCTGTGGGGGGTGTTTCCTCTATAAGAGGTGTTTCAGGTACTATATCAATGGTGATTTCCGGAGATTCTTCTGAATCTAGTAAATCCATGGTGTCAAATTCTAGGAAATCGTTTGACTCAGGGAAAGATTCTTCGATCGCGCTGCGCCGTTTCACGATCGAATCATGATTTTTAAAGGTTAAGATTTGTAATAGTTGATTGGGATTGATACCGCTAGGTTTACCTGTGGTACTTTCAAAGATGATTTCTTTGATACCGTGTAAAGTATCTTTGAGACGAGGATACATTACATTTTGATAGCTGTCGATGTTTAACTCTCCTTTTTGTGCCATTCTCATTATTTCTTCTAATCCAGAGGAAATCACAGCAATACTTTCTATGCCCATAATCCGAGAATCCCCTTTTAAACTGTGCAATTCTCGTAATAAATAGTCAAATCGATCGTAATTATCCCAATGATTTTTTAAGTCTTCTAAAGCCGATTGTATGTTTTCAACGTGTTCTATTCCTGTTACTAAATAAATATCCCTTAATTCTTCGTCTTCAATATAAACAGGATTAGGATCAATTTCTGTCATGGTGATATGTATTTCTACACCGATGGAGGAAGTTTCTTCTTCACCATAAACACTCTTTATTAAATTATTTAAGGTTAATTCTACATCAATGTCACTAGGTTCATCGGTAACGGCTTCATGAACTAATTTTTTCATAGCGTCTAAAGTTTCATAAAGTCGATCGCTAATATTCGGAGTTAGAGTTAATTTACCTTTTTTTATATCTCCTAAAATATCTTCAATGGAATGGGCTAAATTTTCCACTGATTCCACTTCCACAATCCGAGAATCCCCTTTTAAACTATGGGCTTCTCTTAATAATTCTTCGATCGAGTCTAACTCATTCGGGTTTTTTTCTAACTCTAATAAACCCGTTTCCATTTTTTCTAAATGCTCTTGACTAGAAATTTTATAAATTTCTCTCAATTCATCATCTTGTATCATAGCTTTACCCCATGAATTTTTAATTAAATCTTATCTATAACTGACAATATATAAGCATTTTCTTTATTTTCAATAATTTTTCAAATGTTTCTATAATAATCATTGATTGATCATAAATTTATTGCTGTGTCTATCTATAAGATATAACTAATTCTTCCGATAAAGACTATTTATTTATCAACGTTAATATTAATTTTTGTTGCCTAAAACTATAGTAGCAATGTTGAGGTATTAAAGTATTAGGGTATTAGAGTATTAGGGGGATTTTTTCTAATAATAAAAATCAATTATGATTTAAAAACGTGATATTTTTTATGAAAATTGAGTTCAATTTATAAAAACGATATCTATTAGATGTAGATTGCTTCGTGCCTCGCAACGCTGCGCGATTCATTACACGTTGGGATAATGGTTTCGACTCACAAAACGCCCAGCAGGAGGATAAAATTAACATAATTGCCTCGCAATAAATTGACGAGGCTAACAGTTTTCGTTCAATAAATTGAACTCATAAAAAGTAATTTTGCCTCGACTTTGAAAATGCCTTGCTAAAAAAAAACAGGGTTTGGGAGACGATCGAAAATTACCTTAATTTTATTTATGCCGTAAAAAGTCGTAAAGATCGATATATCTTTGGGCGGGATTTTTCCATGAATAATCATAATTCATCCCTTGTTTTTGTAATTTTTCAAACTCTTTCGGAAAATAATGCCATAATCCGATCGCCCTTTCTAAACCTGATTCTAAGGCATTATAATCTGTTTGGTAAAAAACAAATCCGTTTCTTTTTTCTTCGGGGTGATTTAAGTCGTTATCTTTATCAAAAACGGTATCAATTAAACCGCCAACGCCACGCACTACGGGCACTGTACCATATTTTAACCCAATCATTTGAGTTAAACCACAGGGTTCGTAATCGCTTGGTACAACAATAATATCCGCTCCTGCATAAATTAAATGGGCTAATTCTTCATTAAAACCTAGTTCTAAGTGACAGTCTGGATTATTATTGAGATAGTATTTTTCATGGCAAAACCAGTTGTTAATAGAGGCTTCTGTAGCTGAACCTAATAGGACAAATTGAGCGTTACGATGAAGAGAATAATATAAGGCATGGTGTACTAATTCTACTCCTTTTTGTCGATCGAGTCTGCCAATATAGGCAACGATGGGTTTTTTATTCTCCTTCAATAATAGTCTTTCTCGTAAGGCTTTTTTATTTTTGGCTTTATCTTCAAGGTTATCGATATTGTACTGATAAGGGATAAAAGTATCTACTTCAGGATTCCAAATATTTCGATCGATCCCGTTAAGAATACCATTAAACTTATAATGATGAAGTTCTAAAGTATGTCCTAAACCGTAACTAACACCGCTATATCTTGCCTCCCAAGCATGGTGAGGGGAAACCGTATTCACATGGTTAGAATAAACAATACCCCCTTTCATCATATTCAAGGCAAAAGGATTAAAATTGTCTTGGAGTCGATCGTAGTTAAAATAGTATTCATCGTTATTTAAACCCGTAGCTTTTAATACTTCCTTGCCACAAATTCCCTGATGTTTAAAATTGTGAATGGTATAGCATACTCGTTGATTCGCCATACCATGCCATTTATACATCTCATACAGCATCACAGGAATTAACCCCGTTTGCCAATCATGACAATGGATAACATCAGGGCGCTTATTACTCACAAAAAGAAACTCTAAAGCCGCCTTTGAGAAAAAAGCAAACCTCATATTGTCATCTTCTTGCCCATAATAACAGCCTCGATCGAAGAAATGATCTTCTGAATGGGGTTGTATAAAGAAACATAATCGTCCATGTACCCAACCACAAAACACTGAACAATGAATAGTACTATCATACCAAGGCACAAATAAATCTTTATAGGCATCATGTAAACCCCAAATATGATCATAACGCATACAATCATACATAGGCAAAATAATTTCTACTGTATGACCTTGATTTTCAATTTCTCGACTCAAGCCATAGACAACATCCCCTAATCCTCCTGCCTTAATTACAGGTGCGCACTCTGAAGCAATATGAACTATATACATAGAGAGCTTTTAACCTCTTGAATTTTATTTTTTTTTAAATTGATACATTTTATATCAAAACTTCGTCATTTTGTAAAGAAATGTAAATAATGGAGAATTGAGAATGCAGAATGCAGAATTGATAATGAAGAATAAATGGGTGTTAGGTGTTCATCAATAACCTATCGTGTAATTAATGAATCGGTTGGCGAAACAATTTGTTACAGAAAATTTGACAAAATCAATAATTTGTAAGTGATTTAGATGGTATATCATAATCCACCAAGAAATAAATTTCATGGTTAATAGCACAAGCGATGCACTGTATCTCGACTACGCTCGATAACCGAGTCGAAGTGTCGGCTAAAGCGACTAATTTCAATACACAACAACGTACTATTACAGTAAATAATTTTGATATTGAAATTAATTTATTTTTTATTTTTGGAGATGTTTATTATTCATTCTCAATTCTCAATTCTCCATTCTCCATTCTCAATTCTCCATTTTCCATTTTCCATTTTCCATTCATTCGTTGCTATAGTATTTTATGTTATGTTTTTTTTGATTACTATTTATGAATCCTAGTTTAGAAGTCGGCAATATTGTTATTACTCAAGAAAATATATTCTCTTTTTTAGCAGAAAAACAAATGATCGCCCCCCTTGCCAAAGAAATTATTTTAGATAGTGCGATCGAACCTATAGAATGTACACCAGAAGAAACTGCTATGGCTGAACAACAATTCTTCATGCAGATGCAGTTAAATCCCCAAGATACGGAAAAATTAAAGATTTGGTTAGAAAAAAATTATTTAACTAGAGAACAACTACAAAAAAGAATTTTAAGGGGTATAAAACTAGAAAAGTATAAAGAAAAAACTTGGGGAACGGAGTTACAAAATTATTACCTCAAGCGGAAAAAACAACTAGACAAAATAGTTTATTCCTTAATTCGTACTCGTAATGCAGGGGAAGCCCAAGAATTATATTTTCGTGCCTGTGAAGGAGAAAAAGAGTTTACGGAATTAGCAAGGCAACATTCTCAAGGTGCAGAAGCCGAAACGGGGGGATTAATTGGACCAGTGGAATTAAATGTACCACATCCAGAAATTGCCCAAAGATTAATGACTTCTCAACCGGGGCAGGTATTACCCCCTTGCCGAATTGGGGAATGGGTGGTTGTTTTAAGGCTAGAGAAATATATCGCCGCTCAATTAGATCAAAATATGAGGAGAAGATTATTAGATGAATTGTTTAATTCATGGTTGAGTGAAACCATCCAAAAACAAGTTAAATTCAACTTTGAACTCCCTGAAGTTCTGTCAAGCTGACTTTTTCATGACTTGCGCATTTTTACAAAAAATCGAAGGTTTTGAGATTTTAAAATAACCTCGAAATGACATTTGCGCAAGTCTGAACTTTTGATTTATTAAAAGTCAAATAATATCGAGTTTTGTGATTTTCGATCGATTCTTTGCTCATATTTTTTGATAAAGCTATCATAGAATTAAAAATAAACAACGGAGAACAAAATATGATTTTAGCAACTCCCATAAAAACCGAAGAAAAAAAAGTTTATAGCCGTGAAGAATACTTAATTTTAGAAGAAAAATCAGCAGAAAAACACGAATACCATAATGGAGAAATTATCGCTATGACAGGAGGCACAACTAATCACAATATTTTAGCAGGAAAATTTTACGCCTTATTATTATCTCTTTTAGATGATGAACAATATCAAATTTATATCGGAGATGTGCGTTTATGGATAGAAGATTATAAGCGTTATACCTATCCCGATGTCATGGTAATAAAAGGAGAGCCTATTTATGAAGGAAAGGGAATAAGTACGGTTATTAATCCTATTTTAATTGTCGAAGTTTTATCTAATTCTACTAAAGATTATGATCAAAATGATAAATTTGACAGTTATCGTACGTTACCAACTTTTGAAGAATATCTTTTAATTGATCAATATCAATATTATGTGAAACAGTTTAAGAAAACTCCACAAAATGAATGGTTATTAAAAGATTATCGAGGAGAAAATGCGATAATTAAGTTAACTTCAATTCACATTGATATAAGTTTAAAAGAATTGTATAAAAAAGTAAAATTTAATAATTAAAACATTAAGTTCGATCGACAATATCGAGCTTATAATCATAAACTATAGCAGAAGTATTATAAATTATTTCCGATTCAATTTCTCTTAAAATACGATAATAAAAACTTATTTCTTTAGGGTTAATTGTAGTTAAATTAAGATATTTTTGTTGTTTAATAAAGTCTTTTCTTAGGGCAATATTAGCTATTTGATGGTCATAAAAATTGTTCCTTGGAAACTTATTTTTAGAGATAAATTTATGATATAAATTACTTAATTTTTTGAACATATGATCGTTTTTAACTGTACAAATTTCTCCAGCAACAACGTTAATTTTAGAGTCTTGAAAAGGATTAATTATCTGTTCTAGCCAGTCTTCATCTGGACAATAATTTCCATCAAAAAAAATAAGAATTTCCCCTTGACAAATATCTAATATAGTTGTATAAATCTCCCTAAACTCTAAGTTTTTTCTATTAATAACTTGATATTTTTTGATAATTTCAGTAAAATCTTGAGATTGTTTTTTGAGAGGAATATTATTAATAATAATAACCTCATATTCTCCTAATTGTTCTCCTTGATTTACTACATTTTTCAACAAGTTATCAAGATATTTAGGTACATTATTAAGCACAATTACGATCGAAGTAAAATAAGATTTATTCAGCAAAATTAATAACTATTTTAATGACTATGGGTTAGTAGGACTTGAATTACTCCGATTATCAAGTATCCGAAGAATACGCCGTGTAGAACGTGATGGAGATGTTTCTTCTTGGGGGGTTGTGATGACATTACCGACATTTGTTACTGGATTTGTGGGAGAAGCCGTATTTTCGCCAGTGGGTGACACGGGAGGATTATTGGTTGCGGTAGGAGGTGGAGGAGTTGTAACCGTATTGGGAGTTGTGGGCTTAATGACATCGCAGACAAAACCAAGATTAACTTGATTTCCGTTAGCGTCAATTAAATAACAAGGAGAAGAACTATGAGAACGCTCAATAAATGTTACGATCGGCACGATCGAAAGAGTAGTTAAAAGCAGATATTTATTCATAATAAAATTTATGGTGATGATAATATTTATTTTAACTTTTTTTGAGGGTAAAATCTGCACAATCGATGGCTAATTCAGTATTAGCAATCAAAGGTTGTAAGGTACATTTAAGACGATAATTATTAGTAAAATATTGACATCGACTACAAGGAATTTGGTGCATAATTTCCCCTCGTTTTTTAATATCTCTTAAACTAACAATTAAGGTGGAGATTAAAATACCAAAAAAAACCCATGCTATGACAAAATAGATAGGTTGTAAATAAGGACTAGCTCGATCGAGCAAATTAGTTAAAAAAGGCAACATAAGAATTAATAATGAACAATTAACAATAAACAAATTATCCCCAACTTCCTGTCCACCTATCCACCTGAGTGAGCGAAAAAATAGTTGGCAAGTCAGATAATGTCTCGAATGTTAGGGTGTTAGGGTGTTAGGGGAAAATATCCTCAATCCCCCAATCCCCCAATCCTCCAATCCTCCAATCCCCAATACCCCAATCCTCCAATCCCCAATACCCCAACCAGCGAAAATTTAGGCATTCCCAACCAAAATTTCGTTCACCCTATCCACCCGTCCACCTGTCTCCTTGTTTAATGAGTAGCTTGGAGTAAATTCACCAACTTAGAAATTTGTTCTCGATTGAAAATTTTAGAAATGGTTTCAGCCGCAATACTAGGATCAACACTGATTAAAACTTGTGGTAATTTAGAGTAAGCTAATTGTTCTAATCCCTGAGAAGGAGCAATTTCTGAGCCTTTACCCACTTCTAAACAATCCCCTGCTAATTTCACTTCTTTAATGACGACAGGAGCTAATAAACGATAGGAATGTTTCGGATTAGCGATCGCCTGTTTTGCACATTTGATCAAGTTTTGCCAACCATTTTCTGTGGGTGCAATTTGACCTAGTTTATCGCAAATAGTTTGTAATTGTTGTCGATTACTAGGGGTTGCATCTTGTTTAAAAATAACTAGCATTTGTTGCAATACCTGCCTGACTTGGGAGACAACTTCATCACTAGGAATCGCTGTCAGGGAAGGACTAGAAGCACGAACAGAAGCAGAAGTAACGGAAGGTACTGGTATTTCTCCATCTGCTAATTGTTGAATATAATTTAATAATTCCACAAAATGAGGCTCGGCGGTTTCCATAATTTGCTCACCTTCGTCATCAGATAACCCTAAAGGTCCTTGTAAACGTTCTAATAAATCCTGTAGAATATCGTAGGCTTTGAGAAAAAGGCTTTCTAGGGTTTGATCTGTCTGAATGGGATCATCTCTAAGGATTTTAAAAGCATCTTCCAGACGGTGAGCCGTTTTGGAAATACTATTAAAATTCAACATTGCAGCTCCCCCTTTAATGGAATGAGCCGCCCTAAATAGTTCATTTATACTTTCTTCATCGTTCACCGCAGAAGATAAATCTAAAATCCCTTTTTCGATGGTTTCTAAATGTTCTTTTGCTTCTTCGATAAAATAGCCGACAATTCTCTCGTTATTTCCGTTATCCATAGCCTTTACTCCCACAAACTAAAAACTAAATGCTTGAATCTTTGATTATAATAATAACTGATACTACCTCAGTTCGGAATAAGATTTATGAGCTTTTTAGTATTATATTATTAACCGCTTTGCAATAATTTTTTTGACGGTTTTTTATATAGTGTCAAAAATCTCTAAACTTCTCCAGAAATTAAATTTTTAATAGCCAAAACTATTATAGAGACGTAGAATTTTACGTCTCCACCTCAAGTCTGGTTGATCGGTTCATTCTTCATTCCTAATTTTTACCAATGAATAATATTACTATGATCAGTAAAGATATTAAACAAAAAGCCTTAGATATTGGTTTTCATAAAGTGGGAATTGCTAATGTTAATCTTGATAGCGACAAACAAGCGGAAAATAAACAAAGGCTTCAAAGATGGTTAGATAAAGGTTATCAAGCTGATATGGCTTGGATGAGTAACTCAAAACGACAGGATATTCTGCAATATTTTCCCGAAGTAAAATCGATCGTCTCTGTCGGGTTAAATTATTACACTCCTCATCAGCACAGCGATTCTCCAGATGTTGGCAAAATTTCTCGTTATGGTTGGGGAAGAGATTATCATAAAGTGATAACAAAAAAACTCAAAATTCTTGCTTCTTGGTTAACCACTCAACAGGATGATATACAAGTCAAATATTGTGTTGATACGGCTCCCATTCAAGATAAATTTTGGGCGCAACAGGCGGGAGTTGGCTGGGTGGCTAAAAATGGTAATGTGATTACTACAGATTATGGTAGTTGGGTTTTTTTAGGAGAAATCCTCACTAACCTTGAACTTAAGCCCGATCGAACTCATACTAATCATTGTGGTACTTGTACAAGGTGTTTAGATGCTTGTCCTACTCAGGCGATTACTGAGCCTTTTGTGGTGAATGCTAATCTTTGTATCGCCTATCATACGATCGAAAATCGTCAACCAGAGTTACCCCCAGAAATCGCCTCAAACTTAAATGGTTGGGTGGCAGGGTGTGATATTTGTCAGGATGTTTGCCCTTGGAATCAAAGATTTGCAAAAGTAACAGATATTACAGATTTTTTTCCCTATCCTGATAATCTTAATCCTAAATTAATGGATTTAGCGCAGATAGATGAAGTAGAATGGAATAAGCGTTTTCAAGGTTCTGCTTTACGCCGTATTAAACCTGAAATGTGGCGACGCAATGCACAAACCCTAATGGATAAGTAAAGTATAAGGTTTTATCCTTATAAGAGATTGCATGACAGAAACAGTATTGATATTTGATTTTGATGGTACTTTAGCCGATAGTCGCAAAACGTTGGTAGAAATTGCCAATAATTTAGCCTTAGAATTTGGGTTCGATCGAGTTACAGAAGATGAGATGCTTCGATTAAGTCATTTAAGTTCGAGAGATATTTTTTATGAATCCCCTATTCCCCCTTATAAAATACCATTTTTATTGAGGAGAGTTAAAAAAGAATTAAATCAAAAAATTGCTAGTCTTGAACCTTTTGATGGCATTCAAGAGGCTTTAAGTAGTCTTAAAAAACAAGGATATAGATTAGGTATTTTGACATCGAATTTAAAAGAAAATGTGGTTGATTTTTTAAATAATAATAATTTAGATGAATATTTTGATTTTGTTTATTCAGCTTCCACCTTATTTGGTAAACATAAAATTCTGAAAAAAATTATCAAAAAACATAATTTATGTAGAGAGAAAGTAATTTATGTCGGAGATGAAACTAGAGATATTGAAGCAGCAAAAAAAAGTCAAATAAAGGTTATTGCGGTTACTTGGGGCTTTAATTCCGCTTCAGTTTTAGCTAAATATGAACCAGATTTTATCATTCATCTACCAGAACAATTAACAGAATTTATTACTTTATTTCAACATAATAATAAATTTTGAAAGAAAGCAAGTTTGGAGATAAAATATTACTTAACCTATTATTAAATGACTAGAATCTATGGCTTGGAATGAATCTGAGTGAACCATAAAATTTTTGGTGCTGTAAAGGTGTCAGGTGTCAGGTATCGGAAAAAGCTAACATATTTTAAAAAAAATGTCAACCTTTATCCCGTGAGTAGGTATAAACAACTATAATAAACTATTAGTTAACAGTTAAAAGCTCCATAAATTATTCCTGTATAATTCCTAATTTATCATCCTCTTTGAGGTAGAATATAGCAAGTATTAAATCATTCGGAGTATATAAAAAAATGTTAACTCTTAAAATTGTTGTAAATGTTGTTGTAGCCTTTTTCTTGTTATTATTTATCTTTGGTTTCCTTTCTGGAGATCCAGCTCGTAACCCCGGTAGTAAAGACTTAGAATAATATTACATCAATTTTGATCATAAAATAAATTATACAATTTGATCTGAAGGTAGGGCGATGTACCGCCCACCATTTCAACATAATTTATTTTAAAAACCCTAAGTAGCCGTCGTGACAGTACTAAGTTCTTTGGGTATATTTTGATATACTTGAGTTAGATACTGCATCACTGCTTGAGAATCATTGTAGGGTAACGGAATATCTCCTAACACTTCGAGGATGGTTTTATTTTCCGTTGATGGTACAATAACCACTAAAGAGGAATCTAAGGCTTCTTCATATTGCCAAAAATTATCGATCGACAAAGGTGCAGAAGTTTTGTTAATATTAGCTTTACGCTTAGGGGGAGATTTAATTTTACCTAATATTTCAGGTTGTAAAGGTTTACCTGATAATTGATGACTACGAGAAACTCTCAAAGCCTCTAAAATTTGCTCTTTATTTCTACCCCTTAATTGAAATATTATAAACGGGTCTTCGCTAAATCGATCGCCCAATTGATAGTAAATTGCAGCAATATGTTTACAAGGATTCGCTTTGTCTGGACAAGTACAACGAGATTTCACATCCGTTAAATTAAAAGGAAATAAACTTAAACCATTTTTAATAAAAACTTGTTCAATTTCTGAGGGCATTTCCCCCACTAATAATTGTGCCGCCAAAATCGCCTTTTCTGACATAGTGCTAATAACATATCCCCAATCTTCATCGGAAAAAGCATCTAAAGATAAGGTAACTCGATAAGGCTTTTCTTCTGTGCCTTGTACATCTGCGATTAACTGAGATTGTTTAAATTCTATATTTAAAATATTACCTTCTCTGGCATAATTACGTCCTCTTTCCAGTCTTTTTTTATAACGATAAGAATCTAATAATTCCAACCATTTTTCCACCCACCATTGTCTATTAATCATAACTATTTTTTCTTTAAAAGAACAACATAAAACAATTAATAATTAACAATTAATAATTAATAATTAATAATTAACAATTAAATAATTTTCCCTAACACCCTTTCCGATACCTATTCCTTTCTTCTCCATTCGATCGAGCTTACATTATAGTATCGACTAAGTTGCTCATAAAGTAAAGGATGATAAGTTTGTAAAAGTCGAGGTTTAAGGAAAAAACCCTCCGTTACCACCGCAAAAAATTCCGCAGGATTAAGCGCCCCATAGGCATCAATTACCGTTGGTTGCTGGTTTTTTACCCCTTGACAATGGTTATAATATTCCTGTGTAAAAATTTCCCTCCATGCCAAACTTTCCTGTAAATTTCTTAAACGAGGCATTCCCGTAGCGTTACCAAATGCTTGATCTAATTGATGAGCAAACTCATGTAAAATGACATTTTCACCCTTAGAAGGAAATTGAGATTGTTTCGCTACTTCTGTCCATGATAAATAGATTACCCCATCATGACCACTTTTATTTCCCACGGAAGATAACCCTAGTAAAATAATCGGATTTTCGGGAGATTTTTGGTTTTCTAAAATTATGTCGGGATAAACATAAATATATTTTAAATAAGGAAAATAGTTACGTTTATTCTCTTTATCTCCTAACAATAATATACAGGCTTGAGATGCGATCGACAATTTTACTTCCTCAGTGATAATAAAACCATTTTTACCTACAAATTGTTTTTCCTCCAAAAAAACCTTAATATAATCCTGTAATTCTAACTTTAAATCAGAAGGTAAAATGCGATATAAATAAATATTATGTTCTAAAAAATTAGCCCAATCAATAGGAAAAATAGCTTTTTTTAGAGATTTTCTTCTTGTTTTTACTTGATAAGGAATGATTAAATAATAAGTAAAAATAAAAATAATAATCAATAAAAATAATAAAATATCAAGCATATATAGCAATTATATTTGGATTGTGAGAAAAAATATTCTGTCAAGGTGTTAGGTATTAAATGGCTAAACCCATCATTAAAACAGCTATTTTATAATTAATTAGCTAAACTAAATATTGGTAAAAATTGCAGAAATTGTCCAAATATCCACTAACCAAAGAAAAAAGGTAAATACCAACAAAAAAATATACATCCAAGGTTGTGCTAAAGGGCGAATATCTGTTGTATCAATATTTGTTTTTAGCTGTACTTCCTGTACCATACGATTAAAACCAGCTACTCTCATAGGTAATAAATAGGCTTTATCTCGACTCTTGGTAACAAAATAATATACCATGCCACCCTGCCCCGTAGTACGCATTTTGAGAGTATCAATTTCCTGCCACGACAAACTCCATCCCTTACGCCATAACCAACTTACCCATTGAGGATAACCGACTTTAATGCCTTCATCGCTGACGGTGACTCTTTCACTCAATACCATCATAAGCACGATCGAGCCTAAGATCAAGAGAAAAATTAGAAGCCCTAGAGGAAAATCAATCGATTTTAATTTTGCTAAAAAAGGGAGAGGAATTGTTAGGGCAAAATAAAGGTTAAGTAGAGTTATTTTAATTAGAGGTGAAATAGGAAAAATCAAGGGAGAATTATTCATAACATCAGCATTAAATGGGTTATTATTATAATAATTTAATTTTCATATTTATAAGAAAAACTAGCAAATCCAGCAGTAATTAACTCTGCTAAAATGCTACTAATTCTAAATAATGCTATCACGATTAAGACAATTTGAGAGGGAAAAATAGCAGAATCAAAACTAGCAATAATTGTCGCTTCAAAAATGCCAATACCTCCGGGCGCACCGGGTACAATTAAACCTAATAACCAAGCAAAACTAAAGCTACTTAATATTTGAGGAATTAAGGTTAATTTTACTGGCATAAAAGCGATTAAAAGAGATAAAAAAGCGAAGCCTCTTATCAGTAAAAAAATTATTTCTCCTAATAAGGGTAATAGAGGATATTTGGTTAACGTTGCTGTTTCATTACTGCCTTTACTTTTTGCTAATTTACACAATAAAGGATTAAGAATTTTGGGATGAATACCGATTAAAATAACGATAATTAAGATATAAGTTAGTAAAAATAACGGACTAAAACTTAAAGTTATTATCCCAAAACTAGCACTAATAAGAGTGATTAATAATGCTGACACTGCCATTAATAATGGTTCAATAATAACACTTACTGTTGCGATCGACAAACTATCACCTTCTGCTTGAATTGCTTTGACTCTGCCGAAAAAATGCCAAACATTACCGGGTAAATATTTACTAATATTAGTAATTAAATAAATATTTATCGCTTTCAAACCTTGTAATTTTGTTTGAAAAATCTTTAAAATCCAAGTCCATACCCAAGCAGAAAAAGTATGAGCGATAATGTTTAAAACTAGACTAATAGTAAACATTAACAAGGTAAAAAAAGTAAATTTAATACCTTTTATTTCTTGCCAATTTTGTTTAAATGTAGTGATAATAAAAAAGAAAGTTAATCCTAAGATTAAATACCGCAAAAATTTTTTAGTAAACTTACCTGAGTCAGCCATAAAATTGTTGATGAAGGTAGGAGATAGGAGATAGAAGACAGGAGATGATATTAATAATTGATTTAAACATTATTCCAATATATTTTTAACAATGATTTACTAATTTTATATTTATTTTTTCTTAAACCGTATAAGTGAGCGTGATAGATTTTCTTCATAAATTAAACTTCTTTTTTTCAATCTAATAGTTGAATATCATAAAATTTAAACATTTCATCATAACTAATAATTGGTATTTTTTCAATAATTGATTGAGCAATAATTATCCTATCAAAAGGATTACGATGATGAAAAGGTAATTTTGTTATTTGCTCAAAATTGGATAAATTAAATGTTAAAATATTAAAATCATTAACTCTAATTTGTTCTTCAATAAATTCTCGAAATGAAGAATTAAAAGTTAATTTTCCTACACTATTTTTAATGGCTATCTCCCAAATACTAGCTTGACTGATATAAATAATATTTCCCCTATCATTAATAATCAGTTTTGTGCTTTCATTTAGCTTTTGATTATTAGTAACATACCAAAGAAAAATATGAGTATCAATTAATATTTTCATCAGTTTAACTGTTTTATATATATTCTTTAAAATCCGTTAAGGGTGCATCAAAATCATCAGCTATCCATATTTTTCCCTCTGCACTACCGGGTTGACGAGGAGGTTTTTTTTCAATTTTTAAAGGACTTAATTTAATCACTGGCTCATTATTTTCTGTGATAATAATTTCTTCTCCTTTCATAACTATTTCTAATAACTCATTAAGCTGATTTTTTGCTTGTTTTAATTCTAAATTAGTCATTTTTTTCTTATATTTAACAACTGTGTATAAGTCTTTAAATTGTCTATAATTGCAAGTAAAATATATTAAAATAAATTAAATATTTATGCTAGTCATAAATTTTAGGGCAAGGTTTCGGAAAATTACTAGCAGTAGGGCAGTGACTTTGTAAACAAGGTTGAGTACTAGCTTCTTCGGTTTCCAGAGGAGGGGGATATTGCCCAAATACCATTTCACAACTAAAATCTTCAAAATTAGGAGTCATAGTGAGAGGGATACCAAAGGATTCGGTAAAAAATTTCTGGGTAGGTAATTTACACATATTGATACACATTCCCACGCAACCACTATCTTCTAAATAGCGACATTTTTCAATAGTTACTCCGCTTTTTTGTTTACGAATTTCGTTATTTTCTGTGACTATTTCTACTTCTTTGATTATGGATTTTCCCACTAACCATTCAAACAAAACTGTGGCAAACCAAGCATTAGATTCACACACCCATTTATTGGGAGGTACAAAAGTACGAACTAAGTATAAAACTGGAGAAGGTATCAAAGATTTTAGCACGATCGAGACTAATTCTTGTTGTTGTTGGGCATTGCGCCCCTTCATGATTTCTTGAGACAAATCGACAAAACCTTGATAACCTTTAGAGGTGATTTTTTTGCCTACGGCTTGCGCCATTTTCTGAGAGAATATAGCGATAAAAACTCGATCGAATAAGTTATCTTTATATACAGTTTTTTCTATGGTTTTCATAAAATTAAATGGAGAATTAACACCCTAATTCCTAATTCTTAATTCTTAATTCTTAATTCTTAATTCTTAATTCTTAATTCTTAATTCTTAATTCTTAATTCTTAATTCTTAATTCTTAATTCTTAATTCTTAATTCTTAATTCTTAATTCTTAATTCTTAATTCTTAATTCCTAATTCTTAATTCTTAATTCCTAATTCTTAATTCTTTTAGTCACGACTATTGATAGCAATTAAGAGTCGAAGAATAAAGACAAAAAGATTGATATAAGTAAGATACATGGAAAGGGCAGCCGATAAATATTGCTCATCACGGTAAGCGCGGGGTAAGATATAAAAATCCACTACCGATGCACCAACAAAGAGAAATACCCCTAAACCAGAAATACCAATTTCTAACCAACTGGGGGTAAAAACACCGAAAAAGCTCAATACTAATTGTAAGAGAATAACGATAAAAAGACCTATAATCCCCAATTGTACTGTTTTTGCTAAGGCAAGTCCATCTTCTTCTCCAAGATTTGAGCCGACATTTCTAGCCAAGACAAAGGTGATACCGCAACCTAAAGCGGCTATGGCTACACCATTAATACCAACTCCATTTGTGCCTAAAGCGACATACACGATGCCACTGAGGGTATAACCTGTGAGGAGACTATAAACTGTTAACAGGGGTAACGCAATACCGTTATCGGCTCTTTCCGCAATACCTCTAACTACAAAAAAGAGGACTAATTGCAGAATTATCGCACCGATAAAAGTAGGCATAAATAAGGTAGGGTTAGATTGAATCATCCCCAAACCGCCATAAGTGCCGACGGCGGTTAATACTAATCCACCACCTAAATAGGGTAGCGCTTTGTTGATGACGTTAGGACCTACTAAAGCCTGATTTTTGGCTTTTTTAATGGAATCTCTAAAGTTACTTGTTGTTGCCATAGGATTTTTTTTACATTTAATTTTGCTCTTGTTTCTAATGTACCAAAAATCTTCAATTTTTAATTGCTGATGTTGTATGATCGATCGAAACGAGATAGGAGATATTTCTGATTCTCCAGCGTCAAGTCTAATTATCGTTGACAATAAAAAATAGGCTTTCACGATTTTATTATTAGTGCAAAATTCAAGTATCAGCGCTATATTATTATTCAAGTTATCTAGTTATTGACATTGTACAAAAATGGCTATGGGGAAAATATCAACGGTTGTATCGACATCCACAGTTAAGTCACCAAATTTAGAGTTACCAACTTCCGTAGCGGAAACTAAAACTATTCCCCAGAAAAAAAAAGTGCTTAATAACACTCAACATCGCAAAGCCATCACTATTTTTAAGCAATTAATAATTATTACTACTGTGGTTTTTAGTTTTGGTGGCTTAGGTTTTGGTTTTGGTTTGCGCTATAGCAATCTTATGGAAATTCATCAATCAAAGAATCTACCTCTTAATCATCTTAGTGATTAGGCATTAGGGTTTGCTGAAAAATTCTATGATGAAACCCTCTAAAACTTTGTTTTCGTTCAATGATCGATTATGATCAAGTTTTATGTTAAGATATATTTCGCCAATAACTTCATTTATTCCTTGACGGTTGTTGATTAAGATTCAACTTTCATCAATATCAACTTATTTCCGTGGCAAGTCTATAATAGCAGGGCAGGGCAATTGCTCTTTTAATTGAGCTTCATTGCCGTTATCTTCAAAGAAATTCCAGTTAGTTGGTGCTTTTTTTGCGGATGACATCCATAATAATTTTTTTGCCCTTGTCATGGCTACATATAATAAACGATATTCTTCCCCTTTTTTCTGATAACTATTTTCTATAGATGCCTCTTGAATAGATATTTGTCTATCATTTATTTTTTTATAATAGTGAATCATGAATCTTAAGCTCGATCGAGTTACTTCAGGTAAACTAAAATCACCGATAAATTTAGTATTGGCATTAACATAAGATTCATTGCCGGGGATAATATTTTTATGTAAAAAAGGTAAAAACACATAATCCCACTCTAAACCTTTCGCTTTGTGCATGGTAATAATAGTCAGTTGCCCTTCTTTTTGATAACTTTTTTCGTCTTCAATTTCTACCCTTTTAAACTTTTCTCCATTGACTATTTCTTGTAAAATATTTAACATCAATTTTAAAGACATATTGCCCTGAATATCCTGTTTAATTCTCTCACTTAATTTTTGTACTGTAGCTAATTCTACTTGATCATATTTTAAGAATAAAGAAATAAAAGGAATTAATTGATAAGGGGATAACTCTAAACGACTTTTTAATAATCTTATACACTCATTTTTTAGTTTAATAAGATTAAATTCTTTTTTATTAACATCAAGAATAGTCGGGTATAAAAATTTTTCAGGATAAATACTTAAAGAGTTGATATTTTCCACAGGAATCTTTAATCTTTCCGTGAGAATTGCTAAGGTTTTTCTTAAATATTGAGAAGAATGAGGGCAATCTAAAAATTGTAAAATAGAAAAAATTTCTTGCAAAATCTTCTTAGAAATATCAGCATCATTAATTAATTTTACCTTCAGGTTATAATTTTTTTCTAAATCTTTTAAATGCTCATACAAAAATTGTCCTTGTTTATTTTGTCTCACTAAAATAGCAAAATTTGGAGTTATTTCTTCATCTTTTTTACTCCATAAATAGATAACTTTTTCTCTAATTAAATCTACAGTATGATAAATATCTTCAGGAATTTCAATTTCTACTCCTTTGCCTTCTTGGAAGGGATTAATATTCCTTTGATTTACTGTGTTTTCTACTGGTTGAATATTTTGAAACTCAAAGGGAATTAAAGACTCTATCTCTGCAATATTTTTCTTACTTAATTCTTCTCGAATATTCTGATTTACCCATGCTAAAGTTTGATTTGCCGTATCCATAATAATTTGACAACTTCTCCCCGCTTGATTCATGGTATAAAATCCTTTATCTTCTTGACATTGATGACAAAAATCACGAAAATATTTAGGGTCAGCAGATGTAAAGGTAGAGTTTATGGCTTGATTAGAGTCTCCTACCCTGACAAAATTTACTTGATTATTCTTGGTATCCGTTGCTAATATTTCTAGTAATTCTTCCTGTAATGGGCTAGAATCTTGGGCTTCATCTTCAAAGACGGCAAATACTTCTCCTTGTAAAACTTCTCTCGATCGATCGAACTTTAATACCCTCAAAGCTGATAAGATAAGATCATCATAATCGATGCGTTGTGTTTTGCTCATTAACCCTTGATATTCTTCATATAAACCTTTAGCAATCTTCATCAAGGGATAAGAATTATCAGGATTATCAGGCAATGAAAAAGAATCATTTAAGGTTAAATCTGAGCTTTTGATTAAGGAAACGGCATTATAAGCCACTTTTGGCAGTATATCATTTAATAATAATGACTCCCGTTGTAAAAGTTCTGCCTCGTCTATTTCTTTCTCTTTTGTCTTTCCTTGCCATAACAATTCATACAATTCGGGATTATGTTTCACCCACTGATTAACTGTTTCTAACATGAGGGGATGACTGGATGTTATCTCTGAAAGAGTGCGATTTTCCATATCTAGTTGCGACAGTTGAGGATAACGGTTAGCAATATTTACCGCTAAACTGTGGATAGTTTGCACGGTAAAACCAACAGCTACTCGTTGTAAATCGTTTCTCAAAATTTCGTTAATTTTTTTTTCAATACTGGCGGCGGCCGATCGAGTATAGGTTACAATAACTAACTGTCGGTTACTATTAAGGTTATTTCTGGCGATAGTAATAGCGGCGGCAGTGGCTAAACTGTGAGATTTTCCTGCCCCCGGCACGGCTGAAACAGCCATTTTACCAGATTTCCACTGGGCTAACTCTTTTTGTCCTTGTCTTAAATTAACAACTAAAGACTCTATTTTTTCTTCTAAGGTTCGATCGATCATTATACCCCGTTGAGGAATAATTTAATATTGATGAAGGTAGGCAATGGAGAATGGAGAATGGAGAATGGAGAATTATTAACTATTAATTATTAATTATTAACTATTCACAGTAAAGAGTATCACGGGTATTTCTACCAGTAACAGGATTTGTGCCAGTGGCATTTTCGCACAAAATTGCTTCCACATCAGGGCGCAAAATCACATCGGTAAAATCAGCGCCATCGATATTGGCTTTTTCAAATTTTGTGTTAGTAGCAAAAGCACCTTCAAGAATAGCATTATGAAGATTGGCTTTAGTTAATCTAGCGGAGTCTAAAACCGCATTGCGTAAGTCTGCACCTTCGAGATTTGCTGAATCCAGATTAGCACCAAAAAAACTTGCTTTTTGGAGATTTGCATTGCTTAAATTACTACTGCGTAGGTTTGTTTTATTAAAGGTTGAACCGCTTAAATTTTGTCCTGAAAAATCTGATTCAAATAAGTCTCTTTTTGTGTAATCAAGGGCTTGAGCTGAATTTATTAAAGTAATAAAGCTAACAATTAACACCAAAGTTAAAGTAAAAATTTTTGATAATTTCATATTTTTATAAAAATTAATTAGTCTAATTTATAAGATAATATTTAATGACTAAGATACAAGGTTTTTATTTATTATATAGCAATTTTAAATGGCTCTTCTACTTCTCGTCGTGATAAAGTATGTTTAAAAAAAGGTGTCAGGTATCAGGTAGTAGGTGTTAGGTTAAATTAAAACTGTAAATTTATAACATCTGCATTTTTAAAATTCTAAACCTATTATATATCAACACTTTTAACGATTATTTACTAGATTTGCCTAGATTTAGTTTACCCCTTTTAAATTAAACCAGTCTAAACAAAGATTCCAAGCCCACCATCGATCGAGCTGTGTCACTTTTTCATCGACATCTTGATATTCTTGCTGATAAGATAAATTGCTAATATATCCCACATGACCACCATTTTTTGTTAAAATTAAATCTACCATGGGGTTTTTATTGCCAATTTTGACCAAATCATCCACAAGAGTAGGGTCAAACATGGGATCATCTATGGCATATAAGATTAAAGTAGGCTTATTAATATCACCCATTATGTTTAAAGGACTACTGGCGTGATAATATTCGGCAACGGTGTTAAACCCTAATGCTGGAATGACCAAATATTGATCAAATTCCTTGATACTATTAATCTTAGTCAAAATTTCTCTGTCAATATGTTGAGGATGCGCCTTTGCAATTTCTGTTACTAACTTTTTCAAGTTTTGGGTGATGGCTTTTTCTAAATAACGCCCCCAAGGATGATTTTCCAAATAGGTTAAAGAGCGCATAGCATCTAAACTAGGACATATCACCGCACCACCTCCGATATCTCCAGCTCGCAACTTATAAATTTCTTCTATGTTCGATCGAGATGCCTCATACAATGCCCACAATGCCAATTTTCCCCCTAAAGAGTAACCCGTAAACCAAAATTGGGCAGGGCAACCCATAGTTTTAGCTTGAGAAGCAATGTACATAAAATCTTTCCCCTCCAATAAACCATCGGAAGTTAACGCAGGAGAGAGTAAAGCGGTTTTACCATGCGCCCTCCAATCAAATAAAACTACAGCGTAACCTTGAGCATAAGCCTTGCGCCCTAATAATCGCAAATACCATTGATTGTCTAAATCTCCTGTAATGCCATAAGTTCCCACGATCGTACCACGAGGATTATCGGGAATCGCTACTAAGCCAAAAATCGGCACATCGTTTGCACCTTTAAATATATGTTCTTGATAATTCGGTTCAACTAAATTGGTAGTTTTTTGCCAATGACGACTCATCCAAAAAGCAACATAGAGAGTTTGAATTAAACCATTTCGTAAGAAAAAAGGGGGTTGATAGGATGACATTTTATGGTATATTTACGACATAAACAATTATAATTAAAGTATTTGACTTTTATCTGAAACTTATTACATGACAAAAGAAAATAGCGATAAATTAGGGGTTAAAGTTGGTTTTTGGGCATCTTTTAAGGAAAATTTCAGTATTGTAGCTATAGGCTTAATTTTAGCAGTTCTGATACGAATTTTTATCGCTGAACCTCGTTTTATTCCATCGGAATCGATGTTTCCTACCCTCTCCATTGGCGATCGATTGGTGGTAGAAAAGGTATCATATTATTTTACTCCCCCTCAAGATCATGATATAGTGGTGTTTACTCCTCCTCCTCAATTGCAAGTTTTAGGGTACGATCGAGATCAAGCATTTATTAAAAGAATTATTGCCCATGAAGGGGAAGTAGTGGCAGTAAAAGAAGGTATTGTTTATGTTAATGATCAACCTCAACAAGAAAATTATATCCTTGAACCGCCCAACTATAACTTAAATTCGATCGTTGTACCCCAAGGCTATGTTTTTGTTATGGGGGATAATCGCAATAATAGTAATGACTCCCATATTTGGGGATTTTTACCCCAAGAAAACATTATTGGTAAAGCAATATTTACATTTTGGCCTCCCCAACATTTAGGTAAAATTAGTTAACCTAGAAATAAATCAGTATGTTGGCAAAACATTTTGTTAGATAAAAATTGACAAATTTGACAACTTGTGCGCTAACAACCTCTTCTGAGAAGGGCAAGTCGAGAAATCCGAGTTGATTTTTTCTACACCTTAAATCATGATGTTGCACGAGTTAATGGCACAGACTATAGGTATATTCTGAAGATGAGTTGATTATTCCTCATTTATTACCTTTAATTCTTCATTGATAATTTCTAATTCTTCATTATTTAGTGTCTTTATTTCTTCAGTTAATTTCCAAGAATCAAATATATCTTTAATTAAAATTTCCTTGATTAAAATTTGAGTGATAATAATTAAAGGAAAAGCTAAAAATAAACCTAATACGCCTAAAAAGTTAGCAAAAATAATTTGTCCTATAATCACATTTGCAGGAATTAATATAACTCGATTTCTGCGTAATTTAGGAATAATTATTTTATCGATCGAATGATAAATTCCCAGATAAACTATTAAGATAGCCCATGATTTCCAATCGGAATAAAGGAAAGAAATTGCCATAGGAGAAACGACACTGGTAATAGAGCCAATATAGGGAATAAAGGCTAAACAAGCGGCTAAAAATGCTTGAGCAGAAACTAAAGGTACATTGAAAATTAATAAGGTTAAAAAAGTGAGAATAAAAACAGAAATGACTTTAATAAAGGTATCCGCTAACCATTCTTCTAATTCAATTTTAATTCTCAGTAAAATATCATTTATTCTCGATCGATAAAAATAGGGAAATAAGCGAATAAAACCATCTTTATAGGGGATCGGATCAACTAAAATCATTAAAGTTAAAGCCAATAATAATAAGCCACTTAATAAAGCTCCAAAAACACCTGTGATAACGATAAAACCTCTTTTCAATAAATCATTTAATAATGGTTGTAAATCCAGTAAAATTTGTTCTAAATCAGGTAAAGAATTAGCCCATTCAGAAGAAAGATTATACTTAAATTGATCCACTTCTAAAATTAATTTTTGAATCCCTAACGGCACAAGATTATATAATTCTTGAAACTGTTCTAAAAAAGAAGGAATTATGATTAAAATAAAAAAGGTAATTACACAGAACAAAAGTAGGATCGAACTGAGGACAGCATAACCTCTTTTAAGTCCAAAATCTACTAATTTTTTAACGATAATATTGAGAATTAAAGCAGCAACTACGGCAGTAAAAACTAACAAAAGTATTTGTTTTATTTGCCAAAGAATATAAATAAAAATAATTACGAGACTGAAACTAACCCATTTACCAAAATCCATGATTAAATTACCTTAAAAATTAATAGCTTTTGTTTGTCTAATTAACAGAATTAAAAATAATATAATCACAGGTGCAAATATAATAATAGGTGCAAGATAAGTTTCCGATTGAATTAAAAAATTATCTAATCCATGTTTAATTAATACCGAAATCATAGCGGATAATAACAATACTTTACTTAAAAAAATAACTTGATTAATCATATTTATTAGAGCTAGATAAAATTAAGGATGAACTAAAGGTTTTTCCTCTGGTATTTTGATTTGTTAATTCCATCTCAAAGGATATTTCCCATAAATTCTGGCTTTGACTGCTTTATTAATGTGGGTAGTGTTAATAATTTCTAATTCCTTATTCCTTATTCCTAATTCAAGATTACTTGGCTTGGGGAACTAATTCACTGTTAAACTGGTTAAAGGTTTTACGTTTTAATTCCACAGATTCCGATCGAGGTACTAAATCGAAAATTTTGCGTAGCACATCGTCCACATCTTCAAACCGAGATTGCCCAACTTCATCGAAAACCACTTTACCTTGTTGATCTAAAACCACCGTTTGAGGAATACCTTGTTTATAATAGTAACCTACCTCATCAGGTTGAAAAGTCTCTTTTTGGGGAATGGTATCAATATTAATGGGAATAATACTAGCCGCCCGTCCATAAAATTCTTGATAGCGAGAAACGATAAAAGCATATTGTTTAGAATCGCTGTTGTCATCTAGGTAATAAACCAACACTACAGGCAATTCCCTAGCTAAAGATTGTTTTAAGGTTAATTTTGAGGGTACTAATGAACCATTACCAGCATAAACCACAAAAATATTACCATCATATCGATCGTTGTCAATGTCGGCTTGAGAGATACCGCTATAACTAAACCAAAAAGTTAGGGTACATAAAGCAATAATTAAGATACGTTTAAAATAAGACAGAGTTGTTAACATAAGTTGATGTTTGATAAATGGGATACAAAAAAATAAAACCTTGTATTAGAATATTGAAACAGATATTGATGTCAAAAAAACGGTGAACTCTACTAAGAAAAATTTTTCTTTTCCCCCTAAAGGATATTTTGCCAATACCTATTACGGATTATTTAATTTACATCCCTCAGCGTCAGTCATGGATATTAGAAGGACTTATCGAGAGTTAAGTAAACTTTATCACCCTGACACTACAGATTTACCTTTGGAGGAGGCAAAACAAAAGTTTCAAAAATTAAATGAGGCTTACGGTATTTTAGCTAATCCCGATCGTCGATCGATCTATGATTTACAAATCGGCTATTCTCGTTGGAATGTGATTCAAAGCCCCTATGATTTTTCTCTGTCAGAAGAAGAAGAAGACGGCATGAGATCAGGATACTTAGATGCTACCGATCGACCTTTATCCAGTGGTGAACTATTTGCCTTATTATTAATGGGAAGTACGATCGTGGGCTGTATGTTGTTGGCGATAACTATTGCGTGGTTGAGGACTTCTGCTATATAGTTATATTTATTAACCCTAAAATAAAATAAATTTTTTCTCCATTTTCTCGAAGCTAATGCCAAAATTAACTGCCCAAAGTCCTTTATATAACTTTCCCTTACCTGAAATTGAACAATGGTTAAAAACCATGGGATGTGAACAAAACCTCCGTGCACTTAATTGTTGGTATGTGAAAAAAAGAGGATGGGAGGCACAAATAAGCCTAGAGACAGAAGATTTAATCGTCAATTATCTTAATGCTGGTGCGGATGGTAGCGACATAAAAAGGGCATTTCGTTATTCCCTTTCCCTTCAAGACATTGAAGACGCTGTTTTCTCAGGTCCATAATAATCGGTTTTAGGTTATAAGTAATTCTTAATTCTTAATTCTTCCATGAGTTCACCAAAAGAAAAAGTCGAGTCGATGTTGCAAAAATTACCTGATGATTGCACCATTGAAGATATACAATATCATTTATACGTTTTAGGAAAAGTTCGTCAAGGTTTACAAGTGGCAGACAGAGAAGGGGTTTTACCACAAGCGCAAGTAGAAGGATTGTTAAGTAAATGGCTTATCGAGTAGTTTGGTCTCCAAAAGCAGTGGAAGATG
The DNA here is from genome assembly GCF_000332235.1 of Geminocystis herdmanii PCC 6308. NCBI lineage: Bacteria > Bacillati > Cyanobacteriota > Cyanophyceae > Chroococcales > Geminocystaceae > Geminocystis > Geminocystis herdmanii. The sequence continues at coordinate 753,324 of NZ_CM001775.1, read as the reverse complement.
TGGAAGCGATCGCCGCTTATATCGCTAGGGATTCGCCGTCTTATGCGGCAGCGGTGGTTTCTAGGGCGATCGAGATTACCAATAATTTACAAACCGATGCGAAACAGGGAAGATTAATTCCTGAGATTGAGGAATCCACAATTATCGAACAATTTGCCTATAGTTATCGTGTCATTTACCGTGTAGAAGGGGAAATAGTGACAGTTATTGCGGTTATTCATGGCAAAAGATTATTATATTTAACAGAGTAAAAAGTTTGTAGTGATGGCTTTAGCCATTAATTAATAAGCCTTAAAAGGCTCACTACAAACTAATGTAGAAAAAATAATTATTAACTATGATAAATACCATAGAAAATAAAGATAAAATACTCAATAAAGATAAGATTTTAAAAATACTAAAAAAACAAGAAAATCTCTTTGATATATATGATATAAAAACTCTGGCTTTATTTGGCTCAACGGCAAGAAATGAAGCAACAGAAAAAAGTGATTTAGACTTTTTAGTCGAATTTAAAACAAGTCCTACATTTGATAATTATATGGACTTAAAATTTTACTTAGAGGAATTATTCAATAAACCAGTCGATTTAGTCATAAAGCAAGATTTAAAACCGATAATTAAAGAAAAAGTGATGAAGGAGGCTCTTTATGTCTCGTAGCCTTGCCCTTTATTTAACTGATATTATTACCAGTATTGATAAGATTAAAAAATATACATTAAACCTAAGCTATGATCAACTATTAGAAGATGAAAAAACTCTTGAGTCTATCATCTATAATTTAATGATTATCGGTGAAGCAACAAAGAAAATTCCTCCAGAAATAAGAATAAAATATAAGCAAATAGAATGGCAAAAAATAGCAGGATTAAGAGATTTTATCGCTCATGTTTATTTTTCAATTAATATCAATATTGTCTGGAATATAGTTCAAACAAAACTAGATGATTTAAGAATTTGTATCCAAGAAATTCTTGAGAATGAAAAACTAGATATTTAACAGGGAAGAATAAAACCATTATTAGAAACATATTCTAATAATTCTGTTGCTTTATCTACGGATAAAGGATGACTGAAAAAATAACCTTGCATAATTTCACACTGTAATTCTTTTAATAATTGTAATTGTTCTTTGGTTTCAATACCTTCTGCTACTACCTGTAAATCAAATCCTCTGCCTAAAGTAATCACGGCGGAAATAATGGCTAAATCTTGAGGTTCATTTTTCAATTCTCTGACAAAACTTTGGTCTATTTTTATCTTCTGAAATGGGAATTTTTTTAAGTATCCCAAAGAAGAATATCCCGAACCAAAATCATCCATAGAAATGGAAATTCCCAACTCTATCAGTCGATCGAGAATATCTTTAGTTAATTCTGGATGATCAATTATACTGCTTTCGGTGATCTCTAATTCTAAATATTGGGGGTCTAATTCTGTTTTAGATATAATATCTTTAAAAGTTGAGACTAAATTTTTTTGTTGAAATTGACGGGGAGATAAATTAACCGCTATTTTAATAGGATTAAAACCCATTTTTTGCCATGTTTTAGCCTGTTTACACGCTGTAAATAAAACCCATTCTCCTAAAGCATTAATTAGCCCTGTTTCCTCGGCAATGGGAATAAATTGTATGGGAGATACCCTTCCTAAAACGGGATGTTGCCAACGAATTAAGGCTTCCATGCCGATGATTTGGGATGTCATTACGTTGATTTGGGGTTGATAATATAATTCAAACTGATTTTGTTTGATTGCTTCATATAAGTAACCTTCCATGCGTAATAATTCTTTTTGCTGATGATTCATGGAAGGGTTGTAATATTTATAGTTATTTCCTCCTTCATTTTTGATTTGATATAACGCTGTGTCAGCATTTTTTAATAACGTCTCTAGGTTATCTCCGTCTTGGGGATAAAGGGCAATACCAATACTTAAATACGCTCTAAGTTGATATTCCATCACGCCAAAGGGTTGTTTTAAACTGTGTAATATTCTTTCAGCTACGATCGCAACATCATGGGGGAGTTTAATTTCGGACAGAAGAATCGTAAATTCATCCCCTCCCCAACGGGCAATTAAGTCGGAATTTCTCAAACAATCTCGGATTCTATGGGCTACTGCTTGTAAAAATTTATCTCCTATATCATGACCTAAAGTATCGTTAATGTTTTTAAATCTGTCTAAGTCAATAAACATAATGGCAAATTTATATTTATATCTTTGCGCGCGGGCGATGGTTTTATGGAGTTGCTCATTAAATAGGTTACGATTTCCTAATTCTGTTAAGACATCATGACAAGCCTGATAACGTAACATTTCCTCAGCCAATTTTCTTTCGGTTATATCTCTTACTGCGCAACAAATAAATTCTTTGGCACTATAATAAATGGTGCTAATATTAACTTCGACGTTGATTAAAGTACCGTCTTTGTGACGATGTATTGATTCTTGAGTTAAGTTTAATCGATCGCGCAATACCCTTCTAATAATACTATCACTAATTTCGGGGTCTGTTGCCACTAACTCTGACAGTTTCACCGACAAAATTTCTTGATTAGTATAGCCGATTAAGGTACAATAGGCGTTATTCGCTTCAATAATCTGTTTCGTGATGGGATCAATTAAAATAATTCCTTCCGATATTTGCCTTACTACTGCTCGATATTTTTCTTCACTTTCTCTTAAAGCATTTTCAATACTATCTCTTTCACTAAAGGAAAAAATATAGCTTTTAATTTGAGTTTTATTTTCAATATAATAAGCATATTGAGTATAGTTATGTTCTTGATAATTAATCTCTCTCAAACAAAAATCTTTTTCACTATCTTCTAAATCTAAAATTAGGTTTTTAATAAAAGGATTTACTTTATAGTTTTGTCTAAAATTAGGAAATTTATCTTTAAAAATACTATTAGTATAAGTTATTTTATTGTTAAGATCGATCGTTAAAATCGGACAATATAAGTCAGTATTTTGATTATGTAAAATAAATAATATTTCTTCAATAAAAAAATTCTTTTTATCTTCTTTCCCTGTTAAAGTTGTTGGTACTCTTGAAAAAAAATCTTTGATAATAGTATCTTGAGAGTCATCTTTAGGGGATAAATTACTGTTAATATTTAGCTCAGAAAGAGATATTTCTTTTATATTATGTTCATTATAAATTAAATAGGTTACTTCAACTTGATCTCCACCAATAGTAATTTTATCTCCTGATTTTAATTCATGGGATAAAGACTTAACTCCGTTAACAAATAAGCCATTAGCACTACGATTTCCTTTTAAATCTCCGTCTATTATCCAGAATAATTCTTGTTGATTTTTGTCTTTATATTTAACAGGTAAAATTGAGCAATGATAACGGGAAATAGTTGGGTGATGAATAACAATACTATTGCTAGAATGACGACCTATGGAATAAACTTCATTTTTTAAGATAATATTTTGTTTAATGTTATCATATTCTATTTTTAATAAATGTTTATGTTCTGCGGTATCATTCATGTTTATAGCTTGAAATTAACAAGGGATAATTGAGAATAGAAATTAAATTAAATTTTATTTTATTTAAAGTTTATATACCTTGAGGATAACATATGGTTTTTCGATCGAACTCATTATTTTATTGACAAGATTTAAGTACTATGATACTTCTGATAATATAACTAAAAAATGATCATAATGATCAGAAATATACAATAGCAATTTTATTATAAATCAACTTCAAAATTGAAGATTTAACCCTGAATTATTATATTTTTTATTTTGTTTAATTTACTAATTATTGGAAACCTTTTAATAAATATTTATTTTGAGTTAAAGAGATATTTTTTGTTTGTAATAAAACTCCAAAATTTCCTAACCCTTCAGGATTGATTAAATTATGTAATTCTTGTCGTCTGTGCAAAATTGTGGTTAAGGACATTTTACCATTAGATAATTCATTAAGTCGATCGCCCAATCCTAATCCCATCAAAAATAAGGCTTGTTTTGTATAAGCTAAAGTATTTAAACCAAACAATTCTCCATATTTTTCTAAGGCAGTAAAATTGACGTGACAAGTAATATCTTGATGTCCAATATTCACATAGGGGTTATTGTGATGACGATGTTGATAATAACATTTTAAAGTTCCTTCACTGCGTTGGGGATGATAATATTTATCGGCAGTATAACCATAATCGATCGATAATAAATAACCTTTTTTTAGTTTATCTGAAATTTGTTTTAACCATTCAATCGCCTCTAAATTTACTTCTGTTTGATAATTTTTAGGATAAAAGTTTGAGTTAAATTCTATACCTATTATATCAAAATATTCTAATATTTTTTCTTGGGATATAGAATCATATTTTATGACTAAAGTATTGTCTTTTTCTGTAAGATAAATTTCCTCTAATTTGTTGTCTGAAAATCTGATTAAATGAACAGGCATTGCATCGATTAATTCATTACTAAAGCAACAACCAGTTATAGAATTATCAGGAATAGAGTTTAAATCTGTCCAAGTTATGGGGATAATATGAGCAAATTTTGCTGTTAATAATTTTTGTTGTTTTTCTTTTAAAATTGCTGATTTTTCGATAATTATATACTCAATATGGGTAGTAAAGTCAGGATAATTATTAATAATAAAATTCAAAATATTATAGGATAAGTTTCCATTTCCTGCTCCCATTTCGACTAATTTAAAATTATCAGGTTTGTCTAATATTTCCCAAAATTGATATAGTTGAACGGCTAATAATTCCCCTAAATCAGAGGATAATGAAGCGGATGTATAAAAGTCTCCTTCTTCACCAATAATATTTTTTTCTGAGTTATAATAACCATAAGTTCGATCGAACAAACACAAATCCATGTATTGAGAGAAGGTTATTTTTTGCTCAGGAGAATTATTAATTATCTGGAAAATTTTGTTTAATAAAGGATTCTCTAAAGTTATTTTTTTATCGTTCATTACTAATTTAATTTATAGATTTTTTGTAAAATTAACAATTATTAAAAACTTTAATATTCTTCTAATTAACTCACTTTATAAGTTATTTTGTCCGCCCCTAAATCCCCAATACTGGGGAATTTCACTAAGTTTGACTCCCCCAAAGTTGGGGGTAGGGGGGCTTAACTGAGCAGTATTGGCGTTAGTGGAGTTACGCTATAAGCCATGGAATTTATTTCTTGGCGTGTCATGATACAACCAACAAAACTCACTTTGCTATAAATTGACAAAGCTAACAGCAAAAGTCTGCTAAGGTGATTTCTAATAATAAATATACCTGCATGATCCCCCCTAACCCCCCTTAACAAAGGGGGAATTATAGAGAAGATTGGTAAATTCTTTTTCGTAAATCGCCTAAAATGACTTAAAATATATAAAAATACAAATATTATTTAATAATATAAAAACTCTAAAACTGTTCTTTTTTCCCTATGCTTATTAAAAGATTATTAGACATTATTTAAACTTCATGGGCGAAACTTTGTACACGGGTAAAATTAAAAGGTCCAGCCACCGAACCCCAAAGTAATTCATCCGTAATTAAGTCTCTACCTCGATCGAAACTAATCATTTTTTCTTCACTAATTTCAAAACTATTATCAAGATAAGATTCTTTGCCTTTTCTAACAACAATACAGGCTTTTCCCGGTTTTACATAACCTTTAAAATGAGTACCAGTCCATTCGGCAATCATATCACAACCGTTCATTTTTTCTAAATGTTCGATCGAAAGTTGTTTTAATTTTTCGGTATTTCTCGAAGCACCATAAAAAGGAGTTTCTTCTTTTAATTTATAATGTTCTAATTCTAAATGATCATCTACCGCATAAATTTTAAATACCCTTAAACGGTAAGGTTGACTAGGTAAAAAATCGTAGGCTTGTTCTAAAAATAGACTTACTCCTCCTAATAAAGACTCAGGCAAAGGGCGCATACAAACTCGAATATGGGCGAAAAAAGGGGGGTTATCAAAGGCTTGTTGTTGATTACTAAAATCTGCCGCCATTAACCTAGCTAAAGCCTTAATATCTGTAGAATTACTCATGTTAAATAGTTATTTATTATAAATTTTTTTCAATGCTAGTTTACCACGATTTTGGATAGCTATTTCTGCATCTTTTTCTATAATTTCCGTCAATTTATCCGTTATTTTATTAAGTAAATTTTCATGGGAAGAATCAATGGCAAAATATAAATTTTCGAGGGAAACAATGGAAGCGTAACGCACTACCCATTCACCATCCTTAACCGTAGTAAAAAGAATATCTAAAATTTGAGTTTGAGTAGGGATAACATTTTCTGAGGGTAATTGATGCCATTGTAAACTACCCAATCCTTTAGCGGCTGCCCGTCTGACACTCAAAGAGAAGTCATTAACAGAGGCTTTTATCAGTAAATCTAAGGCGCGAATATCTCCCACTCCTGCAAAAACTCTTATCGCCCAAGCCCTTGCTCCATAATTATATTCATCAAGACTACTGAGCAAAGGTTCGATAACCACTTCTCCAAGAGAAATTAAGCCTTCTGTAGCGGCAACGGCAGCACCGGGGTTATTATAACCTAAGACTTTGATGAGAGTTGGTATGGCTTCGATCGATCGAGCGTGTGCTAATTGAGTGACCGCTTGAAATAATTTGGGAGCAGAATCGGCGGTTTCAACGGCTTCGATGAGTGGAGTAACGGGATTAATAGTTGTTTCTATCATAGTAGTATTAATAAAGTTTTTTGGTGAAGTTAGGAGAGAGGAGAGAGGAGTTAGGAGAGAGGAGAAATACTAACCAGTTAGGGAAGAATTGTTTGATTTTATGGAGTGTTTTCGAGAAATTCAGCTGGAGTTAAGCCCTTTTGAATGTATTGAGGGTTACTAGGATTATAAGGACTATAAGCTCGATCGAGCTTAATAATTTGTGCATTAGGGGATAAAATAGGCAAATCTGGATCAAATGCAGTACTTCCGCTTAAATTACTGGAAAAACCCTTAAAAATCATAATTTCCACCTCCTCATCATTATCCTTAGCGGTGACAATTAAAACCTCTTGAGGGTGTTGTTGACTATAAGTCTCTAATACTTGAATGTTAATATTCACTGGACTGATAAATTAGGTTTTCTTAATTCTTAATTCTTAATTCTTAATTCTTAATTCTTAATTCTTAATTCTTAATTCTTAATTCTCCATTATTGCTCAAGAGCTATTCTACCTTGTTTAATAAGTCTAAAGGTTAAGAAATAAAAGAGATAAATGAAATACATAACTAAACCTGCCATACCTAAAAACCCTAAAAATCCGGGGGTGGAGTTAGCATGAAAAATACTTTTATATTCCCAAGGAGCTTCAAGCCACACTCGACAAAGTTTTTCTACTTTAGCATCAGGGGAAAAGGTACACCGTAAAAAAGGTATAAAAGCGATCGAGCTGATAGTACCATAAAAAGTCATCGCCCAGCGCCAACTTCTTAGGGTTAGCCGTAAAGGGGATTTTGGTAAATCTCGAATTTCGTCATTAATATCCACCCAAAACCAAAGACTAATTACCACAAAAATATGTCCTAAAAACCAAGCAATATAACCAATTTGCCACACAGGAATTAATAAATAAATACCGATTGCCATTAAACTAGCAACTCGCCAGAAAATCAGTAATAAACGCTGAATAGATTGAATTTGAGCCTTTAAAGCCCATATAGAGATAATTAACGGCACAATTAGGCATAAAAAGACGAATAACTTATAATTAGTCCAAACTAGAGCTTTTAATAACGTTTCTTCCATAAATCAAAATAAAGATAAAAATAAAAATAGGTGGGAAAAACCCACCCTATAACCTAAAAATTGCCCGAAAATTAGTCTTCGTAAAGGCGACATTCTGCCGCATCGGGGTTATCATCACAATATTGCTCTAAAGAAGTTTTAGGATGCTCATTTTCTTTTTGGTGAGATGCTTCCGCTTGTAATTCTTCCACTGCATCCCAAGCCGCCGCACATTCAGGTGAGCCTTTGCCGTTGATGTCACAAACCTCCCTAGCTTCTTTGATTTCTTCTTGAATTTTCTCTTGTATGTTACTCATAGTTGTAGAATCCTTTACTTTTTTGTTATCTGTCTATAGCTTATAACAGAATTTTATTATTCGTTATCGGGATATACCCCATTGCTATCTACAAAATTATATCTTAACCTGAGTTCAAAGAAAAAATATCCTCGATCGAGAATTTAGATATACCCTAGAGAGGCATTGAAAAAAAATAGACTTTGTTTAACTATGAAATAAGGACTAAAAGTTATGCAAAAATTTTTTATCCTCATCACAGTATAAATTAGATGTTCGATCGAGTCGATCGAATATTGAATGAGATAAAGAATCTCTAGGAGAAAATGAGAAATGGTATCTAAAACATTGTCAAAGATAAGTTTCGGCTTAATGATTTTTTTCGCAGTGGCTACCGATAAAGTATTAGCTCATGGTAGTGTAATTAATTATCAGACAAAAGAATCGATCGAAATTGAGGCTAAATTTGATAATGGCACACCCATGAAAAATGCCCAAGTAGTTATCTACTCCCCCAGTAACCCAACGGAGGCTTGGTTAACTTCTAACACTGATGAAAACGGAAAATTAATATTTTCTCCCGATTTTTCTCAACAAGGTAATTGGAGTGTCAAAGTGAGAAGTGCCGGACATGGTACTGTAATCAATATTCCTATAGAATCTCCAGCTACGGAAGCGGATAATTCTAAGACTCCAGAAATCATAACATCTCGATCGACCCCACCACAACCTTTAAATGCTACCTTGACAATGACGCAAAAATTGATGATGGCAACTACAGGAGTATGGGGTTTTGTAGGTACAGCTTTATTCTTTTCTCGCAAAAAAGATTGAGGATGAATGGAGAATGGAGAATGAATTAAAAAAGTTCAATAGACATCTTTAAATAATAATAATTTTCCCACCGTAAAACAAGCATCTTGCCTGTTGCTTTTTGCCTACCTTCATCAAAATACTTTCTCTGCAACCCCTAATTAACTGACTGACTAACAATATTAATTTCTTCCTCCGTTAACCCATAGATTTTATACACTAATACATCAATTTCTCTCTCTAAATTACTGGTATCTGCTAGAGGATTTTTTCTTTTTTCCCCTAATATTTCCGTTACTAATTTGATCAATGGTTGTTGTTTTTTCTCATTAATATCTTTAGGAATAGGAATTTTTGCTGTTACTTGATTATCAAAGTGCATGGTGCGAATAGCCTTAGCAAAGACAAATAAATAAACATACCAGTTAAGCAATTTTGAATGTAATAAAGCCCAGATAAATTCAGGTTTAATCTCTGGTTTTAATTCAATTTGATTAATAGTATCCACTAAAATTAAATCTTGATTTTCAGGAATAGAAGCAGTAATCTGGATATGATCGATCGGATTCATTATATGTGCAATAATATTTTGAACTAAAATAGAATTAGCCTTAATAAATGCCTTATTATCATTAACAAGATGACGATTAATTTTGCCTTTTATGCCTTGAATGCCATATTTTTGCACTTCTGCACCACCAATTACATCACTATCTCCTGTCTCACTAACTAATTTTTGCAACATCGCACCCCGTTGATTTGTGCTAATATCATTTAAAAATTGACAGTTATTTAATATTTTTAATCCCACTTGAATTTCTTGATCATTAATACCATTAATAATAAAACCAAACTTTTTAAAAATTCTTTTATCTAAAGTAGTTAAATATTCGATATTTTCTCCAAAACGTTTTAAAGAGTCATAGCTATTATTAGCCTTATTTTTATTAAGTTGAAAAATACAAACTTCTAACTTTACATCTTGCCAAACTTTACCACAATCCACAATTTTTGTTAAATCTTTAATGGTATCTTCTCTAATGTTTTGATAGTTAGAGGCAAAAGTAAAAGACTTAGGAATAATATAAGATTGAATCCCCCATTGATTCAAAATATCATAACCTTTTTTGATAAATAAAATCGCTGTTTCTGTTGTGCCATAACTATAAATTTCGTTGAGTATAGCTTGTTGATTTTGATTTAATTTAACTCCATAAGGCGGATTCCCGATAATCATATCAAAACCGATAAAATCACCATTTTTATTTAACACTTCGGGAAACTCAAAACGCCACTCAAAACCATGACGATAGATAACATTATTTTGCTTATCTCCTATTTCTTGAGTTAATAAATTAACTTGTTTTTCTAAGTCTTTTTCCTGCTTTTCACGGGCTTTTTTCTCCTTAGCAGATTCTGGTAATAAAGACAGTTGATTTTGTAGATTATATAACTCATTTTCCTTTTTCCTTAACTCCTGTTGTAACGGATCATTTCCCGTCATTACCGTAGTAAAATTATCTTTTATTTGCTTAATTAACCTGATAACTTCCTGCTTTTCTTCCCTGTTTTTAGGATTATGATAAGTTTTGATTGCCTGTTGATAATCTTTAATAGTTAAATGATGTTTTTTCAGTGCTAATTTTAAATCAGATTTCAAATCAAAACGACTAATTAAAGAATTTCCACACTTAATATTTATATCAATATTTGGTAAAGTTTCAAGAGTTTTATTCTCCCCTCGCCCTGTGGGAGAGGGGTTGGGGGTGAGGGTAATCGAGGAATTTTGATCCCCCCCAGCCCCCCTTGATAAGGGGGGAGTAGTGTCATTTAAAGTTTCCTTTTTTAAGGGGGGAGTAGTGTTATTGAAAGTTCCTTTTTCTAAGGGGGGAATATTGTCATTGAAAGTCCCCTTTTTTAAGGGGGATTTAGGGGGATCATTTTGACGATAATAGGCATTTTTTAGCAACTCAATCCATAACCTTAACCGACAAATTTTGACAGAATTAATATTAATATCCACCCCAAATAAGCAATTTTCAATGATAGTTTTCTTCTCATGAAATAAACTTTCTTGGATGCGTTGACTATTAGCAAATTCGGGCTTATAATTATACAATTCTCCATCTTCATCCTTAATAATTAACTCATCATTTTCTAGCTCGATCGAATATTCCTTAATACGTTTTCCTTCCCTATCCTGCCAAATATTTAAGCTACTTTTTAAAGCAATAATTTCATTTAAAGCCGACACTAAAAAATGACCAGAACCCACCGCAGGATCGCAAATAGTGATACTATTAATGATAGAATTAGCTTCATTTCTTGCCTCTGGCTTTTGATATTCTATTAACTCTTTTAACTCCTCAATATTTTCACAACGCCACCCTTTAACCTGATTAAATTTAGTAATAATTGCCTTAGTTATAGTTTCCCGACACATATACATAGTAATAAAACCGGGCGTAAAAAATGAGCCATCTTGATAACCGTTAATCTTCTCAAAAATTAACCCCAAAACCGAAGCATTAATTAAACTTTTTCTTTCCTCTTGAATTTCCTCTTTACCCTCACTACTGAAATTATAAGCCGATAAAAACTCGAATAAATAAGTTAAAGTATTTAACTCTCCTGTTTTTCTTCTTCCTTGATTATCTTTTAACACCGTATGCTTAAATAAAGATAGTTGATAATCATTGTTTAAGTTAGCAATAAAAAGAGTTTTATCTTCTAATTCTGTTGTTTCAAATAAACCACTATTGAGATAAGGTACATAATGATATTTAGCTTGAATATTGCTGTTTCTCTCCTCAAGTTTTTTTGCTAACACTTGAAAGAATAAAGTATCCAAATCATTAAAATTAGTAATCTTTTCCTTGTTAAGAAAACTATAGTTTTTATCGCCATTGTTATAGTTAATTAGTTGAGCTTCCAATAGTTTTAAAAACAAAATACGGTTAACCCAAGTAATCACTAATTCTAAAGCAACCTTAAATAATTGTTCCTGATAATTCTCCCCCAATTCCTCAAGGTTAGATAAATTATTGAGTTTACTATAAGTATCTAAATGATAGATAACATTTTCTAATAATGAGCCTTGATGACGATTTTCGGAGGAAGGGCGTTGAATTAATTTTTTACTTTTTTCCTTGACTTCTGTTAAACCAATTATATGTAATAATTCGCTATAAAAATCTTGATTTAAGCTGTTGCTATCGTTAGCAAAAGGTAATTTTAATAAATGCTGAGGAGATAAAATTTTATAAAGAGGAATTAACAGCTTATCCTCCGATACATTCTCATAGTCATGGAGATTAAAATAAGTACAATTTTCTCTTAATTCCTGCTCTTTTTCTGTGATATATTTACTTGCAATTTCTTGATAAAAAAGCTCTTGTTTTTTACTGGTTAATCTGCCTTCTTGAAAGTTGTTAAATTCTTTAATTAAAGGTTTATGGTGATAAAATAATCTTTCAAATAAATTAGCATCAAAGATAAACCAGTTATAAATATCAGTAACGATTAAATGTTTTAAGTTGATGTTATTATCATTAATTCGGGCTTGTAAATAATAAAAAAGTACCTGCTGTAAAGATTTAACATTAAGTTTATCAAGACTAACCATTTCGCTTTTATTTTCTGGCTTTTTCGTCTCGATAATTACCCCAATTTGACTGTCTTTATTACCGTTATGAATAACTAAATCATTTCGATTTTGAGTGTTAAGATAATGATGGTTTTGATAATAAGTTCGATTAAAAAAATCTCGTAAATTATTTTTATGATATTCTTCTGATTCGTGAATTTTGCTCTTAGTAATAGTGAGCAAATTCTCCAAATTGTACTTAAATTGATCAATATCTTCCCTCGCAATAGGGATTTTTCTAAAGGCGGAGTTTAAGGCTTGTTTAATATTATTAGACATTGTTAAAAATTAAGGCTTTTCTACAGTAGTTATGACAAAATAAACTTATATCAAGTTTGTTTAATTATCTAAAATTATTTTTGGGTTACGCTGACGCTAACCCAACCTACAATACTGAAGGCAAAGTTTAAGGCTTGTTTAATATACATTTTCGATCGATCATATATTATTATATATCAACCTAGTTTTGTATCTATTGGTTGAGGAGATTAGTGATATGACAGCTAAAGATATTTTTCATGATGCCGTTAGTCAAGGGCTAAAAAAAGAAGGTTGGACAATTACAAATGATCCACTTAGTTTAAAATTTGGGGATACTCGTATCTATATTGACTTAGGTGCTGAAAAAATATTAACTGCGGATAAAGGAGAAGAAAAAATTGCCGTAGAAATTAAAACTTTTATCGGTGATTCTGTCTTATTTAACTTTCATGTTGCTATTGGACAATTTATCAATTATCAGATAGCCTTAGAAAATAAAGAGCCTAATCGTATTCTTTATTTAGCTATTCCCCAAGAGATTTATAATACATTTTTTCAATCTCTATTAGCACAATCTGTGATTCAAAAATATCAAATTCCACTCATTATTTATGAGCCTGAAAGTGAGGTAATTTTACAATGGTTGATTTAAAAAAATATAAGCAAATTGTTCAAGATTTATTAAAAGAAATTTATACTCGTGATAGCTTTGGAAATAATAATCAAATTGAGTCTCAACTTATTTTTGACATTGAAAATAATCATTATCTTTTAGTTGATGTGGGTTGGCAGGAAAAACAATATATTTATGGAACTATTATTCACATAGATATTAAAGGTGATAAAATTTGGATACAGCAAAATAATACCGAAATTAATCTAGCTGAATATTTGCAAAAAAAAGGTGTTAATAAAGAGAATATTGTGATTGGTTTACATTCTCCTTTTATGCGTCAATTTTCGGGATATGCAGTCAATTAAATCGGCTTCTTAATTCTCCATTTCCTTTAGATGTTTGATTAAGGTTTCCTGAGTTAATGCCGTTTTGAGATGTTGCCATGGTAAAATTCGATCGAACTCCCATTGATCATGTACATAGTATTCTAAAGGGGGGATTTCTCCTTTCAATTCTTTAAAAGCACGTTTATAACTTCCTAAACTATCACCATAATTACGAGTTAATTCTAAGAGCTTACTTAACCTTCGATCGCCCCTAGAAATTAAAGCCTGAATTACAGACCAACTATAGCTTTCAGGGCGAAAATCAACCCCAATTTTCCGCAGATTTTTCTCTAAATATTGCAATCTTTTTTTACTATCGGCATTCACCCCAAACCATTGAAAAGGAGTATGAGATTTGGGTACAAAAGTACTGCATCCGAGGGTAACTTTGAGCTTCGGCGCAACTTTTTTGACTTGTGCCATCATGTCGATAGTAGCATCAATATCCGATAAATCTTCTTGGGGTAAGCCCACCATACCATAAAATTTGATCGCCTTTAGCCCTCCTGCTTGGGCGTTGACTCCGGCTTGGATTATTTCCTCATTTTCCAGCTTTTTATTGATTAATTGCCTAATTTTAGCAGAACCACTCTCGATCGCAATGGTTATCGATCGAGTATCTCGTTTTTTGAGAAATTCCGCTAGTTTTTCTGTTACAGTATTAGTTCTTACAGATGCTATACTTACTCTTATATCATCAAATTGTGATTGAGATAGGTAGTCAATGAGAGTATCAAATTGGGGATGTTGGGTGACGGATGCGCCTAATAATCCTAAACGATTCGTGACTTTTAAGCCTCTTTCAATGGCAGGAATCAAAGAATCTTCTAAACTGGCGGTACGAAAAGGTAAAGTAAGGTAACTAGCCAAGCAAAAACGACACATTTCAGGGCAACTTCTCACCACTTCCACCATATAAATATTTTCCCATGCGGATTTTTCCGTTACTACCGTTGAAGCAGATAAAATATTACCTCGATAGGTTTGTTTTTCTACACTATGGGGAATATCATTATTTATCGGTTTTATACTCTCTATATTGCCATCTTTTTCTTGATAATTAATATGATATAAACTTGGTATATAAATCCCTTCTGTTTTAGCTAAATGAGTTAATTTTTCTTGTCTATTGTATTGTCTAACTTCTTGATAACTATTAATAAAATTGTCTAATAAATTCTCTCCATCTCCTAACAAAATAATATCAAAAAAATCCGCAAAAGGTTCGGGATTAGCGGTAAAAACTGAACCTCCCCCAAAAATTAAAGGATGATTTTCGTTTCTATCTTTACTATAAATAGGAATGTTTAAAAATTCTAATAAGTTGAGGATATTAACATAGTCTAATTCCCAAGAAAAAGAGAAACCCACTAACTCAGGATTTCTCGGTAAACTCTCATGAATATCCGTAAATAAACGACTCACTTCCACATCATTTCTTAAAGAAAAATTCGCCCAAACTAATTGATAACCTAAACTGGTTATTCCCACTGTATATTCATTAGGAAAAGCAAAAATTAAAGGAATCGGATTTAAGTTTTTTTGTACAGGGGTAAATAATAATTTTTCGTGGGCAAAAACATTCATATTAATAATAAAAATTACACTGATTCAATGAGTTTTTTATTTATAATAACAAAATTGTGTATGTTAAGTTCGTTCTCCCCTTACTTCGGTGCTGTTTCAAAGTAAGTTATACTTGGCGAGGGCATAATTTGAGTTTGGTGAAGGTAGGCAAAAGGCAAGTAGGCAAGAGGCAACTATACATTTTGCAACATCAGATTATAACCTTGATGAGTATAGTAAAATGTTGGGGTGTTAGGATATTAGGGTTTTTTCAAAGTCGGGACAAAATTTAATTTTTGTTAGTCGCTTTAGCAGACTTAAGCTATTAGCTTTGAGATTGCTTCGTGCCTCGCAACGCTGCGCGATTTATTGCAAAGCGATTTATTGGTGAAAACCCTTATCCCAACGTGTAATGAATTATACGTCTAATAGATACTGTTCAATAAATTGAACTCAATTTTAATGTAAATATACAATTAATTTTACTCACTTATTTACCGTTAACAAGATTTAATTTCACACACGGCATAATATTCGGGAGAGAGATATTGAGAGGCATAAGCCTGTAATTTTTCGGCGGTGAATTGTTTTACTATATGGGGATATTTGAGGGCTAATTTTGCTTGTTTTAAAACTTGATAATAACCATATAATCCTGCTAATTGTTCAGGGGTTTCGGTGGAAAATATATAGTCGTGACATAACGATCGTTGACAGTTTTTCAGTTCATTTGCTGTAACAGGTTCTTTCTGTAATCGATGAATTTGATTGCGAATAATATTCTCTATTTGTGGACTATTTTGACTAGATAAATAAGCTGTAATAGTAAATAAGCTAGAATGTTTTTGCAGGGAAAAATCGCAACTAATATCTAATAATAAATGTTCTTCTTCTCTTAATTTTCTGACTAATCTTGAGGTTCTACCACCACTCAAAATTAAGGATAACATATCAAGAGCGATCGCTCCTTCTAAATTTTCGATACCCGGTCCAATCCAACCCATAACGAGGCGAGGTTGTTCTAATCTAGGTAAAAATAGCTCTTGACGGTGAATGTCAATCATCGGTGGTTCGCTATCAAAATATACGTCTGGACATTCCGATCGAATGGTAAAATCTTGAAAACAGTTTTCAACCAAAGAAATGGAACTATCTCGATCGATATTCCCCACTAACACCACCGTCATATTTTCTGGTTGATAATAGGTTTTATGATAACATCGCATCTGATTAGGAGTATGTTGTAGGAGTAAAGGTTCTTCTCCTAATACCGATCGACTGTAAGGATGATTTCCATAGATAGTGTTAGCGAGACTTTGCATAATAATCCAATCATGATCATCATAGCTCGATCGAATTTCCTCTAAAACCACATCTCGCTCAATATAAAATTCTTCATCGGGAATTTCCGCTTGTAAAATAATTTCCGCTAAATAAGGCAAAGTATCGGGTAAATATTGAGAAGCGGTAGTCAGGAAAAAGTGAGTATAATCATAACTTGTAGCGGCATTGGCACATCCTCCCGTACTTTCCACGATGTAATCAAACTCTCCCGGAAAAATATTTTTTGTGCCTTTAAAGATCATATGTTCTAAAAAATGAGAAATTCCAGACCAAGATTTTGGCTCAGTGGTGACACCTGCATTTACCCATATATCAGCAACAACCACAGAACTAGTGGGTATTTCCTGATGAACTAAAGTTAATCCATTCGCAAAAGAAATGATGTCAAGATCATAACGACAAGACGGTGGACTTTTTAATTTAGAGTCTAGTGATAATATCATGTAATAACATTTATTTACCTTTTCTTAATCTTAACTCTAATACTGACATTTACATAAAATAGTCAGGAATTATTAACAATTAACAAATATTCTCATTCTGTTATATAAAACACTAATCTCCACTCCTTATAAAGAAAGATATTTTTGAATAAGGGCAAGTAAAATTTTTGCATCGGGGGGTTTAGCTAAAAAATCTGTCGCACCGACTAATTTTGCTCTAGCTCGATCGATATTGGTATCCTGCCCCGTTAAAATAATAATTGGAGTTTTTTCAAACACTGGAGAATTACGCAAAAACTGACAGACACTATAGCCATTAGCGTTAGGCATATTAATATCTAAAAGTATCAACGATGGTTGATGTTGAATTAACTGAGAAAAACCGTGCATGGGTTCGGGAATAGCTAATATTTCATAACCAGCAGGTGTAAGAATTTTCTTAATATTATGAGCGACAACAGGGCTATCATCAATACAGGCAATGAGAACCGCTTTTGTTTTAGACGTACTCTCTTTTGACGTTGAAGGGGGAGGAGAAGATTCTATAACAGGAGAAGATTCCCTCGTCACTTTTGCCGATGGAGTTGCGTTAGGAGAATTGATGTCTGGTATTTCCCTAAATTTAACCACGCCTTTACGAATGTAAAGAATTAGTAATTGAATCAAATCAATAATGGTTTTTTTGTTTTTTATAGCCAAATCCCAAATACTTAATTTTCCTTCCAAACCAGCTAATAAAGGTAATGATTGTTTGGGTTCATCCAACTTTGATAATGGTGCTAAACTGGGGCTAACCGCTTTTAAACCAAGACTCTCCCAATTAGTCCTTAATTTAACCACACTATCTAATATGAGGCTAACTTCTTGACCTGATAAAGCTAACACCAAGACTAAACCTGATTGAGTTTTTTGCTTATCTTGCCATTGTAGTTGTAAATCAGTGTATCCCAATAACTCAAAAAAAGCCTCATCTGTTACATAACGAATCGCCTCTTTTATCTGAGTCATACCAATTTTTTTTTGTCCTAATTGATGATGCAATAATTCATATTCCCAAGGTTGTTCGTTACTAAAAGAAATTGTGTCAAATTTATCCTCTATTTTGGCTTTAATTAATCCTCTTTTCCACCTTCTAACTCGATGCTTTTTGATGACGGCATAAGCTAATTTTCCTGAAAAAAAATGAATTTCTCCCACAACTTCTTTCGATTTGCAGAATAAGACTCCATTTTTATTTTCTTTGGCGATCGTACTTAGAGTTTCTTTTAACTCTGTCATCACATCAGTTTTTATTACCATAGTTCCCTCTTTTCCGAACGTAAATAAAGACTTATCTTTTATTATTTTATTGTAACTTTAATATCAAAGAAAATAACTTAACATTATCCATTTAACTCAAATCATATTTATCATGAAATGTTGACAAATATTAGATTCTTCAGGGGATTTTTAGCAAATTTCCACAAAAAAAAAGGGGTATTCCCCTTCTTCATCTTTTTTCATAAAAAAACAATAAATTTTTGATG
This sequence comes from Geminocystis herdmanii PCC 6308, assembly GCF_000332235.1. Classification (NCBI taxonomy): domain Bacteria; kingdom Bacillati; phylum Cyanobacteriota; class Cyanophyceae; order Chroococcales; family Geminocystaceae; genus Geminocystis; species Geminocystis herdmanii. The sequence continues at coordinate 734,674 of NZ_CM001775.1, read as the reverse complement.
AGTATGTTTTTATTTTAAATGTAAATAAGCCGCTTCTTGTTCTAATTGCTCGATTAATTTTTGATCCCCTTGACTTCTAGCTACTTCTAAACGATGTTCTATATTTTTGCGTAAACTATCTTTGTAGGCTTGACCAGCATTGGCACTCATTTGACTTTTACGAGTAATATTCATCATTTTTTATACCTCTTTTTTTTATTAATTATTTATTTTCTTATTTCCATAATAACAAAAAAAAATAAATCTGTATCATTTGTTACAAAAACTTAATAAGGTGAATTAAGTACTCGTGCAAAATAGATTGTTAATTGTTAATTGTTAATTGTTAATCGTCTAATCGTCCATTTGCCAAGGTTCAGTTAAATTACCTTCGTCAAGGATTTTTTTTGGTCTCAAAATCAGTAATAGTTGACCTAGAATGGGGGAAGATGGAGTACGATCGAACCAGTTAAATTTAATTCGATCGTCTTCAGATACCATAAAATAATGATTAATATTCCATTCTTTAACCGCTAAATCCACTACAACTAAAAACTCCTCAGATTTAGTACTGGTAGCCTTGGGTAAATCTTCGCTACGACAGAAAATCACCGCTGGATGTTGAGCTTTTAAAATTACCTGCCAACTAGGAATAGAAACAACTTGGGTATTTTGAGCAATTTTAGTGACACCAAAAGGATCAATTAACTCGAAAAGGGGTATATGATCTAAATCCTCAAGAGTAAGGGGAAAAGTACCCGCCACAGGCAAAATACAGGGTAATTCTTCATCACTTTCTAAACGATAAATCGGTAATAAAGGAGCATTTTGTGTGGCGGTAGAATCAACGGCTTCCGTTAATAACTGCTCAATTAATTGTCTTGCACTAGGAGAATGAGCAAATTTCAAGCCTTCAGAAATCAAACGAGCTTTATCAGCTAATGTCTTTTTTTGACGAGCGCTTTTCCAATGTTGATAAGCAACAGCATCTCCGGGGTGAATAGTAAAACCCGTTGGCGGTTGGGATAAATGAGAAAAGTGTTTCATCGCTTTGGCTAAAAATGATGCACCATCCACATCTAGTTGTTTTTCCTTGGCTAAAAGTGCTGCGGCTAGTCTTTCTTCGTGATTTAAAACTCTAAACTCGTATAATACATCACTGCGAGGACCTTGATAATAGGTTAATAACTCTTGGGGTGCTTCGCATTTTACTAAACTATCATATACTTGACTGGCAACGACAACTAAGTTTTGTTGACTGGTTTGTAATCCTGTTTTTTCAAAAATTTCTTGTTTTTCAACACCTGACAGTTGCAGTTTATGGCAACCTTTGCCCCAATCAACCCAACATCCTTTTTTATGCAATAGAGAGATGATGATGGTTTCTTTTTCTTCTGGTGTCAAAGTATGGTTATTGGTGATCATAATTTAGGTATTCGGTAATAGGTAATAGGTATGGGAAAAGTTGTTAATCAATAACCCATCGTGTAATGAATTACACGGTTAATCGGATCACGTTCAATAAATTGAACTTAGAATTGTTTTGTATAGTTTCATTCTTTATCCTTCATTCTTCATTTTTCATTCTTCATTAATTATTAATTGGTTGTATTTCATAATTTAAGGAGGGTGTTAATTCCTTGCGCCAGTTGCGGATTTCTTCTCTAGCTTGGTTGTAGGCGGAAGTACCAGAAGGGATCATTTCGGCGATTTTGATGGCTTGTTCGATCGAGTTTAAAGAATAATCTCCCGCCGTTCTTCGGGCAGTCATTAAAAGCTGTTCTGACCATCGATTGACGGCTTGACGACTTTGGCTTTCAATGGAGGCACTAGAGGGGATTCTACGGGCAATATTGATGGCGGAGGAAAGAGATTGAGGATCACTGTTTTGGGCAGTTTGATAGGCTCTTTGTAAGTCTTCTTGGGCGTTCATTTCACGGCGCCAACGGCGAATCTCATTTTGAGATTCTGTATATAATGCCCTTCCTCTGCCGATACGACTAGCAACGTTAATGGCTTGTTGAAAGTCACTACCATTACTCAATGCCATGGCTTGATCTAAAATAGGTCGATCTTCCACTCGTTCAATGTTACGGCGCCATTCCCGAATCGAATCACTGGCTTCGGTATATAATGCTCGATCGGACTTAATTTGACTGGCTTGATTAATGGCATTTTGCCACGATTGTATATTATTACCTAATGCTAACTGTTGAGCTTGAGCGAGAATTGGTTTATCTTCTTGGATTTGTATTTCTCTTTGCCATTGACGAATTTCTTGACGAGCTTCTCGATATAAAGGATTATCATTACCCACTAATTGGGCTTTGGTGATAGCGGCGTTTAAGTCTCCGATATTACCCGATCGAGCTAAATCTCTGGCATTAGCTAAATGAGTCAAATCTTCTTTTTGAGCAATCCATGATTGTAAAAGTTCTCTAGTTTTATTATAAAGTTTGCTATCACTGGGAATCTGCTCCCCTTCTGCAATAGCCAATTCCATCCCTGACACCGTACCAAGATTAGCATTTCTTCCAGCACTAGCGATGATTGTCCAATCTCTAGCCTGAGTTTTGAGTTTACTTTGATCAGGAATTTTAGAAGCTAAATCACCTAATCCATTCCAATCATTATTATCAACAAACGTAACTACCATATCAGTAATTTTATTTTCCGCTTCTTCAATTAATTTATTCGCTTCGTTATAGGAATAACTAGAGGGAGGAATCACAGAAGCGACTTCAATGGTTTTCAGATAATTATCTAATCCTCCAGCTCTCAATGTAATATAAGCACCATCAAGCTGTTTACTTTCTTCCCTTGCCAAATTAATGGTTTTAACAATTTCTTGATATTTTGTCGTTTGCCAATAATCATTATTTATATTTAATAAGTTAACGGCGACTAAAAAAGCCTTATTCCATTGAGAATTTCTTAATTCAGTCTCAATTTCTTCTTGAATTGTTTCCGCTTTGTCCCAAATTTCATTCCATTGAGCGATGGTTTCTTCTACCATGGCGTAATTTTGTACGGTGGAGGGAATTTTACGAGCAATGGCAATGGCTTCTTCTAATTTTCCCTGATTTAATTCTTTTTCCGCTAGTTTTAAAATATCTTCTGACCATTCTTTTGTATAGCGATTTATTTCATTGCGTAGGGGATGTTCTGGGGATAATTCTTCTAAGAGGGCGATAGCTTTTAAGAGACTATCGACTTCATTTTTTTCGGCTTCGAGTTGAGCACAATAAATTCGATTAGTGGCGGAGCTAAAAAATAGAGAAATACTGTTGCAACTGGGGTTACTGGGTAAACGTAATAAGACTGTGGTGGCTAAAAATCCGATTCCGCCGAAGCTAACGGCTAAAATCAAACTCAATAATTGCCATGAAATTTTCCAATTATTGCTTTCTGTGTTTGTGGTCATAGGTTAAATCGTTTATCTTAAAAGATGGTGAAATGACTTGATTCGAGCGCTAGGAATGGCGCTACGGGATCGACTAAAAATATAAAAAAGTTAAAATTATAAATATGTAAACTGACTATTGATAATGATAGATAAAATTTTTCTTAGCATATCTTAACATGACATTTCCGATTTATACCTATTCCTAATTCCTCATTCCTAATTACTTCCGAAAGTTAAGGCTTTTCCCCTCACTTCGGTATTGAGTTTTCCTTTCTCTAAGGCAATATTCCCTAGTACGATCGTATAGACTGGCCACCCCGTCAAGCTCCAACCTTCAAAGGGACTCCAACCGCATTTTGTGGCTAAATTTTCCTTTAAAACAGGTTTATAATTTTTCAAATCGACTAAAATTACATCAGCATCATAACCGACTTTAATCTCTCCCTTGTTAGGAATATTGTAGAGTTTGGCAGGGTTGGTACACATCCATTTAACTACTTGAGCAAGGGTGCAACGTCCTTTTTTATGCTCCGTCAACATCAAGAGTAAAGAAGTTTCTACCCCCGGCATTCCCGAAGGGCTATGGGGATAGGATTTCGCTTTTTCTTCTAAAGTATGGGGAGCGTGATCGGTAGCGATACAGTCAATAACTCCATCTAGTAAGGCTTTCCAGAGAATTTCATTATTTTCTTTCGATCGAAGGGGAGGGTTCATTTGTGCTAAAGTACCGATTCTTTCATAATCATCAGTATTCAGTAACAGATGTTGGGGAGTGACTTCCGTAGAAATCCAAGGGCTTTTATGTTCTCGTAAATATTCCGCTTCGATACCCGTGCTAAGGTGTAAAATGTGTAAACGGCGTTGGTACTTATTAGATAATTTTACCGCCAATTTCGTGGCATTGAGCGCGGCGGTTTCGTCTTGAATCTCAGAATGAATCGCAGGTTCTGTAATATCCTGAAACTGTTTTTTTCTCTCTACAATTCTAGCTTGATCTTCCGCATGGACTGCAATTAAACGACTACCTTTAGCGAAAATCGGTTCAATTTCTTCCTCTGTGCTTACCAACAAAGCGCCATGATTTGATCCCATAAAAATTTTGATACCACAAGCAGGATTGGCATTTCTCAAGTCATCGAGATTTTCTGCCGTTGCCCCCATGAAAAAGCCATAATTGACTAAACATTTTTGACTAGCTAAGTGCAACTTCTCGTCTAATCTTTCCTGAGTGGTGGTTAAAGGTCTCGTATTGGGCATTTCCAGAAAGGATGTGACTCCCCCCTTAGCACAGGCACAAGAAGCAGTAAACAGGTCTTCTTTATATTCTAAACCCGGTTCACGAAAATGGACTTGTGGATCGATTACCCCCGGTAGTAAAGTTAAACCAGTAGCATCGATAATTTGTGCCGAATCATCTTGTAATTGAGTACCAATTTCGGCAATTTTTCCGTCTTTGATGCTTAAATCTCCTAAGAAAAGATTACCATCAGGTAATAAAATTTCAGCATTACGAATTAATAAATTAGAAGTCATAGTTATAATAAATTATTTAATAATTTAAAAAATTTTAAGTTGTTAACTGACAATTATTTTCAATATCTTAACCCATGAAAAGTTCTCAATCTAATGAATCGCAACAAAAATTATTCTTTTTTTTCAAATTGTTAAATTGGTATTACGATCGATTATTTATTAGTCGAATCATGGCATTGGTATCAGTGTTAAATTTTGGGTTAGTCTTGTTTGATTTAAGCTATATTCCATTACGAGATATATGGTTAAATGGAGTGATAACTGTAGGACAATTTAAACTAGGTCCTTATGAATCTAATGGTATTCAATTAGAAATTGTACCGAAAAGATTGAGAGAAAAAATTATTCAATATGATGTGATAAAAGGTATTGAACCTTATAGAGATACACAGTTTTATTTAGAGGAAGTTGATTTGTTAGAAAACAGGATTAATCAATATGGTTTAGATAATGAAAAAACCCAAGAAATCTTAAAAAGATTAAGAGAAATGAGTGTTGATATGATTAGAGAAGATCCTTTTAGATTAGCTAATAAAAGTGGCACTTTAGAAATTATTAAAAATAGAATGAGGGAACACATGGATAACTATATAGACAATCCAGAATCTTCCTCTACATTTGCTTTTACTTCCTTTTGGACTGTGGATAATTTAGAGAATAATTTAGATGGACAACTGAGGTTTTTTAACCAAAAAATTAGACCATTAATTAATACAAATTATTGGAGACCCATCGGAGAAAATGGTAGATTTGTCGATTATTTTGGCTTATTAGATTTTCCTTTTATAGTGATTATTTTTACTGATTTTATGATTCGTTGTCTCGTCATTAGTATGCGTTATCACGGAGTTAAATTTCAGGATGCAATTTTTTGGCGTTGGTATGATTTAATTTTCTTTTCACCTTATTTAAGATGGTTAAGAATTATCCCTATTAGTATTCGTTTAAATGATAGTAAACTCTTAACTTATAAACGCATACAAAAACAAATTAGTCAAGGTTTTGTAGCAGGAATTGCAGGAGATATTACTCAAATTGTGGTGTTGAGAATCGTTAATCAAGTCCAAAAAACTATTGAAAAAGGTTCGATCGAAAAAACATTATTTCAACAAGAAATTAAAGAATATATTAACTTAAGTGGTAAGAATGAATCGGCGGAAATAGTTAAATTATTAATCAATTTAGTCGTCTATGAAATGTTACCAGAAATTCGTCCAGAAGTAGAAGTTTTATTAAGCTATATAATGCTAAAAACTATTACCGAATCCCCCGTTTATGAAAATATAAAAAACTTACCCGGATTTCAAAGTTTTCCTGAGAATATTAGCAATAAATTAGCGACTCAATCTTATCAAATATTTTTGAATAGTATGAATGGTATTTTAAAAGAAGACCCTATCTTTGAGAAACATTTAGAAAAGATTATTAATAAAGCCACTAAAACTTTAAATTTACGACCCAATGCTCGATATGATGTGAATAAAATAGAGGAATTATTAGTAATTTTATTAGAAGAAGTAAAAGTTAATTATATTCAACAATTATCCGATGAAGATATAGAGGCTTTAATGGATGAAACAAGAGCAATTAATAATTAATAATACAGGTTAATTTTATGAATAAATTTATAAATTTTGATAAACCTCATCATCATTACGCTTCCCAATTTTAAAGACTCTAATTTTATCATCTTCAACAGTATATAAAATTCGATATTCTCCTTGATCTACTCGATAACTTTCTTTAAAACCTTTTAACTTTTTAGAATCTTGAGGAAACGGATTATCTGGTAAAGTAAATATCTTAAAAACAATCTGTTTAATAAATTTAGGTTGAAGACTTTTTAAACTTTTTCTAGCAGAATGTTCAATAATCAAAGAATATTCTTTACTCATCTTCATCTCCAGAGGTTAAATCTTCAATTGTCAACCCTAATTCATCTAATAATTCATTAAATGTAATACTAGGTTTCCCTTTACTTTCTTCGATCGCCTGACGTAATTCTGTGCAATCTCTAGCATCTTCCAATTCTTCTAATAACCGCAAATCGGCATAGTTAATAATAGCAACTTTACCTTTGCCTTCTCTCTCAATAACAATTCTTTCCCCTTTTGTTTCAGCTTTTTTAACTAATTCTAAAATATTATTAGAATCAACATTGTGATTTACTGTAATCATTAGTTAATTTCTCCATTTAGTGATTATTTTTATTCTATTATAAAGTCCATGGAATTGATTACACTGAGGAGGATCGATCGAACCTATTTTACTAAGAAAAATTCGATCAGTCCTAATTAATTATTGACGTTACCCAGAATAAACTGATTTAGGATGACGAGTTACATCTAACCGTATTCTCTGTTTTTGGTGTAGAAGTGTCATAAAAGGTTAAATAAACTTATTAAATTTGAAAGATGTTGCTTATAATCATTACCATAAGATAAATTTTGAGAATTTTTGTTTTACAACTGCAATTTTTATTAATCTTTTTTTTCAAAAAACTATAGGTCAAATTGGATAATGTCTCGAATATTAGTAATTGATGATGATGCGGCGATCGCAGAATTAGTGTCCATTAATTTAGAAATGGCAGGATATGATATATGTCAAGCGGAAGACGGAATCAAAGGACAAGCCCTAGCATTACAAATCCAACCAGATTTAATCATGTTAGATTTGATGTTGCCCAAAGTTGATGGTTTTACTGTCTGTCAAAGACTCAGAAGGGACGATCGAACTGTCAATATACCTGTACTAATGTTAACAGCATTAGGACAAACTCAAGATAAAGTTGACGGTTTCAACGCTGGGGCAGATGATTACTTAACAAAACCCTTTGAAGTAGAAGAAATGTTAGCGAGAGTCAAAGCCTTATTGAGAAGAAGTGAACGAAGTTTAGCGACAGCTAAACACACTGAAATTCTTAATTTTGGAGCTTTAACCCTCGTACCAGAAAGGTTTGAGGCGATATGGTTCGACAAAACTATTAAATTAACCCATTTAGAATTTGAATTATTACATTGTTTATTACAACGTCATGGACAAACAGTAGCACCTAGTGATATACTCAAAGAAGTATGGGGATATGATCCTAATGATGATATTGAGACTATTCGGGTTCATATTAGGCATTTACGCACCAAACTAGAACCAGACCCACGCAAACCTCGTTATATTAAAACTATTTATGGTGCTGGATATTGTTTAGAATTAAATCAAACCAATACAAATTAGGCTTTGAGAAAAATCACATCCTCAAGACTAAATAACAGTCAGTTATATTTGTTATAAATTAATAACAATGAATAATAATATATAGAATAATTAATTATCAATAACAGAAATTTTTATGGGAATAAATCATATTGTCGATCAAGCCTTAGAAACAGGTTATCTTACTCCTACCATGGAAGCGGAAGTCGGAAAATTATGTGAAACATCTTCAGAACTTTCTGTCGATGAATATATGGCTTTAGATAAACTAATGGGCGCATTGTTAACAGGGGAAGTGGTGGCAATGCCTAGAAAACAATTTATTAATGTCATGGAGGAATTAGTTGTAAGTGAGGTAATTTCTCGGGTTGCGGAAATAGAAACTACCAGTAATAAATTATTGGATGTAGGGGATATTTCAGCCTATGCCCTTAATCGTTTACCGCCTTTGTATGCAACCACTGAAGAAGGTGCAGAGTTTCAAAGAGGTAGAGCCAAGGATGAGTTAAAAACCTTGATTTTAGAACAAGTAGAACAGGCTATTTTATTATATCTCGATCGACCGGAATTTCATCCAGAAAGACACATGATTAGCAAAGGCTCACAAGCTAATAATGTATTCAAACAAGTCAGTCAGTTATTACAATCTCAAGCCTCGAATTACGAGGGGAATTAAGGTGTAAAGAGTAAAAAGTAAAAAGTAAAAAGTAAGAAGTAAGAAGTAAGAAGTAAGAAGTAAGGAGTAATTGAACCTTTGTGAAAAATTTTGACTTCAATTTATTGAACGGTAACTATTAGCCGTGTAATGAATTACACTGTGAGTAATTGATTAGGGTTAAAACCCCTACAAACTTATCAAAAATCTTTTGTCGAAAAGTCTAATAAAAAATTATGTTGCCTTTTAGTTTGGGAATTAATACAACTATTATTGCGGGGAGTTGTCTTTGGTGTTTAGCTTTATATATTAGTCTTGCTACTTTGAGAGAGTCTGTAATTGACGGGTTATGCCGTTGGTTTAATTTTGCGGAACGTTTTCTTTATACCAACGATGGGGAATTTGAACGTACTCGTAAAGGGAGAGAATCTCAAAATGCCTTTTTTGCTTCTTTGATGAGTATAATTCCTTTTTTGCTCATGGGAATTTTATTTAATTGGTTAACTGATGTTACTTTAGGTAGAAATTGGTTAATTAGTGTGGGAATTTTAGCTTGTATTTCCTGTGGAGTTTATGATTTGGGAAGACGGGATTCTCAACGATAATTAATGTTATGATCAAAAATATTGATGAAAGTTTAGCGGTAAGTCAACGAATATTAATAGAACTTTTTAGAAGAAAAAGAAGCCTTATTTTTTGGGCTATGTTTCCTATTTTTATTCTTTTAATTAATAGTTATATCATTGCCGAAAGAGCTAAAATTACCACGGCTTTAGCCATGAAAATATCTGCTCCTTCTAGTTTAGTGGGGGCGGCTTTGTTTTTTAGTTGTTTAGGGGGGACGATCGCAACTATTGTGGCAGAAAGGGAACAAAAAACTCTCAAAAGATTGTTTATTTCTCCTCTTAATGGGGCTTCTTATTTTCTAGGAATTTTCTTTGCCCATAGTTTTATTGGTTTATTACAAACTTTATTAGTTTATGGATTGTTGTTAATCGTTTTACTCATTAAAGAAATGTCTATTTCTGGGTCAATAATTTTAGGTTTAATTATCATTATTTTGAGTATAATAAGTTATGTGGGAGTAGGGTTTATTTTAGGTACTCAATTAGCAAAAAGAACGGAAGATGTGAATGCGATCGTAGCTACTTTTGGCGTTCCTTTATTAATCATGGGGGGAACTTTTTTTCCTAGTTCTTTATTTCCGAAAAAACTCTTAGAAATTGCACAATTTAATCCGATTTTTCACATGAATGAAGCCTTAATAAATTTGTGGGGAAAAGGTAAATCTTTTGAGGATATTCAAGGTCATTTTTTTTTCTTACTAATCTTTTCGATCGTCATGATCTTTCTGGGATGGTGGTGTTATGAGAGAATGATTACAAAGGAAAAAACTCTTTGAATTTACAGTAAAAAATACGTCATTGAAAATCAAAATAATTCGCAGTTCGGAACATAATTAAGTAGAATATATGAAAATTTTAATTAGTAATGATGATGGTATTTTTGCTTTAGGAATACGCACTTTAGCTAATACGATCGTATCTCAAGGACATCAAGTTATAGTAGTAGCACCTGATAGAGAACGATCGGCTACAGGCCATGGTTTAACCCTTCATCAACCCATTAGAGCACAGAAAATTGAAGGCGTTTTTCATCCTGAAGTCACGGTGTGGTCATGTTCGGGAACGCCCTCAGACTGCGTTAAACTAGGCTTGAACGCCATTTCAAAAGAGCAACCTGATTTTGTCCTCTCTGGGATTAATCACGGCTCAAATTTAGGCACTGATATATTATACTCAGGCACAGTGAGCGCAGCTATGGAAGGCTCGATCGACGGGATTACGAGTATAGCGTTTAGTTTAGCCAGTTTCACCAGCGTAGAATTTCAACCCGCCGCCAATTTTGCCGTCAAACTGATTAACCAACTCACTCAAAACCCTTTACCCGAAGCGACTTTACTCAATGTCAATATTCCTCCAGTAGCAGAAACAGACATTAAAGGAGTAAAAATCACTCGTCAAGGTATTAGACGTTACACCGAAAATTTCCAAAAACGAACCGATCCCAGAGGAAAAAGTTACTATTGGTTAGCAGGAGAATTAGTGGAAGAACTGGAGCAACCCGAACATATTTACTTACCCCCTGATTTGCCCACGGATGTTCAAGCCATCAAAGAAAATTATATAACTATGACTCCATTACAATACAATTTAACTGATGTGGTAACGGTGCAAAAACTCAAAGATTCAGGAATCGAAAATTAAAATGTTAAGCCATATTAGATTAAGAAATGTAACAAACTTTGACCACTTGTCTTTTGACAATGGAAAACAAATTGCAGAAGATCGAAGGTGATAAAAAATATCTCGATCGAAATTCCCAATGAAAAAAATTCTTAGTGTAGTAGTTTTATTAATTACCCTTGTTACTTTTACCTTTGCAAGTCCAGCCTTAGCCGGAGATGCCTCTAAAGGTGCGACTTTATTCAGTGCTAATTGTGCTTCTTGTCACATGGGAGGAAGAAATGTGGTGAATCCTACCAAAACTTTACAAAAAGCCGACTTAGAAAAATATGATATGTATGAGTTGGACAAAATTAAAACTCAAATACTTAATGGTAAAGCCGCAATGCCTTCTTTTGGTAAGAATTTAACAGGAGAACAAATTGAAGACGTAGCTACTTATGTTCTTTCTCAAGCCGAAAAAGGTTGGTAAAAACTAATATGCAGGGTGGGCATTGCCCACCAATCCCTACTTAGGAGTTGCTTAAAAAGTCTTTTGATCATGGTAGAAAAGAGGAAATCAGAGTTTTGAGACTTTGTATAGACAAAATTAAAGAAAATTTTTTGACTTAAAAATTGCTAAAACTATACACGATGAAAGTCTGTGTAGTGTTGAGTATATCTTTGATAAGAATAAAACCTAATAATCTTTTAAGTATCGTGGAATATTAAGTTAGTTAAATGTAAAAATGGGTCGCCTGAGATTCGAACTCAGGACCAATCAGTTAAAAGCCGAGTGCTCTACCGCTGAGCTAGCGACCCATTCGTTGCTTTTAATTTTCGCAACGATAACCAGTATAACGAACTTTAAAAAAAAATGCAAGAGTAAAATCGAAAAAGTTTTTATTTCTTTATTTTTACCCCCTCGATCGAGAACTGGTATAGTTTAGAAGCAATCAACTTAAGTCAACTCACGGGAACTTATTTTTTCTATTTGTACCTGAGTTTGATAGAGTAGATGATCACGACTATCTTTCACTTGACTCAGATGTGGTAATAAATTGCGAGATTGAAGACTCATATGTAATTGTAAATGAGCAACATAATCACGAACATCCTCTTTCATGGGTTGAATTGAGTTATGGGCATTAACAGTCATGGTGTTTTCAGTTTAGTATTGCTGATTCTTACAGAGGAATCTTATCATTTTTTCTTATTCTAGTCAAGGATAGTTTTATATAAATTAACAATTATTGTTCTGATAGTTATTAGATGAAAAAACTTTTCACAAAATGCTAAATTGTAAAGAGTTTATATATTTTTCTAATAATTAGTTGATTAAAAATCTTTTAAAACTTTGATATAAGTATGGGAAAAATTTTAGTTTGGCTTGAAGATTTCTTTCGAGATAGAAATTTTCTAAAATTAATTCATGTCACTGAAAATTTAGTGTCAAAGGTTCTTTCTTTAGCATTAATCGTGGTTATTTTTGTTGCTTTATATGACTTAGTATTAGTTTTAGTTACGGATTTATTTAAAGAAGAGCCTTTAGGATTTTTTAACCGTACTTTAATCGAACTTTTTGGCTTTTTTCTTAATATATTAATTGCCTTAGAACTCTTAGAAAATATAACAGTTTATCTTAGAAAACATATTGTACAATTAGAGTTAGTTGTCACTACTGCTTTAATTGCTGTGGCTCGAAAAATTATAATTTTTGATCCGGGTAAATACCAAAAAATTGATCTGATTGCTTTAGGAGTTGCGATCGTCTGTTTAGCTATTAGTTATGGAATTATTCGCTATTCTAACCAGAAAAAATTTTAAATAGAAATGAAGATTAACTTAAAAAAAAGTTTAATGTTCTAGATTGCTTCCTCAGAAAATAGGAACAATTTATGATAATTTATTAAGGGATTTTGAAAAAAAATAAAGTGATGGAAGACAATAAAGAATTTCAAATTAATTGTCCTTTACCTATTAATAAATATCCTCATATTTTATTAGGCCATGGTAGTGGAGGAAAGTTAATGAGGCAATTAATCAATGAGATGTTTTTAACTACTTTTCCCCCTGAAAATAATATTGATCATGATTGTGCAGTAGTTAATCTTAGTAAAAATAAAATCGCTTTTACTACGGATTCTTATGTGATAAATCCTCTATTTTTCCCCGGAGGAAATATTGGTTCAATGGCAGTTTATGGTACAGTAAATGACTTAGCTATGGGGGGTGCAATTCCTCTTTATTTAAGTTTAAGTTTTATTTTGGAAGAAGGATTAGAAATTACTAAATTATGGCAAATTATACAATCTATAAAAAAAGCCTCAGAAATAAGTAAAGTAAAAATTATTACAGGGGATACTAAAGTTGTAGAAAAAGGCAAAGGTGATGGTATATTTATTAATACTTCTGGGATCGGAATTATTGATCATAATTTAGAAATAAATCCTTTTTCAATTAAGCCTAATGATGTGATTATTATTAGTGGTGATATTGGGCAACATGGCATAGCAATTATGGCAATTAGAGAAGGTTTAGAGTTTGAAACAACTATTAAAAGTGATTGTGCGCCCCTAGCGGAAACTATTTTAGAATTATTAAAAGCAGGAATTAAAATTCATTGTTTACGGGATTTAACTAGAGGTGGTTTAGCAAGTGCTTTAAATGAAATTGCTTTTTCAACTAATTTAGAAATGAATATTAATGAGGATTCAATTCATGTCATAGAACAAGTAAAAGGAGCTTGTGAAATACTTGGTTTTGATCCTCTTTATGTTGCCAATGAAGGACGATTTATTATGTTTATTGAGGAGGAATATGTGAGTAAAAGTTTAACTATTTTACAAGCAAAAAATCATTTTGCTAATGTCATTGGTACAGTAAAAAAAACAGATAATTCTCTAGTGATTATGAATAATAAAATAGGAGGTAAAAGAATTGTCGATATGTTGAGTGGTGAGCAATTACCCCGCATTTGTTAAAAAGTATCATTTGGGTGAGCGAAAAAATAGTTGGGAAATATAGCTTTGAACATTGGGCAAAGGGCAAAGGGCAAAGGGCAAAGGATAGTATGATATAAATTAAAGAGTTATTTTACTTTTCCTTCTTACTTTTTCCTTCATTATGGCAAATTATAAAGACCAATTCATTTGGCAAAAAGCTAAAAATTTAGCCGTTATTATTTATAGATTAACCAATAATTACCCTAAGAAAGAATTATATGGATTAGTTTCTCAAATAAATCACTGTTAAAGAAGGGCAAAGTCAAAAGTTCAAAGGGCAAAGGCAAGAATATAAACAGAATATATCAAAAATAACAAAAAAAATACTTAATAATAAAATCAACCCTTATAGCTAAAATTATTATAACCTTTGACCCTTGCCCATACAACTTTTCCCTTCTTTAGAAACTCAATTAATTATTAGTAAAGAAGTAAAAATAATTGAAAATCTTGAATGGATAGATTTAGCAATAAATAAGGTAAATGAGGTACAAGCGTTACTTGTTTCCACGATTAATAAATTAGATAAATAACCTTTGCCCTTTGCCCATTTAACTTTGCCCTCATAAACTCCTCCCAACCAAAATTTCGTTCACCCGTATCATTTAGCAAATCAAGTTTATCGTGATTGCTAAAGTTATTTTGTCCGCCCCTAAATCCCCAATAATACCTGAGTGAACCATAAAAATAAATGTGCGGTTGGTGAGGGTAGTCGAACCACCGTTTTAAGGATTATTGAAGAAAATTATTAATAGTATTTAAGTAAGTTTTTTTATCTTCTAACATAGGAAAATGACCAGTTTTTGGTATTTCTACATAAACAATATTTTCAGTATTTAAAGCGGCGGCTTCCCTTCCCATAATTGCAGGAATTATTTGATCTTTTTCTCCCGAAATTAATAAAGTGGGTACTTTTATTTTGGCAAATTCTTGAGGCATAATATCCACTGCTTTTTTACTTACCGATGAATAAATTGTATTCAAAGCGGCGTTATAATCTGCTAATAAAAAGTCTTCTAAAAAAGCAATACTCATATCTTTTGGTATGGGTTGATATAAAAATCTAGCCATAAACATTTTATCGGCAAAAGGCACTTTTAAAAACCAGTTATAACGAAATTTAACCACATATCCTCCTACTTGATGAAAAGCCGAAAAAGCTAGGGCATTATAGGTAAAAATTCCATTACAAGTTAAAATTGCTTTATGAACTCTCTCAGGCGCTATGTTAAGAAATACTGTTCCGATCGAAGCCCCCATAGAATGCGCATTAAAATAAATTTTATCGAGGTGAAATGTATCTAATAATATCAATAAATCTTCGGCATAATCTTCTAATTCATAGCCAATATTTCCCTGTTTTTCCTCCGTTGACTGTCCAAAACCTCGCATATCATACAGCAAACAATCATAGTCAGAGACGATCGAACTCGCAGTAGTACGCCAGTATCGACAAGAGCCTCCCCAACCGTGAATAAATACCATCACCGGCTTAGGTTGATTATTTGCTGAAGGTTGACGAATCCACTCGTAATAGTGGTTTACTCCCCGAATATTGATTTTTCCTTGTGATTCGATCGTCATTGAGAATGTAGAATTTAGAATGATTAAAAATCTTATTCTATCAGTATTTTACCTGAATTGAAAATTAAAAACCTTACTTTAAATTTCGATCGTTTACCTCAATCCCCCCGCAAAGAAATAAATTTCATTGCTCATAGCGTAACTCAACTAAAGTGATTTAATTGACGAATAACCATGTTTGCCCCCCATTGTGTGCCTTCTGTACGTCTAATTTCTAAAACTTGTTGATAAAAACGAGTTTAAAGAGATTGCTTCGTGCCTCGCAATGACAAGAGAGGGGAGGTTCGATCGAGGTTGTGGGATTATGGGGAAGTTCGATCGAGCATATTGAGACAAAAAAAAGTAGCTATATTTCAAGCTACTGATTTTTTTAGAGATAAAAATTAGAACTTACTTAACCATTGTTGTAAATCTTCGATCGAATCCATATCAAATAAATCCTCAGCTAAGGTTTCTAGATCATCAATATTTAGAGCTTTTACTTGAGTTTGTAAATCTTCATTAATTACTCCCAATTTTCTTTGAATTAAACGAATAATTAATTCCTTATCTCGATCGATCCTTTCTTTTACTCCTTCTTCTTTTGCCATTTTTTCAAAAGGGCTAACTAAGGGCATAATTTTTTCCTCCTCGTATTTTATTATTTTTTTATTCAAACTTTGTTGCAATAATGGTGGTAAAGTCATCATGGCATCGATAAATTTAAACAGTTTTACTATTTCTAATTTACTGTATTTTTTATCGTATAAACTTCTGATTAAATACCATTTCCATTGCTCTCTTTGGGTTAAATTACTTGTGGTTGCTTTGGTTTTTAAATGTGCCATTACCATCATGGCAAAGGGGTTTAAATCTTTTTCTAATTCTTCCCATTTTTGTTGATAATCTAATAATTTGATCGAGGGAAAATTAAGATTCAGTTGACATCCTCCTAAATCATAACCATAATTGGATGGTCGCCATTTTTCCTTTTCATCTCCTAGTATAGCAAGGCTAATTACTGGTTTTCGATACAAGTCAAAAGCACGATAATGGTAGATGAACATTCGTTGATTAAAGTCGCTATCGTACTGACTTTGTACTTCGATGTGAACTAAAATCCACACTTCAAGTTCATTTTTTAAACAAACTTGAAATAGTTTATCCACCAATCTTTTACTATCATCAGAATCGGCTGTTATTTTTTGTAATTCTTTATCTAAAGAAGTTATTGGTTTTAACCAGTCAATGAGATTATAAACCTCTGGAAAAAAGAAGTCGAGGAATCTATCAAAGTAATCTCCAATAGCTTCCTTCCAAGGTTCATCGTAATTAGCGTTGATTTCCGTCATTAATTAATTGTCACATTTATTGAACTATTATATCTCAACTTTCCCTCACGAATTACCGCTAAGTTCGATCGATTTTAGGGGGAGTTCGATCGCGCTTAAAGATTGCTTCGTATCCTCGCAATGACAGGATAGGGGAGGTTCGGGCGCGCAGCGTGCCTTTGGCATCGATATTGGAGGAAGCTCGATCGCAGTATAAAGACATTTAGTCTTAGTTTTGGGGATTAACAGCTTTTTTTACTATCTCTAGGGGTAAATTAAGGCGATTAGCAATTTCATCGACACTCATACCTAATTGGATTAAAAGTGGCACTGTTTCCAGTTTCCCTTCAGATTTACCTTGTTGAATACCTTGTTGAATACCTTGTTTCTTTTCTTTAGCTAATTCTTCATCAAATATTGCTCTTAAACTCATAATTAACACCTGCCTTTTTTGATTGATAGAGAATGATTTATTCCGATTTGCTTCCATAGCATTTAATAAACCATATACCGATTTTAATATATTTTTTCGGGAAGGATGGTTATTTGCTAATAATTCCAATTCCTCGATGGCACTAAACTGTATTTTATCCCGCCCAAATAGTCTTAACCATAATGTTTCGGGAGTTTTTGATAATTTATGTACGGCAATAATACCTGTGTTAAATCCTTGAGGTAAAAAATACACTCCTTTCTCCCAATTTTCTTGAGGTTGTCCTGAAAATTGACTCAAAATCTGTTTAGAAATAGTCGGGGTTATAATCCATAAAGCGATGTCTTTTTTTTTGTCTTTTAAAAGATTGTTTTTTACACTAATTAGTTTGCCAATACAATCCAGAATCTCTTCGGCTTGAACATGATTACGGTAAACTTCTATTAAACAAGTTGTTTGTGCAATTTTTCCTAATAATCCTAATGTGTCGGGTGTTGTCGGTACTGATTTATCAGGAATAAAAAGAATATCGACTTCTCTTCTTTCGCTACTAACATCCGCTGAAGGAATTACTTGACCATAATTTTGATACAATTCTGGTAACACTTCTTTGACAAATTCGTCATGGGGAAATTGAGACATTTAATATCAACATTTCAGGTTTTTCCAGTGATATTTTACCATTAATTGATCAGAAGAAGCGATCGATTTTGAGGAGATTGCTTCGTATCCTCGCAATGACAGGATAGGGGAGGTTCGATCGCACAGCGCCGCTAAAAAGCGATCGATTGTTGGTAGTGCTTTTAGTCTTCTATACCTCCATCGAGGTGAGGTCAAACTCAGGTTAAAATGAAAGATCGACTAAATTAAATAATTATAGATACTTCAAAAATATTTATGCAAACTCCCTATAATCCTAGTGATATAGAATCAAAATGGCAAAAACAATGGTCAGATTCTCACCTTTATCTTACCGAAGAAAATACCGAAAAACCTAAATTTTATGCTCTTTCGATGTTTCCCTATCCTTCGGGAAAATTACATATGGGTCATGTGCGTAACTATGTTATTACTGATGTTATCGCCCGTTGTAAAAGAATGCAAGGGCATCGAGTTTTACATCCTATGGGTTGGGATGCCTTTGGTTTACCTGCGGAAAATGCCGCTATTGATAGGGGTATCCCTCCTGCTAAGTGGACTTTTGAAAATATCGCCCAAATGCGATCGCAACTCCAAGAATTAGGCTTATCCATTGATTGGAGTCGAGAGGTTGCCACTTGCTCCCCAGAATATTATAAATGGACACAGTGGCTATTTTTACAATTTTTAGAAGCTGGACTTGCTTATCAACGGGAAGCTGGGGTAAACTGGGATCCGATCGATCAAACGGTGTTAGCTAACGAACAAGTGGACTCTGAGGGTTACTCTTGGCGTAGCGGTGCAAAAGTTGAGCGTAAATTATTAAAACAGTGGTTTTTCAAGATTACCGATTACGCCGAACAACTGTTGAACGACTTACAACAATTACAAGGGTGGCCCGATCGAGTTAAAACCATGCAGGAAAACTGGATAGGTAAGTCTGTAGGGGCTTATTTAGAGTTTCCGATTGTGGGAAGGGATGAAAAAATTGCCGTGTTTACAACGCGCCCTGATACCGTCTATGGAGTTACCTATGTAGTACTCGCTCCCGAACACCCCCTAACTCAAATTGTCACTACCCCAGACAGAAAAGAAGCGGTGGAAGCCTTTATCAAAGAAGTATCCGAGGAAAGTGAGATCGATCGAACTGCCGATGACAAGCCCAAAAAAGGTACAATGACAGGAGGTAAAGCCGTTAACCCCTTTACAGGAGAAGAAATCCCCATTTTAATCGCCAATTATGTCTTATACGAATATGGCACAGGGGCAGTTATGGGAGTACCAGCCCACGACGTAAGAGACTTCAAATTTGCCAAAGAAAATGACTTACCCATCAAAGTAGTTATCTTACCCGATGATGCCGATAACGGTGATATATGTCTTTTGGAAGCCTACACCGAAGCAGGTATCATGATTAACTCTGGGGGTTTTAACGGCATGAATTCTGTTAAAGGAAAAGAAGCCGTGATTCGCCTTGCGGAAAATAACGACTATGGCAAAAAACGCATTCAATATCGCCTCCGAGATTGGTTGATTTCCCGTCAACGTTACTGGGGTTGTCCCATTCCTGTTATTCACTGCGAAGATTGTGGTATAGTACCCGTACCTAGTCAAGATTTACCAGTAAAACTACCTGAAAATGTAGAATTTTCGGGGCGTGGTGCGTCTCCTTTAGCTAAAATTGAAGACTGGATTAATGTACCCTGTCCAAAATGTGGCAAACCGGCAAAACGGGAAACCGACACTATGGATACCTTTATCGACTCCTCATGGTATTTTTTCCGTTATACCGATGCAACCAACCAAGATGAGGCATTTAACTTTGCTAGAGTGAATGATTGGATGGCAGTAGATCAGTATGTAGGGGGTATTGAACACGCAATTCTACATTTACTTTATTCACGGTTTTTTACTAAGGTAGTGCGCGATCGAGGTTTAGTCAAGGTTGATGAGCCTTTCAAAAGATTGTTAACTCAAGGTATGGTACAAGGGTTGACTTATAAAAATCCTGAAACGGGCAAATATGTCATTGCCGAAAACGTCTATTCCCTAGAAGAAACCAACGACAAAGGCAAAACTGAAACAGTTTATTATGAAAGAGAAACTAATCAGAAACTCTCAGTATTTTATGAGAAAATGTCCAAGTCTAAATATAACGGAGTTGATCCACAGGTAGTATTATCTAAATATGGAGCAGATACTGCCAGAATGTTCATCTTATTTAAAGCCCCTCCGGAGAAAGATTTAGAATGGCAAGATGCCGATGTAGAAGGACAATTTCGCTTTTTAAATCGAGTTTGGTTATTAGTTAATGAGTTTGTAGAAAACCCTAATTCTGCTAAGAATAAAACCTTTGATAAAGCTAAATTAACCAAAGAAGAAAAAGATTTAAGAAGGGCAATTCATACAGCAATTAAAGAAATTTCTGAAGACTTAAACGGCGATTATCAATTTAATACTGCAGTTTCTGAGTTAATGAAATTAAGCAACGCTTTAAGAGATACTAACATTAAAAATTCGTCTGTTTTTCGAGAAGGAATTGAAACCTTAATCTTACTTTTAGCACCATTTGCACCTCATATTAGCGAAGAATTATGGCAATTATTAGGTAATAATGAATCAGTGCATTTGCAGACATGGTTAACCTTAGAGAATGAGGCATTAATCGTGGATGAAATTACCTTAGTTATTCAGATAATGGGTAAAACCAGAGGTACAATTTCTGTACCAGCTTCTGCCACTAAAGAGGAGTTAGAAATCTTTGCGAAAGAGTCGGATATTGCTAAAAAACATATTGGCGAAAAACCCATTAAAAAAGTAATTGTTGTACCCAATAAATTAGTTAATTTCGTAATTTAATCTGTAGGGTGGGCATTGCCCACCAATTACGATGAAGAAGTTAATTAAGCTAAGGCTTCTATTTTTTCTTCAACCTGTGCGATATTTTTGACAATTTTAACCAGTTGATTTTTCTGATTTAATGTTTCGTTTAAATAACTTTGTACTTGTTGAGTAAAGTCTTTATATGCTTTAGCTGAAGTAATGGGATTTTCTAAGCTATCGGTTTTTATATCATAGTATAAGTAAGAAGCATAACGAATCATTTGAAATAAAGCAATATTAGACACTGCATTAAAAGTAATTTTAACCGTTGACTCAACAGTTTTATTATTCATGACTAATGGATTATGCAATTTTAATGATTGTATTAGTGAATCTAATCCCAATTGTTTGAGAGAATCAACAGTTAAACATAATGCTAAAATTCCAATAATTTCTCCCATATCAATTTTATCTAATTCATCAAAACCATGAAGAATAGCAACTCCATAAATTAATTTAGTTAAAAGACTAGAAATTTTTAATAAGTCTAATTCTATTAATAAACTTTTTATCATTTCCCAAGTTTTAATATCTTTTCCGAGTAATTTAGATTTGAAAGATATAATTGTTAAATGATGTGTTAATCTTCCAGCTAATTGACTATTACTTTCTTGAGGATAAGTTTTTTTCAAATAATTGATTTTTCTTTTGGCACTATTAAAATACAAAGAAGAATCTTTCATAATTAATGCAATGGATTCTCGCAGACTCTCAGCCCAAATATTTTGAATAGTTTGTACAATTTGATCCACTAAATTTTTAATGCTTGAAAGTACGGTATTTAAGTATTCGTTCAAGATTTTTAAATGATTTTTTCCTAATTCTTGAAAGTCTTTTGTTAGCCTATTCAGTAGTTGTTGAGCATCATCAATATTTTGATTAATAATTTTAATATTGGTACTGAATTGATCATTTATATTATTTAATAACTCTTCATAAAAAGTAGTTTGTAAAACCATTTCTTCTTCTTTTTTCTTTGTATTTGTCGATACACTTTCTAAAGCTAAAGCGGGAATCCAAATACCATTTTGTCCTTCTGTCACTTGAAAACAGACTTGCTGTTTATCACTGTAATTTGCGATCGCAAGTATTTTTCCTGTAGTTTTTTTTTGCGTCAACAGTAGCGTTATAAGTTTGCCCTAAAATATCCCGTGTCAGTTTTTCCATAGTGATTAATTATGTAACTATCACTATAGAATAACAGAAAAAAGGTTAAGCTCGATCGAATCAAATTATGAATATTGATATAACTTATCTTTTTAGGAGATTGTTTCGTGCCGAACTAGAGACACAAAAAAAACTCTCATGACTTAACTTTCTAGTATAATTTCCCCATCGGTGACTTTTTGCTGTAATTCTCGCCAAAGTTGGGCTTCTTCAGGAGTCACGATATTATCTTCATAAATAGTTTTTTTGATCATTTCACTCTCAGCACGAGATAATCTACCGTCGGCTAAAGCATTTTCAATGATTTTTTTAAGTTTGTTAATATCTTCCGTCATAATTTACATATTCTTTGAATTTATTGCATGAACATTCTAGCTAAATTTTAGAATAGCTTAAATAATTTTTGAAAAATCTTGATAATTAACAGTTGGATTTTTTTACAACCCAACCTACGATAGTAATTATTAATTCATCATTAAAAATATTGATTATGGAAACGAGACAACTTGGCAACTCAAATATTTATATTACCCCAATTATTTTAGGTACATGGCAAACGGGGAAAAGAATGTGGGTAGGTATTGAAGACAGCGAAAGTATTAAGGCGATTCGTCAAACTTTTGACTCTGGTATTACTACGATCGATACTGCTGAGGTATATGGCGAAGGGCATTCAGAAAAAATAGTCGGGGAAGCCTTAAAGGAGGTGCGAGACAAAGTTGTTTATGCAACAAAAGTATTTGCTAATCATCTTAAATATGATGATGTCATCACCGCTTGTCATAATTCCTTGACAAATTTACAGACAGATTATATAGATTTATACCAGATTCACTGGCCTTCTGGTACTTGGAATAGTGAGATTGTACCCATAGAAGAAACCATGCGCGCCTTGACTGATTTAAAACAACAAGGCAAAATTAGGGCTATAGGAGTGTCAAACTTTTCCCGTGAACAATTAACCGAAGCCTTACAATATGGAGAGATTGATAGTATTCAACCCCCTTATTCTCTGTTTTGGCGAATTGCGGAAAAAGAAATTCAACCCTATTGTGCAGAAAAAAATATTTCTATATTGGCTTATTCTTCCCTTGCCCAAGGTATTTTAACAGGAAAATTTGACACTAATCCCACTTTTGACCAAGGTGATCATCGCAAAAATAATCGTTTATTTCAATCTCCCCATTGGGAAAGAGTGCAAACAGCATTAACTCAACTCAAACCCATCGCCGAACAATATAACTGCACCTTAGCACAATTGTCGATCGCATGGTTAATCCGCCAACCAAAAACTAATGCCATCGTTGGTGCGAGAAATGCTATCCAAGCTGAAGCCAACGCCAAAGCAATAGAAGTTAATCTTACCCCTGAAGATGTGTTCAAAATAAGTGAGATTGGCTATGGAGTAACACAATATTTAGACGATAACCCCGTTATGTGGAATTTTGACTAAGAGATTGCCTCAGGCTTCTCTCACAAACATTAATATCACTAACTTAGATAGTTTTTCCTCCCGTTTTACTAATCAATTTGATGTCGCTGATGGTTAAGGATTTGTCGATCGATTTTGCCATATCGTATAAAGTTAAGGCGGTGACGGATACTGCCGTTAAAGCCTCCATTTCTACTCCTGTTTCGGCTTTTGTTCTGACGATCGCCTCAATATGATAACCTTGTAAAGTTTCATCAGGAGTAATATTGACAATAATTTTATGCAACGGGAGAGGATGACACAGGGGAATTAATTGAGATGTCTGTTTTGCTGCCATAATTCCTGCTACTTTTGCGGTGGCAAATATATCTCCTTTGGGGGAGTTTCCCTGTTGAATTTTTTGGAAAGTTTCTTTTTTCATCATTATCTTACCAGATGCGATCGCCTCTCGCACAGTGATAGCTTTAGCCGAAACATCCACCATGTTTATTTCCCCTTGACTATTAATATGAGATAAATTTTCAGACATAACTATTGCATTTTTATTGTTCATCTGTTATTATAGATAAGTGTTGAAAAAAAACTAGGGTGTGTAGCTTAGTGGATTAGAGCGGCTGACTACGGATCAGCAGGTCGGGGGTTCGAGTCCCTCCACGCCCGTTTATTGAAACCTTTATTATACAGCCTCTCTAGCTCCATAAGCTACACTGGGAATCAAATATTTTTTAATTATGCTAAACTAAACCATTCTAATTTTTTGCATAAGGTTTGCATAAAAAAATGACGCAGCATAAACTTTTTCGCCCTTCTGGTAGTAAAGTTACTATTTATGATAATAATGGCTCTTTACTCTTACGTTTTACATACAAAAGTAAATTGTATAACATTTCATTAGGCTTGGAAAATACTAAAAAAAACTTAAATATAGCCGAAAAGAAAGCGATACAGATTACTCAAGATATTATTTTTAACACTTTCCAAGAAGATAAGTATTCCCCCGTTAGAAAAAAAATAGGTATAGATACTAAGTTTTTCACAAGTATCTCAGAAGTTTTAAATTTCTATGAGCAACTTCAGCCAAATTTAGACTCAAGCACTGAAGAAAGTTTACAAATTTTAAATAATTGGTTAAGTTTAAGTCCTTCAGAGTTTCAGGATTTAAAAAATTTAAACAGATTTTTTATCTATCTTAAATCAGAAGTAAAACATAAAAATTCAGAAAAAGTAGGGTATAGCGATCGATTTATAGCTTCTCATCTTAGGATACTTAGAAGTGCTATCAACTTAGCTTTTAAGTATAAAAAACTAGAAACTAAAACAGATATAACAGACTTAATTAGCACTCTAAATACCCAAAACACTAAAGAGATTAAAGTATATTCAAAAGAAGAAATACAAATAATAATAGATGAAGCCTACGGGAGCAGGTCAAACTTGCAGAACAAAAAAACTACTTGACTAAGAAATATAGGTAGGTTACATTAAATTAATCATAATCCTTTTTTTTTGACAATGACACCAGAACAACAAGCAGAAATAAATTTATATCTTCAAGGTATTGCTCGTATTCTTTATCAAGAATGTGATCCCTCTCAACTAGATAATTTAGCAGTTATCGAAGAAACTGTTAGACAACAAACTCTTGAATATATTACCCCACAAATAGGATTTTTTTTATCCAAAAAATCACCGAAACTCAATCAGGACGACTCAGATACATCAGAAGTATTCTAGGTAAATTACCCATAACAGAAAAACAAGCTATCAGATTAAATTTAAACACAAATCAACGAATTAGTCCTTATTTAGAAAAATGTTGTGTCAGAGCTAGTGCCAATGTTTCTTATGAAAATGCGGCTCGGGATGTGGAATATTATACGGGGATGAAAATATCTGGGAGAACCCAACAACGAATTATACATCGTTATCAATTTCCAGAAATAGCTACGGAAAAACAAATCGAAGAAA
This sequence comes from Geminocystis herdmanii PCC 6308, assembly GCF_000332235.1. Taxonomy (NCBI): domain Bacteria; kingdom Bacillati; phylum Cyanobacteriota; class Cyanophyceae; order Chroococcales; family Geminocystaceae; genus Geminocystis; species Geminocystis herdmanii. The sequence continues at coordinate 709,242 of NZ_CM001775.1, read as the reverse complement.
TTAATCTCGATGGGGGCAAGGTAAGATTAAGAACAAAAGAAAAAAGAAAAAGTTGTGTTTGGCGCGACTATAAAGCGATTTGTGTTAATCAACAAGAAAGAAAAGCGTGGTTTGCACAAAATGAAGAATTAATCCATTGGGTGAATCAACAAAAACTATCAGAACCGTTAACCTGTTTGGGGGATGGACATTCTGGAATTTGGAACATCATTAAACAATTAAATCCAGATGGTGAAAAAAGGGAAATATACTCATCAAGGTTATAATCTGATGTTGCAAAATGTACAGTTGCCTTTTGCCTATTTGCCTTTTGCCTACCTTCACCAAACTCAAGTTATACCCTCGCCAAGTATACTTGATTGGTATCATTTGATGGAAATTTAACAAAGTTGGGGGGAGTAAAAAGATTAAAAGAAGCGGAAAATTTACTTTGGAGAGGAAAAGTAGATGAAACAATCACACTAATATCTGGGATGAAGAAAAAACAGGCAGAAAATTTCTGTAATTATCTCAAGACTCACCGACATCGTATCATCAATTACGGCTATTATCAGGAAGAACAAATTTGTTCCATTGGTTCTGGGGCAGTGGAGTCAACGGTAAAACAAATAGATCGGCGACTCAAAATATCTGGTGCACAATGGAATAAAGAAAATGTCTCTCAAGTACTCAAACATAGATGTGCATATCTCAATAATTGTCTTTAAGCACTCAATAGTACTTTTGTTTCGCAGAACTGACCTGCTCCCTAAACTTCTGTAGAATTTAGCCCTTTAAATTACCTAACTTATACTGGCTTAGACAAACTTGCGTAGAAATTAAGCCCTTAAACACTCTTAAAAAACTTATTTAGGAAATAACACTTTAAAATAACTCGCTTAGACACTCTTACAGAAACGCCCTTAGATTTAACGCTTAATTCCTAACTCATTTACACACTCCTTTAAAACCTATTTAGTTTTACTCTATTTTTCTAACGCATTAGACGCTCTTCATAAACTTAAGTAGCTTTAAGCCCTTAGATTTTACGCTGTAGAATACCCCTCACAAAACAGATTAGATTTAACACTCTTTTCTCTAACTCATTTAGCAAAATCACCACTATATAATAGATACCTAATTTTGCATATACCCACTCATTACACTTAAAATTGTAGTATCTTAGTTAGTTTTAGAAATACCTTGACATTAATAAAAGTATCTGGCATAATATAAATATCGACACAGACAACTAAACAAACTTCCTCCATTAACATTTATTATTTTTATATAAATAAAATAAAATAATAAAAAAATGGAGAGATACCCCCTACCTTATAAAAATACAAGGATAAACATTTAAAATACATAATACATAATAAATAAATAAAGTCTTATATAACTATATATAATAAATAAAAAATTATATATAATAAATAGTAATGAATAAGGTAAGAAATATAAGAAAGAGAATAATACAGTCTTCTAACTATACAAAAAAAATATATTTCAAAGAAAGAAGATCATCCCCAAAATTTCATATATACATATAAAGGTCATGCAGTACACACGGTATAATCAAAAAAATGGCTTCACTATTCTAACTCGCAATCCACTTTCAGCAAGGGGATCTCAAAAATTTTGCATTCATACACAGTAAGCCCATTCAAGCAAATTTTTTGATTCACCCCATTGCTTTTAGGGTCTTTAGTAAGAAGCCCCACACTGTATTTTCGATAAAAACGTTAACAAATCAGTGTGGGATGAATTGCCGTCCAAGTTTAAGATACCAACCTATAGCTATTCAAAAATCTTCTCATAGCCTCCCCCATTGGTATCTGTTCTTTCTCTGCATATTCTTTCAACCATTTGTACTCAATTTCATTTAACCTCACCTCTACTTTTTTATTTCTCATAGTACTTGACAAATCAACTTAACATAGTCTAGTATATAAATAGGTTGACCACCTCGTCAAGCGTCACAAACGTACAGATTTTTCTGGTGAACAGTGCGCAGTTTGAGAATACGGTTATGCACTTTGACAACTTAAGATATGGGGTTTTGCACAGTTGTAAACAGTCGTGTGCAAGTAAAATCTTAACGATGAAAACCAGTAAAATTGCGGTTGGGCGAATCGTACACAGTCTGTGGAGGGTAGCGGTTACGGGGTCTTATGGACTTGTCTGTAAGGCTAGTGCCGTCCGATGAAGCAGAAAATTCTTATCGTGAGGTAAGAAGCTCACATCTGTACTACAGGTCAGTGTGAGAGCGTCACTTCTGTTTCTTTAAAAATGAAGATACCATGTGTGTAGTTATAAAACACAACAAACTAACTATCCCTACATTGTTAGAAAAAAAGATATATGAGAGGGGCGATTTTGGTAGTTCACCCATTCAAGATAGTTTTAGCCGTTTGGGAGGGGGGGGGTGTGGTGTTATAGGTTGCAGATGTAAACAGTGACTTCATTATTAATGAAGACGCTATAAATGATATGTAGAACTTGTTGCCAATCACCTCCACCTAATCGACAGCCAATTTCAGAGGGTAGAAAAATATTATGCTTAATATAGAGGGCTTCATTTAGCACTTTTTCAAAACCAGTTCTTAAAGCATCATAATTGGTGTATCTTTTCTGCTCTGTGCCAAAGGTGTATTGTCCAGCCAAATTACACACCACTAACTCAGGGGCGACTTTGATGAATTGCACATCCCCTAATTTCCATTCTCGTTTAGCCAAAAATTCCCGTTTAACTTTTGGGTGTTTTGTGGCTATTTGTTTCGCTAATCCTGCACCCATAACTTTGCGACAATTAACTTGATGTACAATAATGCCTTTATCTACAGCCAAAATATCTTGTTTAATTTCTTTAATCATTTATTTATCACCTAAAATATCAGAGTTTAAATCTTCTGTATTTTCCTTTATTAATTGCTCTAGTTGATTTAACAATTTTACTTTTTGTTCCTCTAATTCATCTTTAGTTACTTCTAGTTTTATTATTAGACTTTTAAGATTATCTAGCTCATAAGATATGCGTAGAACAGAATCTCTAAGGTCGTATAATTTCATATTTTTAACTCCTTTAATTCTCATTATTTTCTACCTCTATTACTTGTTTAATTACGATACAATAAGGCACTATTTTATCTAAATATTTTCCTTGCAAGTCTTTGTACCAAGAATTATTAAAGTCGTTAAAGGGTACATAATAAATCTCTTTTTTAGTAATCATTTAATTCTCCTAAATTATAATCTTTAAAGTCTTTAGTTAAGTGGCTTAAATAGCTTACTTTATCTAAAAAGTACCGTATAGCTTTAACTTTTTTATAGCAATCGTTTAAGCCTAAAAGTCGCCCTTCAAACATACTCAAATCTCTATCGTTTAAAATCACTATATTATTAATCTTTTTTCTAACCTCTCTAAATCAAGGGCGATTTCTGTTAATACTTTTTCTAAGTCAGTCATGTTTAATTTGTTTCTAACCTATCTCTCTCTCCCCCCCAAACGGCTAACTCTTTTTCTTCCTGAATTAATATTTCTTTTTACGATGAGAGACACTGCTTTTGATTCTTTTGTAAAGAATTATTAAGTATTCTTTTAATTCTGCATAAATTATAATTTTGTCATTGATAAGTGGATAGAGCAAAAATTATTGTAAATAAACCACAGATAAAATTATGGCGATCGCAGAAAATTTCCTTCAACAACTTAGAGAAGTTCGAGTAATCAAAAAAACCATCACAAGATCAGTCCAAGATTTGGTTGCTAATCGTCAAAATAATATAATAATAGTCCCTCCCTATCAAAGAAATTTTGTGTGGGATAAAGAGAAACAATACCGCTTTATCGAATCTATTTTTATGGATGTACCAATTCCACCACTTTTTTTCCTAGAAAAATTTGATGAAAAAGAAGGAACAACTATCTTAGAAATTATTGATGGAGTTCAAAGATTAACTACACTGGAAAATTTTGTAAATGGTGATTTAAAACTAGGAAGTTTACAAACACTAAAAGAACTAAATCAAAGCACATTTAATTCTCTTCCTGTTAATTTGAAAGGTTTATTTTTGGGAAGAGAAATAAATACTATTGTTATAGAGTCTGGAACACATCCTGAAATTCAATTTGAAGTATTCGGAAGATTAAATAATGGTTCGGTTTCCTTAAATCCCCAAGAATTACGAAACTGTATGTTTCACGGCGAATGGAATGACTTTATAATCAAGTGTAGTGTAAAAGATATTTTTAGAGAGCTTGTCGAGGTATTTCCTAAATTTAGAAAACCAAAAAAAGGACAACCTGATAAATGTAGAATGTTGGATGTTGAAATGATATTGAGATTTTTAAGTTTATATGAAGGTTTTGATCAAGAAAAAAATAAATATCCTGCACCAAAAAAAGAAGTTTTAAATGAATATATGAGAGAAAAAATTAAGCAACCCATAGATAAAGATCATACTCAGCAATTAGAATCTGTCCTAGAAAAAGTCTTAACTATAGCAATCAGGAATGATTCATGAGAAAGAAGCATACATTGATAGTTTGGGAAAACTGAATATATGTTCTTTAATTGCCCATTCAAATAACCACTTTACTATTTTGAAGGTTTTGCACATATTCCAGTATTTTCTTAATATTTCTTTTCCCTGTAACCAGACATCTTCTATGGGATTTTGTTCCGGTGCATTTGGTGCTAATTTTATACATTTTACCAACCAGTCTTCTTGTTCTTTTCCCTCATTTATTTTTCCTAAATACTCCTTTAATTCTTTACTTATATGATATTTTGCTCCATCCCAAATTATTACTATTTGACTATCCTTATTTTTTGATATTAAGTATTTTATAAAGTTTATTGTATTTTCTGTATTGCCTACTTCATAATCCTTAATAAATACCTGTCCTGTTCTATAGTTTACTCCCCCATAATAAGTTTGTCTCTCTTTTTCATTTCTAATTGGCACTTCTATTCTCTCTGCTTTTTTCCCCCAAACATATCCACAAATATCACCCCATAATAAGTGACATTCATCCACAAAAAATATTTTTAAGTTCCCCAACTCTATTTTTTCTTTATTTTTCTCGATATATTCCTTTATTTCTTCTTTTTTTTATCCACTAAATCTTGATTTTTTTGTGGATTTTTCTTTTGGGATTTTTTCCATGATATTTGTCCTTCATCTAATAGATCATAATAGCTTGATTTTGCCTGATAAGTTACTCCGTACTTTTGGGCTATATAATATTCTAATTCCCCTAAGGTCAAACTTTCTTGACTGTTTAGCCATTGAAACAGTTCTGTTTTTTCCTCTTTACTCAAATATCCCACCGAACCTTTATATCCTAATTTGAGTGCTTCTATGCCATGAATAATATATTGTTCTTTCCATTTACTAATAAATCCTGAACAGACCTGGAGAATTTTCTTGATTGCCCGATGTGAATAACCTTGAAGGGTCATTCTGACTGCTAATGCCCTTTTTAATTCTCTAGAATCTGGATTTGATTCGATAAACTGGTCTAATTCTTTCACAATTTTTCTTACTAATTGTTTTTAGTATTTTCTCACAAATGATTCCTTATTGCTATACTATACAAATAGTCTTAATGCCGTCACGGAATTATATACTTTAGCAGAAAGTTGTGTTAATGATGAGACTTTTATTAAACTGATACAGAATCCTCCAGAATCAAAAACTTTAGATTTATTTAAAGAAGAAATAGAGCATAAAGTTAATCATATTAAACCCATTTTACCTATCGCTAACAAAGATAAGTTATTAGAAAAAGTTGAAATTTTCAACACATTAAATCAAGATTTAAAAATGATTAATTTGAATTTTAAAATAATTCATAATAACTCTTTGAAGAAATTTTATTTTCCTATTAACTATAACAGTATAATTTCTCTAATTTCTCTCTTTGGTACTTCTATAAAAAGTCTTGGTTTTACCAAAGGAGATGAACCAAGTTTAACTATTGATGATAATATTTATCCTATTCGAGAGTTTTTAAATCAGTGTTCAAAGATTAACGAAATTTTAAAAAATTATCTGCCCAAAATAAATTATTTATCGGCAATGGGTAAGGAAATTTTATCTAATAGCAGACTTAGTAATTTGTTAATTCAAAATGACAATAAGTCGATAACAGTTGACGATTTTTTTCTAAATTTTAGTAAATACTTAGAAAACTTATCTATAGATTTTGATTTGAATGAACGGGGTATTTTAAACATTCAGATTAACAATTTTGAGCCTATTTTTGAAGAGTCAAAAAGTATCAGAAATACCATGAGGCACATAATAAATTGTCAAGACGAATTAAGTCTGAATATTTCTATTTTAGAAAAGTATATTTTCTTATTTGGTAAGATACAATTTATTGGCTTTGATCAACAAGGAAGCCTATATTTTCATCAAGACAATAAAAAATATATCGTCAATGAAATTCAAAAACAATATAATTCTTTATTACCTAAACTTTCCAAGAAGTTAGACAAAGTAAATAAATCTTTTCTGTTAGGGAAAAAATGTTTAGCAGATGAATCTTTCCGAGAACAAACTATCAAACAAAGAAAGAAAAATAAGATAAAATTAATTACTTTTAGTGGATTAATTCTCCTAATTATAGTATTTATGAGCTTGGTAAGTTATAGACGTGACTCAAAAATATTGAATACGCCTTATTCGGGGGATGATAATACTCAAGATTCAGAGATACAAATTCAAAATTAAAATTGATTATGACTGTAAAGAATTATTAATTATTTATTTAATCCTGTATAAATTGTCATTTCATCAGTGATAAGTAAATAAAGAACAAATTTTGTTATCACTCAATGGACTTTAACCTATATTGTTACATAACAACATTAACTGTGGTAACACCAAATCATCTTTTTTTCTTAACTTCCGACAAATTTACTCATATAGAATCCAAAAATGCTAAACACTTATACCGTCATCATGCTTGGACAAAGAGGTTCAGGTAAAACCGTTTATCTTTCTAGTCTTTATAAAAAATTATCTACTCAAGGGGATTTAGGTTTTTTTCTTGAAGTTGATAGTGCAGAAAAACGTAAAAAACTTAAAAATATTTACACCCAATTAGCTTTAGAAGAAAAGTGGCCAAAGGGAACACAAGTACAAGATTTATCAGAATGGACTTTTACCTGTAAAGTTCAAACTCCTGAACTACCTATCTACTCAGCTTGTCAATTTATTTATTTTGATTATGCTGGAGGATTATTAACGGATGAGTTAGGAGAAGATGACGAAAATATTGACAGCGAATTAGAGGACAAAATAAATAATGCTGATGCTTTAGTAGCTTTGTTAGATGGTCAAAGAATATGTGAGTTAATTCGTGGTCAAAAATCGGGGTTGAGATGGAGTATTAATGATTTGCCGAATATTTTAACCATCATGCAAAAAACCGACAAACCAATTCATTTTGTTATTAGCAAATGGGACATTGTTAAAGATTATTATACTTTAGAAGAAATCAGAGATAGATTATTCCAAATAGAAGAATTTAAAAATTTGGTAAAACTTCGGACTCAACAGAAGACTCCTATGAGATTAATTCCCGTTAGTTCGGTAGGGATGGGATTTGCTGAATTACAATTTGATGGCAGTATGAAAAAAACAGGAAATTTGCCAACACCTTATCAAGTTGAAATGCCCCTAGCTTGTATTTTACCTGACATGATCAAGAAAACCTTAGAAGAATTGATCAAGAAAAAAGAACAAGAAAAACAAGAGAATATTAGTGTTAAACCAAATTTAAGTGTTTGGGAAAGATTGACAGTTTTTTTTGGTAGTACTGTGAAAGGAGTTATTGAAACTGTGACAGATTTACTGCCAAGAAAATATAGATTTGCCACCGACATACTGGAAAGTTTTATCGATTTTATTGATGATAATATTGAGAAACCCATTGAACAAAAATTCAAGGAAGCAGAAAGACGAGAGGAAGAATTAAAAACAAAAAAACAGGAATCAATCAAAGCAGTAGAAAATGAAGAAACTGCTTTAAAACACGTTGTTAATTGTTTTTTAGCCATTGCTAATCAGTTAGAAAAAAATTATCCTAATTCCACTCTTAAACTTTAATTATTTAACAAATATGAAACAAATTGAAAGTTGGTTATTTTTAGTTAGTGCGAATCCTTATCTTGATTATCGTACCGTGATTGCTCCCGATTTTTTATGTGATGCAAAAAAGACGAGTTTATTGGCAAGAAATGCAGGAGGGGATTTAACTCCTCATAAAATAACCTATGTTGATGACTCTAAAATCGGAAGTTTGACTTTAGTTTTTAGAGTGATAGAAGCGATCGCAGAAGATTTAGGGATAGAAGGTAATGGAGTTCTTAAAGACTCTTTTGGGAGAGAAATTTATGTCATTGAAGGATTAGTTTTTAAAGGTAAGTTATCGAATATTCAATTAACAGAACAAGATTTTGAAAATCTCCATAATGAAATAAAAAATTATTATCCTGCTTTTTGGGAATTTACCACTAGCCAACCTGCTACTCCTAGTAAATCACAAGAATTTAATAGTGAAATGGATATTGAATATATCGAGGAAATTAAAGAGCAAACAGCAAATATTAATCCGAAAATTGATAACAATTCTATTAAACAAGAAAAAAAAAATGGTATTTTCACAAACAAGAAAATATTGGTCATTCTATCACTACTGTTACTTGTAATCCTGATCGCCATAGTCAAATTAAGTTCCTAGTTAGATATGAAAATAATCAAACTGTTAAAACATTAAATTCAGAGCTAAAAGAAATTAATAAATGGGAACATTCCCATATTTGGGGTTCTCATTCAACTTCAGTTATATTTAGTTTTGATAGCAGATATATTGCGACAGGATTAATTGAAGGTGCTGATCAAAATATAGTTAAACTTTGGGATACAAAAACTGATAAATCCCAAATTTTCAACTTTTTTAATCCTAGTTTACTAGGGCGTATTAATCTTCTAGGTTTTACAAAGGACAATAAGGACATACTATGTATTGCAGATACACATATCTATTTAATAAATCTTAAAACAGAAACAAGTACTAAAACCAGTATCTCAGGACAAATTAAATCACTATGTATATATCCAAAAGATGACATCTTTGCAACGGGAAATACAAAAGGTGAGATTGCTATTTGGAAATTGACAACTGGATCAGCAATAATAGATACAGAATTTCAAGCTCATGGAACTCCGAAAGAAACTCCAATTAATTCATTAGCTTTTAAGCCTAAAAGTAAGATTTTAGCCAGTGCAGGAGATGATTGTAAGATAAAGTTATGGGATTTATCGAAAAAATGTAAAGAAGAAATATTAGGAGAACATGACTTTCCTATAAATGTAATTACTTTCAGTCCAGATGGTAAATTTCTAGCTAGTGGAGATGATTCTGGTTCTATAAAAATTTGGGATATTTGGGATATGAAAACAAGAAAAAATGGGGTATTAAAAAAACATGAAAAAGCTGTAACCTCTCTTTCTTTCAGTCCTGATGGTAAAACTTTAATCAGTGGTAGTAAAGATGGAAATATTATTCTCTGGAAAAAACAAAACTAACTTACCAATCCACAATTATTTCTTTAGAGGGCATATCGAGAATTTCTCTTTCCGTATGCTTATGCAACATTTTTTGTTCTAAATATAACTTCAAAGCTAACTCTCGCCGATCGGGATGACAAACATAACCTAAAATGTAATCGGCAAAGGTATTTTTATCAATCTTCAAATCCGTTGCCGTTTCGTGAAAATGTTTTGCTGTTTCTATAGAAATAGTAGCCATAATCTTTAATTTTATGGAAATTATAGGAGTATCAGTTATTATACTCCCATATTTGCCATATTTGTTAAGCTACCTTAGTTTTACTTTGATTTTCTAGTGATAATCTATATAAACGATCGGACACCTTACCATGAGCATTTTCGAGCCTGTTTTTAGTAACTTTCCAAAGATTAGTAGAATTATACCCCCTCGCACTAACTTCTTGTTTCCATTGTTCTTTTAAAGAAACGAATACTTCCCAACATTTAGAATCCTCCTCTTCCTGATAAGATTGTAAACAATAGTCCATCATCTTTTTCATTAGGAACTCTTCATCAGATACTGATTGAGGTATATTCGCCGTTTGGAGGAGAGGGGGAGAAGGAACTTTCTCAACAACTTCAGATACGACATCAATAGAATTATCATCGACATTTTCATTTTGTCCTTGAGAACTGTCCCCGACTATATGCCCTGCTAAATCTGGATCATAGCCATTAGAGGGACAAAGGGACACGATTTTAGACTCTCGATCGTCATCATTAATATCTTCTACCAGTTCAACGGTTCTCATTGTTACCCCCGAACTATAAATATAGCCTCTATCTATCTTCTCCCGTTCAATTTTGATGTCAGGATGCTTGTCAGGATATTTGAAATATCGATCGAGAGCTTTCTTGACGGTATCTAGTTTCAACCCAGTTTCATCCGCAATGGTTTTATTACTAACCTTCTCAGGGCGAATTTGATTCAAATAATCTTGTATTTTACTTAATGAATTATCTTTCTCAGGATTGGCTTTATTCTCATTAGATTCCCCCACGATCGTCCAATTCAGATAATTCTTATTTTCATCTCCTTCTAAAACATATTTATAATTTTCTCCCTGTCTAGTTTTAGTTACTTCCAGAACTCTCTTATTCTTTTCATGATCTGTGGGTTTATAAAAGCGTATCACTTCAGAAACTGCCGCAGATATGGCTGTCGAACCTCGATAACCGCCACTTTTATTTTCATGATGACAAATGATAATACTAACATTATTTTCATCAGCAATTTTATTTAGGTCATACAAAATAAAAGCAGAAGAAGCATCATTTTCCTTTGTACCATTTAAAGAATTTACAGCACTAAAACTGTCAATAATTATCAGATTAGGGCTATATTCCTTGATATATTTTTTTAATTGATAAGTGAATGTGCCACTATAACTTTTTTTTACAAAAACTGTATTTTCTGGGGTATCATTTTTCACTTGACTCCATCGATTATTAATCGTTTGTAAATTCTCCTCCAACTGAATAATTAATACTTTTCCTTGTTTTACCTTTCTTCCATTCCAATCTTTTCCAGTTGCCACATGATAAGCCCATGAATAAGTCAAAGTGCTTTTTCCTACTCCCGAATTACCAAAAAGTAAGATTACAGAATTACTTGGTATAAAATCTTCAATGACAAATAAAATCTGTTTATTTTCTAGCTTTGTAATATCAATAAAATTATCATCTTCTCTCTTCGATGAATAGTCAAAAAACGGCAAAAGGACATCTTGTAACGTCATCTTGTTTTTCTTTACCAGTCTGTGTAAAAGACTTTTTTGTATAGCTGGATCATCTTCATACTTATCTATAATATACTCTATTTCTGAAAACATTATTCTTGTTTTTTGTTCCTCTTCTTTCACCCATTTTTTGATACTTTCCATGTGATTCTCCTTGCTATTATTATTTTTCATTAGTCGCTCCTAATTTGATTTCGTTAACATCTCATCATTCAAATAATCTTGAGAGCAAAAATTATCCTCAAAATTAAGTTTTTACTCAAAAAAATTCCATGACAAATTTTGCCTAAAATATTTTAGACACTTCTACAAAAAAAGTAGAATTACTTTAATCTTTATAAAGTTTGCTTTTAAAATTAAGCTATTAAGTGTTTGACAAAAAATAGACCTAACACTTATTACTTAATAGACAAACAATAATTTTTCTTGATGTTGTTTTTCTCCTTATTTCACTTACCGCAACGATCATAACACCCCCTCTTTAACTTGGGAAGAAAATCAGCAAAATATGTGTAAAAAAAATAAATCTTGACTTTTAAACGAAAGTGTGCATGAGATTGAGTTAAATATAAATATTAGCTCAAATCTTTATGGAATAATGCTTTTAAGGTTTATGCTTAATTTTCGTCAAATTGTTTTGCAAAAAAAAAAGTCCCAGAAATTCAAAAACTTCTTAAAATTAAGAAACTAAACAGAGAAACTTTACTAACAATTTGTTTGTTAGATTTTTTTAGTGAATAAATTTTCTACCAAAACAAAATCTATTATTCTTTATTTTTTTTCTTTACGCAAAATCTTAAAAAACGATAATAAGATTTCTAGCTAATTATGAGGAGAAGTCAGTTAGACTAAATAACCGCATCTAAATTATTCAAAAGTGCAGTATAATACGGTACATCTTCTTCTTCTCAAAAAAATTGCTTTTATTTGATCGTAGTATCTTATTTGTCGATCGAACCTTAATGGACAATTTTGCTACAAACAGTAAGATAAAGTAAAGACAAGTTGTTCACAAATCCTTTGAGATTGGTATGATTACTTAGTTAAAAATTAGCAATAAAAAATTATCAGGTGAAAAATTTTAACTGGAATGAAAACAAAAATAACTTATTAATCCAAGAACGAAATATTAGTTTTCCTGAAGTTGTGAAAGCAATTAAAGAAGGGGATTTATTAGATGTAATCGATCATTATAATCAAGAAAAGTATAGCCAACAATGTATTTTTATCATAAAATTAAGAGATTATGTTTATTTAGTTCCCTTTGTTGAAAGTGATCAGGAAATATTTTTAAAAACAATAATACCTAGTAGAAAAATGACAAAAAAATATTTAAGAGGTAATGCAAATGAGTAACTTAAATCAAGAAGAAAAAGATATTTTAAACAGTGTAGAAAATGGGGAATGGCATAGCATAAACCAAGTAGAAGAAGCAAAAAAGATTTATCAAAGTTATGCCCAAGAATATTTAGAAAAATCCATAAAAATAGTATTGTCAAGAGAAGATGAACAAAAATTGTCTAATTTAGCAAATCAATTAGGTACATCTCCATCTAGTTTAACAGAAGAAATTTTACACAAATATTTACAAGGTTTATTAGTCGATAAAACTGCCTAAAATTTTTCTTATTATTATGATCGCACCCTTAAAAATCCCCAAAACTCGATCTTCTGTGTGTTATGTAACTATTTTTAATAATTGTTGAGGATCAAAAATCTCTATGGTGCTATTTTGTCGATAATCTTTAGGATTACGAGTAACGATCGTATCTAACGGCATCATCATAAAAAGGAGCGTTAAAATCATCAGCAATAAAAAAGTTATCTTTCGGTAAATCAAAAGGTAAATCTTTACCCTGACGACTTAAAAGATCACGAATTAACTTAATTTCTTCATTAGAAAGAGGAGCATTTTTATTAATTTCTTGTTTATTTTTTAACAAATATTCCCATTTTGCCATCGCCTGTGATTCTTTTTCTGTCATCTTCTCTGAATTGAAATCTTGTTCAAATTCATTAACTAAGTTAGCGATTATAGCAATCAGGAATCATTTGTGAGAAATAAATTATTAGAAAAAATATCGAAGATACGACTAATCTTGCCTTTTGCCTTTTGCCTCTTGCCTTTGATGATAAGATAATTTTCACAACTCATAACTGACTGCTATACCTGATTCAAAAATATTCAAATCGAGTAAAGTATTAGAAATAAACACAGAAAAATCACATCTTCCCCCTTGTCCAGGTACACAAATAACGAGATTATTTGTAGTATCATTTGGGAAAAAGTCGGGCTGACAATAGCGAGAGTGTATAAGATGATGATTAAAATATAAATATTGTTTGCAAAAAGGGCGGTAAACAGCTACTCTCAAGTCATTTGGATCAAATTCAATTGCCCTGTTTTTTTCAAGTCCGCCTCTTAGTTTTCTTGTATCCCAAGTAATGAAAGTTGAATCATATTTAATAAACTTTTCAATTTGTAAACTAGAGTCTTTTGATTTTGCCTCAAAAAAACGTTCTCTTTCTTTATTATAAAAGTTGATAGTTTTTTGGATATTTGCAAAAAGTTCTTCTTTAGCTCTTCGGCGAGAAGCCCCACGCCGTAAACACGAAAGAAAATAACTACGTTTCGGCGTGGGATGAATCGCCGTCCAGATTTATTTGCACAAATCAGAAATTTATGTTATTCTGTATCTAGGTAAAAAAATAAATTCACCTAAGACAATGATCAACTTGAACTACGAATACCGCATCTATCCAGAGCCATCACCGGAGGAAACCCTCTTGCGGTGGCTTTTTGCGTGTCGTCAAGTTTATAATTATTGTCTGGCAGAACGAAAAGATTGGATAAAATCAAGGAAGTCTCCCATTGATCAATGTTCGTTGGTTAATGAGTATATTATTCCTGCGCAAACGAAATATCCCGACTATTACTACCAAAAGCGACAACTAACGGAAGCTAAGAAAACAAATCCTGAATTAAAGGAAGTTCCATCTCAAGTTCTCCAAGAGGTTGTTGGCAAAGTCGATAAGGCTTTCAGGTCTTTTCATAATAGAGGGTATGGGTTTCCCCGTTTCCGCAAAAGGATTCGCTCAATGGTGTTTCCCCAATTCAAAACTAATCCTATTGTTGGTAATCAAATCAAACTACCAAAGATAGGCGATATTGAGATTAATTTGCATCGACCGATTCCCGAAGGATTTGTAGTTAAGCAAGTCCAAGTAGTGAATAAAGCATCGGGTTGGTATGTCATTTGTACAATCCAGTCTGAGGGGAATATCCCAGACCCTATTCCAGATTTGTCTTATTCTAGTCTAGGCATAGATTTGGGATTCTCCAGTCTTATAGCTACATCGAGAAATGAGATTATTGATAGACCTAAATTCCTGATTGCTCTACAAAGCAAGTTGACATCACTGCAACGTGAGCTAAAAGACAAAGTAAAAGGGTCTAATAATTGGAAAAAAGCCTGTAAGAAAATTGTACAGTTACATGAATATATCCATCGAGTCAGGAAAGATTATCATTTTAAACTAGCTCATTATTTGTGTGATCAAGCTAAAATGATCTTCATTGAAGCAATAGACTTTAAGTCATGGGGAAGAGGGATGTTGCGTAAGCACTCCCTAGACTTTGCTTTTGGTGCTTTTGTCGATATTCTGACTCTAGTGGCGAAAAAAAGAGACGTATATCTTCTAAAAGTTGATAAGGATTATACGTCTCAAACTTGTCCAAATTGCAATACTCTTACTGGGAAAAAAGAGTTGAAAGAACGAGTCCATTGTTGTTCTGAGTGCGGTTTTACGATTGATCGTGACGTAGCCGCCGCTATGGTAATAGAACAACGTGGGTTAACAGCCGTTGGGCAGACGGTGTTGCAGTCTGTGGAGGATCGTGGTATCGGGGCTGTGGAGAAATCGACAGCTAGAACCACCCGAAGAAGCAGAAAATCCAAGTAGCGATATTTGGAAGCCCACGTCTGTACCGTAGGTCAGCGTGGGAGTGTCACAAAAATTATATACCCAAGAATCTCGGTTAGTGACCAAACCGCTAGATCGGATATCGAAAATTGTTTGTAGTTTGTTGTTATCATCTTTTTTACTGAGTCCAGTAAAAGCTGTAAATTCTTTATTACGCTGATTTATCCAGTCGTGATTGTCATTAGGTGCGATTTTCAACCAACCAACACTGGATATATCACCAAATTTTTGAATAACTTTTAGCTTTTGTTCACGGCTTAAATAGTCGCCTATATCATAGTAATTAATATGACCTGACGGTTGCTTCTCTGGATTTTTAATCATGATAACAATAGCAACTCCCGTCATTATGTTGAAAACGTTTTGCCCTTCTTTTTTGGCATTGTCTCCTGATTTTCCCCTAATAAAACCTCTTAAATTAAAACAATAAACATCAGTAAATTCTTCAGGTAAACACTTTCTTAACCCTGCGGTTGTATTGCTATCAATAAATGAACCATTACTAATAAAACAGACAATTCCTTTATTTTTTACTCTGTCACTACCCCACCGAAAAGCCTTGATATAAGAATCATAAAGAGCTTTTTTCCCCGTCCCCTTTAAAGCAGACCGATAAGTTTCCTCTATTCTTTTTTCGAGTAATTCGTATCTAATATTTTGGTTTGCATCATTAGCATTACTTTGACCAGCAGAATAAGGTGGATTACCAATAATAACAGTAATATCCTGTCTCTTTTGATCAATCACCCTTTGATTATTTTCAGGAAATATTTTTTCCATTAAATAACCATCATTTTCAAACATTTGGAAAGTATCAGTCAGAACAATTCCATTAAAAGATTGATAGCCTCCCAAATTGTCATTGCGAGGGGGATTATTAACCCCTAAATTTTGACTTTCATCAATATTCCCCGAAGCAATCTCTGGATTCAGGTGGTGAGAGGAGATTGCTTCGTTATAACTCGCAATGACAGAATTATCGATCGCAGTGACAGATGATTGAGTTAAATAATGATAGGTTTCCTCAATATTAATAGCGGCAATATAATAAGCTAATAAAAGAATCTCATTAGCGTGTAATTCCTTAGTAAATTTCCGTTGTAAATCCTCTGGTTTAATTAACCCACTTTGTAATAGTCTAACAAGAAAAGTACCCGTACCAGTGAAGGGGTCTAAAATATGCACACCCTCATCGGTTAAACCGACTCCAAACTCTTGTTTTAAGACATAATCAGCACTATTAATAATGAAGTCCACTACTTCCACTGGAGTATAAACAATGCCTAATCTTTCTACCAAACGGGGGAAAGCATTGCGGAAAAACTTATCGTATAGTTCAACAATAATTTTCTGTTTCCCTTGAGCATTATCAATACCAGAAGCCCTATCTCTGACACTTTCATAAAACTTAGTTAAACTTTGGGTTTCCTTCTCTAAAGATTGCCCTTCTAACACATCTAAAATGCGTTGCATGGTTTGAGAAACAGGATTAAATTTAGTAAACTCGTAACCTTCAAATAAAGCATCAAATACTGGTTTCGTAATCAGATGTTGGGATAACATCTCGATCGCTTCATCCTCAGTAACATTAGGATTAAGATTGCAGTGTAAACCTGCTAAAAACTCATCAAATGCTTGACGGGCTTCCGATTGAGAGTTAGCCAATAAGCCCTTAATACGGGAAATATGTCGATCGGCAATGACAGCAACATCCTTCGCCCAATCTTCCCAATAACGGCGATTACCGCATTTAACTACGATTTTGGCATAGATAGCATCTCGCCATTCCTCAATGGGGAAATTTAGTTCTAGCTGTTGATAAGTGCGATCGCTACCTTTAACACCATTACCAGTATTACCCTCACCAGTATCACCACCGCCAACACCGATAATATTAATTTGGGGTGGACGTTTACGGTTCAAATCAATTTTATTGACAGTAGCATTAAGCAGTAAAAAATGAGTCAATATCTTTCTTCTCTAAAGTGTAGGTTCGATCGTAAAATTTACATTGAATGGCACAATAATCACCAGTATCCCGTTCTTGGGCGACTAAATCAATCCCCGTATCTGGTGCATGATTACGCAAAGGGAAATCCATCCATAACCAAACCTTACTGAAATGCTCTTGATAAATAGGATCAGTTTGCAAGTATTGTAAAATAAGACGCTCAAACTTATCCCCCTTGTCTCTTTCAGAGGTTGCTGTTTGTCTAAATTCTTCAAGGATGGTGTGGATAGTCATAGCGGAAATCTTACGAACATCTTAGATATTTGTTTCAATATATTCTGATATTCCTAATTTGTCACTATGAAGATGTAAATAGTTACTTTTTGTTACATTGTAATGTTTGTTATTCCATTCTTCCTTACTTAATTTATTATCCCTTTTGTAACTGAAAAAAATAAAAGCTATAACAAATCATTAAAATTGCTATAACTTTTAAATTATTATTTCAATTACTTATAAGCAACAAGAAGCAAAACGATTAACATTTTCTCCTTTGAATAAAGCATCAAATTCTAAAAGATAAGTAGATAAAACATCAATAATTTTTTCTCTTAACTCTGCACCTGAACTTGATAAAAATGGTTGAGAAGGATCAGAAATACATAATCCATAATCTTCAAGTAATCTAAATTGTTCCCTTTTAAAAATAGTAAATATTCTGTCATATACTTTTTCTAAATCTTTTAAAATATTAATAGTAAAAATGAAATAGAGCCAATTTTCAGGATAGTCTTCAAATTCAACTTTATCCGATAAAAATTCTTTTTCTTGACTCTTAATATAAAGAATAAAATCATTCATAATAGATAAAAGTTCTGATAACACTTCTCCTAAATTTTCTTGATGATAAACTTCATTAACTCTTTGAGCAAAAATTTCAGGAGGATTAGAATAAAAATTCAGATTAGAAAAAAGTTCACAACGAATATTGCTACTTTCTTTTAAAAGTTCATTAGATAATTTTGTTACCTGAGATTTAGTGATAGCCTCTAAATGATAATCTGTCATAGTTATAAATCCTTAATGTTAATATGAAAGTCTAATTTGTTACTTAAGTAACTTGGTTGCAATTATTGTTTTATGTTCTTGATAAGTTAATTTAGAAATAATATTTAAAAATTCCTTAACTCTATTATTCTTATCTAAATTTATTAAATAATTAGTTAACCAATCAATTCCATTTATAGAAGAATTAAATTGTTCTTGAAACACCTTTTTCGCTTCTTCTCCTCCTAACTTGACAAATAAATCATTCAAGTCTTTATACTGATCATCTAAACAAAAAACAAAAGGTTGCATTTTATTATTGAGTAAATCATAAATCATTTTTATTGTACCATTTTTACCTCCTAAATCATTATCAGGATTAATATAAATTTGTTTAATACCACTCTGTTTTAATACCTGTAACTGATTATTATTAAAACTAGAATTAACGTAACCAATTACATTATTTAAACCCCAACCATGAGCTATATAAACATCTATACTTGGCGAGGGCATAATTTGAGTTTGGTGAAGGTAGGCAAAAGGCAAGTAGGCAAGAGGCAACTATACATTTTGCAACATCAGATTATAACCTTGATGAGTATAAAATTCCCTCCACAGCAATTAAATTATTTTTATGATTTGCTTGTAAAACTCTATCTAAAAATAGCGGACAACTTTTAGTATTTTCTCCCTTTAAAGCACATAAACGTTTCTTTCCTTCAGGCACATTTTTATCTGGATAACGGAAATAACAAGTAGAAGGATTGCCCTTTACATCTCGCCAAGCAAAAGTCAAATAATCCTCATAACCATTCCAAACAATTTTTAAAGATTTAACCTCATTTACAAAATGATATTTACGCATCATATAGGCTCTTAAATATTCAAAACTAGAATAAAAACCAATCTCTAAATTTAAAATTTGCTCCTCTGTAAATCCTCTACTAATTAAATAGCTTAAAGCCTTGTTTGCCTTCTCTTTTAATTCCCTTATTTTATTATTATCATTTTGTACCCCTAAAGGTAAATAGCTTTTAGATTTTTCAGTATATTCCTCTTTCCCTATCCATAATTGCGATCGACAAAACTTATAAAAATCTTCTAAAATATCGTGACTTTTATCGTCTTTATTTAAAGCAACTGAATCTATATTTTGAGATATATGTTCAATTTTATTATCTAAATTTGCTTCACTAATTATTTCTTGCATTAATTCCTTTTGTGTTTCCTTATTATTTTGCGAACTCTGAAAAAATCCTAAGTTTAAAGAATATTGATAATCAACAGGATCACCAGAAATTCTACAGCTTAAACACTTAAATCTTTTTGTATCTTTAAAAATAATAAAAGCCGTTCCTTCTTTAGAATTGTGATTATGAAAAGGACAATGACAATTATAACTATTTGAGGAACGAATTGTAATAGATAAATTAGGATATAAAACCTCAATAGATAATTTATTTAGAGCTTCTTTATATACTGATAAAAAATTAGACATATAAAAATCAATATAGAGTATAACTGTTATAATTATACCAGTAAAATTAAGAAATCATAATTAGTAAAATGAATTATAAATCCAAAATAAAACAAATCCGAGAAAACAAAAATTTTACCCAGAAAGAACTATCGGAAAAATTAAATATTAACGTTTCAACCCTTAGAAATTGGGAAAATAATAGAAGAATATTAAAACATTTCCGTTATGTAGCTGATTTATGTAACGTCTTAAATTGTAGCCCACTAGATTTATATACAGAAGAAGAATAAATAATTAATTTTACTATATGCGTGTCCCCGTGTCCCTTTGTCCCTTTAATGCTTCAAACCGTTATATATCTATACTTTTAGTTAGGGACAAGTTAATAGACAGTTGATTTATTATTTGTCCTTTCTACTAAAATGGAAATCATAACGTTAACAGTTAACCACCTAACAAGAGTTCTTTACAAAGTTAGAGCTAACGTTAAATTGGCAAGATGTCTAGTGATAGAAAGATGTATGATTGTCAGTGGATAATCAGCAACTGCTTAATAATAAGCTAAAACCCATTTCTGTTGCAATCTTAGATTCAATATAGAAAGGGTTTCATAGTTTATAAATAGCAGATTAAATGCGGTCTAGCTTAACAATCTTCAAGCACTTAACTTCTCTCCCCCCCCTCCCAAACGGCAATAAATATTTTCATGCAAAATACATTTTATTCTTTGTTGCTGAATCTGTCTTTTAACTTGTCCTGTCCCTCAAAGTTATATATAAAGACTTCTAAGAATCAATGGGGACAAAAGGACATAGGGACAAGCATAGAATAAAATAATTAATATAAATCACTTATAGATTTTCTATCCAACTTTTATGATCTACTTCTCATTCACAAAAATAAAATAAATACAAATACTTTTGATGTTGTGGGTAGTGACGCTTTTGAGAGATGAATTTGCCATTCTTTTTTTAACTGACGTTTTTGCATAAACTCTGCATAAAATAAATTTATAAAGTCTTAAAGAATTATATAGTGGATTAGAGCGGCTGACTACGGATCAGCAGGTCGGGGGTTCGAGTCCCTCCACGCCCGTTTTAAAATATATCTTCCAAATAATTATAGAGAAATTGCTCTTTGTACAGTAACAAATTAGTGTCGTCTTAACAAATTAGATGACGTGATAACAGATTAATGTCGTCTAACTGGGCGTGGAGAGACTCGCTTTCAATTCTCAAAGAGAATCCTTCCTCGATCGAAAGTACCTGAGTTCGATATAACAGTGAACTTGAAAACAATGTAGAATATTGTAATTTTAGTTTTTTATCTTGCCATGTATAAGATTAATCCACCAATTACATTTATCAAAAAATTAATTGGACTTCGGTGTCGTGAATGAACTATTTGCGATATATTTTGTAACTGATAATTGACAGTTTCAATCAAAGAACGTTTTCTTAACATCTTATACTCATCAAGGTTATAATCTGATGTTGCAAAATGTACAGTTGCCTTTTGCCTACTTGCCTTTTGCCTACCTTCACCAAACTCAAGTTATACCCTCGCCAAGTATAGTTAAGAGTTTGAGACTATTTTCTTATATCGAACTGAGTGTTCTTAGGGAGAAAGTTGATGTGTACTTATTATTCTATGACATTTAATCTGTGAATTGCCACTCTAAAACAAAAAAAATCGCCTTTTCCGAGGCGACATCTAATTTGTTATTTTTTACGGAAAATGACACTTAATTTGTTAATCTGGTTTAAGATACGATCAAGATCATTTTTGGTGGAGTTCTGGGGTATAATTATTGTTATATAAAGATTTGAAGAATCTTAATTTTGGATGACACTAATTTGTTATCACGCCATTTAATTTGTTACTGTACACGTTTTAGTGGTGATGATGATGGTGATCATGATCATGGTGATGATGATGGCCTTTTGTATGACTTGCACTGGCAAGACTAGGGTTAATTACCATTGCTTCATCATTGAGTAAAGATTCAATTTGAGGATTTGCCCACTGCGCTGCCATAGCACAAAATTCATCGTTATCGTTAACACATTCCATCTGTACATAATTAACGGTAGGATATTTTTTCTGTAATGATTCGATGATGTGTTCGACATCTAACAGGGTTTCGTGGTTTTCTGTGGCAAAGCCAATGGGCATAAAGACTAAGGCTTTCGCCCCCAATTCAATCAGGTTTCTTCCAGCTAATTCGGCATTGGGTTGAGTCCATTTGATGAGGGGGGTTTGATGATTTAACCAACCTACGGAAATCATGGGGAAACGATTAATCAGTCTTTCTCTGACTAAATCATACAATTTTTGACTTTCATCAATGCCAGAGGTAAAACCTTTAGCTTCGTGAGGACATCCATGATTCATTAAGACAATGCCAATTTCTGAGGGTAAATAAGCACCGCTTAAACTATGACTAATTTCTCTTTCTACCATTTTGGCAAGTAATTCAATGTATTCTGGTTCATTGTAAAAAGAGGGTAGATAGCGCATTCCTTTAATCCAATGTTCTTGTAAATTGGCTGGTTTGGCTAGGGCTTGGTTTACTTGTTCTACGGCGATACCACTGGTAAAAATAGAATCAACTACGAGTAAGGGATAGATTAAAACTTTATCAAATCCTTCTGCTTGAATTTGCTGTAATACTTGTTCGGGTAGGTGAGGAGCGCAAAAGTTGAAGGCTTTAAATACTTTGACTCGATCGCCCCATGTATGTTGTAAGTGATGTTCTATGTTCGATCGTTGTCTTTCAAAGATAGCGTTATGGGGGGAGATAAAGTTACCGTGTTGATGACTCCATTCGTGTAAATCAAACACTGCCAACAATTTGGCAATGGGGGGATATATCCATGTTGGCACGGGAGCAAATTTGGCGGTTAAAAGGTTTAAGGCTTGTTCGTTATAATTGGCAAAGTCATCATAACTTTCTACTTCACCATACCCCATTAATAATACCGCCACTCGATCGACAGGGTTAGCGGTAGAGGTGTTGTCGATAATTCTTTCGGGAGTTGCAACCACGATCGTTTTCCTTCCATATCAAAGTTAATAATATCCATTATAGGGGCATTTTTTATCCTTGATGGGGGGATAACCTTATTTTTTTATAAAGTTATTGACTTATAAGTAAAGGATTAGGGAATTGGAGAAGGGGAGAGGGAGATAGGGGGAGGGGGGATAGGGAGATAGGGGGAGATATTTTATTAATTGTTAATTCTCAATTCTCAATTCTCAATTCTCAATTCTCAATTCTCAATTACCTTGTGGCTTCTTCTAACCACACGGGAGGTAGTTGACTTGGACGATCGGGTAGTTTCATTAAACCCATTTCTGTTAAGCGAATCACGGTTTTTAAGGATTCGATGAGACTAGGATCAAATCTGATATTACTATAGTTTTCACATTTGACGAAGGCATCAGAAAGGCTATAGGCTTGTCTTTCTCCCCTTGGTTGAGTTAATTCTTGAAAATAGGTGACTAATCCTAAAATTCTCGATTCTAAGGGGATTTGTGAGGCTTTTAAACCGTCAGGTGTACCGCTTCCATTCCAGTATTCTAGTTGATGATAAACAATTTTCGTGATAGGTTCTAATTCACTCATAGCGGATAGTACACGAGAACCTAAAATGGCTCGATCGATCCAAAACTGATAGATGCTAGAATTTAATTCTTGAAGATTCTCGGTAAATATTTCCGTTGGTGCTTCTGCTAAACCAATACGGAATAATAACCCGGCTAGTCTTAATCGTCTTAATTGTAGGGTAGGTAAATCGAGAATTTGTCCTAAAGTTTCCGCTAAGGCAGCTACTTGTAAGGAAGCATTGGAGTTAAAAGGATCATTATTATCGACTTTTTGCGCCATTCTCAGGAAGGCTTGAAGTTTACTAGCGGCTAAGTTACGATTCAGTTTCAATGCTTGTCCTTCTAAATCTCGTAACTCTCTTGTTTGACGATTGACGGTGACTAATTCTTGTTGACTGGTTTGTAGATAAGATACAATACGATTAACTACTCCTGTTAAATCTACTACCCCCGACGGCGAAATATATTTGATTTGCCAACGCATTTTTTCTAGTTTATCCCCTAGAGATACATTGTAAGGTTTCATCCTTTGGGTTAAAATGTCCACAGCTGTTTCTACTAAAGCTCGATCGAAAGTCCATAAACCGTAAAACTTTCTTTCTGTATCGGTTTGAGGTTCACTTCCAGCTTTATACTCTTGAGGGGAAAGCTCATGACAAAGCACCATAGCGGCGTAATCTGGTGCTAAAATAACTAAATTCCATTCCTCCACAAAACTATCATCTTCCCGTAAATGTACCAATTCTACATTATCTAGCTGACTTGTGGGATGAGAAGCAAAACCACTATCCGCTACGGCGGCGATGGCTACTTGTCGGGAATGTTTCGCTAAATCCCAATATCGCTCGGCTTCTTGAGCGTACCACTTTCCCTGTTGAAATGTCACCAATACCAAGGGTTTATATATATCGTCTTCGTAATTATGTTGTAAAATATGATCTTCTAAAGCGTGACATAATGCGACAAGAGTGTTTTTATAATAAACACCATAACTAGAGGGCAATTGTCCTTCTTTTTGAGAATTTTTTAATTGATAAAGGGTAGATTCTGGTAACATTCTGATACAAGAGTTTAAACGGTTCGATCGATATCAATCTATCTTAACTCTTAAAGGATCAAGTTAGGGATTAGCCCTTTTAAGCTGGTTTAAAATTACATCATCATATTAAGTTGATTAAAGAAAAAGTATTTATCAGATGAGAAAAGCAATAATTTGTGGTTATTATGGACAAGGAAACGCAGGAGATGAGGCTTTGTTATTGGCAATATTAGAACGATTACCTAATAATATTAAGCCCATTATTTTATCAGGAAATCCTCTAAAAACCAGTAAAGATTATGGAGTAATTAGTTATTCTCGACAGGGTATTATTAAACAAATTTTTAAGTTAGGAAAAAAGGATTTATTTATCTGGGGCGGAGGTAGTTTAATTCAAGATATTACCAGTATTAAAAGCCCTCTTTTTTATCTAGGTTTAATGATTTTGGCTCAATTAAAAGGCTTAAAAACTATCGCTTATGCCCAAGGAATAGGACCAATTAAAACCCCTTTTATTCAATGGTTAACCAAACAGGTTTTAAAAAGATGTTCTGGGGTGAGTGTGCGCGATCGAGAGTCTGCTAAACTAATGGAAGCATGGGGGATAAAATATTTTATTGGTGCTGATCCTGTATGGGCTTTATCTGCTAAAATTAGTCAAGATTTAGATTTATTACCTAGTCCTAGAATTGGGGTTAATGTTCGCTTAAATTCTAGCTTAAATGAGGCAAAATTAGAGATAATTATTCAAAGTTTAAAACGACTTCAACAACAAACTTTAGCTAACATAATATTGATACCTTTTCAAGAGTCAAAAGATTTAGAAATTTGTCAAAAAATAGGTGAATTATTAACACAAAATTATCAGATTGTCAACCTAGAAAATCCCCAAGAATTAAAAGGATTATTTAGAGAATTAGATTTAATGATCGGAATGCGTTTACATAGTCTTATTATGGCTAGTAGTGAAAAATGTCCTTGTTTTGCTTTATCCTATGATCCAAAAGTTACTAATTTAATGAAAGAAATTGATATTGATGGTTATGAATTAGATAATTTTCCTACTGATGTTCAAACTATCACAAAAAAATGGTTAAAAATTTATCATAATCAACCTCGTCTATCAGATGATAACCTTGATTTATTAGAAAAAAATGCTTTAAAACATCAAACTTTATTAGATATTTTTGACTCTTGATATAAAGGTTCAAACCTACAAACAAATTTATTTTTTCATAGCTAAAGTGACACCATCAGCTATAGAAACTAAACTTAATTCTATTCGATCGTCCTCAACTAATTTAGCATTAAATTCTCTAATTTTTTGAGTGCGATTATCGGTAATATTTTCATCGGCTACTTTACCATCCCAAAGTACATTATCGATGGCAATTAAACCACCTTTTCTGACTAATTCTAAGGATTTTTCATAATAATTATAATAGTTACTTTTATCCGCATCAATAAAGACAAAATCAAAGGTTTCTTTTTCTCCTTGATTAATTAAATCTTGTAAAGTTTCTAAAGCTGGTTTAAGATGTAAAGTAATTTTTCGATCGACTTTTGCTTTTTGCCAATAACGTTGAGCAATATCAGTAAAATCTTTATCATTATCACAGGCGATAATTTTTCCATCTTCAGGTAAAGCTAAAGCCATAGCAGTTGAACTATAACCCATAAAAACACCAATTTCCAGAATTTTTTTTGCCCCGATTAACTTAATTAAAAATGACAAAAATTGTGCTTCATCAGGGGAAATTTGCATTTTTCCCATGGGATGATTAGAGGCTTCTTCCCTCAATTCCTTTAAAACTTCTGCTTCTTTTACGGATACAGATAATAAATATTGATAGAGATTGGGAGTTAAATTTAAAGTTTTGATACTCATAAATTAAAGACAGAAAAAAGTAATAAAAAATTATATAATTGTTGTATCAAAACCAAAAGTATTTTAGGATATTCTACTTCTCGTCGTGATAAATTATGTCTAAAAAAAGGTGTTAGGTGAAATGCAAACCATAAATTTATAATAATTGTATTTAACAAAACCTAAGTAAAATACTTATTAACGATCGAGGAGCTGACAAATTTGTTAATATTATTTGTCAAACTGATTTATTAAGTCTAAAAAACTGCTCACATCTTCAGGAAAATTACCATTAATAACCATCTTAGAAAATATCTCATAACAATCTTTTTTATCCCCTTCTTTCCGAGGAAAACCTAGCCATAAAATAATGATTGTATTTGCTTTTTTAAATACTCGAAAAAATAGCCGATACCTAGATTGTAAACCCATTTTTTTGAGACGACTATATTTTTGTAATGGTTTTTTTAGCAAAAAATAAGAAGCTAAAGGATTAGTAGGAATTTTATCTTTTATACCGCTATCTAATGCTTTCAATAGTTTAACTTCAGGATGAATAATAAAGTGTTCTGTTTCTAATTTTTTCCTGAGATATTTTACTCTATTTACTAATTCTAACCATTGTTGATAAAAAAGGGGATGAAAGTAAATTAAGTATCCATTTATTTTAATGGGTTTCATTCTTCTTCTATGTCAACATCTGCTAATAAATCATCTATTTCCTGACTCATTTCTTCGGTATAGGGAATTAGTTTTTCAGGATTTTTGATGACATCTTTACTTAAAAAATCGAGAAAAAGACTCATCATCAATCCTTCTTCTTCCTCATCAATGTTATTTTTGGGGCTAAGATGAAACAACAATGTATTGCTATTTAATACTTCAATCTGTCCTTTAGCTTCGTAGAATTGGGGATTATCTTGATAAAAGGCGCTAGGGAGGCGAAAACCTTTTTGATTGCCAATTTTTGCTGGGCTAATAGTGTATGTTTTTTGTCTCATGGCACAGAAAAATAATGTTATTATCTTTTGTTATAACATCATTAAGGTAAAAAAGACAGGTAAAGTAAGTATGAGAAAACTTTGAAGCCTGTTTAATTCCTCATTCCTCATTCCTAATTATTGTTCAACCTAATTAATTCTAAGTCATCGGGTGAGCCTTCATGAACGGTTTTAACCCATTTGAGTTGTTTTTGACGAATGGACATTCTAGCGGTTGTCACTGGCATTACGAAAAACCAATGAGTCATGTATATCATCCCTAAGAGACTTTTAGTCATCATTTTGAGATTATCGGTAAGGGTGATATTGTCTAATTTAGTTCTTTTTAATCCTGTAAACATTCCCCAATACGCCAAGATGAGGGTAAGACTGGTTAAGGGTGCGATTAAGGGTATATGGTGACGGGTAACAACCATCACTAAGTCGGGAATGGCGGCGGTAGGAAAGATATATTGTACTAAAAAGAAGTAGAGTAAATCGAATTTTTTGCTCCAGTTTAAGCGGTTACTGAGGATAAAGCGCCAATAGTCGAAGTAACGTTGATAACCTCCTTCTGCCCAACGACTTCTTTGATGCCACAGGGCGATCGCACTTTTAACTCCTTCTTCTTCTACGGCGGGATGTTCTAAAATCCCGATATTCCAATGATCTAGGTGTAAACGAATGGTAAGATCAAGATCATCGGTGATGGTTTCTTCATTCCAACCTCCACAACTTTCTAAGGCTTGACGCAATACAAATTGCCCGTTTCCTCTTAATTCTCCCATGCCTCCACAGGCGATTCTCTGTTGTTGAAAGTAGCTATCTAATGCCATTTCGACGGATTGCCCTAATGTCCAAAAGTTTTCATCTGCGTTACTAATAGATTTTCTGACTTGAATGGCGCCCATTTTGTCCATAAATAGGGGTACTATTTTTCTTAATAAGTCGGGGGAAGCCATGGCATCGGCATCAAATACCCCAACAATATCCCCAGTTGTTAAGGCGAAGGCTTGATTTAGTGCGCCTGATTTGCCTCCTTTGGCGGTGTTGTCTCGATGTAAAACTTTTAATTGAGGATGTTTTTTTGCTAATTCGTCTAAAATAATACCAGTTCGATCGATACTATTATCGTTAATCACCCAAAACTCGTATAAATCTTGGGGATAGTCTAAACTTAGCAACATTTTGACTAATTTTCCGATTACTACTTCTTCATTTTTGGCAGATACCATTAAAGAAATTTTTGGTAACTTTTCCCTTGTTTCTGCCATAGTGTTAGTAGAAGGATTCGCAAACATTAATCGTAACGCTTGAATAGTGACAAAAATTCCTAAAATTAACATAAACCAAATACTCCACGATACTAAATGAAGTGCGATCGTGCTTAACCAAATAATACTTAAAGCAAAAGCAGCTTTTTTGCGTCTTCCCGATAAACCTTGAAAAAAATCGTTTCTAAATTCTTCTTCTTCTAGGACAGGATCGGATAATTCTGCTATTAATGAAGTAATGGGATCTAATTGATTATTAATTTCTTCAGGGTTGAAACTGTCTTTATTGGGCATATCTTTGGTTAAGTTAATTAATTTAGCTCGATATTTAGACTATTTTAAACGTTATTACTCAAATTTTAAGGTAGATTTTATGTTAATCCTGTAAACAAGCTATATCAGAACTTTTTGTTATCATTATTTTAAGGTTAAAACCCTGTGAGAGTTGAATAATATTCAATCTTTAACCACAAAAAATATTTTCTGGAAAAGTCGATTAAATTATGTCTCAAATAATCACTGTAACCTATGATGGGGAAGTATTAAAACCAACCCAAAAGCATTAGTTAGATGTCAATAAACAATATCAAATTGAATTACTAGATAAAGATAGTCAAACTTTAATTTCTGAAAAAAATCAAGAAAACATACGCTCTCATCAGTCATTTTTCAATGGTTATTGTCAGGAAGATGAGGGTTTATATGACACAAATTAAACGTTGGGGAAAAATACAAATTTACCAACAAAAGTTAGTAATCCCGTTACTAAAACTCCGATTATGCCAAAAACCCCTAATGTAACGGTATTTAGTCGAGTATCGATACTATCTAATCTTTTATTGGTTTCATCTACCCTTGTATTTAGGCTTTTTTGACTTTCTTTGAGGATAGCTATATCGATTTTAATTTCTGTTAACTCTTTAGATATTCCCTCAAATTTAGTGCTTAAAAAATCCTTTAACTCTTTTAAGTCATTATCTGTTACTGTACTCATGTTAAAATCCTCTTAACTTTATTGATTACAGGATAGAGTAATTAACACTTACTTCTATCCTTACCTGATTTTACTTTATTTAATGAAACCTTATCAAGCCATACCGATAGTAGAGTGTAATGAGCCTTTAGTGCCTATTCCAGACGATCGATTTATCTTAGAAAATCCTCCAGCTTATGTTAAATTGGGTGCAGACTATCAAGGCAAATCTCCTTATTATCTTCGTGAGGGTGTCTTAAATCGATTGATTCAAGCAAGGGAAAAGTTAGGGCAAATACAACCCCAATGGCACATAAAAATTTTTGATGCTTATCGTCCTGTTTGGGTGCAACAGTTTATGGTAGATTATACTTTTAATTCTATTTGTCTTAATCGATCTTTAGATGTTAATATCCTCACCGCCGAAGAAAAAGCCTCTATCTATGAAGAAGTATATAAAATTTGGGCTATTCCTAGCGATAATCCTTTAACTCCTCCTCCCCATAGTACAGGAAGTGCGATCGATTTAACCTTAGTGGATGAAAATGGCAAGGAAGTTGATATGGGTGGGGAAATTGATGAACTTTCTGCTCGATCGAACCCCGATTATTACAAAGACTCTACTGATCTTCTAGCAAGAGTTTTTCACCAAAATCGAGAGATACTCTTAGAAATTATGACTTATGGAGGATTTCGCCGTCATCAAGGGGAATGGTGGCATTTTTCCTATGGTGATCAAATGTGGGCATGGTTACAGAATAGCGACAAGATCGCACAATACGGGAGGAAATGAAGACTCCGAAGACAAGGAGAATTTTGACAAAGAATAACCCCGTTTGTATAATAGTCCTAAACTATCAACTATTAACAATCAACTATTAACTATTAATTTTTAGGGGCTTGATTTCGAGTCCCTTAACTTTTTGGAGATATAATACTTTTATGAACTTGAAACGATCGATCTTAGCAATTTTAACGATACTATCCATGTATAGTGTCTTTTTTGCCCTTAGTCAAAGTTTAGGTGAACCACAAGTTCAAGCTCAGTTAGAATTATATCAGACTAACTTGATTCTCAATGCTTCCTCTTGGAATCCTAGTCAAGAAAATATTAGTAATCTCAGTCAAAATTTAATTGGGGAAAATCCTCTTTCTATAGCACAATCTAGCTATGAAAAAGCATTGAATTTAACTGAAAATTCTCCTCAGAAATTCTCCGAAAATCAAGGTTCGATCGTTGTCGAAACCCCAAGAAAACAGTTAAAACAAAATAATAATCAAAAACTAATTGATGAATTAAATTTAAAATTAGCTATTATTACGGAAGCAGAAAATAAACCAGATTTAGCTAATACTTATTTAAGTAAAATATCTGATGAAAATCTACAAAAAATTATTAATAATATTTGGGAAAAACAAGATAATATTGATTTAAAAACAGAAGAAACAATTAATAATAGATTAGAGGGATGGTTTAAATTAAAAACATTAGAAAAATTTTATTCAGATCAAAATAACCAAAATCAGCTAGAAAAAGTTATAAATGAACAACAAAAATTAGCCGAAAAAGCGATTTATACTTTATTTACTTTGAGCTTAATTCCTGTTTTTGGAGGTATAATTGGCTTTGGAATTATGATATTTTTGTTAATTCAATTATCCGTCAAAAAAGAAGCCTCAATTTTGGCAACAAATTATAATAATGTTTGGGAATCTCCTTGGGATTGGGAAACTATTTGGCAAGTTTTTATAGTTGGTTTTTTCTTCCTCAGTCAAGTATTATTACCAATAATTTTTGGTGTTAGTGGATTTAATCCCGCAGTGTTGGATATTAAGGGTAAAGCCTTATACGTCTTATGCAGTTATTTCTTAATGGCAGGAGGCGGTTTATTGGTGTTATATCTCAGTATCAAATCCTTTTTTCCTTTACCCGAAGATTGGTTTAAACTCACCGCTAAAAATTGGTATTGGTGGGGCATTGGCGGTTATTTGGTAGCTATTCCCTCAGTGTTTTTGGTGTCTATTCTTAATCAACAGTTGTGGCAAGGCAGGGGAGGCAGTAATCCTTTATTACTTCTTGCCTTAGAATCTCAAGATAAATTTGCCTTAATTATCTTTTTCATCACCGCTTCTATTGCAGCGCCAATCTTTGAAGAAATCATGTTTAGAGGTTTTTTACTGCCTTCTCTCACTCGTTATCTCCCTTCATGGGGTGCGATCGTGGTAAGTGGTGTTATTTTTGCTGTGGCACATCTGAGTTTAGCGGAAACTATCCCTTTAGCGACTTTAGGAATTATTCTTGGTATCGTTTATACTCGATCGAGAAGTTTGTTAGCATCAATGATGGTGCATAGTTTATGGAATAGTGGCACATTACTTAGTCTTTTTCTATTAGGTAGTAGTTAGGCATAGGTTTCAAAGTAAGTTGGTAAAAATGTTGGGGTGTTAGGGTATTAGGGGATTAGGGGGTTTTTTACTTACAGATTTTAAATAATAATAAAAAATCTTAAAAGAATCAATTTATGATATTAAATTATCAAAACTCATTACTTCTTACTCGTTACTCATTACTCCCTCTTAACCAAAAATTTGAAAATAAAACAGCCCTGAGTAGTTAGGGGTGTGATGAGACAGGGAAATCTCGAATCAACAATTAATTCTATATTTGCGTAAAAATGGCGAACTTTTTTATCTACTTAATAATTTTTGTGTGGGGGGCTTCGATCGGCAGTTTTTTAAATGTGGTAATATACAGACTACCTGCGAAAATCTCTTTAATTAATCCCCCCTCACGATGTCCAAAATGTTTACATCCCCTCGGCAAAACAGAAAATATCCCCGTCATCGGTTGGCTATGGTTGAAGGGAAAATGTCGTTGGTGTCATACTCCTATTTCTTTTCGTTATCCTCTTATTGAAGCCATAACAGGCAGTTTATTTACGTTAGTCTTCTATCAATATGGTTTTACATGGTTAAGTTTGGGTTATGTAATTCTCCTTAGTTGGTTGATTGCTTTAGCAATGATTGATTTTGATACCATGACATTGCCTAACTCCCTCACTCAATCAGGATTAGTTATCGGTTTAGGGTGGCAAACTTGGTTAGGTTTTACTGTGGGAGGCATAAGGGGCGCGTTACAATATCTTTTCTTGAGTATTTTTAGTGCGGTTATCGGTATTTGGTTATTTGATTTTATTCGTATTCTTGGTACAGTAATGTTTGGTAAACCTGCTATGGGGGGAGGTGATCCTAAGTTGACGGCAATGATAGGATCATGGTTAGGATGGCAAGGAGTATTATTAACAGGGTTTTTGGCTTGTTTTGTGGGTACTATTGTAGGAGGTGGTGCGATCGTGCTTAAACTCCTCAAAAAAGGGCAACCCATGCCTTTTGGTCCTTATTTAGTATTAGGTGCAATTTCTACTATATTTTGGGGCGATCGAATTTTATCCAGTTATTTAGAGTATATTGGATTGTAATTAACAATTAACAATATCATTCATGACACGGTAGGTTTTTAATTAACTTTCTAATTGTTACACAATTATTTTTCATGAATTATTTTATTAAAAGAGTTCTAATTTCTTTACCTACATTATTAGCCATTAGTGTGGTAATATTTTTTATATTAGCCTTCGCTCCGGGTGATCCTTTAAGTGAGTTTGGTTCTAATCCTAATATTACCCCAGAAATTAGGGAAAATATTAGAAAATCTTTAGGTTTAGATCAACCTATTTATATTCGTTATTTTAAATGGCTTTTTGCCTTTTTTAAAGGTGATTTAGGTTACTCTTTTACTAGCCGTAGCCCTGTTTTAGAGTTGATTTTACAGCGTCTTCCTAATACTTTAATGATTGTAGGTTTAGCCTATTTAATTAGTGTTATTATTGCTATTCCTATAGGGTTAATTTCTGCCATTAAACGTTATTCTTTACTAGATAATATCTTCACTTCGATCGCACTTTTTGGCTATTCTATTCCGCCTTTTTTCACGGGATTATTGTTAATAATTATTTTTAGTGTGCAATTAAAATGGTTGCCTTTTATTTACGATAGCAATTTAAAAGTAACGGATTTAAACAGCTTTTTTCTACAAATAAAACAGTCAATAATGCCCATTCTAGTTTTAAGTTTATACCAAACGGCGGTATTAATGCGGTTTATGCGATCGTCCGTCACGGAAGAATTAAGTCATGATTATGTGCGCACGGCTTACAGTAAAGGATTAAGCACGTCTCAAGTAGTTATCAATCATATTTTGCGTAATGCTTTAATTCCAGTTGTCACCCTCATCGCTTTAGATATTCCGAGTATCTTCACTGGGGCGTTAGTTACAGAGCAAATTTTTCGTATCCCCGGTATTGGCGCTTTATTGATTGAGTCTATTTATCGTAGTGATACACCAGTAGTAATGTCGATCGCCATGATTTATGGTATTTTGATTGTGATATTTAATCTAATTGCCGATTTAAGTTATTCATGGTTAGACCCTAGAGTTAGGTTATGATAGATAATGGTTTTGATTCTTCTTCTATTAATTAAACTTTGAAATAGCTTTGTTGCTGATTGATGAAATTTGTCTTTTTTGTTAGCAAGGGCAAGAAAAAAACCAGTATCAATTATTATTGTATTTTTCATCTAGTTTTTGTCTCAAGTAGGTTTTATAATTTTCAGACAAAATTAGTTTTGTTATTTTTTTACTATGGGAAGAATTTACTAATTTTAATATATCCTTAAATTATCCACGTCAATAATAAACAAGACAAAAAATAAATATTTTCAATTTGACCTTAACCTATAGTAAAACAAAAAAAGCCATGACGATCGAAACTATTAATCCCTATAATCAAGAAATTATCAAAACCTTTACTCCTTCAACCACTGCGCAAATAAACGAAAAACTAGATTTAGCGGTGTCTGCGTTTAAAGATTATCGTCTTACCTCTTTAGAATTTCGAGGAGAAAGACTACTCAAGGCAGGGGAAATTTTACTGGCAAATCAAGAAGAATACGCCAAGTTAATGACTTTGGAAATGGGAAAACCCATTAAACAAGCCTTCGCTGAAATTAGTAAATGTGCCTTAGTGTGTCGTTTTTATGCCGAAAATGCCGAACAATTTTTGACTCCTAAATACATTGAAACTGATGCTAGTAAGAGTTTTGTCACTTATCAACCTTTAGGCGCTATTTTGGCGGTGATGCCTTGGAATTTTCCCTTTTGGCAAGTGTTTCGCTTTCTTTGCCCTACTTTAATGGCAGGTAATGTGGGCTTACTCAAACACGCTTCTAATGTGCCTCAATGCGCTTTAGCCATCGAATCAGTGTTGTTATCCGCTGGTTTTCCTGAAGGAGTTTTTCAAAGTTTACTCATCGAGTCTCCTCAAGTGGAAGGAGTGTTAAGGGATAGTCGAGTTAAAGCCGTCACCCTCACAGGTAGTGAATTAGCAGGAAAAAGTGTCGCTTCTATCGCAGGACAGGAATTGAAAAAATCTGTGTTAGAGTTAGGGGGGAGTGATCCTTTTATTGTGTTGGAGGATGCTAATATTGAGGAAGCCGTAGAGGTAGCAGTTACTGCTAGAATGTTGAATAATGGTCAAACTTGTATCGCCGCTAAAAGATTTATTCTACAAGATTCGATCGCACCTAAATTTGAACAGTTATTAGTCGAAAAATATCAAAAAATCGTCATGGGTGATCCTTTTAACCCTAACACGGATTTAGGACCTCTGGCAACCCCTGCCATTTTAAGGGATATTACTAACCAAGTTAACAAAAGTGTCGAAATGGGGGCAAAAGTGTTAATTGGTGGCAAAAGTGTGGAAGGGAAAGGAAACTTTTATCCTCCTACCATTTTGACGGATATTCCCGTTAACTCTCCAGCCATGACAGAAGAATTTTTTGGACCTGTTGCCCTATTATTTAGAGTAAAAGATTTACACAGTTCGATCGAACTAGCTAATAGTACCATATTCGGGTTAGGTGCTTCTATTTGGACAAATAACGAGGAAAATATCAAAATTGCCGTCAGAGATATAGAAGTGGGTGCATTATTTATTAATAGTTTAGTCAAATCTGATCCTCGTTTACCCTTTGGCGGTACAAAATCTTCAGGTTATGGTAGAGAATTAAGCATAGAAGGAATGCACGAATTTTTAAATATTAAAACCGTGTGGCAAAAATAATTAGTGGTTATTAAAGATTTTCATTAACAAAATGAGGTAAATCAGATAAATTTTTGATAAACTCAGCATTTAAAGGTTTACCAATAAAAGCAACATCAAAAAATTTAAACATTCCACTTTATTTAAAATATTCATCTTTTATCTTGTTAAAATAAGGATAATTGTTTTTGTCGGGATTGACCTAAATTATATTTTTCTACGGTAATTTTAATTTGTTTAAGAATTGCATCAACAACAGGCACAATAACCGAATTTCCAAATTGTCGGTAGGCTTGAGCATCAGATACTGGAATAATAAAATCATCGGGAAAACCCAGCAATTTTGCACATTCACGAGGGGTTAATCTGCGAGGATTTTTATTAATTTGCTCAACTAATATTTCCGAACCATCTTTATAATATCTTGCACTTAATGTTCTCGTATATTCTGATTCCATATTGATAATTCCAAAACCAAAACCGTTACCCTTTGCTTGACTATTTTTTTTATGTTGTTGTAAATAATTCCATAATTTATCGGATAATGTATATTTATCATCAACATTTTTTTCCAAAATATCTTTTAATTCATAAAGTCTTTTTATTGGTAAACTAGGAAATTCAAAATTAATATTAGGAAATATATTTTTATTAAAACAAACGATAAATATTCTCTCTCTATGTTGAGGAACGTAATATTTACCATCAACTATTTCTGAAAAAATCTCATAATTTCTAATTAACAATTCATTTTTTATTACTTGCCAAGTGTTACCTTTATCATGGCTTTTTAAATTTTTTACATTTTCTAAGAAGATAATTTTAGGTTGATGAAAGTCTATTATTCTTAAAATTTTAAAAAATAAATTACCTTGTTTTTCATCTTCAAATCCGTGTTTTTTTCCTAAAGATTTCTTTTTGCTAACACCTGCGATCGAAAATGGTTGACAAGGAAAACCACCACATAATAAATCAAAATTAGGGATATTTGAAGCTACAATATCTTTTAAATCACCGCAATATATTTCTCCAAAATTAGCGGAATATGTCTGACAACTATACTTGTTATAATCATTGGAATAAATGCAATTAAAACCATTATTTTCTAAGGCAATTCTAAAACCACCTATTCCTGCAAATAAATCAATGCTAGTTTTTATATCTATTGTGTCCAATGTTCTTAATTAATATGTGTGATATAAAAAATATAACGTAGGGTGGGCAATGCCCACATAAGAATATTATAGAATTAACTCATAAAAGTCGATCGATCCTTCCTCTTGCTCGATCGAGTTTTTCACCTTAAAAAATGTCATTGTACAGACAATCAATGTACAATAAACTTATGAAAGTGATAAAATGGAATCAAGATAAAAATAAGATATTAATAAAAGAGAGAGGAATCTCATTTGAAGCGGTTTTGGCAAATATCGATCGAGGTAATATTTTAGATGATTATATCCATCCCAATCAGGAAAAATATCCCAATCAAAGGCTAATGGTTGTCAAAATACAAAATTATTGCTTTCTAATTCCTTATGTGGAAACAGAAACAGAAATTTTTTTAAAAACAATTATCCCTTCTCGAAAAGCAACAAAAGAATATTTAGGTAAAGATTGATGAATAAATTAAACCAAGAGGAAAAAGACTTATTAGACTCCTTTGAAAATGAAGAATGGCAATCAGTAGGAGATGCAACACGTCTTCAACAAATACAAAGTTACGCTAAGGCAACTCTGGCAAAAGATAAAAAAATTACGTTACGACTATCTTCTCTTGATTTAGAGGCAATTCAAACAAGGGCGATCGAAGAAGGAATACCTTATCAAACATTAATTTCTAGTATTTTACATAAATTTGTTACGGGTAGATTAGTAGAATCCCAAGATTAAAAAGTTTAGAATTTATTGTTCACAAATTATTTTGTCATTTAATTTCAATATTACTTCAAGAGTTCGATCGAACTGCCCCCTTTCCTCGATCGAACCTACCATAAAATCTCATCAAACTTTAATTAATTAATAGAATTGCCTTATAAACTGCTTTGCAATAAATTATTTTTTGATAAAAAAATTAGTCTCCATAATGACTTTTTGCCCTAATAATTAAGATTGTTTCATCATCGGGGATAATTTCATATAAAATTCAATCTTTGATATTTAAACGATAAGAGTATAAACCTTTTAAATTACCTTTTAATGGTTTTCCTATATAGGGATTGATAGATAATATTTCTTGTAAAATTATTTTTAGTTTTTCTTTTTGTTGAGGGGATAATTTAGTAATATCTTTACTCGCTTTTTGAGAAAATCTAATCTGATAAACCATTTTTCTAACTAAAAATATCATCCATTGTTAAAGTTTCTCCTCTCTTATATTCTTCTCTAGCTATCTTAATATCTTCTAAAATTTCTTTGTTTTTTAAGATTTCAAAAGTTTCTAACCAAGATTCTAAAATATTCTCATTAATTAAGAAAAATTTTTCCTCATTTCGTACTAAAGTTACTGCTTCTTTTTGTGCGCTTTCAATAACTTTATTAAAATTTTCACGCGCATATTCTATAGAAAATTCTTGCTGATGAGATATGTTCATAAAAAACACTGATTAAAATTTTATCTTAACTGAACATTATATTCGATCGAACTTTCCTTTTGCTCGATCACTGAAAGTGGCGCTGCTCGATCGAGCCTACAATAAAATATGATCATATTTTCTGTATCATCAACCGCCTTCCATGATGATAAAGCTAATATGGAAATAGATTAAAGTAACTTTATTAAGATTTATTTTCTTTCTCATAGTTTTTGATTTTTTCATAAAGACTATCTACCGTTTCATCTTGAAAAAGTTGATCTTTTAAATCACAATAATCTTGAGGATTCAAATTACAAATTGTCCAAAAGCGAATTATTTTATCTGTTTCTAACTTATCTTTTAAAATGTCAAAAACCTCTTTAATTATTGCTTGATCATTTTTTCTATTTATATTAGTTTTCATAGCTTAATAACTCAACAAAATCAATTTTTATTTTATATTCACCAATTATTTTCTCATTCAATTTCTGGATTTTGTTCTAAAAAAGGATTAAAAATATTTATGTCACAATTAGTAAAATCCTTAGTATTACGAGTGACGATCGAAAGTTGATATTCATAAGCAGTAGAAGCAATCAATAAATCAGCTTGAGTTCTAGTTATACCTTGTTGACGCAATTTTGCTCTTAATTCTCCGCATCTTTGTGCAATTTGAGGGGTAATCACAAAAATTTGACATCGATAATCAAGAAAATTACGAAACCAATTTAATTGTTTTTGAGCATTTTTATAATTTAATCCATAATATATTTCCTCTACCGAAATCACGCTAATTCCAATAATATTTTGAGATGATAACCATTCCATTACGGACTGATTTGGTAAAGGTTTAAAAATTCAATAATAACATTAGTATCTACTAAAAATTCTATCATTTATCTGCTCATATATCATTAACTCGATCGACTCTTTCTATTGACTCTAAATACATAGGATTTTCTTGCTGTATTTTAGCTAATTCATTTAACATTTCTTCAATGGTAGGAGTTGAAGATACATTAAGTTTATTATTTTTTATTTGTAAATATTTGAAAATATCATGATTTTCTGCACCGTCTTTAGGTAACTTTTCAAAAGCAGATTCAGGAATATCTTTAATAATTTCGTCTGCTATTTCCCAAATTGGTTTTGTTTGTATTTCCTCTGTTTTTAGTTGTTGTTTGAAAGTCCGAATAAAGTTGAGGATTTCTGTTAGTTTTGTTTCTGGTATCTGTTCAATTTCTTCTAAAATTAATTCTTTGATTGCCATTGATTTTATTATCCAATAAATTGAGTAAATTTTATTATAATCTATAACTCGATCGAACTGCACCCCTTTCATCGATAGAACTTTTCCTAAAATCTCATTAAACTTTAATTAATTAAATTTTGCTAAAGCGAATTTGTCAATATACAATTTTACATTACTTTTAATTATATAATCGAATTTATTTTATTTTCTTCTTCATAGTTTTTAATTTTTTCATAGAGACTATCAACCGTAAACGAATTAATGTATCGGTTTCTAACTTATCTTTTAAAATGTCAAAAACTTCTTTAACTATTACTTGATCATTTTCAATATTTCTATTAATTTTCATAGTTTTTTAAAATTATCTATTGCATTAATAATAGCTTCTCTCATAAACTTTATTCTTTCATTTCTGTCCATATTTTCGAGAATATCTTGATATTTTTGTGGAAAGACTAAGCCAAACACTTTTTTCCCCATTTTTTCATTTTCCATCCCGATTGCTTTATAACGAGTTTTAAAGCCGTCTGCTAATATATCTTGTTTTTTTCGTGGCATTTCAATTTATGATCTTTTTTTGTTCATTATAGCCTTTTAAATGGATAACTAAAATATAGTGTTGTTGACAATATCGTTTTAAAAGGATATTATATAAAATAAATAACTATTCAAAGGCGGTTAAATATGATGAAAAATAATAAACAACAGTATCAAGAAGCACAATTATTTACAGTAGGAAGTTTATTTGCGGGAATAGGTGGAATTTGTACTGGATTTATTCAAGCAGGTTATAAAATAAAATGGGCAAATGAATATGATCAAAAAGCCTGTGAAACATACCGATATAATTATTCTCATCAACTATACGAACAAGATATTCATAATGTTAAAAATCCTAAAGATTGGGGATATGTGGATGTCATAACATCAGGATTTCCCTGTCAAGCCTTTTCGGTTGCTGGTTATCGCCAAGGTTTTAATGATTCACAGGGTAGAGGTAATTTATTTTTTGAAACAGCAAGATTTATAGAAGAAATACAGCCGAAGGCTTATTTACTAGAAAATGTTAAAAATTTAGCAGGACATGATAACGGTAAAACATTAGAAATTATCAAAGATACTATTACAAAAGGTTTGAATTATTCATTTATTCCTTTTATCCTTAACTCAAAAGATTATGGTAATGTTCCTCAAACTAGAGAAAGAATTTATATTGTTGGTTTTAGAAATGAAGGACATATAGTTGGTTCACTAAATCAAGATTTTAATGATAATTCATCTAATTGCATGAGCAATACTGTGTCAAATAAATTTAAAATACCAAAACCAATTTCTTTAACTAGAAAAATTACAGATATAATTGACAGGTCAACGGTAGATAAATCTTATTATTATGAATCATCTCATAAATATTATCCAGAATTAGAAAAAACAATGATTAGAGAAGATACTATCTATCAATGGAGAAGAGTATATGTCAGAGAAAATAAAAATCAATTATGCCCAACTTTAACAGCAAATATGGGTACTGGTGGACATAATGTTCCTTTAGTAAAAGTTGATAATCAATATAGAAAATTGACTATTCAAGAATGTTTAGGGCTTCAAGGTTTTGACCCATTTCAGTTTAAATTCCCTAATCACATGGCAAAATCCCATTGTTATAAACAAATTGGTAATTCTGTTGTTGTACCAGTTATTAAAAGAATAGCTTTAAACATCAAGTATGCTTTAAGTTAAAGAATAAGATTTAACAGGTTTTATATTATGTTTTAAAATTAAATCTTTATAAATACTAAATCGAGGTCTTCGTCCTTGTTTTTGATGATCAATAAATGTTTCATTTTTATTAACAGGATGATTATAGATTAATTCATTAGGAATTAAATAAATATCAAAATCTCCTAAATATTGACCATTTTTATAAAAATCTAAAAAATATAATTCATCCCATTGAGATTTTGGTCCAAAAGTTGTTAAATCAGGTAATATACTACAGGCTTTTACCTGTATTCTTTTGTTTTTAGTAAGATCATAACAATCAAAAGAAGTATTAATTTTCTGATTACTAGAGCTATAAATTTTTCTCAATCTACCTACATTCATAGCAAGACAAAAAGCACCTTCTGATAAGCCTTCCGGCAAGTTAACGCTTCTTGCACCCATTTTATTTAGCATTTTGGAAAGACTTAGCCATAATTCATATATTTTCATTAAATAAGATTTATCTTCACTCGTAAAAATATCCAAATCTGCGAGAAAAGAACCTTCAGGTAAAATAATATTTGACTGAATTTTCTCCATAAAGTACATACGTTTAAATAAATATAACAATCCCCTCATATTATAGAGGGGAGAATAAGATTACACAAAATAATCCTGTAAAGCCTTAACCTGTAACGGTTCAGACTGGAGCGATCGAATTGCTTCTACTGTTGCTTTAGCTCCTGCGATCGTGGTAATAATCGGTAGTTTGTAGTCTAAAGCCGATCGACGAATGGTACGACCATCAGTTTGGGTTTCTTCATCACTGTTAGGAGTGTTGATAATAAACTGAATTTGTTTATTTTTAATCGCATCCACGACATGAGGGCGACCTTCATGGAGTTTCAACACTAATTCAACATTTTTTACACCATTTTCCACAAGTACTTTTTTCGTTCCTTCTGTAGCTACAATGTTAAAACCTAGTTCTACTAAGTCTTTCGCTACAGGTACGATCGTATTCTTATCTCGATCGTTCATAGAAATAAATACCGTTCCCGAAGTCTGGACGAATACACCCGCACCAATTTCAGCTTTAGCGAATGCCTTACCAAAATCGCTATCTATGCCCATTACCTCCCCTGTGCTACGCATTTCAGGACCTAGTAAGGTATCTGTACCCACAAACTTATTGAAAGGCAATACAGCCTCTTTGACGGAGATATGGTTAGGGATAATTTCCTCTGTCACCCCTAATTCTTCAAGGGTTTTCCCTGACATCACGAG
The DNA here is from genome assembly GCF_000332235.1 of Geminocystis herdmanii PCC 6308. NCBI lineage: Bacteria > Bacillati > Cyanobacteriota > Cyanophyceae > Chroococcales > Geminocystaceae > Geminocystis > Geminocystis herdmanii. Next base: position 666,707 of record NZ_CM001775.1, on the reverse strand, counting down.
GGAAGCAATTTTCGCTAAAGGTCGTCCTATGGCTTTCGACACAAAAGGTACAGTACGGGAAGCCCTTGGGTTGGCTTCGAGGATGTAACAAGTTTCCCCTTGTACTGCGTATTGAATATTCATTAAACCAATGACGTTTAAGGATTTTGCTAGTTTTTCTGTCCAAGTGCGCAAAGTGTTGACGGTGGCTTCAGAAAGGGTAATATAAGGGATTGAACAAGCGGAGTCTCCAGAGTGGACACCTGCTTCCTCGATGTGTTCCATGATACCACCAATGACAACTTTACCTGTTGCATCGCACAGCGCATCAATATCGACTTCGATCGCATTTTGGAGGAATTTATCGATTAAAATGGGATGATCAGGCTCAATGTCCACAGCGTAGCGCATATATTGTTCTAATTCTGCATCATTATAAACAATGCGCATTCCCCGTCCTCCCAATACATAGGAAGGACGCACTACCACAGGATAACCGATTTTGTTAGAAATGATTTTCGATTCCTGAAAACTTCTAGCAATGCCGTTGGGGGGTTGTTTAATGTTCAATTCATTTAAAATTGCCTCAAATTTCTCTCTGTCTTCTGCCGTGTCGATCGAATCGGGAGAAGTACCCCAAATCTTGGTGGTGACGGTAGTAGTGGGATTAGCGAGGTAGTCTTTCAAAGGTACAGCTAATTTGAGGGGAGTTTGTCCTCCAAATTGAATGATAACGCCTTCTGGATTTTCCGCTTCGATGATGTTTAAAACGTCTTCCTTCGTTAATGGTTCAAAATAAAGTCGATCGCTGGTATCGTAGTCAGTAGAGACGGTTTCAGGGTTAGAGTTAACCATGATGATTTCAAAACCTGCGTCTTGGAGAGAGAAAGAGGCATGACAACAGCAGTAATCAAATTCTATACCTTGACCGATACGATTAGGACCACCGCCCAAAATCATTACTTTGCGTTTATCCGTCGGGATGCTTTCATTTTCTCCTGCTTCGTAGGTGGAGTAATAATAAGGCGTGAAGGCTTCAAATTCGGCGGCGCAAGTATCCACCAGTTTATAAATGGGTAAAATACCTAAAGATTTACGGAAATTTCTCACTTCATCTTCTGTGGTTTTGGTGGCGAAGGCGATTTGGCGATCGCTAAAACCGTGTTGTTTAATGAAACGCATTTCGGGCGCGGTAATTTCTTTTAATGCCTTACGTCTCATATATTTCTCGATTTCGACAATTTCCTGCATTTTACGCAAAAACCAAGGATCGATCGCTGTTAACTCGAAAATTTGTTCTACCGTCATCCCTAATCTTAAAGCATGATAGACGCTAAAAATTCTTTCGGGGGTGGGGGTGCGTAAATGGGAGCTAATTTGAGATAAGGTGGGTAAAGTCTCATTTTTGTCACAACCAAAGCCAAAACGACCAGTTTCCAGTGATCTTAAGGCTTTTTGGAAGGATTCGGCAAAAGTACGTCCGATGGCCATTGCTTCCCCAACAGACTTCATTTGAGTAGTTAAAACAGGAGATGAACCGGGGAACTTCTCAAAGGCAAAACGTGGTATTTTAGTTACAACATAGTCGATGGTTGGCTCAAAAGAGGCAGGGGTTTTCTTGGTAATATCGTTAGAAATCTCATCGAGACTGTAACCCACGGCTAACTTGGCGGCAAATTTGGCAATGGGGAAACCAGTGGCTTTCGAGGCTAAAGCGCTCGATCGAGATACACGAGGATTCATTTCAATTACGATAACATCACCATTGACGGGGTTAACGGAAAACTGAATATTTGAGCCTCCTGTTTCTACCCCAATTTCTCGAATAATTGCCTTAGAGTAGTCTCTTAACCGTTGATATTCTTTATCCGTTAAAGTTTGTGCAGGGGCGACGGTGATAGAATCCCCAGTATGTACTCCCATAGGATCAATGTTCTCGATCGAACAGACAATAACTACATTATCCGCCATATCTCGCATTACTTCTAACTCGTACTCTTTCCAACCGATGAGGGATTTTTCCACCAGAATTTGTGACATGGGCGAGGCATCAATACCGAATTTCGCCATTTCCTCGTATTCCTCTTGGTTATAGGCAATACCTCCTCCTGTACCCCCCATAGTGAAAGCAGGACGTATAATTAAAGGATACGAACCAATTTCTTCCGCTACGGCTTTAGCTTCTTCCCAATTACAAGCAATACCAGAAGGACACACAGGAACACCAATTCTCGCCATAGCTTCCTTAAACAATTCCCTGTCTTCTGCCATCTTGATAGCAGGTAACTTCGCACCAATCAACTCTACCCCGTATTTATTCAATGCGCCCGATTCGGCTAAGGCAACGGCAGTATTTAAAGCTGTTTGTCCTCCCATCGTAGGAAGAAGAGCGTCAGGACGTTCTTTAGCGATGATTTTCTCGACAATTTCGGGGGTGATGGGTTCGATATAGGTGCGCTCTGCGGTCTCAGGATCAGTCATAATGGTAGCAGGGTTAGAATTGACTAAAACCACTTGATAGCCTTCTTCCCGTAGCGCTTTACAGGCTTGTGTACCAGAATAGTCAAATTCACAGGCTTGTCCTATGATAATCGGTCCTGAACCTAAAATGAGAATTTTGTTTATATCTTCACGACGTGGCATAGATTTATTACTTTAACTCGTTAATGTACCTCGATCGTCCTTTAATTTATCCCTTTAGGGAGTATCTTTCAATACTTTTTTTTATAGTCGATCGAGATCATTGTAATCTAATCAGCAAATAAATTCTGCATCTATTTATCTAGTTTTGTTGACACGGTTACTATCGGGGAGTTGGAGTATTAGGTTAAATCACGAAAAATCAACTAAGGCGATTTTCAAAAAAGAATTTACCAATCTTTTTTATAATTCCCCCTTTGTTAAGGGCAGGGCTGTTTCAAAGTCGAGCTAAAATTGCATTTTATCAGTTCAATTTATTGAACGAAAACTATTTAAGAATCATTATATCATCAGATTAATTTCAAGTTATCCGTTGTTTACTCTCGATCGAAATTCATTGATAATAGAAGGTTAGCTTATTTATAGTAACTTGATATTTTAAAATGCGTATCTCATTTAATTGGTTAAAAGAATTAGTTGACATCACTATCACTCCTGAAGAATTAGCAAAAACCTTGACAATTGCAGGTTTTGAAGTGGAAGATATGGAAGACAAAAGAAAATGGGCAGATGGTGTCGTAGTTGGTAGGGTGGTAGAGTGCGATCGACATCCCAACGCTGATAAACTAAGTGTATGTAAAGTCGATATTGGCGACGAAACCCCGTCTCAAATCGTTTGCGGTGCGCCCAACGTCAGAAAAGATATATTTGTACCCGTTGCCACCTTGGGGAGTTATTTACCCAAAATTGACTTAAAACTCAAACCCACCAAATTAAGGGGAGTGGAAAGTAAGGGCATGATATGCTCATTAGCAGAATTGGGCTTGGCGAAGGAAAGCGAAGGAATTAAAATCTTAGAGGGCGATTTGCAAGTAGGGCAAGATATTCGCCCCATTTTAGGCTTAGATGACGTAATTTTAGACATCACCGCCACCGCTAACCGTGCCGATGCTTTAAGTATGGTAGGAGTTGCCAGAGAAGTATCTGCTTTAACGGGTGGAGAATTACACCTCCCCCCCATTGAAACCACCCCCAACCCCTCCTATCTAGGAGGGGAGTCTCCCAGAGGATTGACAGATGTTGACACCATTTCCCCTATTACTAAAGGGGGATTAAGGGGGGTTTCGATCGAAGAAAGTTCTGCTAGTAGCGCTTATATTGGTACAATCATTGAAAATGTTAAAATTGCCCCTTCCCCTGTCTGGTTGCAACGGCGTTTAGAATCCGCAGGAGTGCGCCCCATTAACAACGTTGTGGACATAACTAACTATATCCTCTTAGAATGGGGGCAACCTTTACACGCTTTCGATCGAACTAAGTTATATAATCTTACCAACGCTGAAGAATTGACTATTGGGGTGAGATTCGCCAAGGAAACCGAAACCCTAACCACCCTAGACGGGCAAAAACGCACCCTTAACCCTCAAAATCTCCTCATTACCGCTAATAATCATCCCGTTGCCTTAGCTGGTGTCATGGGAGGAGAAGACAGCGAAGTTGACAATAACACCCAACATATTTTACTCGAAACTGCCTTATTTGAGCCTGTACCCATTCGCCGAAGTGCTAAAAGTCAAGGTATTCGCACGGAAGCCTCTACCCGTTACGAAAGAGGAGTTAATCAAGTGGAGTTGGAAAAAGCCTTAAATCGTGCTGTTTCTCTTATCCTTGAGTTGGCTGGAGGGGAAGTTGTCGCCCAAGCTATGGCTGATAATCGCCCTGATACTCTTACTAATTCTATCGAATTGAGGCTCGATCGAGTTCATCAAGTTTTAGGTAAGGTAATCTCTCCCTCAAAGGAGGGGGAAGGTTTACAAGATATATCTCCTGATGATGTTGTCAGAATTTTGGAAGATTTGGGCTGTAAGTTGGCAGTTAAGACGGAATCTCCTCTTACATGGCTTGTGACTGTGCCTTCCTACCGCTATCGTGATTTAGAGAGGGAAATCGACTTAATCGAAGAAGTTGCTCGTTTATACGGTTATGATCATTTTACTGATACTTTACCTGCTCAATCCCAAGTCGGCTATATTCCCTCTTCCTATCAAATTCAACGTCACATCCGCCGTTGTTTACAAGGTTTAGGTTTAACGGAATTAGTGCAGTATTCCCTCGTCTCCCCCGAAAAAGCCTCCGTTAAAATCGCTAATCCCCTCTTTTCGGAATATTCCGCCCTTCGCAGTAACTTGATTGACGGTTTAATCAATGCCTTTGAATTCAACCACGCCCAAGGAAACGGCTATCTCAAGGGCTTTGAAATTGGACGAGTTTTTTGGCTCGAAGATGGAAATATGAGGGAAGCTGACGCTCTAGGTGGCATTATAGGCGGTAATTTATATACCGATGGTATCTGGACAACTAGCGGTAAACCCCAACCCATGACTTGGTATCAAGCAAAGGGTATTTTAGAGAGTCTATTTAAAGATTTAAACGCACCTATTACCTATCAGGCTTATAGTGAAGATAATAGACTACATCCGGGTAGAACTGCCAGTTTATGGTTAAATAAGACTAAAATCGGCGTTTTTGGACAACTTCACCCTCAACTGCGTCAAGAAAAAGATTTCCCTGATAGCGTTTATGTCTTTGAAATCCAATTAGAGCCATTAATCGCCTATTTAGACCAAAAATACCTAAAAATACCTACTTTTAAACCTTATTCTACCTATCCCTCCGTCGATCGAGATTTAGCTTTCTTTGCCGATGTTAATCTCACCGTTGCAGAAATTACTAACGCTATCCGTAAAGCAGGAGGTAAAACCCTTGTGGATGTCAAGTTATTTGATGAATATAAAGGGGAAAATGTAGAGACGGGAAAACGCAGTTTAGCTTTTAATTTAGTTTACCGTTCGATCGAGCATACCCTCAAAGATACTGATGTTGATCCTATTCACGATAAAATCAGACAATCTTTAACTAAACAATTTGCCGTAACTTTACGCAGTTAATCGATTTGGTGGGCATTGCCCACCCTACAGTTTTATGTCAGAAAGACTTTATGACATAAAACTTTTTTTTGAGTTAATCTAACATAACGTTTTGGTTAATGTATTATGTCTAAACCCTTGATTTTAATAATTTTCTGATTCCCATGAGCAAACCCTATTTATAAATTAATTGTATTCCAAGGTTGCAGTTCGATCGCACTGGTATTAATATTTTCTTTAGTTAGTAAATCACGAAAACGATCGATCGAGCCTTCTTCTTTTAACATTTTCGTCAAAAAACCATTAAACTCTAAATCTCCTCCTCCTGCTGTGGAGAAAATATATTGCGGTTTTAACCAACGACACACCTCCACCGCATCTTCCTGCCCTTTAATCACATAACCGACAAAAGGTATTACGATATTTGTTAGGGGTGTGATGATCGCTTTTACGGCTTTTTGACGTTGCAAATTAGCACTATGAAAACCATGAGGCTCATAATAGATCGAATCTTCACTATGAAGGTCTCTAATTATATAACCATTTTCCACTAAATTAACGCCAACTAATGAACCGGGTACAGCCTCTATGGCTATTTTGTCTTGAAAAATATAAGTTTCGTTGTGTTTTAAAGGGTGAATATCTGTATAACCAAAACCTTGACAAACCTTAGTGGCATTTTCTGAAGCGATTACTGGTAAATTACGATCGAGTACCTTCAGAGTGGGAGGGTGAGCATGATCTTCTAAACCTTGGGATAATAGTATCATGTCGATGGACTCTGGCATCGATCGAGCCGTCTTTTTTTTCCCCTCAAATAACCAAGGTGAGTTACCAAATGTCAAAGAGCCTACTAACCAAGGATCAAGTAAAATTCTTAATCCTGCTATTTCTATTAACCAAGAATTGCTGTCTAACCAAGTTAATTGCATAATGAAAAGTATTGTAAAATATGATAATAATTTATAGTTTATCTTTTTTATACCTATGCCTCCACGTTGGCCTCGTCAACCCGATCGACAAAATGACCCAGAATATCGTAAACTAGACGATCGAATGAATTTTGCTGTTCATGTCGCTTTATTCCTTGCTTGTAATTCTGGAGTCTGGTTTTTTCATATTTTTAATCATCCCGAATGGTTATGGGCAAATCAATTTAGCTATATTTGGGGCGGTTTTTTAGCCCTACATCTTCTTTATATTAGCTCGATCGCTGATTATTCTAAATAAACTTCTCTAATGAGATAATAAGGGTTAAAACCCTTACTACAAATAAATTTTTTTCGGAGAAGTCTATACTTATGTCGAACTCATGTGATACTTAGGTAAAGAGGGGCGTTTATACATCCTTGTTAAGATGAATCCGATAAATAATAACGCCATTGCTACATATAAAGCTAGATTATAACTACCAGTGGTTTCTTGAATCCATGTAAAAATCAAAGGACCTACTACTCCAGCACTACCCCACGCAATTAACATTGTGCCATAAATGCGCCCAATATGTGCAGAACCAAAAGTATCCGCCGTAAATGCAGGCATAGTGGCAAATCCTCCCCCTAAACATCCTAATAAATAAGAAGCAATGATCATAAAAACGTAGTAGTTACTGATGTGAGGAATAATCAGATACAGTACGGCTTGACTTAAAAACATGATAGAAAATACTAACTTTCTACCAATACCATCGGATAACCATGCCCAAAATAAGCGCCCTAATCCATTAAAAATTGATGCGATCGCCACTACAAAAGCCCCTGCAGTATCCCTTGCTTGAGTCGCTTCTTGAGGCGTAAGATTAGCCATAACTGGATATAAATTTTTAGCAATAGTTGATAGTTGAGAAATAAAGCCTAAATTAGCAGTAACATTTAAAAATAACATCCCCCATAATAACCACCATTGAGAGCGTTTTAAGGCTTCTTTAAAAGTAAAAGAAAGGTTATTATTACCTCAGTTCGGTGCAAGAATGTTTGATAAGGGCAGGTTGCAGGTTTCAGGTTGCAGGTTTCAGGTGTAATTTTCAGAAGATTATATAATTCGATCAAAGAATTGAAGATAAAAAAATCAATTAGGATATATTTTTTGTCCAAAAAATATTTGAACAAACAAAAACGAAAAAAAGAATACCCTAAAATGTAGAGAGAGTAAGGATTTTAGAAGGTGGACGTACCCCGACTCGAACGGGGGACCCCATCGATGTCAACGATGTACTCTAACCAACTGAGCTATACGTCCTAATCATGAATTATTATATCTTTAATCAAAAAATAATGCAAGGTTAGATTGGCTGTATGTTCAAAGTTTTTGTTTATGGTACGTTAAAACCAGACGGTAAATACTATCAAATTTATTGTAAAGGAAAAACCCTTCAAGAGGTCAAATGTTGGACGATCGGACGTTTGTATGGTTTATCCTTAGGTTATCCTGCTATGATTCAAGAAACACTTGACGATCGAACTAATCATCGAGTTTACGGTTATTTACTGACTTTTGCTTCTTTAAAAGACTTAGATAATCTCGATAAATTGGAGGGTTATTCGGGAATCCCCCATTCTCCTTTAAATGAATACGATCGAACTAAAATAATCGTCTATAATGAGGCTAATCAAGCCATAGATGAGGTGTGGACTTATTTTATGACACAAAAGAAGGTAAATCTTTTAAAAGGTGTTTATTTGCCCTCTGGACAATGGGAAAACGTTGTTGAGAATTGAAAAAGTCCCATTGAGAATTATTGAGAATTGGGAGTTATCCATTAAAATAATATAGTCAATTTCTCAGAAAAATAGTCTAATATTCAGTATGCAGAATTAAAAAATGTGATTGTCTCATGTAAATTCTGCAAAAAGTCGCTAAATTAAATAATGATTCTGACAAATACAAAACTATCTAAAAATTAACATTAGGAGATAAATTTCTATGGAATCCCAAAGCTACGAACAAGAAACTCAAACTCAAGATAACACCCCTTTCAATGATGACGTTGCTGGTGTCATCACCAAAGCCACCACTCCAACTTCTGGTGATGGTGAATGGCAAGAATGGGTAAATGTTGTGGTGGACTATTTAGCAAAATTACCCGATGCTTTAGGTAACTTTTTCTCTGATTATAAACAACCTTTAACTACTTTTGGTTTAATCATTACTGCTACTATTACCGTTTATGTCACTTTATCTGTTTTAGATGCCATCGATAATATCCCTTTATTATCTTCTATTTTGGAGTTGGTGGGCTTAGGATATACAGCTTGGTTTGTTACCCGTTATCTACTAAAGGCTTCCACTCGTCAAGAGTTATTTTCTGAATTTGATAGTTTGAAAAAACAAGTTTTAGGCGGAAAAACTCAAAGCTAGGTGTTGGGTGTTAGGTGTTAGGTGTTAGGAATTACCCATTTTTCACAAAATCAAGGTTGCTGGAGATTGCTTAGGAAACGAGAGGTAATAGATAATGGTGCTATAGGGGATTGAAACAATTTTTATTAATTTTAAAGAATGGAGAAGATAAAAAATGTTTTACTTTCGTATCGAACCTCAGGGCAAAATTTCCCCTTCTCAACAGTTAATGGATCAACTTCAGTTTGCGATCGCATCCCGTCAATACCCACCCGGACATCGTTTACCTAGTACCCGACAACTAGCTATCTTGACTGGCTTACACCGCAATACCATTAGCAAGGTTTATAAACAGTTAGAAGAAAAAGGCTTGGTGGAATCCATCCCCGGTTCTGGTATATATGTTAAGCATCAAAAGAAAGATATTACTCTCAAATCTCCTTCTTCTTTACTAAAATCCTACCCCGATGCCGAAAAAATTATCAGTGATTCGATCGACAATCTTTTACAACAAGACTGTAATTTAGAACAGATTAAACAATTATTTTTAGAAGAAATAGACTGGCGTTTGCGATGCAGTGCCTTACTTTTAGTGACTGTACCCCTTTCAGATTTGAGTACAGGAAAATTGATGCTCTTGGAGTTGGAAAAAGCCTTGCTGATACCCATACAATTAGTGCCAATGGAAGAACTAAATTTAGTTTTAGATAAAAATAATTCCGTTACTATTGTCACCAGTCGTTACTTTATTCATCAAGTTTTAGAGTTAGTCAATCCCGAATTTACGAGGGTTATTCCCATTGATATTTATGATTATAAACAAGAGTTACAAATTATCAAAAAGTTACCCCAAGATTCTTATTTGGGCATTGTCAGTTTAAGTGCAGGTATTTTGAGGGTAGCGGAAATTTTAGCCCATAGTTTAAGGGGTAATGATATTACCGTGATGACGGCACAGGGAAATAATCACCAAAGGTTGAGAAATTTGGTACGCTGTGCTTATACTATTATTTGTGATCCTCATAGTTATTTAATGGTGAAACAAACTCTCAAGGAAGTACAATACGACTTGATTCGTCCTCCTGAGATTATCTGTAGCAATAGCTATATTGGGGAAAAATCGATCGAACTGTTAAAAAGAGAATTAGGCACGGAATCATAGAATATTAGGCATTTTTCCACCATTCGACTTGTTCACTTGTCCACCTGTCTCGTTTTCACTACTTTTCTTATATCGAACTGAGGTGAATTGAGGTACTAATTATGTCAAAATATGTTATGTATTTGTAACAAAATTCAATAAATGATTCAAAAAATAAGATGTAAGTTTATTATAAATAATACAGTATTTTAAACTTGACAGGGATTATAAAATAAAATGTTATTGAAGTTTATTTTAATCGATCGTTTATTAGAGAATCGAATCACCTCAAATCATCCTCAAGAATCATTTTCTCTCTTAGTAAAACACAAAGAACAAGGATTCTCTCTCCTTGAGGTATTAGTAACAATTTTAGTCATTAGTGGCTTTTTATTAGGCTCATTACAAGCAACAGTTTTAGCCACTCTTTTAAGGATACAAGCCCAAGATAAACAAGACGCAATCAACTGGACACAACAAGATGTGGAGTTAATGAGATATAAAGCATTTACATTAGTATCGGATCAAGATAATTGTGGAAATTATGGGGAAAAATTAGAAGAAAAATTGATTTCATCAGGCTTTTTCCCTGAACAAGATGATGTATTAATTAATGGTAAAGAATATAGAGTCGAGAGACTTTATCTTCAAAGCGATAATATTTTACAGATAAACCATATTATCAAATACGATCATAATCATCCTAGATATAAAGGAACGACAGCAGATAATACCGTAACAAAATTATCCACGGAGGAACTTCCCCATGTCGCTCTTAGTTGTTAATTTACTCAATTTATTCAGCAAAAAAAATAAACAGAAAGGATTTACTTTATTTGAAATAGTGATCATCTCTGTCATTGTCGGTATTTTAAGTGCCATGGCAGTACCTAATCTAATCGGCTCTCAAAGACAAGGAACTGTCAACCGTACTTTTTCCCAAATTCGATCGACATTAGTAGAAGCACAACTTAACGCTAACCGCTTGAGTTCAAGTTGTCCGATTAATATTTCTATCACAGAAATTACAAGTAATCAATCAGGTTGCCTTTTAGAAAATATTACCATTAATTCTAGTATTGTCCATATTACTTCTACTGCGGGAACATTACCTCAAACCATTAATTTTAGTTATCGAGGCACTACTGGCAACGGACAAACATTACAAATTAGCAGAAAAACATTTGCTGGGAAAGCAATGCCAGAAACGGGTAAATGTATCGTTATCTCCTCTACGGGCATGATTCGTACTGGAATTTATAATCTTTCTGCCCCTTCTAACTGTGAAAACCTAGAAAATAAACGTTATGTACCATAAAACAATCTAAAATATTCTCTATTGCCCATTTCCGAATTTCTCACATTACCTTAGTTTTCAGTTATTATTTATTAATAATCTCAATGTGAGGAGAAATTATGGCAGTTCAATTACAACAAGCAATGGCCGTTGGTACATATATATTAAGGCAAAAATTACTAGGCAGAAAAAAATTTCCCCTAGTCTTGATGCTTGAGCCTTTATTTCGCTGTAACTTAGCGTGTCCGGGTTGTGGAAAAATTCAACATCCCCTCGAAATTCTTAAACAATATTTATCCCCCGAAGATTGCTTTAAAGCAGTGGATGAATGTGGCGCCCCCGTTGTGTCTATTCCGGGGGGAGAACCTCTTTTACACCCTCAAATCGGCGAAATTGTCAAGGGTTTAGTCGATCGAGCTAAATATGTATATCTTTGTACTAACGGAATTTTATTAGAGGAAAAACTACACTTATTCGAGCCTTCTCCTTACTTAACCTTTAGTGTACACCTTGACGGATTGAAAGAAACTCACGATCGATGTGTCGATCGTACAGGAGTCTTTGATACCGCCGTCAAAGCCATAAAAACTGCTAAAGCCAAAGGATTTAGAGTTAGTACTAATACAACAGTATTTGAAGGTACTGATCCTCAAGAAATACAAGAATTTCTCGACTTCCTCGAAAGTCTTAATACCGATGGGGTAATGATTTCCCCCGGCTACAGCTACGAATGGGCGCCCGATCAAGAACACTTCCTCAAAAGAGAGCAAACAAAAGCCTTATTCCGACAAATCCTCGAACCTTGGAAAAAAGGAGTCAAAAACTGGAATTTTAACCATAATCCCCTGTTTTTAGACTTTTTAATGGGAGAAAAAGATTATGATTGTACCCCTTGGGGAAGCCCTAGTTATAGCGTTTTAGGATGGCAAAAACCCTGTTATTTATTGAATGAAGGCTATTATCAAAGCTATCAAGAATTGTTGAATAAAACGGAATGGGAAAAATACGGACAAAAAAGCGGTAATCCCAAATGTGTTGATTGTATGGTACATTGTGGTTATGAACCAACAGCAGCTATGGATGCCCTTAAAATAGAAAATACGGGGAGAGCTATCACCAGTCTTTTTCGTTAATAAAACTTGTGCATAAGCATCAGTGAATAGAAAAAAGAGGAAAAGTAAAAGAAATTTAACGATTAACTATTAATTATCAATTCTCAACTATTCACTATTAAAGGTACAATTACAATAAAATATCCGTATATTTAATAATTATGAGTACAGTGTTCCTTGTCGAAGATAGTACAACGACAAGAAAAATGATGAGTGAACTATTAATCAAACAAGGGTTAAAGGTAGAAATAGCCACCGATGGGGTGGAAGCCTTAGCAATGTTGCCCACTATTAGTCCAGACATCGTGGTTTTAGATATAGTTATGCCTAAAATGAATGGTTATGAGGTTTGTCGTAATATCAAATCTGATCCCAAAACGAAACATTTACCCGTATTGATTTGTTCCTCGAAAGGGGAAGATTTCGATCGATATTGGGGGATGAAGCAAGGAGCAGATGCTTATATTGCAAAACCGTTTCAACCCAAAGAACTCATTGCTACCATTAAACAATTATTGAAAGGATAAAGTTAAAATATCATCATGAAAGATTAATGGCTCGATCGAGATTTTGAGGATAAGTATTGAAAAATTAGTATTTTTAAGTTTTGATTGATGATAGGTGAAAAAATGAATAAATCATTAACTAGATAGAAAAATATGGCTGAAAATCAAAAGTATTCAGACTCCCCTCCGAGCCAAATTACTTTAGGGTTAGAACAATCAGTAGAAGCAGTAGAAGCCCCCGAAGGCGAACCTCATCTTCGCTTCGTGCTGTCGTCAGGAGATGAATTTGCCCTTCCTGCCATTGGCATTCGGGAAGTAATGCAACAAGAGCCAGAGCGTATTACCCCAATACCTAACGCTTCTCCCCTACTACTAGGCACAATTAATCTACGGGGAGAGATAATCTGGGTAGCTGACTTAGGACAGTTTTTGGGTTATCCTAATATGTTGAATACCGATCGATCGGACATCCCCGTCATTGCCATTGAAGATCAAGAAACAATTTTGGGGTTAGCCGTAGATAAATTAGGTGCGATGCAATGGTTAGACCTAGATACAATACAGATACCCCAAAATATTCCCGATCATATCGCCCCCTATATTCAGGGAGAATGGATCGATGAAAAAAATGACTATGTAAGACTTTTAGACCAAATTGCTATTCTTCGATCGGCTCGTTGGGTAGCATAAATGACATTAATCACCAAGATAACATCAAGAATTTAGCAATCAACGGAGAAGCCACTATGGTATCAGAAACTGACTATCAACAAAGATATGGACAAGCTCAAACAGCTTATCTCGAAGGTGATTTAGAGTCAGCGATCGAAATTGCGGACAGTATTACGAGAGACTATCCAGAAGACCCTAGCGTTTTGTTGTTGAAAGGTCACATATATTTGCGTCAGCAGGAGTACGATACTGCCAGATTAACCTATAAACAAGTACTCAATTTAACAGATCACCAAGAATTAGTTAGTTTAGCTAATCAGGGATTAGCACAGATAGAAGAAGAACAAAATTTTTATCCCTCAGAAGTGGAATCCCCCATGTTTGGGGATGACATTGAAGAAATAGACGATGATGAAGAAGGCGATAATTGGACAAGTAGTATTCAATTTGATAGCATAGACTGGGATGTGGACGAATTAGAAGAAGAAGATATAGAAGATCCAACTTTACAACAAAACCCTCCCGCCAATAGGGATTTTTCCGCCCCCCCTCCCAAACCAAAATCACCACCACCCCAAAAAGATTCTTTTGAGGATTTTTTTGATGATGAAGAAAGTGAAGATACCGCTGCTAATTTTGCTGAAAATACCCCCGAACAAGTATCCTCTGATTCACCATTTGAAGGTTTTTCCGATGATTTACTGGCAATGAATCTCGATGAATCAGATTTTAATTATGATTATCCTGATGAAGATTCTAACGGTGATGGAGGTCAAGATACCGGTGCACCTACTTTTGTGGTATCTTCCGATGAACCTGAGTTAAGTGATTTAGAAAAAATGTTAACAGGAGGATCAGACATTTTAGGGGGTACAGAATTACTAGGTGATTTTGATGAAGATTTTGGCGACTATAGTTCAGAATTACAACCTTTAACTTCGGCTATGGCAACCAATGGAACTTCTAACACTGAATTAGACGATGATGATCCTTTAGTACCTGATGGGGAAGAAAACTTCTTTTTTGCCCCCGATGAATTAGATGATATTCCTGATATTGATGCGGATGAGTTACCCGTATCGAGTATTTTTACCAAAGAACAAAAACAAGATAGGTCTTTTAATAATATTTTAGATGATAACGATAATGTTTTTGATGATGATTTTGACAATGAAATTACGGGAAGTTTTAGTTTTGATACGGATAAAATTAATTTAGATATAGACGATGACGAAGAAATAAGCGTGTCTTCTTCTCTGTCGGATATATCCACTTCTTCTTCTACTTCCTTCACTCCAGAAATAGAAATCCCTCAAGGTAATTTTGCTAAATATTACAATTTTCCTTTATTCACCAAACAATTAATTCATGGTGGGGTAACGGGGGTTGTTACTTTTTTCATGGTGCTTTTAGTTAGTTTTTCTATCAGTTCTATTTCTCTAAATAAACCAGAGACAAAACTAACTCCCGAAAACAAAGAAAATCCTGCACCAAAACCAGAAGACAAAAAAGTTGAAACGATTTCTTATCCTTTCTTTAACCGATTTTTATTAAGTTTAGTGGCAGGTTTAGCTAGTGGTGGTAGTACGATAGGGCTAGGTTATTTAATGAGTAATCATATTAAACGTTATACCAACGATTTGCAAAATCAATTTGAGTCGGTATATCAAGGGGATTATGAAGTTAAAGCCACTGTTTATTCTCAAGATGAATTTGGTACTTTAGCCGCAGGATTTAACCAAATGGCAAAAATGATTAATACTACCACCACAGAAGCGAGAAAACGGGCGGATGAAACCGAAAGAGCAAGGGAAGATTTACAGCGTCAAGTTATTCGTCTCCTCGATGACGTGGAAGGGGCGGCTAGGGGAGATTTAACGGTACAGGCGGAAGTAACGGCGGACGTATTAGGGGCGGTTGCTGATGCTTTCAACTTAACTATTTCTAACCTTCGCAAAATCGTTAAACAGGTTAAACAAGCGGCGGTTCAAGTAAACAAAGCTAGTACAGATAGTGAACTGTTTGCTCGAAATCAATCTAGTGACGCTCTAAGAATGGCGGAGGAGTTGGCGGTAACTCTTAATTCGGTGCAAATGATGACGGACTCCATTCAAAGGGTAGCTGAGAACGCTAGGGAAGCGGAAGAAGTGGCTCGATCGTCTAGTGTTACAGCCCTGAAGGGTGGTGATGCGGTAGAACGAACTGTAGCAGGGATTTTACAAATTAGAGAAACGGTATCGGAAACTACTCGTAAGGTTAAACGATTAGCGGAAGCCTCTCAACAAATTTCTACTATTGTGGCGGTGATTTCTCAAATCTCATCTCGTACAAACCTTTTGGCGTTAAATGCTTCTATTCAAGCGGCAAGGGCAGGGGAAGCTGGAAGGGGTTTTGCTATCGTTGCGGATGAAGTACGACAGTTAGCCGATCGATCGGCGACATCCTTGCAGGAAATTGAGCAAATCGTTCTTAAAATTCAAACGGAAACAGGCTCGGTAATGACGGCGATGGAAGAAGGTATCCAACAGGTACGAGATGTTACAGAACGATCGGAACAAGCCAAACGATCGCTAGAAGATATTATTCAAGTAGCTAACCGTATTGACGCTTTAGTTCGATCGATCACCGCCGACACCGATGAACAGAGGGAAAATTCCAGAGGGGTGGCAAAAGTAATGCAAGCGGTAGAATTAACTGCTCAAGCCACTTCCCAAGAATCTCAACGGGTTGCAGGTTCACTGCAAAATCTGGTAGGTATTGCAAAAGATCTCATTTCTTCCGTAGAACGTTTTAAAGTAGAAGGGAAATGAATTAAGAATTAAGAATTAAGAATTAAGAATTAAGAATTAAGAATTAAGAAGTAATTTTCTTCTAGTCTTCCTGTCCACCTGTCCACCTATCTCCCAGTCTTCTAACTAAAGTGAATAAAGTATTTGAAAGGTTACTATCAGGGTTATTTTTAACGGGACAAATTTTATTACATATTTTACAAGGGAAAATTTATCGTAATAATAGTTTAGATCAAATGGCGTTTGTGGGTCCTGCTTCTTTACCTATTGCTCTAATTACTTCTGCTTCTGTGGGTATGGTATTTACCATTCAAGTAGCGAGGGAATTTGTTTATTTTGGGGCAACTACGGCAGTGGGGGGAGTCTTAGCTTTAGCTTTAACCCGTGAATTAGCTCCAGTTTTGACGGCGGTTGTGTTAGCTGGAAGGGTAGGAAGTGCTTTTGCTGCGGAAATTGGCACGATGAAAGTTACAGAACAAATTGACGCTTTATATATCTTAAAAACTGATCCTGTTGACTATTTAGTCACCCCTAGGGTTATTGCTTGTGCTTTGATGTTACCTGTTTTAAGTATTCTTTCTCTGGTGCTAGGTATGGCTGCGGGGTTAGTTATCTCTGATACTATTTATGATATTTCTAGCTCGATTTTTCTTGATTCTGTTAAAAATTTCTTGAGAACGTGGGATATTCTCGTTTGTATTATTAAGTCTGTGGTTTTTGGTGCTTTAATTGCCATCATCGGCTGTAATTGGGGTTTAACGACTACTGGGGGAGCTAAAGGTGTAGGTCGATCGACCACAGAAGCTGTGGTAATTTCTTTGATTTCTATTTTTGTTACTAATTTTTTCCTGTCATGGTTAATGTTTCAAGGTACTGGTAGCGCGGTGATTGAGTAAGGAGTAAGGAGTAAGAAGTAATGAGTAATGAGTAAGGAGTAAGGAGTAATGAGTAAGGAGTAAGGAGTAAGGAGTAATGAGTAAGAAGTAATGAGTAATGAGTAAGGAGTAAGGAGTAATGAGTAAGGAGTAAGGAGTAATGAGTAAGGAGTAATGAGTAATGAGTAAGGAGTAAGGAGTAATGAGTAAGGAGTAATGAGTAAGGAGTAAGGAGTAAGAAGTAAGGAGTAAGGAGTAAGAAGTAAGGAGTAAGGAGTAAGGAGTAAGGAGTAAGGAGTAAGGAGTAAGGAGTAAGGATATATTAATTGTTCATTGTTAATTAAACGGTACTTTAAATGGTAGGATAGCTAAGGTAAATTGATCTGCTATAACCTTCGATCGAAATTAAATAGAACTGTACAATGGGCAAAATTTGGGAATTAGATTTTTATTCACGACCGATTTTAGATGAAAATAACAAGAAACTATGGGAAATTCTCATCTGTGAAAGTCCTACTTCCATCGATACTGATGTTAACTCTTTATTTCGTTATTCCCAGTTTTGTTCTAATAATGAAGTAAATTCTATCACTTTACAAAAAGCGATCGAAACTGCCATCGAAAAATCAGGAGACACTCCCAGCAAAATACGCTTTTTTCGCCGTCAGATGAATAATATGATCATCAAAGGGTGTGAATTAGCACAAATTCCAGTATTTTCTTCTCGTCATACCTACGCTTTAAATCAATGGTTAGAAGAAAGAAGTCAAAACTTTTATCCTCAACAATCAGGCTATGATGAAAAATCGGCTCAAACTACTTCTGTACAATATCCCCAAAATAACGCTGTTAATCTTCCCGATGCCGTCAAAGGAGATAAACAAGATAAATGGGCATTAGTCAGCCTTAGCGCTAAAGATTTGGCGGAGATGAAAGAATGGGATATTGCCTTCGGAGAAGCCTATCCTTTATCTATGGCAAATATTCCCCCTGATACTATCATACCCGGATTAATTATTTTTTCGGCTCGATCGTTACCCCTAGCTGGATGGATGTCGGGTTTAGAGTTAGGCTATTTACGACTAGAAAAAAGCGCATTTTCTAAAATATGTTTAGAAACGGGAGTTAGTGACAGTTGGATACTTGCCAATCTCACGGATAAAGCAACTTTAGCGGAAGGGGAAGGTTTTGAGAAGGCAAAAAAACAAGCTAACGGAGTTCATTTTTTAGCGATACAATCCTCCCCTGAGTCTGAATCTTTCGCTGGTTTTTGGTTACTTTTAGATCAAGTTTAACCTAACTAGGGTCTGCTGAAAAAGTCTTTTGATGGGGATAGGTGTCAGGTGTCAGGTATCAGGTATCAGGTTAAAGAATGAAAAATAAAGGTTTTCAGATTATACAAAGTACAGGGGAAAACCTTATTACTTCAAAAAAATAAGGTTAAAAATGCTTGATTTTCTCGTAAAAATTGCTAAAACTGTGCAGTTTTTGTTAATGTAGTGTGTCTAAACCGTTGATTTTAATAGCTTTCTGACTTATTCAGCAAACCCTAACTAGAGGTTGCTGAAAAAGTTTTTTGGTGAGGGTAGTGAATAGTGAATAGTTTTGCATTTTCAATTCTTAATTCTTAATTCTTAATTCTTATATCTATCTTGATTAAGAATAAAATCTTGAATATTTTGATTGACAGTTTGACATATCTGATCTAATGGTAAATCATTAGGGTCTGTACCGAAAGGGTTTTCGATTTCAAGGGCGATGGCTTCTATACCATATAATATATAACTGACGATCGTCACAAAGGGAATTGTTGCCCATCCTAAAGATTCAACGCATTGAAAAGGCAGTAAAACACAGTATAGAAAAAGTAATTGTCGCAGGTGAATACTATAGGAATAAGGTATGGGAGTTTTCAAAATTCTTTCACATCCCCCTACCATATTCATCAGAATATTAATTAATTCCTGCATCTTGCTTAATTGGTAGGGGTTAAGATTATTTTTTTGAGACTCTTGATATAAATATTCTCCCAGATAACTGGCGACTTGCAGGGGTAAATGTTGACTGGTGATTAATTGATGATAGTGGGTGGTTGATAGAAAAGGCTTAATTTCTTCTTCTCCTATTTCTCCTCGTAAATGATTTTTGGTGACGATGGCAAATACCGTTAATAGTTTGAGGGTATAGATTTTTTTTTCTTTGTCATCGGGGGTAACTTCTTGAATGTTCACCCAAATTTGCCATGCTAGATTTCTTAGGGTGTTGACTATTGTACCCCATAGTTTGCGCCCTTCCCAAAATCGATCGTTAGCGGAATTAGTACGAAAAACTAAGAGTAAACTTAACACAAGGGTAGGAATTAAACCTGTTAATGCAGGGCGAGAAATTAAAAATCCAGATTCATTTCCTAGACATACTAGAAAGGAAATAAATCCAAAAAATACGGCTTTTTCCCATACGATAGGAAGTATGGAAGTATTGAGATTAAATAAGGCTCGAAACCAAGATTTTCTGTTTTTATGAAAACTATTAAATTTCATTATAGTTCGATCGAATTTCCCCATTTATTATAATAATTCTCCATATATGAAAATGATCAATTTTGTAAAAAAAGATGAAATATTTAGTTAAATTAATATATCTAAAATTTAGTTTTTATTTTTTGTATAAACTAACTAATGTAGCGATACAAATAGCAGGAAAAAGTTGTCCGCATAGTCCTTCTAAATTACTAAAAATCATGGCATAATTATTAACAGGAGTTATATCCCCATAACCTACTGTGGTTAAAGTGATAAAACTAAAATAAAATAAATTAATATTTTCTGATGCACTTCTAAATTCAGGAAAACGGAAGGCATTAATATCAAAAATATAAATCATTTGATAAAATAAATACCATAAAATACCTAACATAAGATAAATACAAATACCGCCTCTTATTACATCATTATTAACATTCGTTTCTAAATTAATTTTTCCGTAAATAGTCATAATAGAAAAAATTAAAAATATAGCATCAAAAATATTAGTTATATTCGTTAATAATTGTGAAATATAACTTGTATCATAAATATTAATCAAGTCTGTTATTAGAGATAATCCAGCTAAGGTGTAAAAAATTTTGAGAATTTATTTCGACAAATTTAACGTTTTAATTGCAAAAATTATCATCAAAGTAAAACTTAAAGAAAATAAAAATTCTGTATTTTTTACATATGCAGATAAAGGAATTAATAAAAATAGAATGATTAAGTTTAATAAAAGCGATGTGTATTTATTTTTATCAGTGGGCATGATTTTTTATCATAATATTTATTTTATAAATTCTATGGATTTAATCGATCGATCGAAGTTAAGATTAACAACTAAATTAGCATAATTTAACAGAGGTGGAAGATAAATTTCTGGATGTAAAGCCTTCCAAAAATAATGAACAAATTGCTCAATTTCTGCATCACTCATGCCAGTTTTTCCTTGTTGTATCATTTTATGTTCAGCTTCTTTACGCCATGGCAAACTATAGCGATAATCTTCAGCTTTAAGTATGATTAAATAATCTAATTTTTCCCACAGGGGTAAATACTCTTTCAATCTTTCATTGTTGTCTAAAGCGAATTGCTTGTCTTCTTTTGTCACGATGGGATAGGGGGGATTGATAAAAGCAGTTTCGCAAACGGGTTGCATTCCCATAAACCAACCTTCAAAAAGAATTATATCAGCTTGGGTGAAGGTATCAAAACTAACTCGATCGCCCATACCGTTATATAAAGATTTATCGAAACGAGGAATTTTCAGCGGATAGTTTTGTGTTTTGATTCGATCGAAGATTTCTAACCCTAATAATATATCATGAGTACGGGGAGGACCACGCCAAATTAAACGAGAATCTTTCTTTAATAACTCCTGTCTTTCTTCATAAGTTTTATATAAGTCATCAAGGGAAAATTCAATAGAACTTAACTCTAAACATTGCCAAATTTGAGTTAAAATTTTAGTTAAAGTGGTTTTTCCTGTACCTTGTAACCCTAAAATTCCTACAATTAAGGGAGGGGAATTATTTTGTTTTTTTTGTGCTAATTCTAAAGCTAAAGGAAGCCAAAAATACCAAAAACTCTTTAAATAATTATCAAAATTTTTAATACCTATATTCTCTACTAAAATTGTCACGGGAGGAAAAATTTGAGAAAATAAACTAATTTTTTGAGCTAACAATTCTTGTTTTTTATAATGGTGAGAAAAAGAAGGATTTTTTAATTCATCTTCTATCAAAAATTTTAACAATTTTTCACTATCCATATACCAAAAATATTTTTTTAAGATAATCAGGGATTAAATTTATTATATATAGCAATCAGGAATCATTTGTGAGAAATAAATTATTAGAAAAAATATCGAAGATACGACTAATCTTGCCTTTTGCCTTTTGCCTCTTGCCTTTGATGATAAGATAATTTTCACAACTCATAACTGACTGCTATATCTCCATTAGACATCTCCAAAAATTCCCATAAAAACGTAAAATTTTATGTCTCTACAATAGTTTTAGGTATTAAAAATTTAATTTACAGAAAAATCGATTAAATTTTATTAGGCTACCTGTTTATTAATTTAATCAAGGGGCTTAATTTTAAAAATTGATAGTTACAGTAAAAATTTACCATACTCTTTACATAACTTAATGAAATAATAAACAAACATAAAAATAAGTTAAAATCATTGTTTTTTTAATAACAAAAGTGTTAATGTATATAGTATAGGGAAAAAATAAAGGAGGAAAAAGGTACTAGATAGCATAAAACTACACTTAAAATATTATGTTGTTTAGAAGCTCGATCGACAGTTTTAGTTACCAAAATTCTCACCTAAATTTATTAAGTCTTAATTAATGTAGGGTATTGAGTTAGAGGAAAACAATAGTATAAACTATCCAATTTTGAGGATTAAGGCTAAAACTTTATTTATTTTCAAATATAAAAACAGGGTAATGATTACCTAATAAATGGAGTATTAATTATGAAATTTTTAATTCAAGGAAACAATATTGAAGTCACTGAATCTATCCATGATTATGTAGAGGAAAAACTAGAAAAAGCTGTTAAACATTTTCAAAATTTAGCAACAAAAGTTGATGTACATTTATCCGTGGCTAGAAATGCTCGTATTAGCGACAAACATAAAGCAGAAGTTACGGTATATGCTAATGGTACGATAATTCGGGCGCAAGAACATAGTGAAAATTTATATGCCAGTATTGACCTTGTTTCTGATAAAATTGCTCGTCAACTGCGCAAATATAAAGAAAGACAATTAGACAAAAAAATTCACCCTCAAGTTAAAACTACTGATGCGGTGGAAGAAAAACCCGTTGAAGGTAATCTTATTGGCGATCGCACTCCTGAATTACCAACGGAAGTAGTTAGAATGAAATACTTTGCCATGACTCCCATGACGATCGATGATGCTTTAGAGCAGTTACAAATGGTAGATCATGATTTTTATATGTTTCAAAATAAAGAAACAGGAGACATCAACGTTATCTACCAGCGCAATCATGGCGGTTTTGGTGTGATTCAACCCCGTAATGCGACTCATTAGGGTTTGATGAAAACGTTTTTTTGTGAAGACAGGAAATAGGAGTTAGGAGACAGAAGATAGGAGAAATACTGAAAAATAAAGGTTTTCAGACTATAAAATTTCTATTTAAAATATATCGGCAGGATCGGCTAATTGTAGTTTATGAGTAGCGATCGAGCCTAAAATAATGCACATAATAACGGTAAGAAAAAAGACACCCAAACCACGAGCAAGAGTTATATAGATAGGGAAAACCGTGATTTATATATAATATATTTTAATCGAGTGATATGGACATGATCAAAAATTTCTACAACTTTACAAAGTATTTCTAATCTTAACATTTCTTTTTCCTTTACTTCAGCCTAAAAATCGTTAAAATTTTCATCTTATAGATTTAAAATTGAGAATATAAAAATAATCAGTATTCTAATGATTGAAGTTAATGATTTAGGTAAAATTTACGGCGCGACTCAAGCCATTAAAAATGTTTCTTTTTCTGTGGAAAAGGGTACTATCTTAGGATTTTTAGGACCAAATGGAGCAGGAAAAACTACAACCATGCGTATTCTTAGCGGTTATATTCCAGCTACCACAGGTAAAGCTATTATCGCAGGTTTTGAAGTCCATGAAAATCCTATGGCGGTAAGGGAAAGAATTGGTTATTTGCCAGAAAATCCCCCCCTTTATACCGATATGACAGTCAAAGATTATCTCGGTTTCGTCACAAAAATTAAAGGAGTTTCCAGTGGCGATCGAGCCCAAAAGGTACAAAAGGCTTTACAATGTTGTCAACTAGAGGATCGATCGAATACCATTATCCGCAAATTATCCAAAGGTTATCGTCAAAGAGTTGGCATAGCACAGGCGATTGTACATGATCCACCTGTTATTATTTTAGATGAACCTACCGTTGGTTTAGACCCTCGTCAAATTATCGAAGTAAGAAATCTCATTAAAAGTTTAGCAGGAGAAAGAACCGTTATTCTCTCCACTCATATTTTGCCCGAAGTGAGTATGACTTGTGATTTCGTCACTATTATTAATAAAGGTAGTGTTGTCGCTACGGGTAAACCAGACGAACTTTTACAGCAAATGCAAGGCAGTGGAGGATATAACATAGAAGTTGAAGGAGATATTAACAATTTATCTGTGAAATTAGAGGAAATTGCAGGAGTAAAAAGTGTCAAGATTGAAGCCATTTCCGACATGGAAAACCGCTTTTTAATTAAAATTAATCTCGATAACTATGATTCAGGCAAAGATATTGCTTCCCTCATTGTCTCTCAAGGAATTAGTCTTTATGAGATGAAAAGAAGTCATCCCTCCCTTGAAGATGTATTTTTACAACTGACGACTAACGAGTTAATCGATAATCAATCATGAATTTCTCCGTAAAAACTCTTAAATATAGGTCAGGTTAAATTATAATAAATATTATCTTATCTAATGAGTTTATATTGTCCGATTAAGTAATCAGTTTTTCTCACTATTACCTATTACCTATTACCAACCCTCATCAGCATACTATGAGGCAACCCCTAATTATCTTTCCCTAACCATGCAAAGTAAGACAAAAATTAGTCTTCCGTTATTAATTTTAGTGATATTTTCCTTCTTAGGAAATTATCTCAAACTACCTTTATTTTTTGGGGTGGACTTTTTATTTGGAACTATTTTTGTTTGGATAATTGTCTATTTTTATGGAAGTTTATGGGGTATAATTAGTGCTATTATTTGTGGCTCTTACACATGGATATTATGGGGGCATCCCTACGCCCTTATTATACACACGTTAGAAGCTATTTTTGTGAGCTATTATTGGGAGAAAAAAAATCAAAATTTAATTATAACTAATATATTTTATTGGTCAGTAATTGGTAGTTCTTTAATTTTTCTGTTTTATTATTTTATTCTTAAAGTATCTTTTTTAGGGGTTATTTTAATAATATTTAAACAAGGTGTTAATAGCATTTTAAATAGTTTAATTTCTATTTTAATTATTAGTTATTTCCCCGTCAATAAGTTAATAAAATTACCTGATAAAAAACTATTATTATCTTTTCAAAAAAACTTATTTAACTTATTAATTAGTTTAATTTTAATCCCGACTCTTACCATTACTATTATTAATACCTATAATAAAATTAATAATATTGAATCGTCAATTATAGACAAACTTAATAGTACCGCCGATGAATGGCGATCGGACATATTAAATTGGCAGGAAAATCGTAGTTTAGCACTGCAAAAAATAGCATCTTTTAATCTGGATAATCAAGATTTATTAGACAATAAATTATCTACTATTAAAAATATTTTTACTGATTTATCTAATATATCTATAATTGATAAAAATGGTAATTTAATTGCTTCCTCTTTCATTGATAAAGAACAGGAAGAACTAATTCAAGAAGATTTTAAAGATATTAATGAATTGGTAACGGGTAAAAAAAATCCTCAATTGACAATAACTGATATTCATAGACATCAGAATTTTTCTATTCCTCACATAACTCTCAGTTATCCCATTGTAGGAGCAAATAAGGAATTTCAAGGAGTAGTTTTTGCCACTGTTTATAGTAAAAATTTAAGTAACTTTTTGCAATTAAATAAACTTAAAAATAATGTTATTGTCTTTATTTTAGATGCTAAAAATCAAGTGATTAGTACGAATAACTTAACAGATGATAATAGTAATATTAATGGTGCAAATTACAAAATTAGCCCTTTAAATAATAATATAGAGCAATGGTTGCCCATTCAACCTGGTGTCCCTATTATGACTCGCTGGAGCAACTCATTTTATGTGAAAAAAATTTCCGTCAGTGAAAATTTTTCTTGGAATATTTTAGTAAAAATTAAAGCTGAACCTTACATCAAAGGTTTACAAATTAATTATATTAAATCTTTGGCTACTATGTATATTCTTATTCTTATCGCATTTTTATTCGCTGATCAAATAAGTAAAAAATTAGTCAAACCTTTAGATAAATTGGCAATGATTACTACAGATTTGCCTGATAAAATTACTGATAATCTTCCCTTTATTTGGGAAATTACGGGAATTAAAGAAATTGAAATTTTAGCGGATAATTATCGATCGATGATTTATGCGTTACAAGAAAAATTCCAAGAATTAGAAGAATCCAGAGAAAACTTATTCCTGAAAGTAGAAGAAAGTACTCAGGAATTAAGATTAAATACGAAAAGATTAGAAGAAGAAATAGAAGAAAAAAAAGAAATTGAAGATTTATTAAGAAAAAAAGATGAACGTTATGAATTAGCAATTTCAGGTACAAATGATGGACTTTGGGATTGGAATTTGAATACCAATGAAATTTATTTTTCCCCGACATGGATGCGAATTATCGGTTATGAAAATAATCCTTTACCCCCTAATATTGATAGTTGGTTTCATAACATCCATGAGGAAGATTTAGAACAAAATTTACACGATATTCATAATTATTTATCGGGAGAAACTAACTTATATCAAAATATTCATCGTATCCAACATTCTAATGGTGATTATATTTGGATTCTAGCCAAGGGAAATCAAGATGTTGACGAAGAAGGAAAACCTTATCGTTTGGTAGGTACAATTACAGAAATTACTGAAAAAATTAAGGTAGAACAAGACTTACAACTAGCAAAAGAACAAGCTGAGGCGGCTAATCAGGCTAAAAGTGAGTTTTTGGCGACTATGAGTCACGAAATCCGCACTCCCATGAATGCCGTTATTGGTATGACAGGTTTATTATTAGATACACCTTTAAATGATGAACAAAAAGAGTTTGCTGAAATTATCCGCACCAGTGGAGATACTTTATTAACGATTATTAATGATATTCTCGATTTTTCTAAAATTGAGTCGGGAAACCTAGAGTTAGAATATCAACCGTTGCCTATTCATTTGGTAGTGGAAGAATCATTGGATTTGTTAGCGCCAAAAGCCTTAAATAAAAATTTGGAATTAATTTATTTTATTCCTCCAGAAATTCCATCTACGGTGAATGGAGATGTTACCAGATTAAGACAAATTTTAGTTAATTTACTCAGTAATAGTATTAAATTTACGAAAACAGGGGAAGTTGTTTTATCTGTAGGAATTTACAAAACTACGAAAATAAATGATAATGTCACAGAATATGAGTTAATTTTTACGGTGAAAGACACAGGAATTGGTATTCCTGCTAGTCGTATGGATAGATTATTTAAGGCTTTTTCTCAGGTGGATGCTTCTACCACTCGTAACTATGGAGGCACGGGGTTAGGTTTAGCTATTTGTTTGCGTTTGGTGGAAATGATGGGGGGTAGAATGTGGGTGGAAAGTAAAGGTAATATTGCAGGTAATTCTCCTCCTGATTGGGTGATTTCTTCGGGGTTAAATGATCAAGGTTCGATGTTTTGTTTTACTATTAAAACTAACGTTTCCAATCTTTTTGCTACGACTACCCCTCCTAATCCTGAAATTTTAAAGGGCAAAAAAGTTTTAATTGTGGATGACAATGATACTAACCGTCAGGTGTTGATGATTCAGTGTAATAATTTGGGTATGGAATCTATCTTAACCTCATCGGGTCGATCGACTTTAGCTTTATTGAAAAATCAACCTCCTCTTGATTTAGCTATTTTAGATATGCAAATGCCTTCTATGGATGGGGTAACGTTAGCTAAACAAATTCGTCTTTTACCTGCTTATAAAAATTTACCTTTAATTTTGTTAAGTTCGATCGGTAATTTTGAAATGCAAGACTATATTAAACAAGTCGATTGGAGTGCCACCCTTAGTAAACCCATCAAACAATCTCAACTATCAGATATTTTGACAAAAATTTGTCATCAAGAAATAGGTAATTATTTTAAGTCCGTGGATACTCTTTCAAGTTCTTCCCCCTATGATAATATTGCTAGTATTGCACCTTTAAAAATCTTGATTGCCGAAGATAACATTGTTAATCAAAAAGTTATTACTAATATTCTCAAACGTTTAGGTTATCGTGCGGAAGTAGTAGCCAATGGGTTGGAAGTATTAGAAACTTTACGCCGTCAATCCTATGATTTAATTTTGATGGATGTGCAAATGCCGGAAATGGATGGTTTAACCGCTACTCGTCAAATTCGTACTCTTTGGGATACTCCCTACGGTAATTTTCAAGGCAATGCCCCTTATATTATAGCCATGACGGCTAATGCCATGGAGGGCGATCGAGAAATTTGTTTATCGGCGGGAATGAATGATTATTTATCGAAACCTGTGAGGGTAGAAAGTTTAGTACAAAAATTAAAAAATCTTAAAAAAAATAACTCCACTTCAGACATAATTAATAATAGACAACCAGAATCCCCAAAAATTATGGTGCAATTAGATTCAGAAGTACTCTCAGAATTAAAAGAAATGATTGGAGAAGAAGACTTTAAGGAAGTTTTTTGCGATTTACTCAATGCTTATTTAGAAGATAGCCCTAAACTGATACAGGGTTTAATTAATGCCTTAGCCACTAGGAATCTCCCCGAAATCAAAATTAATGCTCACACCCTTAAATCTAGTAGTGCTAGTTTAGGTGCGATAAAATTAGCTGATTTATCGAAAAAAGTTGAATTATGCTCGGTAAAAAATGATTTAAAAGAATCTTCTCTTCTCATTCCACAATTAATTGCAGAATATAAACAAATAGAAATTTTAATGCGTCAAGAATTGAAAAAATTACAATAAGCGGGGTTTGTCTCATCGTATTTTGATGAGGGTAGGGGATACCTTCGTTCGACAATTCCTTCGATATTTTTTCTATTATCTCTTTCTTTTTCTTGAGATTAGGTGGTTTCCAAGAAAGAATATACCAATCTTCTCAATGATTCCCCCTTTTTTAAGGGGGGTTAGGGGGGATCGATCGGGTATAATTATTCTCAGAAATCACCTTATAATCGATCGACAAAAACCCCTTGAGGATCAAAATTTTGTTTAATAATCTTCATCATTTTTAACCCATTACCAACATAGCCCCAAGGCTCAAATTGAGGTTTAAAAGGAGCATTTAAAACCGTTAAGAAACCACTATTATCATTACAAAATTGACGTAAATTGAGAATATGATGACTTTTTATTGCTTCAGAAAAAGATAAAAAACCTATTCCTTGACTAATATTAATTAAACCATGATTATCATATTTATCTATTAAATTAATCGCCTGACTTGGTACAATGCCCACTTTACAAATAACATCTCCTTCATAGGTTTTTAAAGGTAAGTTTTTCCATAAATTTAACTCCTCTTGATCATCATAAATTTTTATTGATAAATTAAGGTTTTCTGCCCAGGTTATTACTTGGGATGACTGTTGTTTAATACTCTCAGTAATGCCTTGAAAACGCAATATTAACCCTAATTCTGTACCTAAATCAAAGGTTTTAACTAAAGATTTTGATAATAAATCCATAGCAGTGGGAGTTAAACCCGAAGCAGTAACAGTTTTTTGTAACTGATAAATAGAATCCTTCTCTCCTGTTAGCGTCACCGTTAAAGAATTTTCTGGTAAAGGAAACAAACGAAATGTAGCTTCTGTAATAATGCCTAAATTACCATAAGAACCCGTAAACAACTTCATTAAATCATAACCAGCTACATTTTTCACCACTCTCCCCCCCGCTTTAGCTTCCTTGCCATCCCCTCGCAAAAAAGAAATACCTAACAATAAATCTCTTACTCCCCCATATCTTTGTCGCCAACTCCCCGTGTTTGCCGTGGCAATAATTCCCCCAATGGTGGCAGATTCGGGAAAACAAGGATCAATGGGTAAAAATTGTCCTTTTAAGGCTAAAATCTGCTGTAAGTCTTTGATTTTCATGCCTGATTCTACTGTTACGGTTAAATCTTCCACCGCATGATCAATGATACCGTTGATTCTCTGGGTACTGACAAATATCTTAGCTCGATCGATCGACTTACCCCAATTTATCTTCGTAGCGTTACCCACTGGAAAAATTGGAAATAGATGTTCGTCACAAACATTCAAAAACTGTGATAACATATCCTTGGTATTGGGAATAACCAGATAGGAAGGAACATCACTTTTTGTCTTGAGTTGACTAATTCTATT
Organism: Geminocystis herdmanii PCC 6308; assembly: GCF_000332235.1. NCBI lineage: Bacteria > Bacillati > Cyanobacteriota > Cyanophyceae > Chroococcales > Geminocystaceae > Geminocystis > Geminocystis herdmanii. Next base: position 636,755 of record NZ_CM001775.1, on the reverse strand, counting down.
TTTCCAAGGTTCAACTTGATCCCATTCAACAATTTCTAAAGATTCGCCGTTAATATCACTAACTTTTTCTTGAATTTGTGTTAAAGGAATTGAAAAATTTATCTTCATTTTATATTTGTTAGTTAAGTTTTTTTATGAGTAATCTTTGAATTTTTGTAACTTTAAAATTGCTCAAAGTTAATTAAAATAAAGCTTTGAGATATTTATAAAAATTATAATTATTAATCTCAATTTATAGTTTATAATTTTAAGGTGATGATCTGAATATTCCAATCAAAATTATTTTAACTTGGTCTAGGACGATCGATAGCCATAGTAGTTTTGTTTCTGTTTTCTGGGTTTTCCTACAAGTTATAATCTAAAAATTTTATTAAATTTTAATTTGTTTAACAGTACAAAATAGTAAAATAAAAACCAAATATAGTTCACATCTAAAAAATGACAGTTACAACTTCCGAAAAACCGCCTTTGGCATGGCATATTATTATTTACATGGCTACTATTCATTTAGTAGCTTTATTTGCGTTTCTACCTAGTAATTTTAGCTGGAAAGCCGTAGGAGTTACAGCTTTTTTATACTGGTTAACCGCTTGTATTGGTATCACATTAGGTTATCACCGTTTCGTTTCCCATCGTAGCTTTGACGCTCCAAAATGGGTAGAGTATATCCTTGTTCTTTGTGGCGCATTAGCTTGTCAAGGAGGACCAATTTCTTGGGTAGGTTTACATCGTATTCATCATAAATATTCTGATCATGAAGGTGATCCCCATGATTCTAACAAAGGTTTTTGGTGGAGTCACATGGGTTGGATGTTTATTAAAAATCCTGCTAATCAACACGTTCCCAAATATACAAAAGATATTCAAAACGATCCTTTTTATCTTTTCTGTGAAAAATATTTTATTCCCATTCAATTCGTTCTCGGTTTATTTCTCTTATGGTGGGGCGGAATCCCTTTCGTTGTCTGGGGTATTTTTCTTCGTTTAGTGTTAGTATTTCATGTAACTTGGTTTGTTAACAGTGCTACTCATAAATTTGGTTATGTAAGCCACGAATCCAATGATCACTCTCGTAACTGTTGGTGGGTTGCCTTATTAACTTTCGGTGAAGGTTGGCACAATAATCACCATGCTTTCCAATATTCTGCTCGTCATGGTTTTCAGTGGTGGGAACTTGACTTAACATGGTTTACCATTAAATTTTTAGAATTTTTCGGTTTAGCAAAAAATATAAAATTAGCACCAGTTTTAAAAGCTAATTAAGCAGATTTCGATCGAGCTTTGATCAAGATAGGTATTAGGAATTAGGTAGGTTAATTTTTCCCTAACTTATCCTTGCTCTAAGACTTCCAAAAACATAGAAATCGATTAGGGTTTATCTTGGTCATTTCTATCAATTTTGATAATTTTGTCATAACTTTCCGTTAAACCCTAAGTAAACACTATAGGCTTCGGTATGCTTAACTTTCCCGTGTCTTCCTTCCTCAATAATGTTCTTATATGAACATTTCTCAGGAAATCTAAATCTAGGGAAAGATTAAATAGATTAAGACTATGATTTTTCATTTTATCCACACCTAGCGAATCATAGTCATAATTTGAGAGGCGATCGAACTAGAGGGGAGCACTTTTTTCGCCGCTCCTAAACGTACCGCTTCTCCCGGCATACCAAACACCACAGAACTAGCTTCATCCTGAGCAATGGTATAAGCACCTTGTTGAAACATAGATAATAAACCAGTGGCGCCATCTCTCCCCATGCCAGTAAGTAAAATACCAATGGCATTTTTACCGAAAACCGTGGCACAGGAATTAAAAGTCACCGTCACAGAAGGGCAATGTCCATCCACTGGAAGCCCCGAAAAGCAGAAAAAACGACCATTTCGATCGAACTCCAAATGATGTTTTTCAGGAGGAAAATAAAGATAACCTGCTTGAGGTTTTTCACCTGTCATGGCAACTTTAACTTTTAACTGACAATTGTTATTTAACCAATCAACTAAACCTCCTAAAAATCCTTGACTGATATGCTGTACACAGACAATGGGAACAGAAAAATTAGCAGGTATCTTTCCTAATATTTCCGCTAAAACTTGAGGTCCTCCCGTTGAAGTACCGATCGCAATCATTTGAACTTTACTGGCAGAAGAAAAAGTACTAGGGGAAAAAGTGGTAGAGGAAGGAGTAAAAGGAGGGGAGGATGGTAACTTGCGACGAAATACTTTAATCCCCGATAAAATACGAATTTTTGTTAACAAAGGTTCACGAATCAGATCATAATCCCCTGATTGCCCTGTACGAGGTTTAGGAAATATATCCACAGCACCAGCATTTAAAACATCAAAAACGTGTTTAGTATCTTCTTCCTGTACGGAGGCACTAATAACTAAAATTGGCTTAGGAAAATTAGCCATCACTTGTTTCGTAAATTCTAACCCGTTCATTTTGGGCATATGTAAATCAGTACAAATCACATCGGGATTTAACTTTTGTACTAACTCTAAACCTTCAATGCCTGTTTTTGCACAGCCTATTATTCTGACATCTGGAGAGGTATTGATGATTTTTTGCAACAAAAGAGTAGCAACAGGAGAATCTTCAACAAGTAATACTTTAATGGTCATATATTGGATTTGGGCGACAGTGGGAGATAGGGAATTGGGGAGATAGGAAGACAGGGAGATAGGGAGATAGGGAGATAGGGAGATAGGGAGATAGGAAGATAGGAAGACAGGAAGACAGGAAGACAGGAAGACAGGAAGACAGGAAGACAGGAAGACAGGAAGACAGGGAGATATTTTCTTAATTCTTAATTCTTAATTCTTAATTCTTAATTCTTAATTCTTAATTCTTAATTCTCAATTATTAAGCGGTTACTAATTCTTTCGCAGGGTTTTTGCTGTTACGGATAGAAGAAATGGCTGAACCATAATCAGGGGCATTGAATACTGCCGAACCTGCTACGATCGCATTTGCACCAGCTTCAAGAACTTGCCATGTATTATTTGCTTTTAAACCACCATCAACCTCAATCCAAGGGTCTAAGCCTCTTTCATCACACATCTGACGTAAAGCTCTGATTTTAGGTACTACGGTAGGAATGAAACTTTGTCCACCGAAGCCGGGGTTAACACTCATGATTAACACCAAATCACACACATCGATCACATACTCAATTAATTCTAAAGGAGTGGAAGGATTCAGCACAACTCCAGATAATTTGCCTAACTCACGAATTTGACACAGAGTGCGGTGTAGGTGAGGGGAAGCGTTATGTTCAGCGTGGACAGATATAATATCAGCACCAGCATTAGCAAAATCCGCTACATATTTTTCTGGTTCAACGATCATTAAATGAACATCTAAAGGTTTTTTGGTATAAGGACGAATTGCCTTTACAATTAAAGGACCGATCGTAATATTAGGCACAAAACGACCATCCATAACGTCAACGTGAATCCAATCTGCACCAGCTTCATCTACGGCTTTGATTTCATCTCCGAGACGGCTAAAATCAGCGGATAAAATAGAAGGGGAAATAACAACTTCTTTCTTACTCATGGTAATAATAAAATATAATTAGTGTGGAATTAATTGTAACAAAATCTTTAAATTTACTTTAGTTTATCAGGATTTGGTAAAATTACCACAAATAATCAGTAATAGGTATTAGGGTATTGGGGTGTTAGGGTGTTAGGGTGTTAATCAATAACCCACCGTGGAATGAATTACACGGCTAATAATACAACGTTCAATAAATTGAACTCAAAATTCTTCAATTCTCCATTCGACCTTCTCCATTCGACCTTCTCAATTAATTTTCTATGTTTAATATTCCTCAAGTCATTGCTAACGAATTATCCCTAAGTCTTCAAAGTGTTAACAGTGCTTTGGAATTATTAAATGAGGGGGCGACTATCCCTTTTATTGCCCGTTATCGTAAGGAAAAAACTGGTTCTTTAAACGAGATTGAACTAAGAAATATTCTCGATCGAACCGTATATTTACAGGAATTGGAAGCTAGAAAACAAGTTATCTTAGATGGTATCGCTTCGCAAAATCTTCTCAGTGATAGTTTAAAAGCTCAAATAGTTGCTTGTTTACAAAAAAATGAGTTGGAAGACCTTTATTTGCCCTATAAGCCAAAAAGACGGACAAAGGCGACTATGGCGAAGGAGAAAGGCTTAACGCCCCTTGCTGAATTATTGAAAAGTCTTAATCAACCTCAAGCAAAATCCGTAAATCTTGATCAAGAAGCAGAAAAATATTTGTCTGATGAAGTAAAATCGATCGAGGAAGCCTTAAACGGTGCTAGGGATATTTTAGCAGAAGAAATAGCAGAAAAAGCCGATTTAAGGGCATATTTACGGGAATTTATCCTTGATAACGGTAGTTTTATTTCTCACATCAAAAATGACTATCCTGAAGGTACGACTAAATTTGAAATGTATCGTAACTTTGAAAGCAAACTTACCAAAATTGCTCCTCATAACATTCTTGCCCTATTTCGAGGAGAAGCGGAAAAAATCCTCGTGGTGGATATTGATTTTGAGGAGTCACGAGTCATTAATTACCTTGAGTCGAAGGTGATTAAAACCAAAATTCCCACCGTGAGAGACTTTTATCAAGTCATGGTAAAGGATAGTTTTCAACGGTTATTGAAACCAACTTTAATCAGAGATGTTCGATCGAGTATCAAAACATGGGCGGATGAAGAATCTATTAAAACCTTTGAAGCGAATTTGCGAGAATTATTATTATCTTCTCCTGCTGGTATGAAACCCACTTTAGCGATCGATCCGGGATTTCGGACAGGTTGCAAAGTAGCAATTTTATCAGAAACAGGGCAATTTTTAGAATATCAAGCCATTTTTCCCCATACTGGTCAAGAAAAAAGAGCATTAGCTAAAGATACCTTAAAAAAGCTCATTCTTAAACATAAAATCGAACTAATTGCCATCGGTAATGGTACAGCATCACGGGAAACGGAAGAATTTGTTACAGAAGTTTACGCAACCCTTGACAAAAAGCCCATTAAAGTCATGGTAAATGAATCGGGGGCTTCCATTTATTCCGCAAGTAAAGTTGCGATCGCAGAATTTCCCGATTTAGATATTACCGTTAGGGGGGCGATTAGTATAGGTAGAAGACTACAAGACCCTTTAGCAGAATTAGTCAAAATTGATCCCAAGTCCATCGGTGTGGGACAATATCAACATGATGTGGATCAAAAATTGTTGAAAAAGAAATTAGAAGAAACCGTAGAAAGTTGCGTTAATTATGTAGGGGTGGACTTAAATACCGCATCATCAGAATTACTAACTTATGTCTCAGGAATTAATCAAACGATCGCTAATAATATTGTTCAATATCGTAACGAAAAAGGAGCATTTAAAACCAGAAAAGAATTATTAAAAGTGAAAAAGTTAGGGGATAAAACCTTTGAATTGTCCGCAGGATTTTTACGAATTAGAGACGCTGAAAACCCTTTAGATAATACCGCCGTTCATCCAGAAAGTTATGGTATCGTCAAAACTATTGCTAAGGATTTAAACCTCTCATTATCGAATATTAATCTAATTAATGAGCATCTCAAAAAAGTTGATTTAAAGAAATATATAACAGAAAATATTGGACTGCCTACTTTAAAAGATATTCTCAAAGAATTAGAGAAACCGGGGCGTGATCCTCGTGCTGAATTTCAATATGCAACATTTAATGATTCTATTAAAGAAGTAAGGGATTTAAAAGAGGGAATGGAGTTAGAAGGCATCGTTACTAATGTGGTTAATTTTGGTGCTTTTGTTGATATTGGTGTACATCAAGATGGTTTAATACATATCTCTCAATTGTGCGATCGATATGTCAGTGACACAAATGAAATAGTAAAAGTGGGACAAATTGTCAAGGTAAGAGTTTTAGAAGTGAATGAGAAGCTAAAAAGAATTAGTCTTTCCATGAAGTCTATTTAGGCAAATAAATATGTTCGTAGTAAGGGTTTTAACCCTTTTTTTACTTATTTCTGAACTTCCCCGTACAATTGTATCAAATAATTGAATGAAGAAGGTTTAGTTATTAATTGGAGTAAAAAATTTAAGAATAAGGGTGAATTAATCAATGTAAGTTAAATGCGTCTTAGCTTATTCACATTGATTTCTCTGGATTTGAGATAATTGTGTCAGTCAGTCAGCTGATTTAGTTATAGAGGTAATTATTACCAGTGGTGATATTAATATTTTAGAAATATATCGCCGTATTGGGATTGCGGAAGTGTGGTTTTATCAAGATGATTTATTAACACTTTTTATCCTAAAAAATGAGCAATATATTAAAGTTAATAAAAGTAAATTATTGCCTGAATTAAATATAGAAGTTTTGAATAAATATATTAATTATGCTGATCAGTATGATGCGGTAACAGAATTTATTAATAGCATTAAATAAAATTCTATAAAATTTTACTGCACAGCATTACTCTACGATCGAGCTTAAAACTGAACTTATTTAAAGTTATTTTTAATAAAATTATCTAATATTATTAATTATTTATGAGGATTATTCTACAGTATTTATCAGAAATTAAGATAAAATCAATATTATAAGGATTGTAATAATTGACAATTAAATTTATTATAGATTCTTTCACCCTTTGTGCAATCTTTTTTAAGGAATAATTTATCACAACGAGAAGTAAGAAAGCTCACTTTTTATTATTAAAATCAATTTTTATGGAAAATATTCAAGCTATTAGAGGTACAAAAGATATATTACCCCATGAGGTAATATACTGGCAGTACCTTGAGAAAACTGCGTCCGAAATCTTAACTAAGGCTAATTATCAAGAAATTCGTACTCCTATTTTTGAACAAACTCCACTGTTTGAAAGGGGTATCGGTGAAGCCACTGACGTAGTGGGAAAAGAAATGTACACATTTACTGACAAGGGCGATCGAACTATTACTTTACGCCCTGAAGGTACTGCTGGAGTAGTTCGATCGTACATTCAAAATAAATTATCTGCTTCGGGGGGAGTCGATCGACTGTGGTATAGTGGAGCAATGTTTCGTTATGAGCGTCCTCAAGCGGGAAGACAAAGACAGTTTCATCAAATAGGTTTAGAATTGTTAGGTAGTGATGCCCCTAGGGGGGATGTTGAGGTAATTGCGATCGCCACTGACATACTTAAAGCATTAGGATTAAAAAACCTGACTCTACAGATAAATTCTGTGGGTAGTAAAGAAGATAGACTTGCCTACAAACAAGCCTTAGTGGATTATTTAACTCCCTACAAAGCTGATTTAGACGCAGATTCACAGGATAGATTAACCCGTAATCCCTTGCGAATTTTAGATAGTAAAGATCAAAAAACCCAAGAAATCGCTAAAAAAGCCCCTAGTATCCTTGATTTTCTAGGAAATGACTCTCAAAAGCATTTTAATCAAGTCTGCACTCTCTTGAGCCTATTAGGTATCTCTTTCGAGTTAAATCCTAGATTGGTAAGGGGTTTAGATTATTATACTAACACTGCATTTGAAATCATTTCCAGTGATTTGGGCGCCCAAGCGACAGTATGCGGAGGGGGGAGGTATAACGGTTTAGTCTCTCAGTTGGGAGGTGTGTCAACTCCTGCCGTTGGTTGGGCAATGGGTATGGAAAGGTTAATCTTATTGTTAGAAAAGTTACAACCCTTAAAAGCCACTTCTCCAGACATTTATTTTGTGTCTCGTGGGGAAAAAGCTGAAAGCGAAGCCCTTGTTATTGCCCAAAATCTTCGTCATCATGGTTTTAAAGTAGAATTAGATTTGAGTGGTAGTAACTTCGCTAAACAGTTTAAACGGGGCGATCGAAGTGGTGCTAAAATTTGTTTAGTGTTGGGAGATAGTGAGGTAGAAGAAGGTACAATTCAAGTTAAAAACCTCGAAACTGCTGAACAAAAAACTCTATCCCAAGCAGATTTAATCACAAATTTACTAAGTACAGAAATAAGATAATTTTTTGTTATTTAATAACTAATTTCTTTAAATTTCAGTTGATTATTATAAGGATTATAAAGAGTATAGGAAGCGATATTAGCTGTTTTTCCTATATTCCCCACTCCAATTAACCGTTTTTTCTTAACTTCCTTTACTTCAGAGATGGATTTTTTATCTAAAGTCGTGATGGAGGATTCGATCGAACCTGATTGTAACTCATAATCAAACAGTTGATTCGATCGACCACAGAATAGATAATTAACATTAACACGATTAATTCGATCGAGGATAATCCAAGGGGAAGTATCGGGAGTTAAAACTTCACTCACATTAACAGTGCTACCGTGAATTAAAAGACAGTCAAACTCCACAAAGCCAAAATCTAAATCTCGTAACCATTCCACCGTCTCACGAGAAACACAATCCCAGAGTTTTTTCGTCACATCTACCCCAAATCGATCGATCAACTCCACAGGATCAGCAGTAGAATGTAAACTATGAAGAATGAGACATTGCTCTTCCCACCAACCCCGACACCCCCGAATAGGGATAGAATGACGAGGGTGACGAATTTCTTTAACTAAAGCCTCATTTTCCTGAGACAAACCAATAATATCCCCCAGAATATAGATTTCTTCCACAGATATTTTTTGTCGCAAAATATCATCTATAACTGCGTGATAAGCCTGTAAATTTCCTTCAATTCCGCTTAAAATTGCCCACATTTTTTTAATGAATAGTTGATAGTGAATAGTTGATAGTGAATGACGAGATAGGGAGAAAATTTATTAATTCTTAATTGTTATCCATAAAAATAATAAGCCATTTATTTTATTGTTCAATAATCGCTTTAGCAGATTTAAGCTATAAGCCTTGTCAATTTATTGCAAGGCGGTTTAATGTTAACTTTGTCAGTCTGCTGGGCGGTTAATGATGTAAATTTATAAATGTTTAATTGCTATTGGATCATTTTTTATTTGATATTCTCTTAATTCTTAATTCTTAATTCTTAATTCTTAACTATCTTTGACAAACATGGGTTGCGTCTTCGGCTTTTTCTGCAAACTCTAAACCTCTAGCCAAGCGCCATGCAAAAATCGGCGGTAAACCTTTTTCGATAATATCCCGACAAGTTGACTGATAATCATACCCTACCTCCCTTAAAATTATCTCCTCTGTCTCTGTGTTGTATATCACATAAGTTGCATTTGGTCTTCCGTGACGAGGTTCACCCACCGAGCCCACATTTATAATACGTTTTACAGGGGTTTGAAATTGTCTGTCTGACTCAGATTCAATATTAGATTGATTCACCCTAACTTGTAACATTCCAGCGTTTAAGGTTCGATCGTAAGGAATATGAGTATGTCCACAGAATAAAACGTCAGCATCAGCACTTAAAACACGCTCTAAGGCAGTAAAAGCATCCATTTCAGGTAAAATGTATTCATGATTGCTGTTAGGGCTACCGTGGGCAAAACAAAGGTTTTCAAATTTGAGAGTATGAGGTAATTCAGCTAAAAATTGACGATTTTCCGCCGTAATTTGTTGATTTGTCCATTCATGGGCGATTATACCTCTTTTTTCTGCTAATAGAGAAGGATAGCTACATTCACAGGAATTTAACCCTTCTACTATATCCTCATCCCAACAACCTTGCACTGAAGGAATCTGTAACTCTCGGATTTTATTGACAATTTCGTTAGGGTGAGGACCATAACCCACCAAATCCCCTAAACTATAAATAGAATCGCATTGATTTTCCTCAATATCCTTTAAAACCGCCTCAAATGCTGGTAAATTAGCGTGAAGACAAGATATAACGGCAATTTTCATTAATTTTCCTCCCTTAATCTGATTTATTTTTAAATTTGTTTGTCTTACTTGTGAGCAACAAAAAGGTTGCTAATTGAATGCCGTATATTGCCCTCCTAAACCTTCCACAATTGCCTTCGTATTACTAATTAACATTTTTTGATAAGACTCCCCTTCCGTGCCTTTTTCTCCTAAACCATCTGCATATAACTCTTGGGTTGAGACTTGCACATTCGCTTCTTTTGCTACGGTTTCAATTAACTTGGGATTTACCGAACTTTCGGCGAAAATAGTTGGTACTTGAGTTTTTTTAATATCTTTTACCAAATTCGCTACTGTATTGGCACTAGGAGATTCTTCTGTACTTAAACCCGATAAAGCTCCTTGAAAATCGATGCCATAGGCAGTAACATAATAACCAAGTGCATCATGGGTAGTAACTAATTTGCGTTTTTCAGGGGGAATAGTGGCAATTTGTACCCCAATCCATTGATCTATTTTACCTAATTCTGTTTTGATGTCGTTCGATCGAGTCTGATATTTTTCTGCTAAATCTGGCTGTAGTTGAGACAATCCTTGGGTAATTACCTCAATCATTGCTACCCCATTTTTGGGATCATGCCATACATGAGGGTCTGGAACTTTTTCTTCGCTACCATGATCATGATCGTGATTGTGATCTTCTTCACCGTGATGATGCTCACTAGCCATAATCGGATTAGGTACGGCTTGTTCATGAACGGCAATTTTCAGGTTACTATTGCTAGTAGCTTTAATTAATTTAATGAGGTTGGGATCGAAATTATAACCACCATAAAAAACTAAATCCGCATTTTCGATCGATTGTCTATCATCGGGAGTAGGTTGATAAACATGGGGATCAACTCCGGGGGCGACTAAACACTTCAAATTAACAGTATCTTGTGCTACTTGCTCCGTAAGATCACATAAAACGCTGGTAGTTGCTACAACTAAGGGCAGATTCTCCGATGAAGTTTCCGCCGTTTTTTCTACATTTGGAGAAGGAGTACAACCCCATAAACCAATGAAAATAGTCAAAATACTGAATTTTCTTAACATAATTACTTGTTTAATCTAAAATAATGATAATCATTCTCATATTAGGTATATGTTAGAAGTAAAGCATTTAGTTGTCAACTATCGAGGCTTAATGGCAGTTGATAACATTAGTTTTTGTTTATTGCCGGGGGAAATCGTGGGAATAATTGGACCGAATGGAGCAGGTAAAAGTACTCTTTTAAGGGCAATTTTAGGCTTAATTCCCTTGGAAAAAGGCATCGTTAAATTTCATTCTCGCACCTTATCTGGACAATTAAAACAGGTGGCATATATTCCCCAAAGAGCTCAAATTGACTGGGATTATCCCATCACAGTGGAAAATGTAGCCATGATGGCAAGAATACGCCATACAGGTTTATTTCGTTCCTATTCTCGTCAATCAAAGTTAATTGTTAAAAATGCCTTAGAAAGAGTAGGAATGTGGGAATTGAAACATCGCTCCATTGGGGAGTTATCAGGGGGGCAACAACAGAGGGTATTTTTAGCTCAAGCCTTGGCACAAGAAGCCAATTTATTTTTATTTGATGAGCCATTTGTGGGAGTTGATAAGAAAACGGAAGCAATGCTTTTTGAGGTATTTGATGAGCTTAAATCTGAGGGCAAAATTTTATTAGTGGTGGGGCATGAATTAAGGGAAACCACGAGAGAATACGATCGATTTTTGTTAATTAATAAAACTTTAATTGCGGATGGTACTCGTCAAGAAGTTATTACTGCTACGAATATCCAAAAAGCCTATGGTGATAATGTAATTTTCTTAGAAGGTAGTGGTAAAAATGACTAATTTTATCGACATAATTGTTGAACCTTTACAGTTTGAGTTTATGAGAAATGCTCTAATTATAATTATTTTTTTAGGGGTTTTGTGTGCTGTAACGGGAAGTTATTTAATTGTGCAAAGAATGGGATTATTAGGAGATGTTATTGCCCATGCCGTCTTACCCGGATTGGCGATCGCATTTTATTTAGGGATCGATATATTTTTAGGAGCATTTATTTCAGGAATATTTAGTACGTTAATAATTTCATGGATTAAAGAAGAATCAAAGATAAAAATAGATGTAGCAATGGCATTAGTTTTCTCTGGTTTTTTAGCACTAGGAATCATGTTAATTACCCTTTTAAAAAGCAGAATAGATTTACATAGTTTTCTTTTTGGTGATATTTTAGTTGTCACGGGTAATGATGTTTTAAGGACTTTAATAATTACTTTTTTTGTATTAACATTTATCAAATTATTTTATAAAGAATTACTATTTTATACCTTTAATCCTTTAGGAGCTCAAGCGGTAGGTTTGCCCGTAAAATGGCTTAATTTAATGCTCATTTCTGCCATAACTTTAACTATTATTGCTAGTATGCAAGGAGTCGGAGTTGTGTTAGTGGTTTCCCTTTTAATCGCACCTAGTATTACTGCTTATTTATTAGTTAAAGAATTACATCAAATGATGATTTTAGGAGGAGTTTTTGGGAGTCTTAGCGGAATAATTGGCATCTATTTAAGTTATTATTTAAACGTACCTTCAGGAGCTTCGATCGTACTTGTGGCGAGTATTTTATTTCTAGTCGCTTTATTATTTAGTCCTAGTCAGGGTATTTTAACTCGCCCTGAAATGCTGTATAAAATTAGGCATATTTTTAACAAAAAAATTAAAAATTAGTTATCGTCGATCGTTAACTATTTAGAGTTTGTAATTTTATAGACAAATATACATCTATAAAATCACTTTTTCAGGTCTTTAAATAATAGCTGTTATTCCTGTATTAGCTAATAACTCACCGTGATTAACCATGGCATAAATTAACCATTTATTACCTAATTCCGTAATCTGTTCTACGGTACATTCTAGGTAGGCTAAGGCTTGATCAAAAATTAAACAATCATTCGTCGCCCTCTTGGTTTCTAGTTCATTAAAGGAATTAATGGTATTAATGGAAGATGGGGAGAAATAACGCCGTAGATTGCGCCCTTCTTTGAGGATATTTACGACAAAAGATGTCCCTATTTCTGGTAATAATTCAGTTTTTTGTTCTTGGGTGAGGGCAATCATGATACCGGGAGGGATAAAACTGGCTTGAGAAATATTTTTGGTGAGAATCGCTTTATCCATTTCTCCTTGTTTGAAGGATACAACACATAGAGAACCAATTATGTGATTCAGGGCTTTTTCTGTGCGATCGCTACTTAAATTATTAATATTGTTAGTGGGTAAAGTGAGAGGGCGATTTTTCTTCGATTTTTGGAGGTTTTGGGCAAAATCTGAACCTAATTGTTGCGCTTTTACTAAATCTTCTTCCTTGGGAGAAAAACAAACTCTAAAAGTGTTACAACCAAAACGATAGTTTGCATCTCGGAGTTTTCCTTCAATCAGATCGAGGGCTTCTCCACTCCAACCATAAGACCCAAACACTCCAGCTAATTTATTTTTGGTGGCGGTATTAAGAATGATTCCTAATGCTGTTTGTATTTGCACTGGTGCATGACCTGCTAAAGTGGGAGAACCGATCAGAAATCCATCGACATTTTCCATGACTTGGGTAATTTCTTCGGGGGTTGCTAGTTCACAATTAATTAAGAGGGGATGAACTCCTTGGGCTTCTAATCCTTGGGCGATGGCATTTGTTAAAATAGTCGTGCTACCATAGGCAGAGGCATAAAATAACGCTACACTGAAAGTTTTTGTTTGTTGTGCTTGACACCATTGACGATAATCATAAATTAGGCGACTGAGACTATAACGAATTACAGGACCATGATTAGGGGCATAATATTTACTTTTAAAAGTACTAAATTTCTCTAAAATCGTCTCTACTTGCTTGGTTTGATTACTATGAAGACAATTAAAATAATAACGTCGATCGTGATCTAACTTTTTCCAATCTTCATCCCAAAGGGTATCACTACAAACATGAGTGCCAAAAAACTTATCGGTATAAAGAATAGAAGTAGCATTATCGTAAGTGGCTAAACCATCAGGCCATCGAGGAGTAGGAATAGAAATAAATTGTAATCGATGTCCTTGCCCTAAATCTAAATCATGGTTAGGGGTGTGAAATTGCGAAGTATATTGCCCAAACACCTCTTTTAAACTTTTTATGGCTGGTTTAGAGGCGATAACTTGAATATGGGGAGCTATTTCTAAGATTTTGCTTAAAGTCGCCATACGATTAGCATTAATATGACCTACAATCACATAATCTAATGAGGCTAAATTAAAATGTTGTTGCAATTTTTCTAAGAAAATCTTGGTAAATGATTCTCCGGGGGGATCGATTAAAGCAACTTTGTCACTTTGAATTAAATAAGAGTTTGCGGTTGTGCCTTTTTGTTGTGCATATTCGATTTCAAATTTAAGACGATCCCAAGTACGAGACCTAAAAATGGTAGTACGATCGCCAATGGTTTCTACTTGAACATCACGAACATTAGCAGTTTGAGAGATTATAGTTGTTATCATGATATGTTTCTCCAATTTTATCAGTTAGGGTTTACGAGAAAAGTTTTTTACCTATCATTGACACTGTTTAAATCATTGAAACATCTTCAATCAAATAGGTGTTTTACTTGTTTTGCGTTAATAGGAATTGAATATTACTCAACTGTTTACAGGCTTGAGCTTTGATTTTCAGATTTAGACTTTTGAATTAAGCTGATTTTGGTGATATTTTTTCGATACTGATTTTTCTGGATCAATTCCTTCAAAGGTAGCAGGTAGCCAAACTCTTAATACCATCAACACTCCTAAAACTAATAAAAAGGCACAGGTTGCCAGAACTTCGGTTGAGCCAGTTTCTAAAACTCCATTGACGAATACTTCCCTTAAAACGGAAACAATGGAAACTTCTACCGCAACACCGATGGAAACTCTTTGTTCTTTGAGATAGATAATTAATAAACGGAATAATTCCACTAAAATTAGTAAAGAAAGAATATCGGCGGTAACGGTATGAAACTGCATGGGGGCGAGTAGGGCAATAAACATGGTTTTTATTTGTACCACCATGAAGGCAAATAAACCAAAACACAGGCTGATAATGATTAAATCTTGGATCAGTTCTAAAATATTGACAATACGGTTAAGATTTAAGAGACTGTCTCTTTCTACGGAAGTGTTTGTAGCTGATTTGTACATAATTTTTTTAATTATTGGTGAATTTTTTGATGAGTTCGGGTAACAACATGAGCAAGATGCCTGTTTTACGGTGGAAGAATTATCTTTTTTGAAGATGTCTAATGAGGTTTTTGTTAGGTTACGAAGAGCGCTAACCTAATCTACAA
This sequence comes from Geminocystis herdmanii PCC 6308, assembly GCF_000332235.1. Taxonomy (NCBI): domain Bacteria; kingdom Bacillati; phylum Cyanobacteriota; class Cyanophyceae; order Chroococcales; family Geminocystaceae; genus Geminocystis; species Geminocystis herdmanii. The sequence goes on along the minus strand of NZ_CM001775.1, from coordinate 621,608 downwards.
TTTTATTGATTATCAGTAATGGGCTTAATAATGGTTGCCTACTTTACGATGATGTACGGCAGTTTTTCCGTCAGGGTTGGCGACTCTTCCTTGTTCAACGGTGCTATATACGATCCAATGATCGTGACAATCTTGACGACTGATGACTTGACATTCCATGTAGGCTAAGGCTTCGGCGAGAATGGGTGAGCCGTTTTTTCCTTCATAGGTTTTAATGTCCGTAAATCGATCTTGCCCGGGGGCGAAACGTTTGAGAAAATGCCTCATTAAGCCTTGATAGTTATTTTCTTCTAAGACGTTTAAGACAAATCGATCGTTCACTTGTAATAATGATTCAATAGCTCGATCTTTAGCAACCGCCACCACAACTCCCCAAGGTTCAGAACTAGCCTCCATCACCCAAGAAGCCAACATGGCGCTCTTTACTTCTCCTTTTTGAGCGGTGATAATATATAGTCCGCCACTGATACGCCCTAAAGCTTTATCTAAATTTTGATCAAGGGTTTTGATTTGTTTAACATTGTTTTTCCTCGTTAACCATTGCCCTAAGTCAATTCCCGCTTCTTCAGCACATTTTGCCACCGTAGGGGTAAAGGCTTCTTTGACTAAAATTGGGGGGAAGGCTTCCGTTAAACCAATTTCTTGAAATTTATTGCGTAAAGGATAAATGGGTTCGTCTTGCCAACCTCCTGTTTCAAAAAGTCCCACGGCTTGTTTTTCATGGGCAGAGGCTAAAATGGTACTTAAAATGGCATGGGCGTTAATTTCTCCTTGGGGGGGCATACCAATAACTAAACCTTTAGCTTCACTGACAATGTGTCTAGTTTCTCCTGTATCAATATCCCCATATTCAACTAATTCTACTCCCACTCCGGTTTTTTCAATGGCAAGGGCGATCGATCGAGCAATATCTTCACTGTAACCATAATCGGAATTATAAAACACCGCAGTATAAGTTTGGGTTTTAGTTTGAGCTTCACTCCATTCTTGATAGGAGTTGACCCAATCCGAAAGAAAATGTTTTAATAAAGGACCATGACCAGTAGCGATCGTCTTAACATCAAGGGTGTTAATCTTTTTAATCGCCCCTAATACTGAACGAGCATTAGGTTTCATTAAACAGTCATAATAAGTTTGAAAATCCTCTTGTAATAAAGCTGGTTCTTCATCGTAGGTGTGATCATCGCAATAGTGCATTCCAAAAGCGTCACAGGTGAATAAAGTTTTAGTCGCTCGATCGAAGGTAAAGATAGTATCGGGCCAATGTAAATTAGGTGCAGACACAAATTCTAACTCATGACCATTACCTAAATCTAAAGTATCTCCACTTTTTACCATCTGATAATTAAAAGGTTGATGCACCATACTTTCTAAAAATTTGATGGCAATTTTTGCACCAATAACCGTTACATTAGGAGCTAAAGGGAGAATATTTTTAATTAAACCACTATGATCTGGTTCTGTATGACTGACAATGAGATAGTCTAAACTGGATAAATCAATTAACTTGCTGATGGTTTCCAAGTATAAAGCCTCAAATTTGCCATGGGAAGTATCGATTAAAGCAGTTTTCTCCCCTTGAATAATAAAAGAATTGTAAGTTGTTCCGTTTTTTAAATCAAACTCAATATCAAAACGATCTCGATCCCAGTCTAACGATCGTATCACTGTGGTATGATCGGCAATATTTACCGTTTGTACCGTTAATCGATGGGATATTTTCGGAATTTCTCTAAGGACTAACATAATTTTTTGTTATTGACTTTTATTTATTTATTTGTTTTAGTTATCTATATTTTTACATTTAGTCCCTGTGTTTGTAAAATACTAATTTTAAAATAAGGAAATAATATTTACTTATCTTTTATTAAATAGGTAATAATTAAATATTATAAAAAAATGAAAATTATTAAATGTAGAGCTTAATGCAGGAAACTGAACTGGTTCAGAACATCTAAAGAAGAATCACCGTGTTTACTATAATGAAATTATCATCATCTTTTGTCGTCAAGCCTCAAAAATTATGACTACAGTTTTAAATCTTGAGTCCATTACCTCTTTAAATCGAGATCAATTTTATCAACTTTGTCTCAATAATCCTAAATTACAATTAGAAAGAAATCCTCAAGGAGAGTTAATTATTATGTCCCCCGTTGGTGGTATGAGTGGAAAAAAAGAGGCCAATTTAATTATTGATATTGGTAATTGGAATCGTCAAAAAAAACGAGGGGAAGTTTTTAGTTCATCCACTATTTTTAGTTTACCAAAAGGAGGTGATCGAAGTCCAGATGTGGCTTGGGTATCTTTAGAAAAATGGGAAAAACTAACAGAAAAAGAAAGGGAAGGATTCCCTCCTATTTGCCCTGATTTTGTCATTGAATTAAGATCAAAAAGCGATAGACTTAAACCATTACAAGAGAAAATGAGGGAGTATTTAAACTCAGGTTTACAATTAGGATGGTTAATTAATCCACAGGATAAAACCGTAGAAATTTATCGCCCAAATCAAGAAGTAGAAATAGTTAAAATGCCCGTTAATTTATTAGGAGAAAATGTTTTACCTGACTTAGAACTAAAATTAGATTATTAAATAAGGAGAAAAAATTATGACTACAGTTTTAAATCTTGAGTCCATTACCTCTTTAAATCGAGATCAATTTTATCAACTTTGTCTCAATAATCCTAAATTACAATTAGAAAGAAATCCTCAAGGAGAGTTAATTATTATGTCCCCCGTTGGTGGTATAAGTGGAGAAAAAGAAGCTAATTTAATCTTTAAAATTGCTTTTTGGAATGAGGAAAAAAAATTAGGAAAAGTTTTTAGTTCATCCACTATTTTTAGTTTACCAAAAGGGGGCGATCGATCACCAGATGTGGCTTGGGTATCTTTAGAAAAATGGGAAAAATTAACAGAAAAAGAAAGAGAAGGATTCCCCCCTATTTGCCCTGATTTTGTCATTGAATTAAGATCAAAAAGCGATAGACTTAAACCATTACAAGAGAAGATGATAGAGTATTTAGACTCAGGTTTACAATTAGGATGGTTAATTAATCCACAGGATAAAACCGTAGAAATTTATCGCCCCAATCAAGAGGTTGAAATAGTTAAAATGCCCGTTAATTTATCAGGAGAAAATGTTTTACCTGACTTAGAACTAAAATTAGATTATTAAGTAATAAAAAGTATTTTTTATTAGGTTAGTAGAACGAGATTAAGTTTATAAGTTTTACTACTTGTCTTTTGACAAATAAATGGCTTTCTATTAACACTAAGTAATAGGTATCTTGATATTTTTTTGCTGAGGTCATAATATGAAAATCGTTTCTTCTTTACTTTTATCTTCTTTCATCGGAATTTCTGGAATCCTTGTTACGCCTAATTTTTCTCAAGCACAAACCACCCATAGCCAAAAACAGCAAACTGCGGTTATTTCCCCTAAAACCGCTAGTTTATTCGTGAATTTAACTACAGATGATTCTTGGCGTGGTGCAATGGCCATCGGTTTTGCGGAAAAGGTTTTACAACAAGGACATCCTACTACTATTTTTTTAAATGTATCGGCAGTTAATTTAGCATCTCAAAAATTGCCTCAACATACAAATGGAATAACGGGTAAAACTTTACAACAAATGTTACAAGAATTTATTGCCCAAGGAGGAAGTGTTCTAATTTGTCCTAGTTGTATGAAACAAGGAGGAATTTCAGACAATGACTTAATTCAAGGGGTAAAAATGGGTTCTCCTCAAGCGACTCAATCCCTTCTTTTTGAAGACAATGTTAGGGTAATGAGTTGGTAATAATCCTTTCTCCTGATGATTTGTAACCTGTAGGTTGCGTTGAGGCACGAAACCCAACATTATCTCTATATCTCAATCAAAATGAGGATATTGGGTTAATATATCCAAATTAATCTGAGGATGTTAGGTTAACGAAGTGTAACTCAACCTACAAAAAAATAAAGAGTATAATTTTAAAAGTATCACTATGAATAATAGTAAATTGTAATGAATTATAAGATTGAAATAGAACAAGAAGAAGATGGGCGCTACATTGCAGAAATTGCTGAACTTCCGGGGGTGTTGGTTTATGGTAATACTCAAGACGAGGCAGTTTCTAAAGTTCAAGCCCTAGCTTTGCGTGTTTTAGCAGATCAACTTGAAGAAATAAAAACCCCAGAATACGAACTTAATTTATCATTTGTTGCGTTATGAGTCAATGGTCTGGAACTAAAGCTAAACAGGTTTTAAAAGCCTTGCAAAATAAAGGTTGGAAAATCAAACGTCAGACTGGCTCTCATAAAATTCTGGAAAAATCAGGGTGGAGTAATGTCGTTTTTGCTTTCCATGAAGGTGAAGAAATTGGATCAAAAATGTTAGCTAGAATTGCTAAATTAACAGGATTAACTCCTGATGATTTGTAACCCGTAGGTTGGGTTGAGGCACGAAACCCAACATTATCACTATATCTCAATCAAAATGAGGATATTGGGTTAATATATCCAAATTAATCTGAGGATGTTGGGTTACACTTCGTTAACCCAACCTACATAAAAATGAATATTTCTCCCATATCACTACCGACTGCTAATTTTTTTCCGAAAAAATCCCATTGCAAACAAGAAAAACCCCCTTCTATTCCTATAAAATCTTCCATTAATTGCTCTTCATTTTCCCATAAAAATAAGCATCCTTCTTCATTTCCACCAGCTAACAAAAGATTATGAGGATTAAACTGTAAATCCTGAATGATACGATCGTCAATATTTAAAATAGTGGCACTCCAACCCTTTTCGGTTATTTTTTCTTTTTGCCACACCAACACATTCCCTCGACTAGAAGTCGCCAACAAGGGGGCATTTTCTGCTATTGTTTTTGACCATATGAGGTTACGAACTTTACCACTAAATCCCGATAGTCGCCAAGGTAACATATCGAAATCACTCCACAACATCACTGTATCATCAAGACAACTAATAGCAATATAATCTTTATATCCTGCCCATTTTATTTTAAAGGCGGGAGCGTAGGTTTCAAGATAAATAGGCTCTTCTAACCAATCTTTGCTATCCCAAATTTTCACTCCACCATCTCCTGCAACGGCTAAATATTGCCCTTGGGGATGCCAAGCAAAATCTAACACTGTGGAATTTTCAAAGGGTAAAGAGGTGATAATGTCCTGTGTTTCGACATCCCATATCTGCACATAACGCCCTTGAGTGAAAGCAAGGTAATTTTTTTGGGGATGCCATGCCAGATTCTCTAACCATTGCAGATTCCAGTCTAGGGTATCAATTAATTTTAAGTCCGAAAGTCGCCAAATCAAAACCTGTCCATTTTGCCCTCCCACGGCTAAAAATTGACTATCAGGAGAAAAAGCAAGATGATCGATGCCAAAGGCACGCTGCGCACCCGAACTTTGAGTATCATTAGGGCTAAGGAGAAGTTGAGGAGTATCCCTAAATAACATTACCTCACCATCGGCTGAACTTACCGCCAAATCACCCGTTTTTGACCAATTTACCGCCGTAATATATTCCGTTAACTTTCCCCGCCATTGTATTTTTAACATCTTAGTCTTTATCAGTGATTATTAATCTAAACAAGCCTTAAAACTTTCTCTTAACTCCATTTCGTCTAAATTTCGCCCAATAAATACTAATTCACTTTTACGGGTTTCTCCTTCCTGCCAAGCTCGATCGAACGTTACATCAAATAACATATGCACTCCTTGAAATACGACTCGATCGTTCATGTTAGTAATATTTAAAATCCCCTTCATGCGAAAAATATCCGTACCTCGATTACGCAGTAAATCACTAATCCAATCTTGTAACTTTTCCAAATTCAAAGGCTGAGATTCCACTATAGCTATAGAATACACCGATTCATCGTGTTCGTGGGCTTCTTCTCCTAAAAAATTAGGATCGATTTCTAAGGCTTTTTCCAGATCAAATGATCTAATGCCTAACAATTGATTCATTTCAATATCAGCATTTTGGGTACGATAAATTTTCGCCATAGCGTTCATACTACGGATACGTTTTTCTAAATCCTCTAATTCCTCAGAAGTAACTAAATCGGTTTTATTGAGTAAAATCACATCAGCAAAGGCGATTTGCTCTTGAGCTTCATCTGCACTCCAATGTTGATGAATATGCTTTGTATCCACCACCGTAACAACCGCATCTAAAAGTAACTTTGATTTCATATCCTCGTCAACGAAAAAAGTTTGTATTACCGGAGCAGGATCGGCTAAACCAGTAGTTTCAATGACAAGATGATCAAATTTATTTCGTCTTTTCATCAAGTTACTGATGATACGCATTAAATCACCCCTCACGGTGCAACAAATACAACCGTTATTCATCTCAAATATTTCTTCATCAGCAGAAATCACCAACTGGTTATCAATTCCTACTTCCCCAAACTCATTGACGATTACCGCAACTTTTTTACCATGCTCATAGGTAAGAATGTGATTGAGTAAAGTAGTTTTACCTGCTCCTAAATAACCCGTTAAAACCGTTACTGGCACTAAATCTTTCTCTTTCGTTATCATAGATTATTCTTTGTTTAAATATAAAAATGATTATCATTATTATAAGTGAGTGAGCAGAATTAATTGTATATTTACATTAAGAAAGGCAAGAGTAGGAAGAATTGATTTAAACATTACTCAAATTTATTTGAGACAGTTATTTCCTCAACTTAATTCTTCTTAATCACTACATTTTGCTCCGTTACTACTCTTAAACCCTTATTTTTCAAGGTTTCTTACATCGATGTCAGAATTAAGAGATCATAATTCCCTTAGCTTATTTATATGGAATTAAGGTTCATTCGGTTATCACTACCTTTTTGTCGTGTCAAGCTATTGTCATAAAACTTTACATAACGTTAATATTATTTACATACAGATAAAAAACCAAGCAAAAAAAATCATGCCATCATTCCAAAAATACGTCGTCGAAGAACAAGGTCGTTTTAATAACTATGCGATCGAACCCAAAATGTATGTAGATGAAAAACAACAATTCGGTTTTAACAAATATTCTGAGTTATTAAATGGTCGTTTAGCCATGATGGGTTTTATCTCCTTATTAGGTTTTGAAGCTCTCACAGGTCAAGGTTTAATCAGTTGGTTAACTAACTTATAAGTCCATTTAGGTAATTACTTTTTACCCTTTCACTTAACAATTAATACACAAAAAAAATAGTTTTAAAGAGATAAAAATATGAACGCTGATTTAGATATTTTCAACAACAAAGATTTATTCGCTCCCGTGGTTTTCCGTTCAGATTTCAATAAATTTGAAGCTATTAGCGGTAATCAGGCTTGGTCATTATTTTTCACCGCAGGAAACGAAGACAAAGAATTGGGCTTAAATCCCGAAGCAGGTCGTTTCTTCACCAACGTTCTCATCGGAATTGGTGTAGTAGGCATTATTGGTGGTTCAGTCTTTACTAGCATCTTTTAATGGTCATTCTTTTCCACAATCATAAAACAAACCCGATAGAGCTTTATACAATCAGTGTAGGCTCTATATTTTTTTTGTGTCATAGAGGAAAAGGTGGCTTATTTGATATAATGATAATCATTATCACTTTTATCGATTATGATTGCTATTCCCATGGTGGAAAATATCGTCACAGATTCTTTAACATTAGAAAAAATCCGTCATAGTTGCGCCCATATAATGGCGATGGCGGTACAAAGTTTGTTTCCTGACACTAAAGTTACTATTGGACCTACTACAGAATCAGGATTTTATTATGATTTCGATCGAGCCTCAACCTTTACCCCTGAAGATTTAGGGAAAATAGAGGAGAAAATGCGAGAAATAATGAAAGCTAACCTACCAATTATCAAAGAAGTAGTCGAAAGAACGGAAATTCAAGAAAAACTCAGGGAATTAGGCGAAAATTACAAATTAGAAATATTAGATAGTATCCCCGAAAATGAAACTATCACCCGTTATTTTATTGGTTTTCCCGACTATCAACCCCCAGATCAAACACCATTAAAACCCCTTAACAGTTGGTGGGATTTGTGTGCAGGGCCTCATCTTAATTTTACGGGAGAAATTAACCCCAAAGCCTTTACCTTAGAAAGTTTAGCAGGGGCTTATTGGCGAGGTGATGAACATAAACCTCAATTACAGCGTATTTATGGCACTGCGTGGGGTACAGAAGCAGAATTACAAACATATCTAAAACGTAAAGAAGAAGCCCAAAAACGAGATCACCGTAAATTAGGACAACAACTGAAACTATTTAGCATTCAGGAAGACGCAGGAGGCGGTTTAGTTTTTTGGCATCCTAAAGGTGCAATGATGCGTTACTTGATTGAAGATTATTGGCGTAAAGCTCATTTAGACAGCGGTTATGAATTGTTATATACTCCCCATGTCGCCAATTTGGACTTATGGAAAACTTCAGGGCATTGGGACTTTTATCGAGAAAATATGTTTGATTCTATGGATGTTGAACAACAAGCCTATCAAATCAAACCCATGAATTGTCCTTTTCACGTTTTAACCTATAAAAATGAACTTCATTCTTATCGAGAGCTTCCCCTACGGTGGGCAGAATTAGGAACGGTTTATCGTTATGAACGATCGGGCGTATTACATGGTTTAATGAGAGTAAGGGGTTTTACCCAAGATGACGCTCATATTTTTTGCTTACCAGAACAAATTGCCGAAGAAATTTTAGGAGTTTTGAACTTAACTGAGAAAATTTTGTCAGATTTTGGCTTTACCGATTATGAAATTAACCTTTCCACACGCCCAGAAAAATCTGTTGGTAGTGATGAGGTGTGGGATTTAGCTACGGAAGCACTAATTCATGCTTTGCATAAAAAACAGTGGAATTACATTGAAGATCAAGGGGGAGGTGCATTTTATGGTCCTAAAATTGACCTAAAAATCAAAGATGCCATCGGCAGAACTTGGCAGTGTTCCACAATTCAAGTCGATTTCAATTTACCAGAGCGTTTTGATATGGAGTATGTAGCCAAAGACGGTTCACGGCAACGACCAATTATGATTCATAGAGCAATTTTTGGTTCATTAGAAAGATTTTTTGGTATTTTAATCGAAAATTATGCAGGAGATTTTCCATTATGGTTAGCACCAGTACAAATAAAATTATTACCTGTAAATAATGAATTGTTAGATTATACTCAGGAAGTTTTTCAAGAGTTAAAACAAGCAGGTTATCGAGTGGAAATTGATAAAAGTGGAGAGCGATTAGGGAAACAAATTCGTATTGCAGAATTAGAAAAAGTACCGATTTTAGCTATTTTAGGAAATCGAGAATTAGAGGAAAAAACTTTAAGTATTAGAACTCGTCAACTAGGAGATTTAGGCTCAATAACTCTCTCTAATTTAAAAGTAAAATTAGCAAACTCGATCGAGCATAAAACCATCTTTTCTAACTAAAAATATTCTACTTATATCATAAAAATATCATGATTTCAACAGTCTTACCTTCTAATGAAAGAATACCAGTTACGATTATTACAGGATTTTTAGGTAGTGGCAAAACTACTTTATTAAATCATATTTTAACTCAGCAAGAGGGCTTAAAAACCGCAGTATTAGTTAATGAATTTGGGGAAATTGGCATTGATAATGACTTAATTATTTCCACAGAAGATAATATTGTAGAATTAAATAATGGTTGTATTTGCTGTACCATTAATGAAGATTTAGTCACCGCCGTTGATAAAATTTTAGAACGTCAAAAACAGATAGATTATTTAATAGTAGAAACTACTGGAATTGCTGATCCTCTTCCCGTTGCTTTGACTTTTTTAGGCACAAATTTAAGAGATAATACCAGATTAGATTCTATTATTACTTTAGCAGATTGTGAAAATTTTAGTTTAGATCAATTTGAAAATAGCGAGGCGGCTTTTAGTCAATTTACTCATGCTGACGTGGTTTTACTTAATAAAACTGATTTAGTTGATTCTGCTAAAGTTGATGAAATTGAGCAAAAAATTAATGAAATTAAAGAAGGTGTTAGAATTTTAAAAACCACTAATGCTAAAGTATCTTTACCTTTAATTTTAAGTGTTGGTTTATTTGAATCTGATCTTTATTTTCAGCCTAATAAAGAAGAACATAAACATCATAAGCTCGATCATAATCTCGATCGAGAACATCATCACCATGATCATAAACATGAGCATTCTCACCACTTAGATAATGATGGTTTTGTGTCAGTTTCTTTTACAAGTGATAAACCTTTAAGTATTAGAAAATTTCAATATTTTTTAGATAATCAATTACCCCTAGAAGTATTTAGAGCAAAAGGTTTTTTATGGTTTGAAGATAGCGAATTTAAACATATCTTTCATCTTAGTGGTAAACGTCTTAGCATCATCGATGAACATTGGAAAAAACAACCAAAAACAGAATTAGTTTTTATTGGACAACATCTTAAAATTGATGAATTAAAATTACTTTTAGAAAACTATATAATGTAGAAAAAAAGTTCGTAGTGAGGGCTTTAGCCTTTATTAAATAAAGCCTTAAAAGGCTTACTACAAACCTAAAATAAGGAAATTATTAACTATGAAAACGTTAACAATGAGTTTATCCGATGCGTTGCCAATTATTCCTAAAGCTGGGATGCCCGTAACCATAATTACTGGTTTTTTAGGTAGCGGAAAAACTACTTTACTTAATCATATTTTACTTAATAATGAAGGCTTAAAAGTAGCAGTTTTAGTCAATGAATTTGGAGATATTAATATTGATGCTCAGTTATTAATTTCCATTGATCAAGATATGGTAGAATTAGGAAATGGCTGTATTTGTTGCACCATTAATGATAATTTAATTGATACAGTTTATCAAATTTTAGAAAGAGAAGATAAGATAGATTATCTAATCATTGAAACTACGGGATTAGCTGATCCACTTCCGATTATTCTCACTTTTTTAGGTACAGAATTAAAGTATTTAACTCGTATTGATTCTATTATTACTTTAGTTGATACCGAAACCTTCACGGAAAAACATTTTGATAGCGAATCGGCATTAAATCAAATTCGTTATGCAGATTTAGTTATTCTCAATAAAATTGATCTTGTAAAAGAAGAAAAATTGCAGGATTTAGAATCATTTATTCTACAAGAAAAAACAGGAGCAAGAATTTTAAAAAGTCAATTCGGAAAAGTTCCTTTAGGTTTAATTTTAGATATAAATTTAACAAAAAATAGTAGTTATAAACAAGAAATTAGAGACTTTCAACGCAGTCATAAAAACTATAGTCATCACCTCGAAAATGATGGTTTTAGTTACGTTTCTTTTATAAGCGATCGACCTTTTGATTTAGATAAATTTGAAAATTTCCTAATCAATATAATGCCTAGAGAAGTATTTAGAGCAAAGGGAATTATGTGGTTTGATGTTAGCGAATTAAGACATATTTTTCAATTAAGTGGTCCTCGTTATGAATTACAAGCCGATGAATGGACAGAAAAACCTAAAAATCAATTAGTATTTATTGGGCGTAATTTAGCACAAGAAAATATTATAGAGCCATTGAATAATTGTTTAGTAGAAATGAACAATAAAAAATCATTTTCTTTAGCAAATTTACCTTTTTAAATTATGAATAACTTACTCAATCAAAATTATCTTTGGATAGAAATATTAAAGTTTAATGAACAAGGATTAATTCCAGCTATCGCTCAAGACCATCAAGACGGTACAATCTTAATGATGGCTTGGATGAATAAAGAATCCATTAAACAAACATTATTAACTAAAGAAGCCCACTATTGGAGTCGCTCTCGTCAGGAGTTGTGGCATAAAGGAGCAACATCAGGTCATATTCAAAAAGTTAATTCTATGTTTTATGATTGTGATGGTGACACTTTATTACTCAAAATTGAGCAAGTAGGAAATATTGCTTGTCATACTGGAGCAAGAAGTTGCTTTTTTAATACTGTATCTTTAACATCTTAAAATTGAGGAAAAAATATGATTTCTATTACTGCAAATACTGATAAAAAAATAGATAAATTTACTTGGAATTACGAACAATCCGCATTTAAAATCAGTTTTGAAACTCTGGGAAAAGGAAAACCGATACTATTATTACCATCATTTAGTACTGTTTCTTCCCGTAGCGAAATGAACACCATTGGGGAGTTTTTAGCCTCTCAATATCAAGTTACCGTCTTTGACTGGCTTGGTTTTGGGGAGTCCGATCGACCTAAAATTGATTATCAACCAATAATTTATCAACAATTATTAACGGATTTTGTTAACCATTATTTTTCAGAACCAATAATAATTGTTACCGCAGGACATAGTGCAGGATATGCGTTAAAATTAGCTAAAAATAACCCTGATTTAGTGGCTAAAATAATTTTAATCGCTCCCACTTGGAAAGGACCATTAAAAGTAATGGGAGTGCCTGATAATGTGGGTAATTTTCTCAAAAATGTAGTTTATAGTCCCATATTAGGGCAGTTTTTATACTATCTTAATACAACCCCTGCTTTTTTAAAATTCATGTATCGCCGTCATGTTTACGTCAATGAAAATCTTTTAACCCCCACATTTATCGCTGAAAAACGAGGAATTACTCAGAGAAAAGGAGCAAGATTTGCACCTTCTGCTTTTGTCACAGGATGTATTGATCCTATCAAAAATCAGGAAGAATTTTTACAATTAATATCCTCTTTCAAACAACCAATTTTAACGATTATCGGGGATAATTCTCCTCCCTATTCTTTATCACAAATGAAAGCCATTATTTCCCTTAAAAATGTTCAAACAATTTCCCTAACTGGTACTCTGGGTATGGCAGAAGAATATTCTCATGTAATCGCTCCTTATATTCAAGAATTTTGTGCGTAATAATGGTTTATTTTGTTAATATAAATTGGACATAAAAATACAGTTTTTGAGATGTAAATTAACCTTAAATATTAAGCCAATTAAAAATATCGTTAACGGTTAAATTTAGTTCTATTTTATCTAATACGGGTAAAATATTATCATCTCGAAAAATTTTAACTTTTTGATCACTAAATACTACTAAAATTGTTTCATCTTCGGGATTAATTAACCAACCTAAATTAGTACCATTTTCAGAACAAAAAAGCAATTTATCTAACACTTTCATTAAACTTTGATCTGGTGATAAAATTTCAATACTCCAATCTGGCAATCTCTCAAATCGATTGGCTATTCTTCCTTTTTCGGTGCGTGGTATTTTATCCCAGACAAATACCGCTACATCAGGTACGATCGAACTATTATTAATAGTACAACGCAATTCGGGAAAAGCATAGGCAATTTTATTAGCTTTTGTTACTTGATTAACTGCGGATACTAATTCAGATTGTAGTGTACTGTGTTCTCCTTGAGGCATAGGCTTAGGGGTAATAACTCCATTAATAAATTCTTGAGGGGGTTTTGTTTCTGCTTGTTGCAAAAATTCTTCTAAGGTGTTGGTTTTTTCTATGGTTGCAATCATAGTTTTCTTTTTTTCATAACTAATTATATTATTTTAAAGGTTCGCTCACCGAAGTGGCGCTGCTCGATCGAATTTTTGTGGTAAAACAATTCAATTACTCAAAGACTCTTTTACTTGTTGTTGATAAAAATAAACGGCGGAATCCTCAAGGCAAAAATCCCCCAAGGTGTCAGCAATGGCTTGTTTCTCTAAATTGCAACCGATAATTTCTAAACCGCTAAAATGAGTTGGTCTGCCTTCTAAAGATAATGGTATACTTGGCGAGGGTATAACTTGAGTTTGGTGAAGGTAGGCAAAAGGCAAGTAGGCAAAAGGCAACTGTACATTTTGCAACATCAGATTATAACCTTGATGAGTATATATTCAAGGGATAAAATTCATGATTGTAGCTGTTGTGTAAATATTCACCATAGACACATTGACCATCCATAATATTAAATATACCTTTAGCCCGAAGAATATCACCATAAGCACCTTGAGTTAATTCCTGCCAAAAAGTCTCTAAACTGGCAAAATCTACCACTTCTTCGGTTAAACCTGCTCGATGTATTTGTAAATTAGAAAAAGAGTTTAAATTATCCTTAATTATTACTTCTTGATTGACAATAATTTTATCGGTTAATCCTTGCCATTTTTGCTGATTTTCGTCTTTGCTAACTAGGGCAATTTTTTGACAATTTAAAGCTGATAAAAGAGGTAGAATTGCTTTCAAATCCAGATATTCAGGAATTTCTAAATAAATATCATTTTTTTGGGCTAACTTTAATAATTCTGTAGGAGATTCTAAGTCAGTAATTGATAAATCAGGGAAAAAACTTTGTAAAAAAGCACCATCAACAGGAAAAGTTTGAGTTTGCGGACTAAAATAATAAATATCCTCATTATTTTCTTTAATTTGTTGTTTTATCCAATGGGTTTTTCCTACCCCAAAGTTACCCATTACTGCGATTATCATATTTTAAAATTAAGAATTAAGAATAAAAAATTAAGATTTATTTATTAACAAGGCATTCTTTCAGTTTAGTTTTTAGTTTATTTTCATCCAGATTTCGCCCTATCATTACTAACTGATTTTTTGGGTTATTTTGCCATTCTTCCGTATCAATATCATAGCGTTTTCCGCTTAGTTGAAAAATATGTTTTAACCCACTTTCGGCAAACCATAATATTCCCTTTGCTCTAAATACTTGATTCATGATATTATCAGTGATGAAATTCTGAAATTTGTCCACATGAAAGGCTCGATCGAACTCTACAGAAATAGACATAAAACCATCTACTTCTAAATGATTAGAATGGTGATGATCATGGTTATGATGGTGATCATGTTCATGATGATGATGGTGATGATCATGAGAATTAGTAACAGATTCCGAAGGATAATTAGTAGGTTTACTTATATCAATATCCAAAATTAAAGGTAAGGGTACTTTACCATATTCAGTATGTAAAATATTAGCACCTTGTTTAATACAATAAATATCTTTTTCTAACTCTTTAATTTTATCTTCTGAAACTAAATCAACCTTATTTAATAAAATAATATCCCCATAAATTACCTGTTTTAAAGCCGCATCACTCTCAAAATGTTCCGCCGTAAAATTATCTGCATCAATTAAAGTTAACACCGAATCAAGACGAATTAAATCTCGTAACTCTGGACTTAAAAAAGTTAAAACTATAGGTAAAGGATCAGCTACTCCCGTAGTTTCAACAATTAGATAATCAATTTTTTTATCACTTTCTAAAACTTGAAAAACCGTATCCATTAAATCATCATTAATGGTGCAACAAATACAACCATTACTAAGACTAACCATATTTTCTTCCACCGATATTAATAACTGACTATCAATATCAATATCTCCAAATTCATTAACTAAAATAGCTACTTTTAAATCTTGATTATTAGTAAGAATATGATTAAGTAAAGTGGTTTTTCCACTACCTAAAAAACCAGTAATAATCGTAACAGGTAATCCTCTTTTCGGTAAAATTAAACTATCCATAAATTAAAAATTAAGAATTAAAAATTAAGAATGAAGAATGAAGAATGAGTTTTTAATTTCTCCCTCTCTCCTCATCCCCTCATCCCCCTATCTCCTCATCCTCCTAACTCTATCACCTTATCCCCTTATCTTTTTACATTATTAACTGTTAAAAGTGGGGCGATGTTGAATTAAATTCATAAATTCTTGACGAGTTTTTGCGTCATCATTAAATACCCCTCGTAATGCACTTGTAGAAGTCCAAGAGCCGGGTTTCTGTACTCCACGCATCACCATACACATATGAGTTGCTTCGATAATCACAGCGACTCCTTGGGGTTGCAATAATCCCTGTAAAGCATCAGCAATTTGAGCAGTTAAACGCTCTTGTACTTGCAATCTTCTAGCGTACATTTCACAAATACGGGCAATTTTGGATAAACCGATGACTTTACCATTGGGAATATAAGCAACATGAGCTCGTCCAAGAATCGGTAGTATATGATGTTCACAAGAGCTAAATAAGTCAATATCTCTGACTAATACCATTTCATTGGCGTTTTCGTGAAATACTGCACCATTTAATAATTCATCTAGGGATTGATTATAACCAGAAGTGAGAAACTTTAAGGCTTTTACTACCCTTTTGGGAGTGTCTATTAATCCTTCTCGATCGGGATTTTCCCCTAATCCTAGTAATAATGTCCTAACGGCTTGAATCATCTGTGCTTCCGTTACGGGAGGCTGAGATTCCATCACGAGGTTAGGTAAAGAATTATTATGATTAGCAGACTTGATGATAGAAGATTCTGTGTATGTCATATTTTTTGTTGATGAGACTAATTAAAATGATAATCGTTATCATTTGTTTTGACAAGAGGTTGGTCATTATATCTTTTTCACTAAAATTCTTAATTCATTCTCTAAAAAGTGTTTTAATAGTCGAGAAATGATGAAAAAAAATTACAGCATTATAATTATTTTGAGTGTAATCCCACTTTTAATCGTCTTTTGGTATTATGCTCATAAACCTCAAAGAATTGATGATGAAAATATTAGGGAAATGGAATATTATTTGAAACAGAAAGAATGTACTCAAATTCTGATCGATCGAAGTAACGGACATAATGTAAAACTACCAGAAGATTGTCCTCAATATTAAAGATTAAGTGTGAGTCTCTTTTTCAATGAGTCTGGATTCTTTGTTTGTTTATCTACCCATCATTGATAGTTTTTGCAAATATAAAAATAATTGCTATTTTATCTCAATTATTATACAATTATTGGTTTGAGCCTTAAGATCGCATCAAAAAGTGTCTGATCACCGATAAACTTGAACGAATAATTCTAGCTAACAAAACAGTTTTTATAATAATCCAGTTGATTTTTAGATTGATATTGAGATTGACAAAATATGAACAGATCATTTGCTGAGATGTTGCACGGAGCCCCTATAGACTTAGAGGAAGTGGAACGAGTCTCTGAGGCATTAATATTTGAGAGGGTATGGCGTGGTCCAAAATTTTTTAAGTTTGCCTGTCTGCTAGTGTTGGCGGCAAGTATCGCCACATTCGGGCTTTTGGGGGACTCCGTAGCGGTTATCATCGGTGCGATGATCGTAGCCCCTTTGATGTTACCCATCATGGGTTTGGCTTTCAGTGTGAGCATCGGGGATCAGAGCAAAATTGTCAGCACAATGCTTGTCAGCTTTGCGGGGATTGCCATGGCGATCGCAGTGGGATTTGTCGTGACATTGCCCATCGCTCAAGTCACCCATCCAGAGGCAATTCAGCAGATCATGATCCGTACATCACCCCATTTACTCGATCTAATGGCAGCCCTTGCCACTGGTTTGGCGGGAGCTTTTGCATTATCCCGCCGAGATGTTTCTGACACCTTGCCGGGAGTAGCCATTGCGGTGTCTTTAGTACCTCCTTTGGCAAATGTGGGGATTCTGTTAGCCCTAGGTGAACCAAAACTCGCCTCTGGTAGCCTATTGCTTTTTGTAACCAACTATGTATCCATTTTGCTCACAGGTGCTCTTGTTTTCGTAGTGATGGGATTTCGCCAAGTGGCAACCTCGCCATTCGATCCACGCGCCCGACGTAGAGCGGTAACGATCGCTTTCGTAGCTTTAATGATTATCGTGATTCCTCTGTCTCTGTCTAGTTATAATCTGATCGTCACTAATAAGATTTCCTCCAGAGCCTACACCATTGCACAAGAATGGCTAGACGGTTCAGGGTATCGTCTTCTGAGGGTTGATGCGGAAACGGCAGATGGAACGGTAAACCTCCTCCTCTTGGGAGACGGAGAAATTCCCCCTCTGAGTAAGTTTGAAGAACAAGCCAAAGATCTTCTTTTAGGCAGAACTGTCCGGGTGAAAGTGGTTGAATCACAGACAATTTACATCGGTGAATAGTTCCTGCAAAATAACCTCAGAAACTGCCTTATAGTAATAACTATGGGTTTTAGTTTCTGAAGAGTAATTAGTGAATAAATTAACGTTTTCGACCCTAAAAAAGTAGATAAATTAAGCTAAAATAAGTTAGTTATAAATATTAGCAAAAATCAATGAACTTCCATACAATAATTTTAAGAGAAAGTAAAAAATATTGGGTTTCATTATGTTTAGAGAATGGTTTAGTGGCACAGGGTGAAACTCAACAACAAGCTATTGATAAACTTCAAGAAGCGATCGTCTCTTTTGAAGAAATTTATCAATCTGAAGATGATATTTATTCCTCTCCTCTCTCCATTAAAGAATTACACGAATTTTTAACTATAGAAGAAGAAACAGATATTTATGAATTAAGGAAAGTATATGCCTAAAAATATACCTTCCCTTAAACCCAAAGAACTAATTAAGATTTTAGAAAAAGCTGGGTGTCAATATTATCGAGAAGGAAAAGGAGATCATCGTCTATACTTTCGTGAATTTGAGGGCAAAAAAAGAGTTGTGCCTATTGATATAGGGGCAAAAGAAATGTCCCCTCCTTATGTACTCAGAATTTTTAGACAATTTGGTTTTACAGATAATGAAATACAAATCTTAATTAAGTAATTTGCTACAGTTTTATTTGTAGGGGTTGAATACTATTCAACCCTTATGGCTTTAGTCGCCATAATAACCCCTAAAGGGGTTACTACGAACCTGCTCGATCGAACAATAATATATTATGAATGTTGGCTTAACTGTTGGGCTACTTGTTTGGCAAAATAGGTAAAAATCAAGTCTGCACCTGCCCTTTTCATACTGGTAAGGGTTTCTAACACTACTTTATCCTCATCTATCCAACCTCTTTGACTACCTGCTTTTATCATCGAATACTCACCACTAACGTTATAGGCGACTACGGGTAAATTGGTATAGTCTCGCACTCGTCGAATAATGTCTAAATAGGCTAAAGCTGGTTTAATCATTACCATATCTGCACCCTCTTTAATATCTAAAGCTACTTCTTTAATCGCTTCTTTCCCGTTGGCGTAATCCATCTGATAAGTTTTTTTATCGCCAAATTTTGGTGCTGACTCTAAAGCATCTCGAAAGGGTCCATAATAAGCTGAGGCATATTTTGCTGAATAGGCTAGGATTCCTGTATTTATCCAACCTTCCTCATCCAATGCTTTTCTAATTGCCCCAATTCTACCGTCCATCATATCCGAAGGTGCAACCATATCCGCTCCTGCCTCAGCATGGGATAACGCCATTTTTACTAAGACTTCCACAGTTTCATCATTCAATATTTCTCCGTCTTTAACAATACCATCATGACCGTAAGTAGAGTAAGGATCAAGGGCAATATCGGTAATTACGGTTAATTGTGGTATTTTTGTTTTAATAGTTTTGACGGTACGTTGTACTAAACCATTAGGGTTATAACTTTCTTTACCTTCGTTGTCTTTTTTTTCATCAGCAATTAAGGGAAAAAGTGCGATCGCATTTATGCCTAAATCAAATACTTCTTGTAATTCTAAAAGTAATAAATCGAGGGAAAAACGATAACAATTCGGCATGGAGGGTATTTCCTGTTTGATGTTTTCCCCTTCTATCACAAATACGGGATAAATTAAATCATTGACGGTTAATTGGTTCTCTTGTACCATCGATCGAAGTGATTCTGTACGGCGTAAACGTCTAGGGCGATGTAATAATAAAGACATACTTTAATTAAAAGATAATGATTATCATTTTAATATAGCAAAGGATAGATTTAATTCGAGATAAAATTTATCAATCAAAGTAAATGTAAAGTTTTAATAAGTTATCTTGGCACTAAACAATTAATCGCTATATAGTTATCAATATAAAATCAAATAATCACTATAAACAAAATCAATGACGGTATTAACTCAAGAAAAAACAGCTATTCAAAATAACTTACCCCCTAGCAATTCCAGAGAAAAAGCTAGAGAATTTGTGAAAACATTACAAGATCAAATTTGTCAAGGTTTAGAGGCAGTGGATGGAAAAGCAAAATTTCATGAAGACAACTGGCAAAGAGAAGAAGGAGGCGGAGGACGCACAAGAGTAATCTCAGATGGTGGCGTTTTTGAACAAGGGGGGGTTAATTTTTCGGAAGTGTGGGGCGATACTTTACCACCTTCCATTTTAGTACAACGTCCCGAAGCAGCAGGGCATGGTTTTTACGCTACAGGTACATCTATGGTATTGCATCCTAAAAATCCCTATGTACCTACAGTACACCTCAATTATCGTTACTTTGAAGCAGGTCCTGTATGGTGGTTTGGCGGTGGTGCAGATTTAACTCCCTACTATGGTTTTGAAGAAGATGCGATTCATTTTCACCAAACTTTAAAACAAGCCTGTGACAAGCATCATCCTGAATACTATCCTGCCTTTAAGCGTTGGTGTGATGAGTATTTTTACTTAAAACATCGTCAGGAAGCTCGTGGTATTGGTGGCATTTTCTTTGATTATTTGGACGATCGAGGTATTCTTTATGGAGGCTCAGATCATAATGGATTAGCTCATCAGTATAGCGAAAAAGTGGGTCAAGTGTCTCATTCTTGGGAAGATTTATTTAATTTTGCTCAAAGTTGTGGTAATGCCTTTTTACCTTCTTATATCCCCATTGTCGAACGCCGTAACAGTATGGAATATGGAGACAGAGAGCGTCAATTCCAATTATATCGTCGTGGGCGTTATGTGGAATTTAATTTAGTGTACGATCGAGGTACTATTTTTGGTTTACAAACTAATGGACGAACAGAATCTATTTTAATGTCTTTACCTCCTCTTACCCGTTGGGAATATGGCTATAAACCCGAAGCAGGAAGCGTGGAAGCAAAATTAACAGAATATTTCTTACAATCGAGAGATTGGGCATAAAATTAAGTAGGGCGATGCACCGCCGTTATAAGTAAATAGGCAAAATTAATTGTATGTTTACTTTATGAAAGACAAAAGGCAAGGGGCAAAAGACAACAAAGATTGTAAGTTATTTTAATTAATTTAAAAATTCACAATCTATTTTGCATCATTGGTTAGAAGTATTTTAAAAATAAAATCAAAAGTGTTCACTTGAGGAAAAAAATCCTCAAAACTGAACACTTTTTTTAATTTATGTCTATTAGAAAATTAATAGGGATTTGTGGGTAAATTGAAACCTTTTTCTCGTAAGTAATTTCCTGTTTCACGGGAAGGAGTGTAATGATAACCAAAACCGCTATTACCCTCAGAATCATTAATAACTTGAGGAGTAACCATCACAATCACTTCTGAGCGACTTTTATCCTTAAAGGTTGAGCGGAAAAGACTACCGATAATAGGTAAGTCTCCCAAAAAAGGAATTTTAGACACAAGAGTTCTTTCCTCATCAGAGATGATACCTGATAAAATAAGAGTTTGCCCATCCCGTAAACGGATTAAACCAGAATTTACTTCTCTTTTGACTAAAGGACGAATGGTATTACTGGCACCAATACCACTTTCAAATCTTTGTTCTTCTCCGGGGGCACTAATACTGGGATTTACCCTTAGGTTAATAAAACCATTATCATCAATTTTGTCAATTTCTAATGTTAAAATTAACCCAGCTTCTTCTAAAACAGGAGTTGTGGTTCTGACACCATTATCAGGATCAGTTTCTGATTCAACGGAAGTCACTATATTCTGTACTAATTTTACTGCCCCTGTTTGCCCTTCTTGAACAACTAAAGTGGGATCAGTGAGAATTTTACCATTACCATTACTGATGTTTGCCCGAATTTGAGCTAAAAAGGCTTGAGGAACATTAAAGTTTTGCCCAGCTCTCACCGTAGCGGCTTGTTCTGGACTATTTGGATCATAGTTGACTCCAAAAGGAGAAATTTGTCCAGAGTTAGGAGATGCTAAAGGTAAGCCTTGTAAAGTTCTTGATACCGTACGAGAAATATTATCAGCGATCGATCGAGTTAAATTGCTGTTGTCTGATTGCGTTAAATTACGATTGTCTGACTGACTTAAAGTATTAGCAACAGTATTTGTTAAATTTTCTGTTAAAGCTCTCGATAGATTTTCAGCTTGATCTCTCGTAAAATTTGAAGTATTACCAAATTGACTCAGTGTCCGATTAATCGTATCTGAAAAATTTTGAGTTAAACCATCAGTTAAACTACTATTAGTGGATTGATTTACACTATTGGCTGAACTATTTGTAAGATCATTCGCTAAACTATTAGCAAGTTGCGAAGCCAAATTATTACTGAAGTTTTCTGTAATAGTAACTCGATTATTATAAGGATCAACTAACTGATTATCTACATAACCTTGCTGTGCTAGGTCGGAATTGCCCACTCCACTGGTTCTCCACTGTTCGGGATTAACATTTTGATTATTCGTACCAAAATTAATTACCCCAACACCGCCTTGTTGAACGACTCCTGTGTTGTCAATACCAAAGGAAAAACTAGAACCAAAACTATCCGTTTGATTTAATTGTACATCCACAACTTTAACGTTAACTGCCACTTGACGACGGCGAATATCTAACTGAGTTAACATCGAACTTGCCATTTGTACTAAATTTGCTTCTCCCACAAGATTGATCGAACCTGTCCGATCGTCCGTACTAACTTGTAAGCCGACTAAAGGTAAAGCCGATCGAGCATTATCCGAATCAGGACGTTTCACCGCTCTGAGTTCTGTTACTCCTTGAGTTTCTCTGATTACAGCACCATCAGCATTAAATTCTCTTTGAACAGGGGTAAAAATAACAGAAACTTCCGCTCCCTGACTGGCTAGAAAGTTTGCAGCACCTTCAGGAGAGGCTTGATTAAGACGGAGAGTTCTGCTAATCAGATTTCTTGCACCACTGGGCAATCTATCCCCTACAACGATCGTTTTATCCCTTTGACTTGCCTGTAAATTAGAAAGCATTAAAACATTATTAAAAATATTTTGTATCGTATCCCCTTCCAATTCTAAAGAGATTGTCGTAAAAGCATTTTGAGTCGCATTTGCTCCCGCCGTTGGTTGTTGTGCTTGTTGTTGTTCTGTAAAAATAATATTAAAACCTGCAGCTCTGGCTAATAGGGCTAAAACTTCATTGGCTGGTGCTTGTCTTAGTACTAAACGAGGAATAGTTGCTAATCCCCCCTGCCCTAAATTAATCCCCGATGATAAATCAGGTTTAATATTTCCTACAGACATATCTCCCACTGGGGGGGCAACGGCTCTTGTGAAAGGAGGGGGAGCGGATTGATTATTAACGGGTTTTCCATCAATGGTTATAGTCGGATTTGGGACTAAAACATCCTGATTGGGAGGAAAGGTTTGAGCTATCCAATTAGGCTGTTTCTTCAGGCTTAGTTTTTTATTAATACTGGGATTTGCTAGGGCTAAAGACTGCCAACAAAGTAGAATGACGGCACTACTGCTTAAAAACTTGATTTGATGAAAAGAAAATTTGATCATTGATTTAACTCCTACACACAATTAAATTTGAAAGGTTAAATGAAATAAAGATTTGTAAAAAAGACTGGACTTATTGAGCAGGTTGTTGTGTTTCTGGAGGAGGCGTTGCTCCTTCTTCTGTCGGGGGCGTTTCAGGAGCTTTCACTTGAGGAAATACGGCATTCAAAGTAACAGTAGTTTTCAATTTTGGTTCTCCTATCGCTAATAATTGATCATTTTCAAATAAATATTGAGTAGGATCAACTGTAGAAGTACTTAAATTTTGTACAACTAACAAAGGTTGTAATCTTTCTAAATCTTGTAAGAATAATTGTAACTGGGTAAAAGTTCCTTCTAAGTCAAGATTAAAAGTTTTTACCGCAATATTATTCGTGGCTAAAGTTCCTAAAGAATCATCTGTTACGGTGGTTACTTCTCCTGCTGGAACATAACTTTTCATTCTCACATTACTAATGTTACTAAAACTATTCACATCGAGTAATAAAGTTTCTATAGTTTCGTCATTAGAAAATAACTGCAATACATCTTGTTTAAGATCTTTGGTTTCTTCTAACTCACTACGTTTATTGACGAGAATTTGTTCTAATTGGCTAGAACTAAGTTGGCTTAATTGGGCTTGTTTTTCTTGTTTTTGGTTATTGAGTTCCGATAATTCACTCCAAACGGGAAGTACTTGAGACCAAAATAGATAACCTGCAATTAAAAATCCACTTACTCCTATGGCTACACCAGTAATGGTAGGGGTAAAAGTAATTCCAAAGGCTTGGGGATAATCGCTAGATTCTCCAAAATCGCCGTCTTGGGGATCAAATTCGTCGGATGTAGTAGTAAATGTCATGGGGTTGCTCCTTCTGCTGGTGGTGTTTCTCCTTCTGCTGGTGGTGTTTCAGGTTGCACTACAGGTTCTAAATCTAATGCTCCTTTTCTTTGTAAATAAGTTAATCTGGATACAAGACCGATGGCACCTCTGGCATTGAGTTGATTTAGTAATTCCTCCGATGATATATCATTTATTTCTGTGTTAATGGTATAGCTTACCACTTCGGGTAATTCTATTTCTACAGAATTCTCGGTATTTTGATTGATAGGATTATTGGCATTTGTGATAATTTGCGATCGATCAAAAACAACATTACCCGGATTTGCCACCATAGAGGTAGTAGTTAATGTTGTCTTTTCTCCATTGAGGAAACGAGAATTTTTGAGAGTTAAGAGAAAGTCATTAACTTGATCATAAGAATCAGCATAACCATTAATCGTAAGAGTTCTATTACCAGACTGAGTAATGCCTTGAATCTGCAAATTAGTGGGTGTTACACTACTAATTTCTGATAGCATAGCAGACCAAGGTTTAATCTGTTTAAAGACGCTCACAAGAATGGCTACTTCATTAGTAACCGTGGCAATTTCCGTTTCTATTTGTTTAACTTGAGCATTTTGTCCTTGTAGTCTCTGGATTTCAACGTCCAACTCGGCGATCGTTTGATTAGTGGAGGTTTTTTGATTGTTTAACAAAAATAAAGCACCTCCTGTGGCAGCAATAAAAGCCACAGCCACTCCAGCACCAATAATTATCGGTAACTGAATTGTTTTTGGTGTTACCTTTTTCTTCAATGCCATAGTGCTACCTGTGGCATCTAATTTACGATCTTTAAGGAAATTAATATCGATGTTGTACATAGTTAACTCATCCTCATACCTAAACCGATAACTGTACCTAATCCAGCTCTTTCCATGACGGATAAATCCTCTTTAATAGTTAAAGACAAGGCGGATAAGGGATCAATTTGCATAGCTGGAAGACTTAATTTTTTGGTAAAAAACTCATCTATTTGAGCTAATCCAGAACCCGGTCCGGCTAAGAGCAATTGTACTACTTCTACGTCACCACTTTGATTAAGATAGAAGTTGATCGATCGACGCAACTCATCCACTAATTCCCCTAAAACCCTTAACAGAGAATCCATACCCGGATTAATCCATGTTTGACTACTTGTAGTATTAGTCGTGGTTTGTTCTGGATTATTGGGAATGGTAATCTCTTGCAGTAATTCTGTATTTTTAGCCGTTGGTAAATTCATTGCTTGGGCTAAAGCTGTTTGCATTTGATAAGTACCAATGGGAATAGTACGAGAAAATTGAGGTACACCTTCCACAATAATAGCGATTTCGGTGGTATCAAATTCAATATCCACTAAAACTACTGCTTCACTAGAAGAAAATTGTTTTAACTGTTCCTTAATAGTTCTTATTAAAGCAAAACTATTAATTTCTAGCACATTAACTTTTAAACTCGCTTGTTGAAAAGTCTCTAAGTATAAATCAGTCACTTCTCGCCGAGTCGCCACTAATAAAACCTGTACTTTTTCAATACCATCATCATCTACAAAGTAACCCAATTTTTGATAATCGAGATCGACTTCTTCTCTGGGATAAGGTAGATAAAGACTAGCTTCATGATTTAATACCATATCTCGCAATTCTTGATCATTTAATTCCGCAGGAATAGGAATAATACGAATGATCGACTCCTTCATCGGTACAGCAGTAGCGATTTGTTTGGGTTTTACTTTCGCTTCTTTTAATAATTGATCAATTAATTCTGCTAAACCAGAAGAATCGACTATTTGCCCTTCCTCAAAAATATTGTCGGGAACATCGATCGAGTGGTATTTCAAAAGTTTATATTGTTGTCCTTTTTTGGTTAGTTGAGCTAAAGTAATTTTGTCGGGATTGATTTCTATCCCAACGCCACTACTACCTCCACCAAGCAAACCGTCAAAAAAACTGAACATGGTTTGATCTCCTTTTCCGTATTTGTACGGATTCAAGATAAAGATTTTATAAACATATATTATCCTATTCAAATAAACAGATGATCATTAAATTTTTTAAATTTTGGATGATCAAAATTATAATGCAATACTCTCTTTGAATTTTATTTAATGTCATATTGCTTAATGATGAAATCGTGATCAAGATGATTTTTGAGTTAAAATTGAGGTGTCATCCTATAAACAGAAAAATGAAAGGGAAATTATCTCGAAAGTTAAAATTAATTTATCGCCAAGACAAAATTTCTACTTTTGTGATTACTCTTGGCATTGCCGATGGATTTTTAGGAGGTTTTAGTCAACAATGGACATTATTATCCTTCGGAATTTTTGTTGTTATGATGGGGATTCTTTTGCGATGGTTACAGTTAGAAAAATCTAAAAAAGTTAGTTTATTAGCTCGATCGAACAAATATCTTCCCCCAAGTCGTCACAATTTGCAACCCTTACCCACTTTAAAAAGAAAACGAGATTTTTGAGAACATAAAATAAAACTATAAAACATATTTCAAACTGAAGTAGTCTTAAAACTTTGATATTTTTACCCCATAAAACCACGAATAATCATAAACCTCTTTTTATCTATCTCCCCGGCATGGATGGTAGTGGAAAACTCCTCAAAAGTCAAAAAGGTATTTGGGAAAATTTTGATGTGCGTTGCGTTGCCATTCCTCCTTCTCACGGTATCCACTGGCAAGATTTGACACGACAATTGATGATTCTAATTTCTCCCCTCCTCAAAGAAAACAGAGAAATATATCTTTGTGGAGAATCCTTTGGTGCTTGTTTAGCCCTGAAATTAATGGAAAATATCCCCAACTTATTCACTAAAGTTATTTTAATTAATTCAGCCTCGGCATTTTATCAACGTCCTTGGTTAAACTTAGGTAGTTATATTACCCAAATGATGCCAGATTTTGTCTATCAAGGCTCAACATTAATCTTATTGCCCTTCCTTGCGAAACTGGAAGCCTTAAATTCACGAGAAAGACAGAGACTTTTGTCAGTAATCGCATCCTTACCTCCTACGATAGTATCATGGCGTATCAATTTATTAGAAAAATTTTTCCTCAATCAAGACAAATTAAATCAATACAAAAAACAAGTCTTAATTATTGCGTCAGGAGAAGATAAATTATTACCTTCTTTAAATGAAGCAAAAAGATTAAATAGTATTTTTTCCCAGTCTAAAATTAATCTACTTCCTGAGAGTGGGCATTGTTGTTTATTAGAAAAACAGGTAGATTTACTCAAGGTGATGGAAAATAATCAAGAATTTGTTTCTACGGTTTAAAATAAAATATCCTCAATTTTCATCAATTTTTCATCAATTTTCATAAATTTATTCTGTTATCTTGTTTTTTTTCTTAATTATATTAGGCAGTAATTGAAGCTAAAATTAAAATAATTGTAAAGTTTTGTTAACAAACCTTCCTTTTCTCAAAAAAGATTGTTATCTTATAAATATAGAAGTTAAATAAGTTAATTAAGTTAATTAAAAACTTCTTTCGATTGACGAACCAGCTAGTATAAACTCTATTTAAAAAGTGAGGTGAAAAGGCTGAATAAGATACGTGTTATCTGTCTCTCGATGACCGAAACAGCAGTTAGTTTTCTGTTTCAAATTTCCTAAGCTATCAAAAGGGAGCGATGGAACTGAACAAGATAGATTTAAAGGATCATAGTTTATCCGGTAGATCAATATTTCAGTGCAACTCTATAAAGTATCGGTTTAGGTAAGGAAAAAGAAGTTATAGGAGGTTAAATAAGCTGTTTAGGTTAAGTTACGTTTCCGTTTTCGTGAATATCAACAATAATAACAGTAGTCAGTACCAAGTCTTGAATTTCCTAAAATACAGCGAAGCAGGGAGTAAGGGAACTAATTCACAGGAATTTAGTGCAACTTCGAGCATTCTCACTTAGAATAGGAAGTAATAAAAGCAGGTCAATCTCGGACTACTGTTATTTTGTGTTAAAATGATGAATATTAAGGGCGAAATTAAGTATCAAAGTATTGGGATGGGTGCATGGACTTTGGTGAGCGATACAGGAGAAGTCTATGAGTTATATAAACCACCCAAAGAGATTCTTGAAGATGGTTTAAGGGTACAAGTGGAAGGTATCATTAGAGATGATATTATGACGATCGCAATGTTAGGAAAGATTTTAGAAGTTACTACACACATCACCTAGTATGTTGCAAAAGATTCAGTTTGTAGTGAGGGTTTTAACCCTTCTTCTCTCAAGGGTAGTTGGTGGGTAATGGCTAAAGCCATCACTACGAACTTTTTAATGATTGCCCATTAAGATAATTTTTTGGGCGGTTTTTTCTGGTATGGGCATTACGGATAAACGATTTCCTTTTTTGACAACTAATAATTCTTCGGCTGTAAATTGTTCTTTTAAGGTATTTAAACTAATTACTTTGTTGAATTTTTCTTTAAATTGCACTGTTACCGTATGCCAACGGGGATTGTTTATAGTTGCTTTTATGTCAAAATAAGGACTATTTACATCAAATTGAGTTCGATCGATCACATTAGTTTCGATAATTTTCATTAAGCCAATAATGCCGATATTTTGACAATTTGAGTGATAAAAAAAGGCTATATCTCCTATGTGCATTTGTTTTAAATAGTTTCTAGCTTGATAGTTTCTGACACCATCCCAGAGGGTGGTATTTTCTCTTTGTAAGTCTTCAATACTATAGACTTTAGGTTCAGATTTCATTAACCAATAAAACAATATTTTATACTCCTAATTAGCTTTTTTTCTTGGGTGTTTTTAATCGGGGATGATTAAGATTTTCTTATAAATTAAACAAAAATTCAACGGGATTTAATTCATTATAAAAAAGATGGTATATAGCATAAATCTACAGATTTGTCAAGGGTTTGATGGGGTTTTAATAAATCGTTAGGCATGGTTAATCGATCGTACAAATCACCTAAACTATTGTCAGGGTAATTATTTCTAACACGGAGGATTTTTTGAGCTAAATTTGTAACTTTTTACCGTTGTTTTTCCGTAACATTTTCAGGGAAAGGATAGTCTTTCAACGATAATCTTTATATCTCACTAAAACGAAAATTACTATAATTTGTCTTTTGATGATGAATAAAAGTAAATTTTGTCGAAGTTAATGATAATTCTTTTGTCTTTTTTCTCTACATCTTACCAAAATTGCCTCGATCGAGCATAATAGAAATAGAGCTATTCGATCGAATCATCAGACTATAAAGTTTTGTTACAATCCCCTAGCTCATAACAACCGTAATCTAAACCCAAGATTTTAATAACGAAAAACTCTGCTAAAATTGTTAAATATTGGGGAGATTTTACTGTCAATATTTTTTGTGAAAAATACAAGAAATATTAATTTAATTTTGATATTTTACCATCAATTATCAATGCTCAATTTCTAACTATGGTAACAGCCGTTATTCCCTTAAACTCGATCGTCAAAGAACATCTTTCTATTCCCTCTATGGATGATTCTTTAAGTCAAATTACCCTTAATTTAGCTTCCGAAGATGTCCGTAATGTTTGTCAACAACAACACGAACAAGCCAATATTTTAACCACTAAATTAAATATATTATAGCGTTTTTTAAAATTATGAGGTACATTTTTTTTGCCTATTGCCTATTGCCTCTTGCCTTTCAAAGACAATTTTTGTACCTCACCAAAACGAGAATTGCTATATTTGTGGTAAATGGCGCATTGTTAACAAGTTTAAGCATTTCTCGCTTAATTTATATACCGAGTTTTTTTAGTTTATTAGAAGTTTTAGGATTTTTAATTAATTTTATCCTCCTAATTAATGCTTTTTTACCCCGTCAAGTTATCATTAGTCCTAACTTAGAAGATAATAAATTTTTAGAACGTTATTTAGCATTATCTCCTGAAGAATATCAACTGCAAATGATGGCTAATTTAGTGGAAATTTACAAAGCAAATAAAAGAAGAATTGATGATATTTCTCAATGTTTAATTTATTCCGCTTATACCACTTTAGGTATTGCCATTTGCATTATGATTCATATTTTAAGCACATATTTTGTACCCATTTTAAACTTAAAATAATCAGTGGGATAAAATAGAAATAAGGGGAAAACACTGTCGAGGAGAAACTATGAATGATTCTAATTTAATTTCTGAACATGATACCGATGAGCCTAAAATAAAATTGCCAGAACCAGATTTAGATAATATCACTGTATTAACGGAAAATTTGCCCAATAAGCCGATTCTTCCTTGGAATCGCTATGATTCCGATTGGGATGAAAATGTTAATCAAGATAACCTCCTAGAAAGTGAAGACAATGCAGAAAATGAAGACAATCAACCCGTTTCTGATATTCCCTCTAAACTCGATCGAGATCAAGAACAGGTAGAATAAATAATGGAGAATGCACAATTAACTCCCTATTCTTAATTCTTAATTCTTAATTCTTAATTCTTAATTCTTAAATGTCTTTTGTTGGCTTACACATTCATACCGATTACAGTCTCCTCGATGGCGCTTCTCAAATCCCCGCCTTGATCGATCGTGCTACACAACTGAATATGCCTGCGATCGCCATCACAGATCATGGAGTGATGTATGGTGCGATACAACTAATCAAAAACTGCATGAATAGAGGTATTAAACCGATTATTGGCAATGAAATGTATGTGATTAATGCAGATATAACACAACAACAGAAAAAAATTAGAAAATATCATCAAATAGTTTTAGCAAAAGACACAAAAGGTTATCAAAATTTAGTCAAATTAACCACCATTTCTCATCTTCAGGGAATGCAAGGAAAAGGCCCATTTGGCAGACCTTGTATTAATAAAGAGTTATTGGAAGAATATCATGAAGGATTAATTGTCACCAGTGCTTGTTTAGGAGGAGAAATTCCCCAAGCAATTTTACAAGGAGATTATAAAAGAGCAAGGGAAGTTGCTAAGTGGTATAAAAAAGTTTTTGGTGATGATTTTTATTTAGAAATTCAAGATCATGGTTCTCAAGAAGATAGAATAGTCAATACTGAAATTGTCAAAATCAGTAAGAAATTGGACATAAAAATAGTTGCAACGAATGATTCTCACTTTATTTCCTGCAATGATGTGGAAGCCCATGATGCCCTTTTATGTATTAATACAAAAACGAATATTGATCAGTTAAAAAGACTGCGTTATTCGGGTACAGAATACCTTAAATCGGAAGAAGAAATGAAGCTATTATTTAGAGATCATCTGGATAGCGAAATCATCGAAGAATCTATTAAAAATACCTTAGAAATAGCCGATAAAATTAAGCCTTATCATGTATTAGGTGAACCTCGTATTCCTAACTATGAAGTACCAGCAGGACACACCGCTGAAAGTTTTCTCGAAGAAGTGACATGGGAAGGACTTTTAAAGCGCTTTAAATGCTATAAACGCCATGAAATTTCTCCCGAATATAGAGAGAGATTAGAGTATGAATTAAAGATGATGGAACAAATGGGTTTTTGCACCTATTTTTTAGTAGTTTGGGACTATATTAAGTATGCAAGAGACAATAATATTCCTGTCGGTCCGGGTAGAGGTTCGGCGGCGGGTTCTTTAGTAGCTTATGCTTTAGGAATTACTAATATTGATCCCGTTCATCACGGCTTATTATTTGAAAGATTTTTAAATCCTGAGCGTAAATCTATGCCCGATGTTGATACAGATTTTTGCATAGAAAAAAGGGATCAAATGATTAAATATGTCACAGATAAATACGGCGAAGATAACGTGGCACAAATCATTACTTTTAACCGTTTAACCTCGAAATCAGTATTAAAAGATGTGGCTAGAGTTATTGGTGTTGAATACTCTGAAGCAGATTATATGGCAAAATTGATTCCTGTTTCGAGGGGAAAACCTACTAAGTTAAAGGTGATGATTTCTGAGGAAACACCAGCTCCAGAATTTAAGGAAAAATATGATAATGAGCCTCATGTGAAGAGGTGGTTAGACATGGCAATTAGAATTGAAGGCACTAATAAAACTTTTGGAGTTCATGCGGCAGGAGTGGTTATTTCTAGTGAAAGATTAGATGAAATTGTGCCTTTACAAAAAAATAATGAAGGTTCAATTATTACTCAATATTTTATGGAGGATTTAGAGTCTTTAGGGTTGTTAAAAATGGACTTTTTAGGCTTAAAAAATCTTACTACTATTCAAAAAACTGCGGAATTAATTAAGCAAAATCAAAACATAACTATTGATGTGGATGAGTTGCCTTTGGGAGAAAGAAAAGCCCTAGAAATTATCGCTAAAGGTACAAGTAAAAAGTTACCCTATGATGTGGCACAAACTCACCAACTTTTAGAAAGGGGTGATTTGGAGGGGGTTTTTCAGCTTGAGTCTGACGGGATGAAACAGATTGTAAAAGACTTAAAACCGTCTGGTATTGAGGATATTTCTTCTATTTTAGCTCTTTATCGTCCGGGTCCTCTGGATGCGGGTTTAATTCCTCTTTTTATCGATCGAAAACATGGTAGAGAAGCCATAAAATATGATCATCCTCTCCTCGAACCTATTTTAAAGGAAACTTATGCAGTACTTGTGTATCAGGAGCAAATTATGAAAATGGCTCAAGATTTAGCAGGGTATTCTTTAGGGGAAGCGGATTTGTTGCGTCGTGCTATGGGTAAAAAGAAGGCTTCGGAGATGGAAAAACATCGAGAAATTTTTATTGATGGTTCGATGAAAAATGGTGTTACCAAAGAAATTGCTGAAAGTTTATTTAAACAAATGGTTCAATTTGCTGAATATTGTTTAAGCTATGATACAGAGGTTTTAACGGTGGAATTTGGAGCAATTCCTATGGGTAAAATTGTGGAAGAAAGACTGAATTGTCAAGTTTATAGTGTGGATAAAAATGGTTTTATTTATACTCAAAATATCGCTCAATGGCACGATCGAGGTGTGCAAGAAGTGTTTGAATATGAATTAGAAGATGGTAGAATAATTAAGGCGACTAAAGATCATAAAATGATGATCGAAAATTGTGAAATGGTAGAGATCGATCGAATTTTTGAGGAAGGATTAGAACTGTTTGAAGTTAATATTTAATCAAAAAAAGTATTTGAGACAAAAATAGAATAATTTACTCTTAATAGTTATTTATGAATATTGGTATTTGGATTTTAGGTAATCAATTAAGTCATGAAAATACAGCTTTAATAGCTAGTTTATCTGAACAAAAAAATAGTAAAATTCTGTTCATTGAATCCCTTAATCATGTTCAAGAAAGACGCTATCATCAACAAAAATTAATGTTTATTTGGTCAGCAATGCGTCATTTTGCTGAAGAATTAAAAGCTGATAATTGGCAAGTTGATTATAAAATTGATTTAGATTTTTTCCCCGTATTAAATAAGTGGATATTAGAGAATAATCTTCAAGAATTAAGATTAATGTCTCCAGTCGATCGACCTTTTTTGAGTATGATTAATACTTGGAAATTACCTTGTAAAATAGTTTTTTATCCTAACAATAATTTTTTATGGCAACCAGAAGAATTTAAACAATGGGCAAGTAATAGAAAACGATTAATTTTAGAAGACTTTTATCGAGAAAGTCGAAAAAAATGGCAAATATTACTAACAGAAAATCAACAACCAGTGGGAGGTAAATGGAATTTAGACAAAGAAAATCGACAACCACCAAAGAAAAATTTATCTCCTCCTCAACCTCTTTTTTTTCCACCCGATAATATCACTTTAGAGGTAAAAAATTATCTATCCACATTAGATATTGATACCTATGGAAATAATGATAACTTTCACTGGGCAGTGACAAGAAAAGATGCTTTAAAAGTATTAAATCATTTTCTCGATCGAGGTTTAGAAAACTTTGGAAAATATCAAGATGCCATGATAACAAATCAAGAATTTATGTGGCATAGTTTAATCTCACCCTATCTAAATATAGGATTATTGAATCCTTTAGAAGTAATAAAGGCAGTAGAAAAAACTTACTTAGAAAAAAATTATCCCCTCAACTCAGTAGAAGGATATATTCGACAAATCTTAGGTTGGAGAGAATATATGTATGGAATTTATCACTATGTAAAAGAAGACTATTTCCAGAGTAATTATTTTAATCATCAACAACCATTACCAGAATTTTTTTGGGATAGTAAGAAAACAAAAATGAATTGTTTAAAACAAGTTTTAAAACAAACAGAAAATACTGGTTATGCCCATCATATACAAAGATTGATGATCATCAGTAACTATGGTTTAATCGCTGGAATTTCACCCCAAGCCTTAGAAAACTGGTTTCATAGTGCTTATATTGATGCCTATGATTGGGTTATGCAAACAAATGTATTAGGAATGGGACAATTTGCCGATGGCGGAGTTTTAGCATCAAAACCTTATGCTTCTTCTGCAAATTATATTAACAAAATGAGTGATTATTGTTCTAATTGTCAGTATAATTATAAAGAAAAAATAGGAGAAAATGCTTGTCCTTTTAATTATTTATATTGGGATTTTTTACGCCGTCATGAAGATAAATTAAAATCTCAGGGAAGAATGAGTTTAGTTTTAAAACACTTAGAAAAAATTTCTCCCGAAGAATGGGAAAAAATTGATAAAAAGCTGGATTACAAAGTGGCGTTGCTCGATCGAACTTGATAAAAATTAAGATAAAATTTGTAAAATATAAAACTAAGAAGTAAAAAAGATGAATATGTTAGAACAATTACCACCCCTTAATAATGAAACAATTTGGCAAATTATAGAAGAAAAATTACCAGATGATATTGCCAATCAATTAGTATGGTATCATTTAGGTTATCGTTATAATTTTGAGACAAAAACATGGGATACTGATCAAGTAGAACAATCTTGGCGAGAAGAATACCCAACGCCTCCAGATTTTATCGAAAATCGTCCTCCTACGGTAAAGTTAACCCGTTCTATTCCTTCAGAAAATAAACAACTTTTAAAAGAAGAATTAGGATTTAAAGGTTATAAAATAGGAGAATTTACTCCTCGTCATACCCGTAGAGCAACGATGGCAAATTGGCTATTAAGTCATAAAAAAATAACCACAAAAAATTAAGTATTATCTATTATTAATTAACCATAAATAACTTATGAGCGAAACGATTTTTAGTAAAATTATTCGTAAAGAAATTCCTGCTAACATCGTCTATGAAGATGATTTATGTTTAGCATTTAAAGATATTACTCCCCAAGCGCCCACTCATATTCTGGTGATTCCAAAAAAACCTCTTGAAAGAATTGATAGTGCTCAAAATGAAGATCAAGCATTGTTAGGGCATCTACTTTTAACCGTGAAAAAAGTCGCTCAAGAAGCTAATTTAACCAACGGTTATCGAGTTGTAATTAATAATGGGAACGATGGAGGACAAACCGTAGATCATCTTCATCTACATATTTTAGGCGATCGATCGATGCAATGGCCACCCGGTTAATACCAACTTTTTAGATTTTCTATTAAAGAGAGGGGGAAAGGGAAGAGGAGGAGAGGGGGAAGATTAATTAACACCAAACATCTAATTTATCTAATTTTTTATGTTAAAAAGCCTAATTATTGCCATTTTTTGTTGTCTGTGCTTATTTCAAAATCCCACTCTTGCAGAAGATAATCCTCATATTACCATTACAGACGAGCAACTACAACAAGGGGAAAATATCGCACGGGAAGCGATTTTAGCCACTGAAAATGGTGATTTTCCTCAAGCTGAAATTTATTGGACTCAATTAATTGAACAATTTCCCACCAATCCCGCCGTCTGGAGTAATCGTGGTAATGCGAGAGTCAGTCAAAATAAATTACAGGATGCCATCGAAGATTATAACCAGTCTATCACCCTTGCCCCCGATGCACCCGATCCTTATCTGAATCGTGGTACAGCTTATGAAGGACTGAAACAATATCAGAGTGCGATCGAAGACTACGAAAAAGTATTAGAATTATCTCCAGAAGATGCCATGGCATACAATAACTTAGGTAATGCCAACGCAGGATTAGAAAATTGGGACACCGCTCTCCAATACTATCATAAAGCCTTTGACTTAGCCCCTAATTTTGCTTTTGCCAGTGCCAACGAATCTCTCGTCATGTACCAATTAGGCAAAAAAGACGAAGCCTTAACCAAAATGCGCAATCTTGTGCGTAAATATCCCATGTTTGCTGATATGAGAGCGGCTTTAACCGCAGTATTATGGGAAAACGGAAAACAAGGGGAAGCAGAAAGTAATTGGGTAGCAGCTATTGGTATCGATACTCGTTACAAAGATTTAGACTGGTTAAAAACCGTAAGACGTTGGCCTCCTAACATGATTGTCGCCTTAGAAAACTTTTTGACTTTGGAGAACAATTAAAAACATCTTGAAAAATTTGCTGATATAGTTTATAATAGTAAACCGTTAAGCAAAAGGCTTGGTAGCTCAGTTGGTTAGAGCAGGGGACTCATAAGCCCAAGGTCGGCGGTTCAAATCCGCCCCGAGCCATTTTTAATGTATAGTGCCAAATTAATTGTCATTGGTGATAAATTACTGTCATTGTGCCAAATTCTTGTGGTTGAAGTAGCCGTACTATAAATTATCAAAAGTGAATTAAAGACGTAGTGAATAACAACACATTTTCTTTACAATACTTGTCTTGCTTATTCATATTACTAAGTATATTAAAGTTTTCTCAGATAAATCTTGATGTTTTTTCATTTCTGTTAGGTACGATTAAATGAAGAATTAAGAATGAAGAATTAACCATTAATAACTTCTATTCCTTATTCCCTGTCAATTAACAAAGTCTCTTCCTGACTCCCTAAAACCTAACATCTAATAATATGCGTCTTCAATCTAAAAGTTTTTCTCCTCGACTCTTTATTATAGCTTTAGTTAGTAGTTCGATCGCCATTATATTGACTTGGATTTTTAGCAATAATTTTATAGATAAAATAGCGAACATATTTCCTTGTTTTAATCAGTCTAATTTACTCTTATTTTTACCATTAATCATCGGTATCTCGATCGTTCAAACTACCATAACATTATCACCGAACCAGCAAAAATGGTCAAGGATAATTATAGTTTTTACCTCTTTATTTTTTATGATACGTTATTTTTGGTGGCGATCAAACTCCACTCTTAACTTAATTGATCCCATCAATAGTATCTTTAGTATAGGTTTATTATTAATCGAAATAGCTTTTATAGTTAGTCCATTTTGGCAGGGAATTTTAACCTTAAATATTAAGAATAGAAAAACCCAAGCCGATAGAATGGAAGAAGCCGTTAAACAAGGAATTTATCAACCTACTGTAGATATTTTAATCCCTAGTTATAACGAACCTTTAGAAGTAGTAAAAAAAACGATCGTTGGTTGTCAAGCCATAGAATATAATCAAAAAAAAATCTATCTTTTAGATGATGGGCATAGAGAAGAAATCAAGGAATTGTGTGCGAAGCTAAACTGTAATTATGTTAGCCGTGAAAATCGTCTCCACGCCAAAGCAGGAAACTTAAACCATGCTTTAAATCTTACAGATGGAGAATTAATCGTTGTTTTTGATGCTGACTTTATTCCTACTACTAACTTTTTAACACGCTCGATCGGCTTTTTTCAAGACCTAAAAATAGGCTTATTACAAACTTACCAGAGTTTTTACTCTCATGATCCCATTGCCAGAAATTTAGGTTTAGAAGACAAAATACCCACAGAAGTAGAAATTTTTTCCCGTTATTATCAACCGATTCGAGATAGTATTAATACCGCTTTATGTTATGGAAGTTCATTTGTTGTGAGAAGAAAATATTTAGAAAAAATAGGCGGTTTTGTCATCGAAACCCTTAGTGAAGATTATCATACAAGTATTCGTTTATCCGCAAAAAATTATCAAGTAATTTACCTAAAAGAAAGTTTAAGTGCCGGATTATCAGCAGAAAATATTTTTGGACATATTAGACAAAGAAAAAGATGGGCAAGAGGTACAATTCAAACCCTATTTATATCAGAAAATCCTCTCAAAATTAAAGGCTTAAAGTTACCCCAAAGAATAGCCCATTTAGAAGGTATTTTACAATGGTTTATGAGTCCATTAAGACTATTATTATTATTATTACCATTAGCATATAATAGTTTCGATATTATTCCCATTGAAACCAATTTTCAAGAAACACTCTCTTTCTTTTTTCCTTTCTATTTTATTCAAATATTAACTTTTTCATGGTTAAATTATAAAACTCGATCGGCTTTATTAGCAGATATTTATAACGTGGTAACAGCAGTACCAATTACAGAAGAAATTATCAAAACTTTAATCAATCCTTTTGCATCTATTTTCAAAGTAACACCAAAAGGAATTAAAAGCGATAATTATTATTTTAATTGGCGTTTAGCATTTCCGCTTATTTTTCTATTAGCAGTAAATTTAACTACTTTTATCAAT
This sequence comes from Geminocystis herdmanii PCC 6308, assembly GCF_000332235.1. NCBI lineage: Bacteria > Bacillati > Cyanobacteriota > Cyanophyceae > Chroococcales > Geminocystaceae > Geminocystis > Geminocystis herdmanii. The sequence continues at coordinate 582,905 of NZ_CM001775.1, read as the reverse complement.
TTTTTAAGTAAATTTAACCAGTTTGATAATTCCTTAAATGTAGATTTAGTTATTTTTTGGAATATTTATAACTTAATTATTTTGACACTCTCTATAATGGTGATGTTAGATATTCCTAAATTAGACACTTATCAATGGTTAAAAATCAACAAAAAAATTAGAATTATTACTCCTGATAGAAAGTATGAAACTATTACCAGTAAAATTTGTGAGTATGGTATAGAAATTCAACAAAATTTATTAGTAAATATGCCTGAAAAGGGAAAAATCGAGTTTATAGAAGAAGGATTATTATTAGAATTTCAACGTCAGCATTATAATCAACCAACATCTAGTGATAAACTAATATTTATTAATGTTTCTTTATCTCAATATCGTCAGTTAATCAAAATAATTTTTTGTCTGCCTAATCAGTGGATTTTTCAACAGACTCAAGGAGAATTAATGTCATTATGGCTATTATTTTATACCTTATTTGCCACTCCCTATAAATTTATCAAAACTAAAATAAATGCAAAATTAAATTATTAAATACTCTTGCCTCTTGCCTTTTGCCTCGACTTTAACTATTAATTTATCATACTCACTGTAGAAGAGGCATTTTTATTGATTATTAGACATCGACTATATTTTAGACAGATACATAAAATTTTATTTCTCTACAATAGTTTTCGCTATTAAAAATTTAATTTAGGGAGAAGTATATTGAAATAGTAAAGTGAATAATTTTTATTCTCTAATTTTTGATGATAAAGTTTTTCTAAAGAATTAATCAGTTGAGGCGATGGATTAAAAATATAAATTTCTTTAAATTCTGGATGGGCTTTTATCGATGTATTTGTATTTAGTAATTGTAGTTTTGTTTCTGGTTTTAAATTATGACTAATAGAAATAATATTTCCTTTATTAATATCTAAATTTTGGGTAATAACTAGAGGATTTTCAGCTTGATTAATCATTTGTGCAATAACAGCATTATGGTAACTAGAGGCTTTATTCCACCAAGTTTGAGCATTACTACTTATTATATTTGATATGATACTCAAAGTAAAAATTATAATTAAAATTAGTGACGAAGTTTGCGATTTTTGTTCTATTTTTTTGCCTAAAGTATAAGCAATAGTGAGATAAATAGAAAGATATGCAGGAAAAAAATATCGAGTCATACTTGACTTAATTCCCCCAAAAATTAAATCAGGTAGAATTAATCCCAAAGTAGGAATTAATACTAATAATAATAAATAAAGCCAAATATTTTTACTAATGTTATTCACCATAAAAAAGAAACTATAAAAAATGATACTGAAGATAAAAATAATAAAAATATAACTAGCCCAATGATATAAAGGTAAACCAAAATCAATGAATAAACTGGTAAAATGTAAACCCCATAAATTTGCTAATAATTCTAAAGATTGTTGTGTATTTGTCCAATTAGTTTTATCCTTTAGAATACTAAAATTTATAACAGTTATCACTAACCAAGGTATAAATAATATTCCACTTATACTGGTAAAAATTAAAAAATTGATTTTAGTTTGTACTGCTAAAATTTTGCCAATTAAATAGATATAACTAACCTTAATTATAGGTAAAAATGCTGATAAAATGGAAGTATAAAAAGTCAAACTTAAAGTTAAACTATACATAAACCAATGAGAAATATTATTAGTTTTTATACTTTTGAAAAAAAATAGACTCGATAAAATAATGCTTAACATCCATAAACTATATTCTCTTGCTTCTTGGGCATACAATATTTGTACTGGTGAAATTGCGATTAAACTTATACTAATTAAATTAACTAAATTATTATTAAATAATTGTTGAGATAAATAATAAATTGCAGGAAAAATTAATAGACTAAAGAGAATAGATAAGCTACGATTTATAATTATTGAACTTCCGAATAAATCTTGCCAAAAACGTAATAATAAATAATATAATGGTGGATGTTCTGGATGTTCAATTAAGGAGTTAATAGTGTAGATTAAGGGAGTTTCTGATTTTAATGTCTGAAATTCTAATAAGTCTTTAACGGTGATAATTTCTCCATTAAAAAATGTTGTTACTACTTCATCTCCTTTATAACCTGCTACCCTTAAAGAGGTATAAACTTCGTCATGCCAATAAATTTTTTTATCAATATTAGTTACTCGAAAAAAAACACCCCAAAGAATAACAATGATGATAACTATTTTTAACCAATATTGAGAGTTCGATCGAACTTTATTTCCCATAAAATTTTAATATATTATCAATATAAATTAATTGTTACTTTTTTGATTATTAATAATTACTTTATAAAGTAATTCATTTTTTTGCTCTAATGTACCATTATAAACAGTTTTAACTTTATTCATCAAAAAAGGAGACGGATTTAAAAGATAAATATGGGGAAATTCAGGATAGTATTTTAGTTCAGTATCTTCTGGTAAAAATAGTGATTTTGTTTCTGGTTTTAGTTGATAACTCAAAGAAATAAAATGAGCAATTCGATAAGATTTATCTATTTGTGTAATTACTAGAGAGTTTTGGTTATCATTAATAATATTAGCTATTTGTAAATTTAATACACTTTGATGTTGTTCTTTATTCCAAGAATATTCTGAAGAAGAAAGATGACTATTATAAATAAGTTGAATAGTTATAAATAGACAAAAAATAATTGACCATATTTTAGAATTTAGCTTAATTTTTGTGCCAAAAGTATAAGTTATCGTTAAATAAATACTGACATAAGCAGGAAATAAATAACGAGACAAATTAGAACGAATAGAGCCAAAAATTATGTCGGATAATAATAGTGCTATAGTAGGAATTATAGCAAATAAAAGACAATGAAGCCAAATATTTTTATCGGTATTTTTGATTAAATAATATAAACAATATATAATAAAAATTATTATTATTAGAGTGAGAATCCAATTAATTTCTTTAACCCTTGAAAAAACAAATAGTTTTGTAAAATTAAAAAAACAAGCATAAACTAAAGAAAAAATAGATTTATCTATATACATCCATTTTGTTCTGTTTTTCAATAACGTCAAATTAAACAAAACGATAAATATCCAAGGACTAAAAAAAATTATACTTAAAATAGTATATTTCCAAAAATTTAACTTGATATTAAAATTATTTTTAACTTTAATAGAATAAATATAAATAGTATTAATAATCGGTAAAAATACTGATAATAAAGAAGTATAAAAAACTAATGTAAGAGCAAAACTATATAAAAGCCAATCATATATTTTATTACTTTTAACTGCTTTTAAAAAGAATAGACTAGATAAAATAATCGTAAGGGTAAATAAACTATATTGTCTAGCTTCCTGTGCATATAAAATTTGCATCGGAGAAATTGAGATTAAAGCTACTGCTATTAAACCAAAAAAATTATCTTTAAAAAGTTCTAACGCTAACCAATAAATAGCAGGGAAACATAATAAGCTAAAGACAATTGACAAACTTCGATTAATCGTTATGGAACTTCCAAATATATCCTGCCAAAATCTCAATAAGATATAATATAATGGTGGATGTTCAGGTGCAGTTTTTAAAGTTTGCCAAGTATCATTGAAGGTAGTTTCTGGTTGTAAAATTTGAAAATGTAAAACATCCTGATTAGTAATAATATTTCCATGGAATAACTTGTCACTAATTTGATAGCTTTTATAACCTGCTACTCTTAAAGAAGTATAAACTTCATCTTCCCAATAAATTTTTTTATCAATATTAGTTACTCGAAAAAAAACACCCCAAAGAATAACAATGATGATAACTATTTTTAACCAATATTGAGAGTTCGATCGAACTTTATTTCCCATAAAATAAGCTAAAATTTTCACATGAATTTGACAAAATTATAACTTAGTATTCAAAATTAAATATTTTTTCTCAAAATTCTCTATTTTCACTTTAGGGATATAATTAATTGTTAAAATGTCCTATAGTGTTAGATGATTTTTATACATTTATTTTTGCAATGATTAATAGTTCACTTTTCATGGCAATCTCCATCGCACTAATATCCCTAGTATGGGTAGAATTAGTCAGAGACTGCTATCACTTTTTAGCCCATATTTGGCAACCCTTGGGGCGTTTACACAACTGGCATCATCGAGTATTTAAGCCAGATTTATCTCTCAACAGCGTAGAGATTTATCGTCAAGCACAATGGTACAATGATGTACCAGAATCCCTTGTCATGCTCATATTTAGTATTGGTTTTGCCCTATTCTTCATCACTTTAGGATGGATTACCCCAAGTTATCAATGGTTAGCATGGACAGGATCACTCTATACTTTAACATTCACTGGGGGGGCGATCGCAAGGGGTTTAGGTGTACCAAATGCTGACGAAATTACAGATGTTACCCACCGTCAAGGAGACTTTACAGCTATTCCAGCGAATTTTTTTGTCAATCGTAGCTATCATTGGCGACACCACTTCGATGATCAAAACGCTTATTTTTGCGGTACATTAACTATAGTCGATCGAATCATGGGAACAGCATTATCATTAAAAGGGAAAAAAATTGCCATCACCGGTGCTAATGGTACACTAGGACAAGAATTAATTAAACAACTATACTTAAAAGGGGCAAAAGTCACCGCCTTAACTTCCCAAGAAAAGCCCTTATTTATTACCCATAAAAACCAAGAAATCCCTATTAAAACTATTACTTGGCAAATTGGCGAAGAATCAAAACTAAATAGTATTTTCGAGAAAACAGATATTTTAATCATCAATCACGGCATTAACGTTTATGGTGATATGAGTGCAAATGCCATCGGAAACTCTTATGAAATTAATGCTTTTTCAGGTTGGCGATTAATGGAATTATTTTTAACAACTGTACGCAATAACCAAGATAAAGCCACCAAGGAAATTTGGGTAAACACCTCCGAAGCGGAAGTTAACCCTGCATTTAGTCCTCTGTATGAAATGAGTAAGCGGACAATGGGGGAATTAGTCACCATGAAAAGAGTTAACTCTCCTTGCATCATCAGAAAATTGATTTTAGGTCCTTTTAAAAGTAACCTTAACCCTATTGGTATTATGTCGGCGGATTGGGTAGCCAAGCAGATTGTCAATTTAGCCGTGAGGGATTTTCGAGATATTATCGTCACCATCAACCCTTTAACCTATATTTTCTTCCCTATCAAAGAATTGATGACATCAACTTATTTTCGCCTTCTCTCCAGCAAAAGTGAATCATAAATAGGGTTTGCTGAATAAATCAGAAGACTATTAAAATCAGGGGAGGTGTTAGGTTTTAAGTTAAAGAGTGAGAAATCAAGGTTTTGAGACTTTATATAGGGTGAAATGTTGATAAAAATAATTGTTTTGCCTAACTTCTAATATATTAATAAGTTTGTAGTGATGGCTTTAGCCATTTATTAGTAAACCTTAAAAGGCTTGAATCATAATTTATAGGATAAGGGTTAAAACCCTTACTACGAACAAATAAAAAATCTTTTTCAGCAACGCCTACTGATTTTAAAACTCATTTAAGGTATGATTGATTGTTTGTGCAAAAAAAGAGTTAAAATATTTTAGTACAATAGAACTAAAAAAATATAGGTAAATAGTAGTGAAAATAGTTTGTTCTCAAGTTGATCTTAAAAATAATTTATCATTAGTTAGTCGCGCTGTGCCATCTCGCCCTACCCATCCCATTTTGGCGAATGTCTTGTTAGTGGCAGATGACGACAAAAATCGAGTCACCCTTACGGGATTTGATTTAAGTTTAGGGATGCGCACCAGTTTTAGTGCAGAGGTGGAGGAAGGAGGCACAATTACTCTTCCTGCGAAGTTGTTAAATGATATTATTGGGCGTTTACCCGAAGGAGAGGTTTCTTTATCCTATGAAGAAGACGAGTTAGACGATAATCCTTTGGTTGCTATCGATGCTTTATCAGGTAAATTTCAGTTACGGGGAGTAAGGGGGGATGAATTTCCTGAATTACCTACCGTTGAAAAGAAAGAAGCCTTTTTATTACCTATCTCCGCTTTAACTGAAGGCTTGAAAGGCTCGTTATTTTCTGCTAGTGGTGATGAAACTAAGCAAATTTTAACTGGTGTTCATCTTACCAGAGATTTGGATACTCTGGAGTTTGCCGCTACTGACGGGCATCGCTTGGCGGTGGTTAAAACCAGTGAAGAAGGAGAAGAAAAAACCGAAGATTCCCCTGTGACTGATGATGATAATTTTAGTATTACTATACCCGCTAGGGCTTTAAGAGAGTTAGAAAAAATTATTTCTGGTGACAAGGATAATGGCTCGGTGGCTTTGTATGTTGATCAAGGACAAGTTGTCTTTGAAGTTGATGAACAACATCTTACCAGTCGTAAGTTAGAGGGTGCTTATCCTAACTATAATCAGTTAATCCCCAAAAACTTTGAACGTACTATGATTCTCGATCGAAAACAAGTAATTGAGAGTTTAGAGAGAGTATCTGTCTTTACCGATCAAAAAAATAATTTAGTTAAGTTTAAGCTAGAGCCTGATAATAGTCAAGTGGTTTTGTCGGTGGAAGCGAAAGAGTTAGGTAACGCAAAATCTAGTATTAGTGCGGAAATCACTGGAGAGGGTTTTGAAATTGGTTTCAATATCAAATACCTGATGGATGGTTTAAAGGCATTATCAGCTAATGATATTAAGTTTCAGCTTAACGGTGCAACTCAACCAGTCATTATCACTCCCCTAAGCGGTTTACAAATGACTTATTTAATTATGCCCGTGCAAATCCGAGAATAGCAATTAATTAGGGTTTGCCTCATAGTCTTTATCGATTAGGGAGATAGGAGTTAGGAGACAGGAGATAGGAGAAATACTGAAACATCAAGGTTTTGATGCTGTTAATAGATAGAATGAGTATAGTTGTATTTTAAAAAATAAGATTAAAAGTGTTGAATTTTTGAATAAAAATCCTTAAAACTGCACACTTTTTGGTTAATGTATTATGCCTAAACTGTTGATTTTAATAGCTTTCTGATTTATTCAGCAAACCCTAATTAGGATTTGCCTCATAGTCTTTTGGTGAGGGGGAGGTGTTAGGTATTAGGTATTAGGTATTAGGTATTAGGTTAAAGAATGAAGAATCAAGGCTTTGATGCTTTGTGCAGTATATGTATAGCAATTCCCCAATTCCCTAACTCTCCAACGCCCTAACATCTTTTGAGTAATCCATGACTAGAGGGAATAATTTTCCTTTTTGTTCCATACCATTAACATCTAGGGTACTATGACATAAAAAGACTTTTTCTGTGACTCTCCCTAATAAGTCTTTGGTAATTCGAGTAATTCTTTCGTCTTCCGATTCAATTTCATCTAAGATATTTGAGTTGGGTTGCCATGATTTTAAAAAGACACTAGAAGCGAATAATTGACTACTTTTACTCCAATAGGATGATCCCACATCTAGCCAAAATTGCCAAGGGTGATGTTGACGGGATACTCGATATTGATAGATAGGTGCGATCGAAACTGCATTATTTTGTATTTCTTGTAAGGGAGGAATAATAGTAACGGGAAAAGGATTAGCGGTGATTGTGCCTTTACGCAATAAGGTGATAAATTGAGCAACGATTAGATTAACATTGTGATTATGTAATCTTTGGTTGATTTCCCAAAAATGTTGCGCCGTTTCCCTAAATTCTCTTAAAACACTGATGTTACTAGCATCAAGTTGCATAGTATTGGTGAAAAAATGTTTTATAATTCGATCGAGCGTCATTAAAAGATTATTCTCCCCTTTTTCTATCTCCGTTTTTGTCTGATTTATCCAATCTCGAATTTGGTTATAGGATTGTAAACTTTTATGACTAAGACGATCCCAACGGCGAAAAGACTCTACATTTAATAAAGTGGGCGATCGTAAATCAGGATAAAAACAAGAGTCTGCTAATAATCCTCCCCTGACTAAATCAATATCTTCCTGAGACAAAATCACCAACATCTCCGCCACCATATCAGGGGTGACTAATCGACCATTATCCTCGTATAATAAAGGTAAAATCGTTAGAATACTGCGCACTGTAGCAAAAGCAACTAAACCTCTTTGCTCATTTAAAACCTTTACTTTGATACCAGCTTGTTCGATCGTGCTTACTAATGTATAACGAGCAATTTCGTCTAACCCTGCTGCAATGACGGCAATTTCCCTTGGTTGTATTTTCCCTGATTGAATCGATTTAATAATATAGTGAGCAGTTTCTTGTAATAAATCTCCTCGTAAATCAGTTTTTATGGTTATCATTTCTTCAGGCAGTTGGGGAGGTAATGATTCACCCTGTGGAAAATCAAAGATAGATGTTTCAATTTTTGAGCCTAAACTATCAATGGCACTAACCGATAAAGATTCTATTTGACAATAACTGGCTAATTGTTGTAAATAATCAGGATCAGCATTATATCCTAATCTTACCTTACCTGTGGGATTAAAAGTAAAAGCCCCTCCATAGCCATTATCTAAGAAAAATTGAGCTAAATCTTTGACAATAGCAGGGTAATCATCCACATCATCGGCAAAAATTGCGCCGTAACTATCCTTTAAATACTGTTGATAATGGGCATTAGGTAACAAATAACGCCAATAAAGCTCATATTGAATGCTATAGCTTAACAATCCCCTCTCTAAACACCAATATCGCCACTGTAAGATTAATTTATCGATTAATTCAAAAATGGGTTTTCCATTGTCCATTATCATAATATTAGATTTTGAGAGTCGATCGACAATATTTTCGGGAGTAACTCCTCCCGTTGCCGCCAACGTCATAAAATCGAGAATACGTCTCACGCAATCATATTCACTGCCAAAAATGCCTAATAACTCAGGAGTCAAAGATTGATGCCATAACTGTGTAGCCAATTCTTGTTCAGCTTCAGGGCGCAAAGCAAGGGGTATAATGGTAGAAGGTAAACTTAACCCCTCACAAATCAAAGGATAAAAAAGCATAACATCTTCCCTCATCAAGCCAAAAACCGTTCTAATTTTTCCACCATGAAGGTTAGGATTTAACCTAGAAATAGTATCCCCTAATATTTTTGTGCCATGACGATTAGCACATAAAATCAAAGGTTTGTCAGGAAAAGAGGTTGTTTTTACCCATTCAAGAATCAGAGAAGCCAAACGGGTAGTTTTACCACAACAACTATTACCAATTATCCAAAGAGGCTGAGAATTAGACATAAATAAATAAATGAAGAATGGAAAATTAAGAATTGAGAATTAGTAGGGTGGGCAAATGCCAACCAATTACTCAATACCCCACAGTGTAATGAATTACACGGCTAATATTATTTAGTTCAATAAATTGAACTTTTCTTATCCATTATCCATTATCCATTATCCATTATCCATTATTCATTCTCCATTCTCAATTAATTTTACAATGTCCTTCTCCAACGTGTCCTAATGAGTTAAGATTATCGATTAATTTGTCATAGTCTTCTGAAGTCAAATTTTGTTTTAAGGTGGCTAAATCAGTGTTTAAAGTGCCATTACTCGCAAGATTGGCTAGGGGTTGGAAGCCTAACGCACCGACATTCAATTCATCATCAGCTGGAGATTCATTATCACCGAATAAATGATCAAAATGAAATGTTGCCTCTACTTCTGCTGTTTTTCCTGCTTCTAAAAATCCTTTTCTTTCATCTCCCACAAATTCACCACATTGATAACTTAACTCTAGGGGTAAATTAAGGGTAAATGCAATGGATTCATTATCTTTTTTAGCGATACCTTCTAAAATAACGCTATTAGAGTTTGCACCACTATTAACTAATTTCCATTCTAAAGCATTATAGTTTCCGATCGAGCCTAATGCTTCGGCAACTTTTATGGGGGGTGCGTTTTCGTCTCCTTCTGCTAAATCAACGGTGACTGCTTCCCTCACAAGGGTAACAGATTTAAGAGATTGTAATTTTTCTTCCCCCTCAGCATTAAAAGGAGGCTCGGTTTGATGCGCGATCGTATCTGCTAAAGTAACGTAAGCATGGTTAAAATCGATACGCCAACCGTCTTTACTGACAAATCCTTGTCGAATGAAATCCTCACCATTAGCTACTAAAATCAGAGATGCTTCAGGAGAAGACGTATTTTCTTCGGTGGTTTCTTCCTCTTGAGTGACAGGATTTGAAGCACAACTAGATAACAATATAGGTATAAGTAAACTTTGAATTGCAATATTTCGCCAATTTTTCACGATATAAACTCATTTTTGATACTTTCCTCTCCATCTTGATTTACCTATTATTTTTCTTCAATACTCCTAACGGGGATGGGGCATTTAATAATAACGATGATTTGCTTCATGAAGATGAATTACATACTCTGATCGCTCGAACTCCATTAACCCTGTAGGTTGGGTTAACGAAGTGTAACCCAACACCCTCAAGAATACGATCGTTCTTTAGATATAATACTTGAATAAATTTGACAATAAATTCAATTAATGACAGAAATAAACGCTAATTATGATGAACCTTGGAAGGAGGCGATCGGAGATTATTTCAATCATTTTTTAGACTTCTTTTTTCCAGAAGTATATAATCTCATTGACTGGTTAAAACCGATAACATCTTTAGATAAAGAATTACAGAAAATCACCGCCGATTCTTCGGATAGTAAAAGATTGGTGGATAAACTGTTTCAAGTATGTTTGAAAGATGAACAAGAAGTGTGGATTTTAGTTCACATCGAAGTACAAAGTCAATATGATAGCGACTTTAATCAACGAATGTTTATTTACCATTATCGTACCTTTGACTTGTATCGGAAACCAGTGATTAGTCTTGCTATACTAGGAGATGAAAAAGAAAAATGGCGACCATCCAATTATGGTTATGATTTAGGAGGATGTAAATTAAAGCTAGATTTCCCCACAATTAAACTATTAGATTATCAAAAAAAATGGGCAGAATTAGAAATAAATTTAAACCCTTTTGCCATGATGATAATGGCACACTTAAAAACCAAAGCAACCACCAGTAATTTAACAGAAAGAGAACAATGGAAATGGTATCTAATCAGGAGTTTATACGATAAAAAATACAGTAAATTAGAAATAGTAAAACTGTTTAAATTTATCGATGCGATGATGACTTTACCATCATTATTGCAACAAAATTTGAATCAAAAAATTATTAAATACGAGGAGGAAAAAATTATGCCCTTAGTTAGTCCTTTTGAAAGAATGGCAAAAGAAGAAGGTTTAAAGCTAGGTTTAGATCAACTACAGCAAAGAATAGATCGAGATAAGGAATTAATTATTCGTCAATTAACTAAGAAATTGGGAACAATTAATACGGATTTACAAACACAAGTAAAAGCTCTAAATATAGATGATTTAGAAACTTTAGCTGAGGATTTCTTAGATTTTAATTCTATTGAAGATTTACAACAATGGTTAAGTAAGTTCTAATTTTTATCTCTAAAAAAATCAGTAGCTTGAAAGATAGCTACTTTTTTAAGTCTTAAATACGATCGAACCTCCCCCACAATCCCACAACCACGATCGAACTCCCCTCTCCAGTCATTGCGAGGTAACGAAGCAATCTCAAAATCTCGATCGAAATATCGAACTCCCCTCGCCTTTTGGGAGAGGGGCTGGGGGTGAGGGCAATTATTAAGATTTCGTGACCTTTACCCCAAAAAGTAGTCAGATCGATCGAAGAGGTGCTATATTTATGTTTGTAGATGTTAAATCAAACATACTTATTCACACCCCATGAACAAACTATTTCAAGCCCAAACCCAAGCCGAAGCACTCCTGCTCAAAGCCTCTCTCAATCCCAGTCTCGACACAACCTTAACTACTGCTTTTGGAAACAACTACAACGTCACCGTAGCTAATAATATTTTCTCCTCATGGCGTAATCGAGACTTCAGCAACCTACCAACGATCGAAATATTATCTCCCACTGCCATGAATGGCGCTCAGGGTGCATATAGTGCCTTGAATAACACCATCTATCTTTCTTCTAGCCTCATTGAATCTCAATCCTCGAAACAAATTCGTAACGTCTTGTTAGAAGAATATGGACACTTTATCGATGCGCAAATTAACAACCAAGACAGTCAAGGAGACGAAGGAGAAATCTGGCGTAACTTGGTGTTCAACCGCAAAATGAGTACTGCCCAATTAGACACCCTCAGAAGTGAAAATGATTGGGGTACAATCACCGTTGATGGTGAAACTCTGAATGTAGAAAATAGCATTATCACCTTAACCGTTAATACTTTTTTTGATGAAAATGACGGCAGTGCCTCCACTGGTGCAGGTTTATCTTTAAGAGATGCCATTATTATCGCCAATAATGATACCAATAACGACTACATCATCAATTTAGCATCAGGACAAAGTTATTTCTTAACTGTAGGTTCATCATCTGAAGATATACTCAGAAAGGGCATAACTTGAGCGAGGTGAAGGTAGGCAACCGGCTACGGGCAACAGGCAAAAGTTTTCTTGTAACATCAAATTATAGCCTTTGCGAGTATAACAGTTTGGGAGGTGACTTAGATATTAAAAATGGTGCTAATGTTACTATTCGCACGAATGGAGCATCCCCAGCCACCATTAACGCCACCACCCTTTTAGGAAATGGAGATCGAGTATTTCATGTGTTATCAGGAGGTGCTTTAACTCTCGAAAAAGTAGTGGTAACAGGAGGAAGAAATAATTATGGTGGAGGTATTTATAATAGTGGTGCATTAAACGTTTTTCAAACTACCATTAGTAATAACTCTAGCCCTTATGGTGGTGGTATTTATAATAGTGGTGACTTAACGATTGCCCATAGTACCATTAGTGAAAACTTTGCTTCTTCTGTTGGAGGTGGTATTTATAATCAAGGTAAAGGAACGATCGCCAATAGTACCATTAGTGGTAACTCCACTGATAATTATGGTGGCGGTATTTATAATGGCGATTATGATGGTATTTTATTGATCAATAGTACTATTACCAATAATCTTGCGGATGCTGATAATGATGATTCATCGGGATATGGAGGAGGAATTTATAATGATTATGGTAATGTAGCCTTAAGAAATACCGTCATTGCAGGTAATTTTGATACTCCCAATAATACCAGTAGTAAAACCAAAAACCCTGATATTACTGGTTCAGTGCAAGGTAATGGTTATAACCTTATTGGTAACTTAACGGGTGCTAGTGGTACAATAGGTACGGGTAGCGATATTATCTTAACATCAGGGCAAACCGCTCCTAAAAAGTTGGACAAACTTGGACATCATGAAAAAATGACCCCAAATCTACCATTTTTGCGTTAACCGAACAGAATTGTTAACGACTCGTGACAAGGAATCTCGCCTTGTAATAAAAGTGTCTTGCGACTTGCCATTAAACCTGTCACTATGTAACTCATCTAATAGCTTGACCTCTACTTCTCTGTTAGAGACACTATTGAAGAAACTATGACGTTTTACGCTTTTGAGTTTCTTCGACAGAGCATTCCAAAAACTCCAGACGTGCCGACTAGAATCAACTTGAACTAATCGGGCGTAACTGGTTGGAATACCCTCTTTTTTTCTTAATGCCCGTCTTGCCAATACCAACCCGGCTGCTGTATCGCTCGACAAACCATAAAGTCTCATAAATTTTGTTAATCCGATTAAACTTGAAAAGGCAGGATTAACTTTTATTACTTCAATTCCATGTTTAAAAGCACAACTATTTAACATATCTAAAAAACAACTATAAGCAAAGTTTGATAACATTCGAGAATATTTAACTCCTTCTTCCTTCATTGTTGCTTTTTTTCGTTCAAAATCTAAATTTTCTACACTAATTGGACACTCATATTGATAAGCTAATTTTACTAATTTCTTGACTGCATCGCCTATAATTGCTTTTGTTTGATTAGTATTTTTATCTCGAACATTGATTTTAATTTGTCCTTTTGCCTTTAAATTTCCATCATGATCAACATAACTCCAACCGATAATATTTGGGTTTAAATCTATCCCTAACATTCCATTTTTATTATCAGATATAGTGGGAGTTTCAGGCAAATCAAAACTACAAAATATATACCATTTTTCATCTTTTTTGACAAATCTAAAAGTTAATGCTTGTGCATTATTTAAAGCGTATTCTACATCACTTTGTCCATAGCTAAACTTGACATTTTCGATTAGATAATACTTCCCAAAAATGGACTCATAACAAGATGGTACTCTTATTTTTAAAGTACCATTAGCTAATAATTGACAATTTTGATTACCATTCTTTTCATCTTTTGAACCCACTAAAGTAAATTGTGAACTACGACATTTTTGCCAGTCTTTTAACCATTCTTGGTGACTAGAATAACCATTCTCCTTTAAATTAAATTGAGCATACCATAGTTTTTTACCCCCGAATATCATAGATGGTTTTTCTTTTTAAAGTAACTAATCTATCTTTCAATATTGCTAATTTTCTTTGTTTTTGATGAATGGTAAATCTTAGTTTACTTCTGATTGATTTTTGATTTCTACCACAAGATAATGGTAATTTAGCTAATTTTTTCTTTTCACTGTCAATGATTTTTTGTAAACCTTTAATCTTTAATTCTGTTTGTTTTATTTGGCTTTTATAACACTCTTTTCGACTAGCTATTTTACCTTTTAAGATTATATGAATAGAGTTAAATTGACGTGCATTTATCCCATACTTTATTTGATAACTCTTCTTTAAATCATTGAGTTTTTTCCTTTTTCTAAATCTTTGCATAAATCTCTTTCAATTTTGCCAAAAAAACCTCCTATTAAATCGCAAAATTCTGCGACTTCTTGACTGATTAAGGTTTGATAAGTTATTTTACTCAAGATTTTTTGCTACCTCTTTTAATTGTTCTACGATTTGTTTGTTTTTATGACTTCTACTACCATATAATCTTGCTGAGAATACTGTAATTATTTCTAGTACATCTTTGGCTAAATCTTCCTCAAAACTAGAATCTTCACTTCTGTTAATAATTATAACTTCTGTGCCAAATATTTCACATAAAGAAAAGATTAAATCAGAACCAAATCGTAATAATCTATCTTTATGAGTAATAATTAATCGGTCAACTTGATAAGAACAAATTAATTTAATTAACCTAATTAATCCTTTCTTTTTATAGTTCATACCTGAGCCTAAATCTTGGATTATTTCAAAATCCCAACCATGACTAGAAGAATAAGATTCTAATACTATTATTTGACGATTTAAGTCATCTTTTTGGTCATAACTAGAAACTCTGGCATAACCAATTGTTAAGGAATTATCCGATTTATTTTTGAGTAAAGTAGAAATATCATATCGTCTATGTCCACCTTCTGTACGAGTAGAGGTTATTTTCCCCTCTTTTTCCCACCTACGCAAAGTCTTTGTGGATACTCCCAATAAATCAGATGCCGATTTTATCGATAAAAAATTGGACATTAAGCCTAAAAATCAATTATTATTTCCAAGTTTATCTAATATTGTCTAATTTTTCAAGGGCTGTTCAATAACCCCAGGTTTAGGGGCGTTAGCTAATAATGGTGGTGTGACGAAAACTCATGCTTTATTAACGGGTAGTCGTGCCATTAATGCTGGTTTAACGGTGTTAATCAGTCAAGATTTAGCTGACATTGACGGCGACGGCAACCGCAGTGAAGCAGTACCTTTTGAGCAACGGGGTAACGGCTACACTCGTGTTACGGGAAGTCGAGTTGATATTGGTGCTTTTGAAGTACAAAGTAATCCTTCTTTATCCATTGGCAATATGATCATAACCGAAGGCGATAGCGGTACGAAAAATGCGGTGTTTACCGTAACTCGTGCGGGTACAGCAACTCAAAGTATTAGTGTGAATTATGCTACGGCAAATGGTTCAGCTACCGCAGGAAGTGATTATGTCGCCAAAACTGGTACTTTAACCTTTGCAACCAATGAAACCACAAAAACCATCTCCATCGTTATTAACGGTGACACCGTCTCAGAATTTGATGAAACATTTTTAGTCAATCTTAGTAATGCTACTAATGCCACTATCTTTAACAGTCAAGGTTTTGGCACAATTACTAATGACGATGCTGTTTTAACAGGTAGTCCTATTAGTCTTTACGTTAATACTTTCTTTGATGAAAATGACGGCAGTGCCTCCACCGGTGCAGGTTTATCTTTAAGGGATGCCATTATTATTGCCAATAACAACCCCACCAATGACTATATTATCAATTTAGCAGGGGGACAAACTTATTTCTTAACAGTTGGTTCATCAGATGAAGATAATGGCTTAGGAGGTGACTTAGATGTTGTTGATGGGGCAAATGTTACTATTCGCACTAATGGAGCATCCCCAGCTACTATTAACGCCACCACCCTTTTAGGAGATGGAGATCGAGTTCTTGACGTGTTATCAGGGGGGGCTTTAACCCTTGAAAAAGTGGTAGTAACAGGAGGAAGAAATACCTTTGGAACTGGTATTTATAACTCAGGTACATTAAACGTTTTTCAAACTACCATTAGTAATAACTCTAATAATTCTTATGGTGGTGGTATTTATAATGGAGGTGACTTAACCATCGCCCATAGCACTATTAGTGATAATATTGCTTCTTATGGTGGTGGAATTATCAATTATGGTACAACAACCATCGCTAATAGTACCATTAGTGGTAACTCTGCCAATTTTCAGGGAGGTGGTATTTATAATGGTAGTAGTAATGGTGTTTTATTGATTAATAGCACTATTACCAATAACCTTGCTGATGCTGATAATAATAGTTCATCTGGTGATGGTGGTGGTATTTATAATAGTTCTGGTAATGTCGCCTTAAGAAATACCATCATTGCAGGTAATTTTGATACCCCAAATAATACTAGTAGTAAAACCAAAAATCCTGATATTCGTGGTTCAGTGCAGGGTAACGGTTATAACCTTATTGGTAATTTAACAGGGGCTAGTGGCACGATAGGTACTGGTAGCGATATTGTTTTAACATCAGGGCAAACCGCAGGTTTAGGGGCATTGGCTAATAATGGTGGTGTGACGAAAACCCATGCTTTATTAAGTGGTAGTCGTGCCATTAATGCAGGTTTAACGGTGTTAATCAGTCAAGATTTTGCCGATATTGACGGCGACGGCAACCGCAGTGAAGCAGTACCAAGAGATCAAAGAGGTGGTAATTTTGCGAGGATTAGTGGCAGTAGTGTGGATATTGGTGCATTTGAATTTCAACCTACGACAACTTTACCCACCCTACGCATCAACGATCGAACCATTGTAGAGGGTAATAGTGGCACAAAAAACATGGTATTTACCGTCACTCGCACGGGAACAGCATTACAACCCATTACCCTTAATTATGCCACTGCAAACGGCACAACTAATCCTGCCACTGCCGGAAGTGATTATGTAGCCAAGACAGGTAGTTTAAGTTTTGCTACCAATGAAACCAGTAAAACCATTTCGGTAGTAATTAATGGGGATACAACGATCGAACCTAATGAGACTTTCTTTGTCAATCTCAGTGGTGCGACTAATGCAACCATAGCTGATAATCAAGGACGAGGTACAATTACCAATGATGATTTTCCTAGCCTTGCCATCAACGATCGAACCATTGTAGAGGGTAATAGTGGCACAAAAAACATGGTATTCACCGTCACTCGCACAGGTACGGCATTACAACCAATTACCGTTAATTATGCCACCGCTAACGGCACAGCTACCGCAGGAAGTGATTATGTTGCCAAAAGTGGTAGTTTGAGTTTTGCCACCAATGAAACCAGTAAAACCATTTCTATTGTGATTAATGGGGATACAACTGTAGAGCCTAACGAGACATTCTTTGTTAACCTCAGTAATGCTACTAATGCAACTATTTCCGATAATCAAGGTTTAGGAACAATTACCAACGATGATAGTAGTAACCTATTATTGGTAGGGGATGCTAATAATAATAATCTTGTGGGCGGTGCAGGTAATGATACCTTACAAGGATTAGGTGGTAATGACACTTTGCGAGGTGGGGCAGGAAACGATCGAATAGAAGGAGGTACTGGTGCTGATAGCATGGTGGGAGGTACGGGTAACGATACCTACTTTGTGGATAGTACGCTCGATCGAGTTATCGAAAATGCCAACGAGGGTACAGATACTGTAAGTTCTAGTATTAGCTATCTTTTAGGCAGTAACCTAGAAAACCTCACCTTAACAGGTACAAGTAACCTTACGGGTATTGGCAACGCCCTAAATAATCGCATTACTGGTAACAGTGGGGCAAATATCATTAACGGTAACGATGGTAACGATACCCTTTTAGGAGGAGGAGGTAATGATAACCTTAACGGGGGTAACGGTAACGATCGCATTGACGGAGGCACGGGTAATGATAAGTTAATGGGTAGTAATGGTAACGATGTGTTACTAGGTGGCGATGGTAACGATACCTTAATAGGTGGAAATGGTGCAGATACTTTGACAGGAGGTATTGGAGTCGATCGATTTGTGTTTAAATATGCCGATGAAGGGATCGATCGAATTACTGATTTCTCTGTAACCCAAGGGGATAAAATTGTGGTGTCGGCTTCTGGTTTTGATGGTGGTTTAACCGCAAATGCCAACTTAACCTCCTCTCAATTCCGTCTCGGTAGTAGTGCAAGTAATGCCAGTCAAAGATTTATTTATAATAGTAGCAATGGAGCTTTATTATTTGATCAAGACGGCAATGGAATTATTCCATCGTTACAAATCGGCACTTTAAGTACTGGTTTAGCCTTAACAAATACCAGTATTTTTGTGGAAAGTTAAATAATATAGGACATTGGTGGGCAATGCCCACCCTACAAATACTGTAGGTTGGGTTAACGAAGTGTAACCCAACACCTTGTAATGAGTTACAGACAAGAGTTCGATCGCTCTCCATTCCTCAATTAGAATCATTAGGGGAAGCCTTACTAGATTTTCAAGATATTGGCGATTTAGAGAATTGGTTAATTAACCACACTTCCGATTAATGTAGGTTGGGGTAAACTAATTGTAACCCAACATTTTACTTGAGAAAAAAATTATGAAAACTGATAAGTTATTTTACCGTATCTTTTTAAATCAACCCAGTCTCATCTCGGAATTAATCCCCGAAATTCCCGAAGGTTGTCAATTTGATTATAACGCTCCCGTAGTCAAAGAAAAAGAGTTTCGTCTTGATGGATTATTAACACCCCTCGGCGGTGATGAAAATGTACCCCTAGTGTTTCTCGAAGCACAAATGCAGAATGACATTGAATTTTACAGTCGTTATTTTGGGGGTATATTCGTCTATATTCATCAGTATAAAGTCAAAAGAAATTGGCGAGGATTATTAATTTTAAATAACCGTAATCAAGAATTAGGTTGTGAAATTCCTTATCAAAATTTACTAAATAATCAAGTACAAAGGTTATTTTTATCAGACTTATTAGGGAAAGAAAATTTAAGCCCAAATTTAGCAATATTAAAATTAATTGTTACTCCAGAAAATCAAGCCGTATCCGAAGCTCAAAAAATCTTAGAAAACACTCAAACTCAAGAGGAGTTTAACTTAAGATTAGATTTAGTGGAGGCTATACTGGTAAATAAATTCCCTAAACTAACTATCGAGGAGATACAAAAAATGATTAACTTAAGAGAAGCAGACATCACTCAAACTCGTTTTTATCAACAAGTCTTAGAAATTGGACGTACAGAAGGACGTACAGAAGGACGTACAGAAGGACGTACAGAAGGAACACAATGGGGGGAGGCAAACATGGTTATTCGTCAGTTGAATCGCCGTTGTGGTAATATTAGCGATACTTTACAAGCAAAAGTTCGATCGCTCTCCATTCCTCAATTAGAATCATTAGGGGAAGCCTTACTAGATTTTCAAGATATTGGCGATTTAGAGAATTGGTTAATTAACCACACTTCCGATTAATGTAGGTTGGGTTAAACAAATTGTAACCCAACATTTTACTTGAGAAAAAAATTATGAAAACTGATAAGTTATTTTACCGTATCTTTTTAAATCAACCCAGTCTCATCTCCGAATTAATCCCCGAAATTCCCGAAGGTTGTCAATTTGATTATAACGCTCCCGTAGTCAAAGAAAAAGAGTTTCGTCTTGATGGATTATTAACACCCCTCGGCGGTGATGAAAATGTACCCCTAGTGTTTCTCGAAGCACAAATGCAGAATGACATTGAATTTTACAGTCGTTATTTTGGGGGTATATTCGTCTATATTCATCAGTATAAAGTCAAAAGAAATTGGCGAGGATTGTTAATTTTAAATAACCGTAGTCAAGATTTAGGTTGTGAAATTCCTTATCAAAATTTACTAAATAATCAAGTACAAAGGTTATTTTTATCAGACTTATTAGGGAAAGAAAATTTAAGCCCAAATTTAGCAATATTAAAATTAATTGTTACTCCAGAAAATCAGGCACTATCCGAAGCTCAAAAAATATTAGAAAACACTCAAACTCAAGAGGAGTTTAACTTAAGATTAGATTTAGTGGAGGCTATACTGGTAAATAAATTCCCTAAACTAACTATCGAGGAGATACAAAAAATGATTAACTTAAGAGAAGCAGACATCACCCAAACTCGTTTTTATCAACAAGTCTTAGAAATTGGACGCACCGAAGGACTTACCAGAGGAATACAAATTGGACGTACTGAAGCCACACAAGAAGGAGAAGCAAATATCGTTATCCGCTTGTTAACTCGCCGTTGTGGTAATATTAGCGATACTTTACAAGGAAAAGTTCGATCGCTCTCTATTCCTCAGTTAGAATCATTAGGAGAAGCCTTATTAGATTTTAAGGATATTGAAGACTTAGAAAATTGGTTAATTAATCATACTCTCGATTAATTTTGTGTTCAATAGTTTCAAGTTTCAATATTTTACTTTGCTAACCTCAGTTATTTAATCTAAAACGTAACACTTAAAATCTTCCCTCATCAAAAGACTATAAAGTAATCCCTAATCATGAATAATAAAAAAGTTTGGCTATACGACACAACCCTGAGAGATGGTGCGCAAAGGGAAGGTATCTCTCTCTCCTTGACGGATAAATTAAAAATTGCCCGACAATTGGATGATATGGGTATCCCTTTCATTGAAGGAGGGTGGCCCGGTGCGAACCCAAAAGATGTACAATTCTTTTTACAGTTACAAGAGCAACCCCTAAAACAAGCTCAAATTGTGGCTTTTTGTTCTACCCGTCGCCCAAATGAATTACCTGAGAACGATCGATTGTTAAAGGCAATTTTACAGGCTAATACCCAGTGGGTGACAATTTTTGGGAAATCTTGGGATTTACACGTTACAGAGGGCTTAAAAACCTCTCTGGAGGAGAATTTAGCCATGATTCAAGATACGATCGAGTTCCTTAAATCTCAAGGCAAACAAGTAATCTACGATGCTGAACATTGGTTCGATGGTTACAAAAACAACCCCGAATACGCCTTATTAACCCTGCAATCCGCTATCAAAGGAGGAGCTAAATGGCTAGTTTTTTGTGATACCAATGGCGGTACGTTACCCCACGAAATCAGTCAAATTGTGGCAGAAGTGGTAAGTAAACTTGATCTTAATATTGATGATCCTCAAAGTCCCCAATTAGGTATTCATACTCATAATGATAGCGGTACAGCCGTCGCTAATGCCATAGCTTCGGTGTTGGAAGGAGTGAGAATGGTACAGGGTACAATGAATGGTTACGGTGAGCGATGCGGTAATGCTAATCTATGTACTTTAATCCCTAATTTACAGCTAAAATTAGGTTTTAAATGCCTTGAACCTGAAGAATTGACCAAATTAACCCAAAATAGCCGTTTAATTAGCGAAATCGTCAATTTAGCCCCCGATGATCACGCTCCCTTTGTGGGACGATCGGCATTTGCCCATAAGGGTGGTATTCATGTTTCAGCGGTAGCTAGAAATCCTTTAACTTATGAACATATCGAACCTGAAGCCATTGGCAATGAGAGAAGAATTGTCATATCTGAACAAGCAGGGTTAAGTAATATTCTCTCTAAGGCGAAAACCTTTGGTATGGAGTTACAAAAAGATGATCCCATTTGTCGGGAAATTCTGCAAAAACTGAAAACCCTTGAAAGCGAAGGCTATCAATTTGAGGCGGCGGAGGCGAGTTTTGAGTTATTATTACGATCGAGCCTTAACCAAAGAAAACCTTTATTTGCCATCAAAGGATTTCAAGTCCATTCCGATATTTCCATCGAAAATCACATTCCTTACACCCATGCTTTAGCCACCATTAAAATTGTGGTGGACGGAGAAGAATTATTAGAAGTAGCGGAAGGAAATGGACCCGTTTCAGCCTTAGATCAAGCATTGCGTAAAGCATTGATCAAATTTTATCCCGAAATTGGCAACTTCTATTTAACGGATTACAAAGTGCGTATTCTTGATGGTGCTTCTGGGACTTCTGCCAAGACGAGAGTTTTGATCGAATCTAGCAACGGAAAACAACGATGGACAACTTTAGGAGTATCCACAAATATCATTGATGCTTCCTATCAAGCAGTAGTGGAAGGCATTGAATATGGTATCTTAATGAATGTACAATGTAGAATGTAAAAATATTCTTTTTTCTCCTGACATCGAACTATTATACAAACCCATGACATCTTTACCCGAAAGCACAAAACATCGATTACAGCGTATTCCTCAAATTCCCCATGTATGGGAAGGCGATCGTCTTCCGATTTTGGGAATGATGGAGAATCTTGAACCAGAATTAGCGTCGGATGGAGAATGTATTATTTGGGTTGATGGTTCGGAAGGTTTCGTTCGATCGATGGAAGTAACTAGAAATACAACAGGACCTGAAGCCATTGTTAGAGCCTTGTTAAAGGCGATCGAAAGCCCACACAATCCAGCTACACCTGCACGACCACAAAAAATAGTTGTCAAAGATAGAGAATTACAGTTTTTTTTGAGGGGAGTACTAAGAGATTTAGATATTATTGTTGACTATCAACCAGAATTGCCCTTATTAGATGAATTGTGGCAGAATTTTCAAAGTATTCGACCTGATTTAGAAACCAAAATTGCCCCCGAATTATCTGGCGCTTTGATTGAAGAAGCCCTAAATTCTATCTGGGAAGAACAACCTTGGTATATCTTATCGGAAGAAGAAATTATTACCATCGAAATCAATCATTGGGGTATCGAAAATCTTTATGCCTGTGTCATGGGAATGTTGGGGCAAGAATTTGGGGTTGTATTATATCGCTCGATCGAATCCCTCAAATCCTTCCGTCAAAGAGTCCTAGACTTAGGAGAATCCCCCGACGATGAAGATTTAGAAGCCACATTCTTACAACAAGACTGCTGGTTTATCAACTTCTCTCAGGGAGAAAACGAGAAAAAAACCACCGACTGGGATGAATTTTTAGAAAGTGATGTTACCCCCATTTTTGGTAGCATTCACCCCTACGAAGGCATTAGACCGTTAAAAGAAGAAGAAGAAGTTTATCCCATCTATATCGCCATGAAAGCCCTGGGGCGATTTATCGAAGAATGCGAAGAAGAATTAGCAGAAGATGATGTAGAAGAATTAATTAGTCGTGAATATACTTTAGAAACTCCCCTAGAAGATTCATGGTTAACCGTGACAGTCAAAACCATGCCCGAATTGACTACGGAATTTCGTGATATGTTTGAAGATGACGACGATGATTATGACGATGATGACGATGACGATGATGATGGTATTCGGGATGATTTAATCCCAGCGGGTACATTAGTATCCTTAGCGAGGATTGAGCAAGATATATTTCTCAATTATTTATACAATAAATCATTGAAAAATATGCCTCCAGAGATTTTTGAAAAAATTAAAAATAAATCAAAAAAAGATTTCTTACCCGTTATCCTCTTACAAACCACTCGCCCCAAAGCCCAAGTAATCATCGAAAGATTAAAAGATGAAGATGGAGTTTTACAAATTACCTTTAATGAAGGTTATGATCCCTATGATGACGAAGAATATACTTTAGGAATTCTCAAAACCCAAGAAGAAAACCTGTATATTTTTGCTCAATTTCTTGTGGAAAAAGGAGATTCTTTTCCTAAGAGATTACAACAATGGCAAAAAGATGTTAGTAAATTTCATGGCTACTGTGGTATCGTCATCGCTATGGGTGCAACGGGTTCATCTAGGGGTGAACCTCAACGCAAAGACCTTTTATACTTATTCTATGGTGAATTAGTGGACTGTAAAAAATTAGGCTTGGAAAAGCTAGTCTTACAAATAGAGGAATAAGTTACTAGGGCTTAGTAATACCTGAGTGAACTATAAAATTATTGGTGAAAACTGACTTGGAAGACAGGCAGACAGGGGGATTATATTTCTTGTGAATCAATAAAATTCTCTCAAAAATGTACAAATATTGAAAATTTTTCTTCCATTCGACTTGTCCACTTGTCCACCTGTCTCGTCTTCACCATTTTTCTTCTGTCGAACTGAGGTAGTAATGGGGAACAATTCTGACTAAAGATTAGTCAAAAAAACTAGGTTATTAGTTAGGGAACAATTCTAATGAAATTGTCAATAATTAATTATTAGAAAAAAATATTAAAGACACTACAACTATTGAGGATTCCGCATTTCCCATTCCCCGTTACCTAAATGAATATTATATATAATTATTATGTTTAAATTTAAGAAAAAAATTTTATATCCCTTTATTTCATGCACGATCGCCCTTACATTAATTTTTACCAATGCCAAGATTAGCTATGCTATTCCTTGGGGTGATTTAATTTTTCGAGGAATACAGGTTATTCAAATTAGTAATTTAAGTGATCAGCAAGAAGTCCAATATGGTAGTCAAATACGTCAACAATTACTATCTCAAAATAATGTTAGACTCTACCAAAATCAAGAGTTATCCCGTTATGTAAATCAAATTGGTAGAAGATTAGTCGCTGTGAGTAGTCGCCCTAATTTACCATTTCAATTTGAAATTATCAATAATAATGAAGTAAATGCTTTTGCTACTATGGGAGGATTTATTTATCTTCATACGGGGTTAATAACTACTGCCTCTAATGAAGCTCAATTAGCCAGTGTTATTGCCCATGAAATTGGTCATGTTGTAGCCCGTCATTCCCAAAAACAAATACGTCAACAGGCTATTACCCAAGGCTTATTAACTGCCACAGGCTTAAATCAAACTGATGTGGTACGGTTAGGAGTAGATTTAGCCATTAATTTGCCCCATAGTCGTCAAGATGAATATGAAGCGGATAATTTAGGTTTAGAAATGCTCAAATCTGCGGGTTACGCACCTCGTGCCATGGTGGATTTTATGCAAAAATTGGGACAAACTAGCGGTAGAGTGCCGACTTTACTTAGTACCCACCCTAATGGACTCGATCGAGCTATTGCCCTTGATAAAAAAATACCCCGTAGTGTAGCCTATAATGGGGATGGTTTAGATGCTCAAGAATATCAGTATCGAATCCGAAGATTGATACGCTAATTGTTAATTGTTAATTATGAGTTAAATATTATTTTTTAATTTGTTTTGCCATCTTACGGAAACTGTCCATACTGGTATCAGTATTACGCAATTGCTGACTATTAGGAGTAAAAGAAGATTCACTGGTATCAGCAGAAATCTGAGAATTATTAACTCCAGTTTCCTTACCATCTTTCTTAGTCATTTTCATAGCTGAAACTTCCTTGACTAATTCACCCCCCCCACCACTAACACTTTTGGCAAAAGTTCTTTTTACGGTTTTGGATTTACGCATATAATCAATATCACCAAAGGTTTTAGACTCATCAGAATTCAAAAAGTAAGAGTCTTGGGGTTGATTGTTTTTTTTCCTAAACAAGCCAAATAAACCAGCCATTAATTATTTCTCCTATTGTAAATTTTTATTATTTTGATTAAAATAAATCATAACATATCGTTACATTCCTGAGAACAAGATTTACTAAACCTTGAGAAGATAAGTAAATCTTGAGAAGATAAGTAAATAGGGTTTGCTGAAAAAGTATTTTGGTGAAGGTAGGAGATAGGAGTTAGGAGACAGGAGATAGGAGAAATACTGAAACATCAAGGTTTTGATGCTGTTAATAGATAGAATAAGTATTTTTGTATTTTAAAAAATAAGGTTAAAAGTGTTGAAGTTTTGAATAAAAATCCTTAAAACTGCACAGTTTTTGGTTAATGTATTATGTCTAAACCTTTGATTTTTATAGCTTTCTGATTCCCATGAGCAAACCCTACTTAATTATTTCTTGAATAAAAAGTCTTAACTGTTGTTTTCCTAAAATTAACTTATCTTCGTCAAACTCAAACTCTTGTAAATTAGCTAAAAACTGTATATATTCTGTGTCTAAAACTATTCTAAAATCATCCATATTCCACAATAAATCTGAAGTAAAACGCAAGTCATAAATATCATTTTTTAGGGGATAATAATTATTGTCTTGAGTGTTTAAATTCACTAAAATTAATGGTCTTACCCAACAAGTTTTTCGATCGTTAATTATATCAATTACTTCACAGTACAAAGATTTATTTTGACAATCTAAACATACTATTTGACTGTTAATAAATTGTGCCATATTTTTTATAGAATAAAATTTTTAATGATGTAAAGACACAATAGACTTCTTAGAGAAATCGAGTAATGAGTAATGAGTAATAAATAATAAGTTAAGAAATTTATGTTTTCCACCCTAAAATAGATTTTACTTTTTATTTTGCCAGGAGGCTAAATTAACAAGGGATGAAAATCCCTTGCATTATTTGAATAAAGTGTAAAAATTAAGCGACTACATAGGCAACTTTTAAAGCCCAAACAATTAAGGCTGCAATACTTCCAAGAATAATCACGGCGGTAATACCTACAATAATAGGTTTATCTGCACCGTCAAATTTCATGATGCCACGATTCAAGTCAGACATAAAATTCTCTCTGGGAATAGGATAATTTCTTCATCTCTACACTACCTTAAAAAGCTCCTAAATATCGAAACTGAGATAAATTTTCACCATTCTTAATGTTTTTCTCAGGATGAGAGAAAACAGAAAGACAGAAAGACAAGGAGTTGGGGATTAGGGGATTAGGGAATTAGGGGCATTCTTAATTCTTAATTCTTAATTCTTAATTCTTAATTCTTAATTCTTAATTCTTAATTCTTAATTCTTAATTCTTAATTCTTAATTCTTAATTATTTTAGTCTGCCCGATCGAAGGATACTAATAATAAGCCATAATCCTAGTAGGGTGGCAACGGTAAAAAGCACATTACTTAATAAGATTAGTTGCCCTGTGGTTGCTCCAGTACTAATGATCGCCGCTCCCATAATTAATGAGCCGACAACGATACTAAAAGATAGTCTATTCGCTGAATCATCGACACTACGCCTTAATCCTTCTATTTCCCTAATTTGTAGTTGCCATTGGAAGGTTTCTGAACTTAGTCGATCGAGTATAGCATCTATTTGACGGGGCGATCGAAGACTAATAGATTTTAAGTCTAAAACTGTCCTAAATAGAGTTTGATAGGGAGTATCACCGATAAATTGACGGCGGAAAAGCTCGGTTATGAGGGGTTTTATTTCTTCAAGGAGGTTGATATTAGGGTTAAATTTTCGGGCGACTCCTTCAAGGTTAGCTAGGCTTTTGGCAAATAATCCCATATTACTAGGTAATCTTATTTTATTCGATCGAGCCACTTCTAAAATCTCGTAAAAAACCTCACTAAAATTGAGTTGAGAAAGACTCAGATTATAGTATTTTCTCAGCATTTTCTGATAATCATTTTCTAGCCTTGCAATATTCGTATTAATCGCATTCGTGTCAGAAAGTTCGAGGGTAAGTTGCGCGCATCTTTGAGCATCAATATCTACGATCGCCAGTAACATTTCCGTTAATAATTGTTGAGTTTTCGGGTCTAATCGTCCAATCATGCCACAATCAATTAAACCAATCTTGTTATCCTCAAGGTAAAATATATTACCCGGATGAGGATCAGCATGAAAGAAACCATCAATAAATATTTGTTGAAAAAATACCCTAAATAATAACGTACTAACTTCCTGCCTTGTTTTTGGAGTGCTAGGAATATCGGCGGAAAGAATAGGTTTACCGTCTAGCCACTCCATCAATAAAACTTTTTCGGTGGTAAATTGCCAATAAATTTTCGGGATAACCAGTTGTTGAGAGTCAAACCAAGGGCTATTAGTCAGATTTTGCCTTAATTTATCCGTAAAATTGGCTTCTTGACGAAAATCTAACTCTGCTAATACGGCTTTAGTAAAATCATCGGCAAGGTTAACCACATCATACTCACTGCCAAAATCCGTTAAGGCGATAATATCGGCAATACCTTTGATCAAAATCACGTCTTGATTGACAATTCGATCGATATTGGGGCGTTGTACTTTAATGGCGACTTCTTCCCCAGTGGTTAAAGTGGCTTTATGTATTTGCGCGATCGAACCTGCCGCTACAGGTTGCGGATCGATCGTACTAAAAATAGTTTCGATGGGACTTTCTAATTGTTCCCTCAAAGTTTGTTCAATTAAACCCCATGCCACAGGAGGCACTTGAGCTTGAAGGGCTGTTAAAGCCTCAATATATTTAGGTGGAAGTAAATCAGGACGAGTACTTAATAACTGACCAAATTTAACATAAAAAGGACCTAACTGCACTAAGATTTTACGGAAAACTTCAGGAGGCGGTAATTGAGGTTTATCAGATTTTCCCCCCGTAAGAATACCGCGCATATAATCCCAACCGTTACCTAAAACAATTTCGATAATTTCTTTTTGTCGTGAACTGGTTTTAGTCAAAGAAAACATAAAATAATTAACAATTAACAATTAACAATGAGCAATGAACAATGTTACCCTCCTTGAAAAATTCAGAGTTCAATTTATTGAACGTTATTCTATTAGACGTGTAATTTATTACACGTTGGGCGATTGATTCTCCTCATTCCTCATTCCTAATATACAGTTATAAAAGTTAATATTTAACAATACCTCGATCGACCAATGAAATTACCATCGAAACCGAACATGAATTATCTCGTAAATTTGGGCGTAAAGCTAAAACCCTTGCGGGCGATCGACGAGACAAAGAATTTGAACTTCGTTTCGTAAGAGAAATGGCGACAGAAATTAATCAATATTTTCTTGATCACTTAGAAGACTCCCGAATTATTTTTGGAGGCAACTTAATACAAGCTGTTAACGTTAAAAATGCCCTTAATCCTGCCGTAAGAAATTTAGTGGTGGATATTGAAGCCATGGACTTCAAACTTCCCGATAACGAAATTGCTGAAATTATCCGCTCGATCGCCTATGCTTATGAGCAAGATCATGATGTTTTGGTAGTAGAAAACTTACTTTATCGATTCAATACTAACGGTACAGCCGTTATTGAAAAACAAGGAGTAGAACAAGCCTTAAATGAAGGTAGAGTGAAAACATTAGTTCTCCCTTATCCTATGGATACAGAAGAATTTGATTCCCTCATTGTGGAAGTTGTTTTATCGGGAGCGCAAATTGAATTTGTTTATGGAGAAGGTGCGAAAAAATTAAATCAGTATGGTGGTATTAGTGCTGAATTATACTATGGTCGTTTCACATAACGAAAAAGAAACCCCTTCAAAAAAGGGGTAACTTGTTTTCATCAACATCAGCTGATCAAGGTTTTAAACCTCGATCGTTAAAATATTAAGTTAGAATTGGAAAACAGTACGAAGTACGCCGACTACCGCAGTGTCATTATTGCCTGTTTGGTTAGGATTAAAGATAGCATAAACACCGGGAGTAATAGAAATATTGTCAGTTACAGGGTATTTATAGTTACCTTCCACAATCCAAGAGGAAGCAGTACCAAAGGCTCTTCCAGTAATTTGATCTAAATCTTCTACAAGAGGTAACATTCCGCCACCGACATTTAATACTGCGCCCTCTTTCATTAAGTCAAGTACGGAGAGATTAACAGCAAAAGTCCATAAATCTGCGTTACCACCACCTCGATTGGGATTGTTGATGTCACTGTAACCACCCCAACCAGAAACATTGAATTTTTCAGCTAAACGCCATGTGCCTTGAATACCAACGTTATGACTTTCGACTCTCAAGCCTCCTAAGTCACGACTATTACTTAATCCACCTAGGGGAGTTAAACCACCACCGATGTTGGTAGCGTTGTCGTAAGAGAACATATAACCGACACCGAAGCCAAGATTCTTGTTAGGGTTAATGCCTAATTGAAGTCCTGCACTGTAAACCCCATTGAATAAACCATTACTTCTTGTAGGATCAGCCGCACTATTACCACTACCTGCTAAGTAAGATGCAGTAACATCAAAAGTGTTGTTAAACTTGTATTGAAAAGCGAGTCCAGCTTCTCCAACGTTGCGATAAAGAACAGGGTTGTAACGTAAAGCACGGGATAAAGCACCACTACCACCGCTTTCGGTATAAGGAGAGTAGGATTTGTAAATATCATCAACAGCCATCATACTACCTACCCAAAACTTGAAATTATCTCCTAAAGGTGCAGTATAGAAAACTTTATCAACTTCAACATCGTTACCCGCACCAGTAAATTGTTCAAAGCTGAGTCTGCCTTGAGTACTAGAGATATTATTGCCAGTTTGAGTTCTAATACGGGGAACATTTCCTGCCGCTAAACGAACTCTTAATCTATCTTTTCCACTGAAAGAACTATCTAAACTTAAACGAACACGATCGCTCAGGGTTACTTGATTATTTCCATCATCATTAGGACCAAAACCCGTTAAAGCAAAGATGACTTCTCCTCTTAATTTGGTGGTAGTGGAGAATTGGTGATCTTCTAGGAAAGCAACTCTACCTTCTAAGTTATCAACTCTTGCACCTAAGGCGGCTAATTCGCTCTCAAATTCAGCCATTAAGCGTTTTAGCTTTTCAATGTCTTCTTTTAAAACTGCTTCACTGGCGGCAATTAAACGCTCCATTTGTTGCATACAAGCGTTTAAACCTGCGGCGAATTCGTAACGACTTAAAGCACGATTTCCTCTGAAGGTTCGATCGGGATAACCGACGATACAACCATAACGCTCTACTAAACTTCTTAATGCTTCAAAAGCCCAATCGGTAGGGGAAACATCTCTTAATTGAGAAACGGAGGTTACTTGCCCCATGGGTTGGGTTTGGTTATATTCAGAAATTTGCTCTAAAGTAGTGTTAGCAATTTCGTTTGCATTGGCTTTTTGTACAGCAACACCGTTAGCAACCATTGTTAAAGCGATTACGGCTGGAGTTGCGATCGAATATTTTTTTACGGATTTAAACATATTTTTCAAAGTTTCTCACACCTGAATATTGGTCATAAATAATTATTAGCATATGAGGTGAGAGTTTGACAAGTAAAGATTTATTTTAAATAACAATTATGGAATTAATTTGATGTACTTTTTACATTAACAGTCCTTTCTATCCATGATGTCTAATTCTTGCCATAACTGATCCATTTTTTCACACACCTGAGATGTTGATAATTTACCGTTGGTATGTAGAGCAGTAATATAATTAATTTGAGAGGTGAATATCTGTAATTTTTGATTGGGAATTAAGCCTTTGGTATAGTCTTTACCGTGATAAGGTGAAATTGGACAAAGAAAATTCTCTTTGATTTCCTGAACAACTGCGTTAACCATTGTTTCCCCCCACTATTACTATAATTTGTGACTGAAACTTTATCTTAACCTATTCTTAACCTAATTTGTTGAATGATAAAATTTTCCTGACTTACAAACTTTGACAATTAACATTTTCTCTGATATTCCCTAACTCCCCATCTCCCCATATCTTACCTGAGTTCGATATAAAAATAGGTGAGGGCTGACTTGGAAGACAGGAAGACAGGAAGACAGGAAGACAGGAAGATTGTATTTCTGATGAATGAATAAAATTTTCTCAAAAGTACATCAAATATTGAGAATTTTTCTCCCTGTCCACTTGTCCACTTGTCCACCTGTCTAGTTTTCATCATTTTCTTTATGTCGAACTGAGGTATATCTTATCTTTCACTTTAGGAATTTCATAACGGTGTCACGGGTGGAAGGAATATTGACAATAGATTGAATTTTCTCGATCGAAACCTCATAACACACAGGAGAAATATCCAAATTCACGGTAATCTTACTTTGAGTTCGATCGATCACGTCTTGTAATTTTACTAAACCATTACCACAAAGATTAAAAATTTCTTGGGTGTAACCTTGAGAGATAATTTCCATCACTGTTTTTGTGGCTATATCGGTATGGATATATTGCAATTCGCTTTCAGGATGTAACCAAAGTCGATCGCCGTAAAGAATATCAAAAATGGCATTTTTCTTTAATCCAGCCCCCACAAAACCCCCCATGCGGAAGATTAACCAATCATCGTGACAGTGACGCACACATTGTTCAGCTAAATACTTATGAAAACCATAAGGACTTTGTTGGGTAATGTCAATCACCGTGTCTTCTTTCGTTAATTCAGGAGTTGAACAATCAGGGTAAACATCACAAGATGACAAGAATATATACTTTTTACTAGGGAAATCTACGATCGATCGTCGCACAGAACGGACAGATTCGTCAAACTCTAGTAAGGGGTTATCTTTAGCTAAAAATTTTTTCGAGTTACCATTGGCGTTGATTAATAAATCACATTTTGTGCCAATATGTTGGTTATAGTTCGATCGATTTATGACTAAATAATCAAAGTTATTTTGTTGACAAAAACGAACATAAGCCGAACCAACAAAACCTTCTCCTCCGATAATAATAATTTTCAGATTAGAGTCTAATACCATCGGTTTTATTTGCATAATTTTTACTTAACCAAGTGAAAGTTTTTTCTAAACCATTTTTTATATTTGTATCGCAAGATAACCCCAAAGAATTGAGTTTTTTAACATCAAAAATTTTCACCATTTGCCCATCAGGCTTCGTGACATCCCAAGTAAGTTTTCCTTCAAAACCAGTGGTTTCTTTGACTAATTCCGCCAATTCTTTAATAGGGGTAGTTGTACCCGAAGAAATATTTATCGGCTCACTAGAGTCATAATTCTCAATAAAATAAGGCAGAACTTTTGCCACATCTTCCGCATAAACAAAATCCCGTTGAGGTTTGCCACTTCCCCACATAGCAACTTCTTCTAATTGATTCAATTTAGCTTCATAGAAACGCCGAATTAAAGCAGGTACAACATGGGATTCATTATTGCGAAAATTATCGTATTCTCCATACAAATTACCGGGAATTAACACCACAGAATTTAAACCATATTGAGTGCGATAGGATTGGGAAGCGACAATGCCCATTTTTTTCGCACTAGAATAACCTGCGCTTTCGGGTTGAGGATAACCTTGCCACATCTGAGATTCATCGATAGGAGAATTAGCAGTGGCAGGATAACTACATCCTCCCATGGTGTAAATCATTTTTTTGACGTTATACTTAGCCGCCTGTTCAAATACTAAAGCGGTTAAAAGGGTGTTACGATAATAAAAATCCGCAGGATAGGCACGATTTGCCCCAATTCCTCCCGAATAAGCGGCTAAATGTATTAGTATCTCAGGATGTAAATCTTCAAACATTTTCACTACTTCTACAGGATTCATCAAGTCGTAATTTTGAGAAGATAAACCGATGATTTTCGCTTGAGGATATTGTATTTTTAGTTGGGGTAATAAATGTCTGCCTAAAAAGCCCGTTGCACCTGTGACAACAATGTTCATATTTGGGTTATTTTGTGATATTGACAAATCTGATCAAGTCTAATATAAATCAACAATGAACAATTAACAATCAGTAAGGCTTATTTATAAACGGCTAAAGCCATTACTACAAACTTGATTATAAATATTCTCTCCATTTTACGGCAAGATTTTGAGGATTTCCTGCTAAAGAAAAAAGCAATACTCCTTCAACTTTATCATTATTAATTACTTCTTTTAAACGGGTTAATTGTTTATCTGTAATAGCGATGCCGTTATACTTTTTGGCATAGGCTAATTCTTCCCTAAAATTATCATCATTATAGGCTTGAATAAAGACTCGATCGACTCCCCAAGCATCAAAATCGGCGGCAAATTCCTTTTTCGCCCAATAGGGATTATGATGACAAATGTCAAAACTCACATTAGGATTAGCTTGTTTAATAGATGTGATCATTCTTTGGACAAAATTAGTTAACATAGGAGTCCGATTTTCTTCCGAAGGCAGACTGCTATGATACCCTAAATAATCATCCCATTGCACTGCATCAATGTTGCGGTATTTCTGCACAAATTCCGTTGTCATGTCAATAAAAAGATTGGCAACTTCTGGATTACCCACATCTAAAATATAATGATCAATACCATCATAGGTTCGATCGATCCCTTCGACAATCCAATTTTTTGATTGTGCTAACTTGAAAATAGGACTATTTTGATCAATTTTAATACCCTTTTCAAAATAAGCATGAACTTCCATACCTTGTTTATGGGCTTCATCAATTAACCAATGTAACCATTTTTCTTGAAATAAATTTGGGCAACGCTGTAAACCAACTTTTTTTTGCATTACTTGACTATCGTACATAGTACAGCCATTACCAGCGACACCATGAATTATAGTATTAATCCCTTGAGAGCGATAATGACGAACTTTTTTACGAATGGTATCTTCTGAGGCATTGTTAGTAATATCATATCGACTCATATATATTCCGATAATTTGATTCGTTTCCATTAACTCCGCAGGTGCGACACTAATTATTGTTTCTTCTTTCAACTCAGGGGGAGGAGGAGGATTATCTGTGGGAATAGGGTATTTATCTTCTAATAAGACAATGGTGGGGGGAGTTTGTTGGCGAAAGATAGGCAAATCCATATCCTCGATAATTTCCCAATAAGAGGAGAATTTTTGTTGATATTCTTGGGCAACTTCTGTTTGGGAGATGTGGGTGATTCCACTTTCTACGCCTTCAGAAACTTTTTTTTGTACCCAAGGTAACTGAAAACTCTTGCCTATTAACCAGAATATGCCAACCCAAAATGTCAATTTTACTAATCCTTTAATCATCACAGACTCTCTCTTTTGAAGGATTTACTTATTAATGTTTCTTAATTATTGTTTCTTTTTACGATCGAAAAACCTATCATTATCAATATAAGTTAATTTTATCTCACCATTATATTATGCAGGAATTTAGTGATTTTTTACGTCACAACTATGCCTATGTTGCGATCGCCACTTTTAAAGCTGGGAAATTTCCCGAAGCACAAAGATTATTTGAAGAAGCTGTAAAAACTTATAGCAAAGGTTTTAAGGGGGCTTATTTATTACAAAAACCCAACACTGATGAAGGAATAGCAGTGATATTGTGGGAAAAATTGGAGGATATGGAAGAAAATCAAAACGAAACCCATGAAAAGATTTTTGCGGAAATGAAACATCTATTTGCTTCTCCCCCCGAAACTAATTTTTATGAATTATCCACAGAAATAAAACCACAAAATTAGTTAACTAATAGACATCGACTTTCCATAGAGACGTAAAATTTTACGTCTCTAAAAAATGATAATATTTAAACGATCGACAAAATCAAAAATAGTTTTAATATTCATTGTTCACTATTCCCTTAAATATGATATAGTCATAATTTCAGTATCGGTTCTTACGGGAAACAGTCGTAAGAGAAAACAGGGAAAGAGTAGTGAAAATCTATCACTGTCCCGCAACTGTAATTGGAAAGTTTTTTTTCATAAGTCAGAATACCTGTCCATACAAAATTAAAAAAGTATTAATCTGCGAGGTACAGTATGAATACACGGTTAAAAAAGCGAATCTGCTTAGGATTAATAGCAGGTTTAAGTAGCTTTATCATTATTTTTTCCCCGACTCCAGCCCATGCGATGCACATTGCGGAGGGTTTTTTGCCTGTAAAATGGGCTCTTTTTTGGTGGGTTGTTACCCTACCTTTTTTAATCTTGGGGTTCAAATCTCTTTCTCGTATTACTAAAGATAATCCCGAATTGAAACTACTATTAGCTTTATCAGGCGCATTTGGTTTCGTCTTATCGGCTTTGAAAATCCCCTCCGTGACGGGAAGTTGCTCTCATCCTACTGGTACAGGATTAGGCGCTATTTTATTTGGTCCTTCGGTGATGGCTGTGTTAGGTAGTTTGGTATTACTATTTCAAGCAGTACTATTAGCTCATGGTGGTTTAACGACTTTGGGCGCTAATATCTTTTCCATGGCGATCGTAGGTTCTTGGGTTGCATTTATAGTGTATAAATTTTGCGTGAAGATTGGCAAACAAAAATTAGGTATCTTCTTGGGTGCATCTCTAGGAAATTTAGCTACTTATCTTGTGACTTCTATTCAACTTTCGATCGTATTCCCATCAGCTGATGGTGGTGTTATGGCTTCATTTCTAAAATTTGCCAGTATTTTTGCCATTACTCAAATTCCCCTTGCCATCACTGAAGGTTTCTTAACCGTCTTAGTTTGGAATTGGTTGCAATCTTATGCAGTAAATGAGTTACAAATGTTAAAACTATTAAAACCCCAAGAAGGATAATTTTAATTATGACAAGTAAAGAAATAACCGCATCTACTAAAAAAGAGAAACAAGGAAATTGGTGGCTAATTTTATTCGTAACTATGCTCACAGTTTTACCCTTAATCTTTGTTAAAGGCGATTTTGAGGGTGCAGATGGACAAGCAGAGGAATTAATTACAGAAATACAACCTAATTACGAGCCTTGGTTTGAACCTTTTTTTGAACCTGCTAGTGGTGAAATTGAAAGCCTTTTGTTCGCAACTCAAGCGGCACTTGGTGCTGGTGTCATCGGTTATGTTATCGGAATCTATAAAGGAAGGAAGAATCCATAAAGGTATTTAGAGGGCTTACCCACCAACTCTACCTGAGTGAATCATAAAAATAGAGAAATGACTTGGAAGACAGGAAGCATTAGGAATTATACTTAGCAAACGATGTGAATAAATTTCTCATTCCTAATTGTTCAATGTTCATGTATCATTATTTTATATGAATGATCCAAGTTTAAGTCAAACCGCCATTGATTTTGATTCTTCCCTTGATCCTTTAGATCTGATTGAGGAGGAGACCACTCCTGCTCCTGATCCTGAAGTAATGTTAAAGTTGCTTCAAAGTGAGAACAAACAGGAACTAATTGAAGCTCTACAGGCTTTTTGTGAAATTACTGATGCCCGTGCTATCCCGATTCTAATTGAGCAATTGTCAAATCATTGCCCTTTAATTAGGGTAAGTGCCGCCTATGGTTTGGGACGTAATACTAGCCCTAGTGCCGTTGAACCTTTAATTCATACTCTCAATAATGATTTTAATGGTTATGTGCGTAAAGGTGTTGTATGGTCTTTGGGTAATAGTGCCGATCGACGTGCCTTTCAACCTCTACTCAAAGCTCTGAAAAATGAGATAGGTGCAGTTCGTTTGTGGGCTGTAAGCAGTATTGCAAATATAGCTAAATTAAATTATGAAGATACTATTACCGCTATTCCCCTTGTCATCCGAGCTTTAAGAAAAGATAAAATTGCCGCAGTTCGTAGTAACTCCGCCTGGACGATCGGCAAATTGTGCCGAGAATTACCATACAATGTTGTTTATGCTACTGCCATTGATGCCCTGATTGAAGCCTTAGTAGAAGATGAGGACTTAGGAGTCAAAGAAGATGCTAAAATGGCGTTACTAAAATTAGGTGATCCTCGTGGTTTACAGATGATTGAAGAATTAGAATTTGAGGGCTTTATTTATTAGAGTTGTGTAGCTAAAAAAATATAATCATTAATACTTAAGAATTGACGATACTCCTAAGTATTGATGATTTTAGCTATTTTTCGCAGTAAAATTTTTGGTTGTAATGGTGTTAATAAATATTCGTCCACTCCAAAATTAGATAAATTTTCCCATTCGCTACCACTTATTTCATCTTTGATTACCATTAGATATAAATTATCTTTACTTTCAGATTTCATCGTTTTACAAATATCTAAAGATGCCTCTTTATTTTGCTCTAAAATTACGATCGAAGGGTTAATTAATCGAATACGATGAATAGCCTCATAAACATCTACTAACCAAATAATTTGATAATCAGCCGCCGTTAATAATTGACATAAAAAAGTTCCTATTTCATCATCTTCGCAGATAATAACAATAGTTTTGTTAATCTTTAAACCAGAAACTTCTTTAATTTCTTCTTCATTAATCTTAGATTTTA
Organism: Geminocystis herdmanii PCC 6308; assembly: GCF_000332235.1. NCBI lineage: Bacteria > Bacillati > Cyanobacteriota > Cyanophyceae > Chroococcales > Geminocystaceae > Geminocystis > Geminocystis herdmanii. The sequence continues at coordinate 544,585 of NZ_CM001775.1, read as the reverse complement.
TACTAAAAGTAGGAGACGAATTTGGTAAAGAAACCGTAAAAATTGAACCCTTATCAATAATAGACTTTACCTCAATAATTCCTCCATGTAATTCTACTAAATGTTTCGTTAAAGCTAATCCTAATCCCGTACCTGAATGAGTGCGAGTACGATAATTTTCTAGTTGTTGAAACTTAGTAAATAATAAGGGTATTTGTTCTTTATTAATACCGATACCAGTATCTTCTATTTGAAAGATAGCTTGAGTTTTATTTCGTCTCATTGTAATGGTAACTTCTCCTCCAAAGGGAGTAAATTTGATGGCATTATCGACTAAATTTAAAAGTATTTGGTATAGCCTTTCTCCATCGCAATAAAATAAATCTAAATCTTTAGTTATATGATAATCTAATTTAATTTTAATTCCTTGATTTTGAGAAATTTCTAAGGCGGATAAATATACCATTTTGCTTAAATTTTCTAAAGATATATCTTCCATATATAAGAGAGATTTTCCCGCTTCAATATCAGCAAAATCTAAGATATTATTGATTAATTGTAATAAATTTCTACCACTATCTTGAATAATTTTTAAGTATCTTATTTGTTGTTCTAATGATAGATTATTTTTGACATCTTTTGACCAATGTAACAAAGTACCAGATAATCCAATAACACAAGTTAAAGGAGTTCTTAATTCATGACTAATACTGCCTAAAAATTCTGTTTTTGATTGGTTAGCAATTTGGGCGACAAGTAAAGCATCTTGCAATTGTTTTGCTTTTTTAGCTACTTGTTTTTCTAGTAATTTTTTTTGTTCTTCTAGGGTATGATAAGAGTTATATTGATAAATAGCAACGGCTAAATATTCTGTAATACTTTTTAAGAAATTAATTTCATTACTTTTCCATTTTCTCACACTAAAACATTGATGGGCAATTAATATTCCCCATAATTTATTTTTAACAATAATGGGCATGGCAATTTTTGCTTTCACCCCTAATTTTCGCATTGATTCTTTTAAACAAGGATTCAGATTACTATAATTAACGTCTTCTATCGCTAAATAAAAACCCTCAAGATATTTTTTCTCTGAATCTTTGATATTATTAAAGCAACTTTCTTCTTGAAAATTTAAGACGGAAGGAATCACACTAGAGGCTTTAGCTTCATAGGTGACGGTATCAATATAGGTTATTTCTTCCGATGATTTGTCTTTTATTGGTACTCTTAATTGATAGATTAAAAGTCGATCGATTTGCAATAATGATTGTACCTGTTCGATCGTCATTTTTACAATCACTAACAAATCTAAATCTTGTTGAATTTGTTGGGTTACTTGATGTAAAATTCTTTCTTGCTCAATGCGATTTCTTAAAATAACTTCAATAGCTTGATGTTGAGAATAATCATTCAAATAATTATCTTGAAACATCAACGGTTCAGTTAATATTTTCATCAAAGTAAAGATAAAATGTTGATCAGGATTATCTTTATTGGTGGAGTAAGATAAAATTGAGTTAATTTGAGTAAGATTTTCTGAATCAATTCTAGGGTTAATAAGTTCTATAAAATCTACAATTTCTTGACAGTCAAAAGTAATAGTAATTTGATAGTATAAATCGTTGATTTTTTTTTCAACTAATAATAATGCTTGGATATTATCCGCTAAAAATAATTGAAAACTATGAAAAGACTGTTTTTCTTGACTGAGATTCTCTATTTCTAAGTTAATTAAATTATCTTCACTAAGATATATTCCCTCAACACGATTATTAATTGCTAATTCTTGCCAAAGACTGACAATTTTAGTAAACATTTGATGAGGAATAATTCTACTAACCAGAGATAGACTAGGGATAAACATTAATTAAGATTTTCTACCGTGACACCTATTACTATGATGTCCTTTTTTTGATGATTTTTGTCAAATTATAAGGTTTTCTAAAGAATGTCAATTTTTCCAAATTATGTAACAACCCATATTATTACATTTTATAGACCTCTCCAATTAAATTATCATTAAACTTTATTGAAAGTGTAGCGGTACGATCGATCTAAAAAATCTCGGTTAAATATAAAGTAAAATCGGGTAGAATATCCTCTCCTGATATAATTTTCGGATTATTTAAAACATCTTTTTCTTGCCCTTGACGATATATTTCTACTTCTTTTTGCTCAGGATTAATTAACCATCCTAATTTAACTCCATTATCGATATATTCTTCCATTTTCTTTTGAGTATCAGTTAGTTTATCAGAAGGTGACTTGAGTTCAATGACAAAATCAGGTGCTAAAGGTAAAAATTTTTCCTGCTGAGAAGGAGTTAAATTATGCCATTTTTCTAAAGTAAGAAAAGAAGCATCGGGAGATCGATTTGCACCATTTGGTAATTTAAAACCAGTAGAGGAATCAAACACTTTACCTAATTTTTTTTGTCGATTCCAAGCAATTAATTGATAGGTTAAATCTGCATTACGATTACCTGTTAATCCTCCCGTGGGTGGCATAATAATTAAATCTCCCTGTGCATTGCGTTCAAATCTTAAATCTTTATGCTTGTGACAAAGTTCAAAAAATTGCTCATCATTTAGTTGTAACTCTAACTCTAAGGGTGTTGATAAATAAACCATAATTTTAAGTTACCAGCAGTTTAGTTATATTGATTATGCTAACACAAACGCCAAAAGTATCCCCTAACTTAACAAAAAATACTTTTTCCCAAAATATTTTATAATGTTTATACGTTTATCATCATAGGAGTTAATTATGACTCGTTGGTCATTAGTTATTTCAGAACAGACCGATCGAACTGTTAGAGCTTATCTAGGTGCTATTGGAGCAAAAAAAGGAGGATTATCTAATTTAGTGGAAGAAGCAGTAAAACGTTATATCTTTCAAGAAACTGTCAACAATGTTAAGGAAAGAAATGCTGAGTATTCTCAAGAAGAAATAATGAGTGTAATTGATGAAGCCATAAAGGAGACTCGTGTACAGAATCGTTCTTGATACAAATATTCTGATCTCCGCTTTAATCAGCAAAAAAGCACAACCCCATATCCTTTATCAAGCATGGTGGCAGTATAAACTTTATAGTCTGATTACTTCAACTTATCAGATTAGGGAATTTGAGAGGGTGGTTCAATACCCTAAACTTCAACGCTTTTTAAGAAAAGATGAAGTGCAGACAATGATTCGTGGTTTGTATGATTTTGCCATCGTTGTAGAAGAAATCGCCCATGTTAATTATTCTTCCGATCCTGATGATAATTTAATTTTAGTTATAGTCAGATTCGATCGAACTCTCCCCAATCGATCGAACTCTCCCCCATCGATCGAAATATCGAACTCCCCTCGCCCTTTGGGAGAGGGGCTGGGGGTGAGGGCAATTGTTACAATTTCGTGACCTTTACTCCAAAAAGTAGTCAGATCGATCGAAAAGGTGTTAAATTTATGTATGTAGAAGTCAAATCAGACATATTTATTTTTTCCCCATGAACCAACTATCTCAAGCGCTCACCCAAGCCGAAGCCCTCCTGCTCGAAGCCTCCCTTAATCCAAGTCTCGAAACAAATTTATCCATCGCCTTTGGAGATAACTATAACGTTGCCATAGCTAATAATATCTTCTCCTCATGGCGTAACGGTGATTTCAGTAATTTACCAACCATCGAAATTTTATCCCCTACGGAAATTAATGGTGCTCAAGGTGCTTATAGTGCATTGAATAACACCATCTATCTTTCTTCTAGTCTCGTTGAATCTGAATTCCCAAAAAAAATCCGCAACGTCTTGTTAGAAGAATATGGACACTTTATCGATGCCCAAATCAATCTCGTGGATACCCCCGGAGATGAAGGTGCAATTTTTTCTCTCTTAGCTAGAGGTGAAGATATTTCTCCAGAATTGCTGACAACTTTACAAAACAAAGATGATTCGGGTTTTGTCTCCGTTGACGGGCAATTAATCGATGTCGAAAACGCTACCTTTAACCTCAATGTCACCACTACCTTTGATCAAAATGACGGCACAGCCGAAAATGGTTTATCTCTCAGGGATGCGGTTATCTTTGCCAATAACAATCCTGCCGTAGAATATGTAATTGTTTTACAACCCGGGCAGACTTATACCCTCACCCAAAATGGTAGTCATGAAGATTCAGCTCTCACAGGAGATTTAGATATTCGAGGTAATATTACCGTTAGGACTCAAGGGACAGGGCAAACTCCAGCGACTATTGATGCTAGGGGATTGAGTCAAAGAGATCGAGTATTTGATGTTCTTAACGATGCTACTCTCACCCTGGAAAATGTCACTGTTACCGGCGGTTATGCAGAATCTTCTGGAGGTGGGGTTCGTGTTAATAACAATGGAACTCTCAATGTTTTTTCCTCCACGATCGATGGTAATACTGCAACCTTTGATGGTGGGGGGGTATTTGCACTAAGTACGGTTAATATTATTAATTCCACTATCAGCAATAATCGAGTTATTGCGAACTCTTTTGGTGAAGGTGGTGGTGGTCTTAGGCTTAATGGAAATGTTTTGATTGAAAACTCTACCATTAGCGGTAACACTAGCAATCGGGATGCTGGTGGCTTATACATTAGCTCTACGGAGACAATTATTACTAATAGTACGATCACTAATAATGTCGCTGATGCTAACAGTTCAGGCTCTGGAAATGGAGGAGGAATTTTCCGTAGCGGTGTTAATATTAGCCTAAGAAATACGATCGTTGCAGGAAACAGAGATCTTAGCCCTAGTAATCTTGATATTCATCCTGATGTTTCAGGTAATATTAATGGAGATAACAACAATCTCATCGGTGATCTAAGGGGAGCTAGTGGTACGATTGGTACGGGTACAGATATTGTCAATAATAATATTCGTCTTGCCCCTTTAGGTAACTATGGCGGTTTAACCAAAACCCATGCCTTATATCAAGGTAGCCCTGCGATTAATGCAGGAAATAATAGTTTAATTCCTCCCGATACCCTCGACTTAAACAATAATGGTATTACCGATGAATTTGCTACCTTTGATCAACGGGGTGCAAGTTTTTCCCGTATTATTGATGGCACAGTAGATATTGGTGCTTTTGAAGGAGTGCTTCCTCCCCCTACTTTTAATGTTCCCATTTATCGTTTTCAAAATCGTTCTGTACCCGGTACATATTTATTTGTAGGAGAAGAAGAAAGACGTAGTGTTAAAGCTAATTATCCTAACTTTGTGGAGGAAGGATTTGCTTTTAATGTTGCCAACTCTGGAGGAGATGGTTTAATTGCCTTAAATCGTTTCCAAAATAGTTCCGTACCCGGCACATATTTATTCGCAGGGGAAGCCGAAAGTATCGTTATTCGTCAGAATTTCCGTAATTTTGTGGAAGAAGGCGTTGCATTTTATGTTCATGCCCCCGGAAGTGGACAAGGTACGACTTATAATCGTTTCCAGAATCTTAACTTACCCGGTACATACTTATTTGCAGGACCAGAAGAAACGGCAAGTATTACGCAAAACTTCCCTAGTTTTGTTAATGAAGGCATTGCCTTCGGTGCAGGTTAAAGCTAAGGTAGGTTGGGTTGAGGCAACGAAACCCAACTTCTTTAATTTGGCTCAACACCTTGATTTATCATTATGTAGCCTAAAACTTAACACCTAGGCTTAATAAAAAAACTTTTTCAGCAAACCCTAATTAATTGTTCTTTTGCCAATAATTATGATTTTTGCACCGTATTTCGGGCTTCTAGCCCAAATTCACCTCAGTGAACCATAAAGAAAATGATGAAAACTAGACAGGTGGACAAGTGGACAAGTCGAATGGGAGAAAAATTCTTAATATTTGATGTACTTTTGAGAGAATTTTATTCATTCACCAGAAATACAATCTTCCTGTCTGCCTGTCTGCCTGTCTTCCAAGTCAGTCCTCATCTATTTTTATAGTTCACTCAGGTAAATTCGATCGATGCCTAATGGTCATGTTTATTGATAATAATTTATGCGATCGCATAATCTGTATATTTACGGGTTTCAGGATTATCTATGATTTCAGATTCGATCGCGCAGCACCGTCTTTGACGATCGAACTTTACCCCAAAAATTAGCTAAGTTTTTCACCTATTTTTAGATGACTACCGTTAATAAAATTCCATGCTGATTGCAGTTTTTTCCCTGCTAATTGCACTTCTAATATTAATAATAAACCTGCTCCAGTTTGTACGATAAAACCAAAATTTTTAATGGTTTTAACTATCTCTCCAATTTCTCCCGAAAGGTTATCTATATCCTGTAAAAATGGGGATAATTTACTGAGGTTTGAAGGTAAATTTAATCTATCAATTTCTGTTAAGGGAATACTTTGAGTTATTTTTAAAATTTGCGATCGAAATGTGGTGATACAATGGGGATAAAATGCCCTAATTTGGTTATGAATTTGTAAAGCTGATTGATGCCAATTAATCTGATAATCTGCTTTTTCAATCAAACGCGCATAAGTCGCTAAATCATTATTTTGAGGAATAGGTTGAATTTCTTTAGCTTCTAATTTTGTCAGGGTTTCTATTAATAAATCTGCGCCTTGTTGTGCTAATTTAAGGGATAATTCTTCTACATTGGTGAATAGTTCGATCGAACTATAGGCTTTTAATAGCATATCACCCGTGTCCATACCTTCATCCATCAGCATAGTAGTTATACCCGTTTCGGGTTTCCCGTCATAAATACTCCACTGAATCGGTGCCGCCCCTCGATATTCAGGTAAAATTGAACCATGAACATTGATACACCCTAATTTGGGCATATTAAGGATTTTTTTCGATAAAATTTGTCCATAGGCAACCACCACAAAAACATCAGCGTGACTTTTATGCAATAATTCGATCGTATCCTTATCTTTTTTGATGCGAACAGGTTGCCATACTGGTAAATTATACTTTAACGCCAACTCTTTCACTGGAGAAGCTATCATCTGATTACCCCTACCCCGTCTTTTATCAGGTTGGGTAACAACAGCGATGACTTCATAATCACTGTGATTGAGTAATGATTGTAAACTGTTAATCGCAAAATCTGGTGTACCAAAAAAAACTATACGCATTTTTTAAGTGAATAGTTGATAGTGAATAGTTGATAGTGAATAGTTGATAGTTTATAGTGGATAATCGATAAGATAAATATTGTTAATTATTCATTCTCCATTCTCCATTCTCCATTCTCCATTCTCTTATGGTTTCTATTTCTGTTTTAATCCAAAAAGCGATCGAAAATCAAGTAGTTAGTTTTCCTACTGATACCTTACCTGCCTTAGCAGTAAAACCCAGTCATAGCGAATTAATCTTTGAATTGAAACAAAGAAGTTATGAAAAACCCTTGATATTAATGGTTAGCAGTGTCGATGAAATCTGGCAATATGTTAAAGGCACACCCGAAGAATTAATCATTTGGCAAAAAATAGCCCATGAATATCTCCCCGGTGGTTTAACCATGGTGTTACCTGCATCCTCTCTTATACCTGCAAAAATGAATCCCCTTAATCCTAACAGTATAGGGGTTCGAGTTCCTAATTGTTCGATCGCGCAAGAAATTCTCCGTCACACAGGAGGAATGGCAACCACCAGCGCCAATTTATCTGGAGAGGAAGCCTTAAGGGATATGTCAGCCATCGCCCAAAAATTTCCCTCCGTTCATGTTTTAGACTACGATAATAGCAAAAATGAAAATTCTGGAGTAGCCTCCACTGTGATAAAATGGACAGGAGAAAATTGGCAAACTCTACGACAAGGGAAAATTATCATTAAGGTTTAAAATTTATCTAAAAAGTTCTCTTTACTAAGAAAATTTAAAACTATCAAAAACGTTTAATATTAACTATCAATTAATGGTGAAAAAAAATCAACCAGAATTATCTTTATTAATACCTTGTTATAACGAAGCAGAAAATTTAGAAATACTTTTTTCTCGTTTACAATCCGTGTTAAATCCTCTTAATTTAGATTATGAAATAGTTTGTATAAATGATGGAAGTAAAGATGACACTTTAAAACTTTTGATTGATTATCACGATCGAGATAACCGCATTAAAATTATTAATTTATCTCGTAATTTTGGCAAAGAAATTGCCATGAGTGCAGGATTAGATTATACCACAGGAAAAGCCGTAATTCCCATCGATGCCGATTTACAAGACCCACCAGAATTAATTATTGAGTTATTAGAAAAATGGCGAGAAGGTTTTGATATGGTTTACGCCGTGAGAAAATCTCGTCAAGGAGAATCATGGTTAAAGAAAAAAACTGCCGATTATTTCTATAGTTTTATCGGCAAAATTAGTACTATTCCTATTCCTGCAAATACGGGAGATTATCGTTTATTAGATGAAAAAGTAGTTAAAGCATTAAGACAATTACCCGAAAAAAATCGCTTTATGAAAGGCTTATTTTCATGGGTAGGTTATCGACAAACTGCGATATATTTTGAAAGACTACCAAGACATGGAGGAAAAAGTAGTTTTAACTATTGGAAATTGTGGAATTTTGCCTTAGATGGTATCACTTCTTTTAGTTCAATTCCCCTCAAAGTTTGGAGTTATTTTGGCTTAATTATCTCTTTAATTTCTATTTTTTATGGTTTATTTTTATTATTAAAAACTCTCATTTTTGGGATTGATTTACCCGGTTACGCTTCCACTATTGTGACGATATTATTCTTAGGCGGTATTCAATTAATAACCTTAGGAGTTATTGGGGAATATATTGCTAGAATTTATGAAGAAGTCAAAGGAAGACCACTATATCTTATCAGAGAAACCTATGGTTTGCTCGATCGAACTCCCAATCAAACGCAGGAAAGAGAATAAATTTACTCAAATAAAACATGATAAAACTTTAATTTAAACATAAAAAAATGAATCTAAAAATTGTCTCAACTATTATTTTTTCTCTGAGTATTCAACCTTTTATTACCTTACCAAGTTATGCAGAAGATATTAAAAGTAGTTGCGTCAGAGAAGCCTCTCGTCGTCTCATGAATTCACAAGCATTAGAAATTTGTCAAAATGCTAATCAATATACAGCATCCTGTGTCACAGAAGCCTCCCGTCGTCTCATGAATTCAGAAGTCGTAGAAGTTTGCAGAAAAGCGAATCAATATACAGCATCCTGTGTAACGGAAACCTCTCGCCGTCTGATGAATTCACAAGTGGTTGAAGTTTGTCGAAATTCTAATCAAGATACCGCCTCTTGTGTAACGGAAGCCTCTCGCCGTCTTAGTAATGAAGACAGTGTTAAACTTTGTCGCTCAAATAATTCAATTCCTAGAGATAACCCTAGAGATGAATTTGCTAACTGCATCAAAAAGTATATTAATGAAGGCTTGAGTGAAACTACTGCCGTTAAAATATGCGATCGAGATTGTCATAAATAATATCCTAACATTTAAGGAACAAATTATTAATCATCCCGTCAAAAAAACTAACCTATAAAAAATATTTAAAAGAGAAATTATTATGAAATCGACAACTATTAAAAACAATCAAAAATTATTAAGTTTAACTCTAGCTTTAACCACCACAGCCGTTAGTTTAATCCCCTTTCAAGTTTCCGCTAAACCTAATCAAGAATTTCGTTCTAATTCTTCAAAAGTTCCATTATCCTTAAACCATACCAAACAAAATAACGGATCATATCGTCCTTATACCCCTTATCCTTCTAATAATACTCCCAATTCTTCTGTTCAAAATTCAGGGCAAATAACCAGTTTAAATATCGGCACAATTATTCCCGCAACTTACCCAGAAGCCAATAAAATTCTAGTTACCCGACAAGAAACCATGGCTTTAGTTTTAACTGTAACAACTAATGTTAGAAATAATAATAATCAAATTATCATCCCCTCTGGAAGTCAAATTGTTGGTGAAATTATCCCCGATGGTAACGGCTCAAGATTTGTTGGTAATACTTTGATTCTCAATAATGGTAGTGAATCCCCCATTAATGTCTCCTCCAGAGTGATAACTACCACCGAAACCGTTTCCGCAGGAAAAAACACCGATGCTATTTGGCAAGGTGCTTTAGCAGGTACGGGTGCAGCCGCAATTATTACAGGAATCACAGGAGACAAACGCATTACGCCTTTAGAACTTTTAGGGGGTGCTAGTATTGGTGCATTAGGTGGATTAATCTTAGGTGGCGATCGCACTCAAGAATTAATTTCTATCAACCCTCAACGAGATTTCGATCTGACGTTAAACTCTAGTTTTAGTATGAACAATACTAACAATAATTCTACTATCAGAACTTGGTAAGATTCAATGAGAGAAAGGTGGACAGGTGGACAAGTGGACAGGGAGAGGGTTAGAATTTATTAATTCTCAATTCTCAATTCTCAATTCTCAATTCTCAATTCTCAATTCTCAATTCTCAATTCCCATTGGATATTATTTGGTTAGCATCTATTTTAGATTATCTCATCGGTGATCCCTCGACATGGATTCATCCTGTACAGGTTATGGGATGGATTATTCAACGCTACCATGATTTTGTGATCGATCGAATTTCGAGTAAATTAGGGCGTAAAATAGCTGGAATTATCCTCAGTTTAGCATTGATTATTGGTAGCGGTGGCATAACTTGGTTGCTGATTGATCTCGTTAGTCGCTTTAATTATTATGGTGGAGTCATCCTTCAAGTTGTCTTGTTAGCCAGTTGTTTCGCAGGTAGAAGTCTTCGTCATGCCGCCGAAGATGTATTGTTATATCTCCAACAAGATGATTTATCCCAAGCCCGTTATCGTTTAAGTTTTTATGTCGGTAGAGATACGGATAACTTATCAAAAGAAGATATTTTACGAGCTATTTTAGAAACCGTTGCCGAAAATACCGTTGATGGAGTCACCGCCCCCCTCTTCTATAGTTTGATGGGGGTTTTTTTTCCTGTCATTGGTTGTGTTCCCTTTGCGATCGCCTATAAAGCATCAAGTACCTTAGATTCCATGATTGGATACAAAAAAGAGCCTTATACTGATATAGGTTGGTTTAGTGCGAAATTAGAAGATTATTTAACATGGTTGCCTTGTCGTCTAACTGTCTTAACTTTAGCAATTATATCAGGACACCCCCTTAAATACATTACTGAATGTAGAGAATATGCTACTCAAGACCCTAGCCCTAATTCGGGATGGAGTGAAGCGATTTACGCCTTAATCTTAAAAGTGCAGTTAGGGGGTGAAAATACCTATAAAGGAGAAACAAAATTCAAACCCTTGTTAGGCAAACCAGAGCAAAAAATTGATGAAAATTCGATCGAACAAGCCTTATCATTAACTAGAAAATGTTTTTTATTATGGTTATTTACTCTTACTTTGTTAAAACAGGTTTTATTTGGGTTAACAACATTATAAAGTAGAGAAAAATATCCGTAAATTTTTGTATGGATTCATAAAATTTATATTATTATACTAAAATCATTGAGGAATTAAACAAGTGAGCAATTTTTTAGGCAAATTGAAGGATATTATTGGTGGAGGACAACAGGACTATCAATATTACGAGGAAGAAATGGAAACTATGGCGACGGAGGATTTACCGAAGGAAAACATCATAGTTGATTCCGCCGTAGAATCTCCTCCTGAAACCTCCCCCCCAGTACAATCTTCCCCCTCTTCCCGTCGTCGTCAACGGGAAAAATCTTCTCTCAAAATGGAAATGCCTTCATCTTCTTATATGGATAATAGTATGTCAAGTGTCTTACCTAATAACGTTATCGGAATGCCAGGAGTTAGTAACGCCGTGAATGAAGTAGTAATAATCGAGCCCCATTCTTTCGATGAAATTCCTCAAGTTATTCAGACTTTACGGGAACAAAGATGTGTACTCTTAAATTTGAATGTCATGGAACCTGACGAAGCACAAAGAGCAGTAGATTTTGTCGCTGGTGGCACTTACGCCATTGACGGACATCAAGAGAGAATCGGCGAAAGCATCTTTTTATTCACTCCTCGAAATGTTAAAGTCAGCACCGTGTCTGGTAGTACCTATCAAGTTAGAGAACCAGTAATGAGCAACACAACAATAAGTAACTCATTTTCCGATCCCCTGTGGAATGATGATACAGTCGGTATGACTAGCAATATTGCCCAATAAGGTGTTAGGAGATTAGGGTGTTAAGGAATTAGGGGATTAGGAAATTAATCAATTCATTGTCCATTGATAATTGTTTAAAAAGATTGTGTTTAAATTAGGTGTTATTGGCGGTGGAGTAATGGCAGAAGCTATTATTTCCCGTCTTCTGAAAGAAAAGATTTATTCCTCAAGTAGCATTATTGTCAGTGATCCTCAGATAAGTCGTCGTCAATTTTGGCATGATCAATATTCTGTGACTACCACTGAAGATAATCAACATATTTTAGATAATTGTGAAATATTATTGTTAGCTATTAAGCCTCAGATTTTTGAAAATGTAGTTTCTAGCTTAAACTTAAATCTCCATGAAAAACCCTTAGTTTTATCTATTTTAGCAGGGGTTTCTCTGGAAAAATTAGCCCATCATTTTCCTGAATACCCCATTGTACGGGTGATGCCTAATACCCCTGCCATCGTGGGAGAAGCCATGACGGCAATTTCTCCTAACGAAAAAGTAACATCACTTCAGCTAGATTTAACCTTATCCCTTTTTCATAGCATCGGTTCGGTTATTCAAATACAAGAGTCTTTAATGGATGCCGTGACAGGGTTATCGGGTTCGGGTCCTGCTTTTGTCGCCTTGATGATTGAGGCTTTAGCGGATGGGGGGGTGGCTTCTGGTTTACCTCGATCGATCGCCCTAGAATTGGCTACTCAAACAGTTTTAGGTACAGCGCAATTAGTTAAACACAAAAATTTACATCCTGCTATTTTGAAAGATCAAGTTACAAGTCCGGGGGGGACAACCATCGCTGGAGTTGCTCAATTAGAAAAAAATGGTTTTCGTCATGCCGTAATTTCTGCCGTTACTACCGCCTATAAACGTTCTCAAGAATTAGGCAGTAAGTGAGCTATAGTACAGGAAGACAGGAAGACAGGAAGACAGGAAGAGAGGTGGACAGGAAGACAGGTGGACAGGTGGACAGGTGGACAGGAAGACAGGAAGAAAAATTGATAAGTTTTTAATTCTCAATTCTCAATTCTTACTTTTATCCTCACCAAAAAACTATGAGACAATCCCTTGAATAGTTGTCAAAATCATTTCTTGTTTGTTATACTGTGAAGGTAACAAATTTTTGTAGTTAATTCAATAATCTCATGTTAAACCTAACAAGTTAGCGTTACGTTCGTAGCTTCAGTTAATAGTACATCTAAAATCCCAAGGGATTCTAGTGTCTAATAACAACAAAAAAACAATAAGGAGGCTACTTTTATGTTAGGTTTAAGTTTAAGATTTCGATCGATCGCATCTCAACTTCGGGTGTTAAATTTCCATGCAAAAGATTTAACCGAAGAACATTTATTGAAAGTTATTAAACAACTTTACCCCAAAAAGTTCGATCGAGCGGTTAAAATGCGATTGGATTTAACTGATAGTTTTACCCTCTGGGAAATTCTCGGTATCGATGCGGTTATTCTCTTAGAAAATAACGAAGGTAAATCAATCCGTGTAGGTGTTTCCCTATCGGATAAAGAAAAAAATGCCAGAAACCTCGTTTTTTCCTTGAAAAGTCAAGAAGGTAGTTTACTGCGAGAAGCTTTGAATATCCAGCAATACTGGGTTTTCTTGGTGAAATGGAAAGACTTTCCTCAAACACCAGAGGAATGGATTGATATTCTCTACCGTGAGATTGACGAATTACCAAGCTATTCTGGTTGTCGTTTAATCATTTTGTAAACTGAGTCAAGAGGGGGTTTTTCCTCCTCAAAAAACGTAAGCTATCTCGATTATTGATGAAATTAAAGTGATTTATTTTATTTTTATCAGAAAAAAAGCTCGATCGAAACATCAATGATTTGGGAAACCTGATGAAATTTATTTTTCAACTTTCTTACTTGCGATCGATACTAAACAATGAGAAGATATAGGCTAACTGATCAAATATGTATATTTAGTTAAATTTAAAATTAATTATGGTGGTTGCAACCCAATCAATTCAAGAACTCTGCGTCAATGCGATTCGTTTCCTTTCCATTGACGGCGTAGAAAAAGCAAAATCTGGACACCCCGGTTTACCTATGGGCGCAGCACCCATGTCTTTTGTACTCTGGGATCAATTTATGCGTTTCAATCCCAAGAATCCCCAGTGGATAAACAGAGACAGATTTGTGTTATCCGCAGGTCATGGTTCTATGCTTCAATATTCTTTATTACATTTATTTGGCTATGATAGCGTTACTATTGATGATTTAAAACAATTCCGTCAGTGGAAATCTAAAACCCCCGGACACCCCGAAAACTTCGTTACTGCTGGTATTGAAGTTACAACTGGTCCTCTCGGACAAGGTATCGCTAATGGTGTTGGTTTAGCTTTAGCTGAGGCTCATTTAGGAGCAAAATATAACAAGCCTGATGCGACTTTAATTGATCATTACACCTATGTTATTTTGGGTGATGGTTGCAACATGGAAGGTATTTCTGGGGAAGCTGCTTCTTTAGCTGGGCATTGGGGTTTAGGCAAACTCATTGCTTTATATGATGATAACCATATTTCGATCGACGGTAGCACTGATATTGCTTTTACTGAAGATGTATCAAAACGTTTTGAGGCTTACGGTTGGCACGTTCTCCATGTAGAAAATGGAAATACTGATTTAGATGCGATCGCTGCTGCCATTGCTGAAGCTAAATCTGTTACGGATAAACCTACCATGATCAAAGTTACCACAACCATCGGTTATGGTTCACCCAAAAAAGCAAACACCGCAGGAGTCCATGGTGCGGCTTTAGGTGGTGATGAAGTGGAAGCAACCCGTAAAAACTTAGGTTGGAACTACGAGCCTTTTGTTGTACCTCAAGAAGCCTATGATTACTTTAACAAAGCGATCGAACGGGGTGCAAGTTTAGAAGCAGAATGGAATCAAACCCTTGCTACTTACAAAACTAAGTATCCTACGGAAGCTAAAGAATTTGAAACCATCACTTCTGGGGTACTTCCTGAAAATTGGGCGGATTGCTTACCTTCCTACACTCCCGAAGATGCACCTTTAGCAAGTCGTAAACATTCGGAAAATTGCTTAAATGCTATTTCTAAAGTATTACCTCAGTTAATTGGTGGTTCGGCGGATTTAACCCACTCTAACCTAACTCAGTTAAAAATTTCTGGGGATTTCCAAAAAGGTGCTTACGAAAATCGTAACGTTCACTTCGGGGTAAGAGAACACGCTATGGGTGCGATTTGTAACGCTATTTCTCTCCATAACACTGGTTTAATTCCCTACGGTGCAACCTTCTTAGTTTTCTCTGACTACATGAGAAACTCTATCCGTCTTTCTGCTCTTTCTGAAGCCCAAGTTATCTGGGTAATGACTCATGATTCGATCGCGCTGGGAGAAGATGGACCCACTCACCAACCCGTGGAGCACGTTGCCTCCTTACGTTTAATCCCTGATTTACTCGTATTCCGTCCCGCCGATGGTAATGAAACCTCTGGAGCTTACAAAGTTGCGATCGAAACCAAGAAAAAATCTTCCCTCATGGCGTTAACCCGTCAAAACCTACCTAACTTAGCAGGTTCATCCATTGACGCAGTAGCCAAAGGCGGTTATGTAGCGGCCTGTGGATTTGCGCCTAACGAACTAGACTTAATCTTAATTGGTACAGGTAGCGAAGTAGGATTATGTATTGATGCGGCGGAAAAACTCAAAGCCGAAGGCTTAAAAGTGCGTGTGGTTTCCATGCCTTGTGTGGAATTATTCGACTTACAAAGTGATGAATACAAAGAATCTGTATTACCTAAAGCCATCAAAAAACGTGTTTCCGTAGAAGCTGGAGTTACCTTTGGTTGGGAGCGTTTTGTGGGTGACGAAGGCGCTTGTATTGGTATTAATACCTATGGTGCATCTGCACCGGGTAACGTCGTTATGGAGAAATTCGGTTTTACCGTTGATAACGTAGTAGCGACTGCTAAGAAAATTCTCGGCTAATTAACTACGACTTAATTTTCAATCTGTAGGGTGGGCATTGCCCACCTTTTTTATTGTAGGGGATGCGATAAATGTAGCAAAGTTTATTGTTGTGTTACTCGATCGATGTTAAATGTTGTAATAAGTAAGTTTTGACTAGGGTATCAGTATTAATGCCCTGTTGTTGTGCCTGTTGGTTTAATTGTTCAATCATCCACAAGGGAAGTTCAATATTTAGGTGTGGTTTTTTATGTCTTAAAGGGCGTTTAGCTTGGCTTAAATCTAAGTAAGGAATTATATCTTCTCCTTGCTCAAATTTATGATCAAATTCTTCAGCTTTCATACAATTTTACCTCTTTATTTTTTGCTCTACGGACTGAAATAATGCGTATAATATCCCCTCGATAAGTAATCACAGCCCCCCTAAATAGTAAGGTACACCTATTTCTTCATAATAATGGGTTTGAGTCTGCTCTATGTACCTCATAAATATAAGAATTGCTATATATAATAAAAAAAATATTAAAATTAAAATATAATTTTCTCAAACATGAATAACTAATTATGAAAGCGATCGAAACTACCGCAACTATTAACGAAAAAGGAGAATTGAATTTAGATAATACTTTAAAAATCAATAAACCTCAACGAGTTCGTATTATAGTTTTAATGTCTGAAGAAGAAGATTTAGATTATTATGATACTCCTCTCAATATAATTCAAGAAGGCATTGAGGAAGGATTACATCAAGCATTTACAGCGCAAACTATTCCTCTCGAAAAAATGTGGGAAGGTATTGATGTCGAATAATACTCCATTCTATATTGAACTGACACCACGCTTTAAAAAGGATTTACGAGAACTTGCTAAACGCTATCATTCAATTAGAAAAGATATTCAACCCTTAATCGATCGATTACAAACAGGTGAAATTATAGGCGATCGAATAACAGGTGTTAAATATAATGTTTTTAAAGTTCGTCTTAAAAATAGTAATATTCAAAAAGGTAAAAGTGGAGGTTATCGAGTTATTTATTATGTTAAAACAGAAACATCAATTATTTTAGCAACAATTTATTCAAAATCTGATTTAGCAGATATTAGTAATCAAATGATTGAAGATATTATTAAAAAGTACGAATATGAATAATAAAAACAATATCTTTCTATCATTAAAAAGAGATAAAATGAAAAATGGATTCTTCATTAATTAATGATAAAATAAAAGTAAAATTATATGGAATTAGTAACAATAATTGGCTTAATGGCTGGTAGTTTAACTACTATTTCTTTTTTACCCCAAGTAATTAAAACATGGCGATCGAAATCAGCAAAAGATATATCATTATCGATGTTTTTAAGTTTTTGTGTAGGGGTTTTACTGTGGATAATTTACGGATTATTATTAGGAGAATTACCAATAATTATTGCTAACTTTATTACTTTGATTTTGGCTGGAACTATCTTATTTTTTAAGTTTAAATATCCTGAATAAGTCAAGAAAAAAATTTAATGTCTCTGCAGTTTACTATTTTATTTAATTTGAGTTTATGTGGTTTAAATTTATATTTGTTATGGAAGTTAATCCAATTTAAAAAATATTTATTTAATTTGAATCAAGTGTTATTGCAAATTAATTATGACTTACCTTTAATACTAAAAGAAATACCTTTAGCCATTTTATTAACGGCTTTAGAAATTAAAAAATTTAAAAGTAACTATAATTTATTAAAATTAAAAATTAAAAATACCCAAAAATTGATTATAATTATTAAGTTTATTTACCGACTAACTCAAGGAAAACTTAGATAAATTTAAGGATGACATAATGACACCTAAATTTGATGATATAGTTGAATATGAAAAAGCTCAATTATTATTACAACCTATTTATATTCGACTTATAGATAATATCCGTAAACAATCAGAATTATTGCAATGGAATATTGATTATCAAGAAATTTCTGAGCCTTTTCCGGGTTATTTAGTCTCTTTCACAAAAGATAATTATCACAAAAAATATAATCTTTGGGATTTGTGTTTTCAAGTTTGTTTTATTTCTTATCAACAAGGACAAATTGAACCCGTACAAGCTGATAAAATGTTAATTGACGATCGAGGTGAATTAAACTGGGAAGCCTTAGAAAATAAGACAAAAAATTTAGTTATAAAATTACTTACTATAGCTTAAATACATTTTAGCTTATCATTATAATTTTATCGAGTATTTTAAATGTTTTCTCTTATGTTTTTGTAACTTATTGAAAATGGTGATATTATCGATCGCCGATGGATATAATATGATTAGCTCCAAAAATAGCCTCATAATGACGATAAAATTTAAACTCCAGAATATTATAAAAGGTATCTTGTAAAAAGAAGGTTTTATGTTCTGTTAATTCATTTTTAAATCTTAATTTAGGTTGTTGATATAAGTCTAAATTGTGATGATTACAGCGATTTAATAAAGTATCCCAATCGGATTCTTGAGTGAAAATTAAACCAAAATGACGAGGATAAATATTAGTAGGAGGTGTTAAAATTTCTTTGGTTATATGTCCAACTAATTGATGTCCATAAAAATCAAAAATTACTGCGTTTTGATTTTCTCTACCAATTTTTGAACCTAATATATCACCATAAAATTTTTTTGCTTCGGCAATATTAGTAACGGGTATGGCTAAATGGAAAATAACTCGATCGATCATAATGTTATCATTAATTAAGTTGAATAATCAGTTATAAAAAAGTTTGTAGTGATGGCTTTAGCCATTATAATTGCTAATATATAACTCGAAAAGCCTCCCCTTCTAAGGTGAAATTAGGATAGTTTTGTAAAATGCTATTTTTTTCTTCTTCCCCTGTAAATAAATAAGTACCTGATACATTATTATTTTGAAAACGACTGACTAAATCTCCTTGACTACTACTCACAGGATAAACATAAAATGCCAATCCTTCTAACTCAAAGTTCGGATAATTTGCTTCAATACTAACTTTTTCTTCTTCCCCTACATAGAGATAACTACCGTTAATATTTTGATTGTGAAAACGATAAATTGGTATTAAACTATCATCAGGAGATAAACTTGTATAAAATGCGAATCCTTCCAATTCAAAGTTAGGATAATTCGTTTCAATACTAGCTTTTTCTATTTCTCCAGCGTATAAATAAGTACCGCTAATATTGTTGTTTTGAAAACGATAAATTGGTTGATTTAAGAGAGAATCTTCTGTGATATTATTCTCATTATCATCTATAGGATCAACGGGATCAATTTCTTCCTCAATAATGCTATTATTTTCATTCAAATAAAAGTAATTATCATCGGTAATAAAATCTAATTTAACATTACGGGTGTCGATCGAAACCATTTGAGAAGTGATATTATTTTCAAAATCTTCGCCAAAATCTCCTATAAAATTTACTGAATAATTCCCTGATGGTAGAGATAAAGAATAACCCCCCGTTTCCCAAGTTTGAGTTTGATATTGAGTACCCGTATCCACATTTTGAGCTAATATCGTAACATTGCCAATACCCTCACCAATA
The DNA here is from genome assembly GCF_000332235.1 of Geminocystis herdmanii PCC 6308. Classification (NCBI taxonomy): domain Bacteria; kingdom Bacillati; phylum Cyanobacteriota; class Cyanophyceae; order Chroococcales; family Geminocystaceae; genus Geminocystis; species Geminocystis herdmanii. The sequence continues at coordinate 524,973 of NZ_CM001775.1, read as the reverse complement.
CTATAAAAATCATCATCGATAACGGCATCATCATAAACAACCCCCGTTAAAAAAGCACCCTCCTTATTAGAGTTAGACACCGCAAAATTTTGAGTCGTCATCACGGCATTATAATTAATGTTATTGACAGAAAATTCTCCTTCCACCGAAGCAATGCCAATTTCCTGAAAATCATCCTTGAGAATCGTGACTCGATGCCCTCGATTTGGGTAGTTTCGATCGACAAATAAGTTATCATAATTATCTACGGCAAACTGCTCAAAATCAAGGGAATTAGTTGTACCCTTCCATGCAATATTTTCACCACTCATCCAAGGAGTTACAAATTCATAACCTGCGATGGTCATTCTCTCCTTAGATGAGCTATTATTTACCCCAGTATGACTAAAAATATCATTATCTAACATCCACTCACTATGATCATAGGCGGATTGATTTAAGAAAACATTAAAAGCTAAAGGCTGTTTTGGATCATTGGAGATAAGATTATTACTGGGTACACCTTCATTTAACAACCCATTGAGCAAACGATCGGCTTCTAACTGAGGATTTTCTCTAGCACGATTAATTAATTCTAGCATCAATTGATCGATCGACGTTGGTTCTCTTGCTATCATGATATTTCATCCTAAATAGTCTTTATCTCTATTTTAAATAGACATCGACCATATTTTCAGTAGAGACATAAAATTTTACGTCTCAAACTATTGTAGAGACATCAAAAATTTAATTTTTCCAAGAAGTCTAATAATCAAATACCGCTCCTAAAAAGTTGGACAAACTTGGACATCATGAAAAAATGACCCCAAATCTACCATTTTTGCGTTAACCGAACAGAATTGTTAACGACTCGTGACAAGGAATCTCGCCTTGTAATAAAAGTGTCTTGCGACTTGCCATTAAACCTGTCACTATGTAACTCATCTAATAGCTTGACCTCTACTTCTCTGTTAGAGACACTATTGAAGAAACTATGACGTTTTACGCTTTTGAGTTTCTTCGACAGAGCATTCCAAAAACTCCAGACGTGCCGACTAGAATCAACTTGAACTAATCGGGCGTAACTGGTTGGAATACCCTCTTTTTTTCTTAATGCCCGTCTTGCCAATACCAACCCGGCTGCTGTATCGCTCGACAAACCATAAAGTCTCATAAATTTTGTTAATCCGATTAAACTTGAAAAGGCAGGATTAACTTTTATTACTTCAATTCCATGTTTAAAAGCACAACTATTTAACATATCTAAAAAACAACTATAAGCAAAGTTTGATAACATTCGAGAATATTTAACTCCTTCTTCCTTCATTGTTGCTTTTTTTCGTTCAAAATCTAAATTTTCTACACTAATTGGACACTCATATTGATAAGCTAATTTTACTAATTTCTTGACTGCATCGCCTATAATTGCTTTTGTTTGATTAGTATTTTTATCTCGAACATTGATTTTAATTTGTCCTTTTGCCTTTAAATTTCCATCATGATCAACATAACTCCAACCGATAATATTTGGGTTTAAATCTATCCCTAACATTCCATTTTTATTATCAGATATAGTGGGAGTTTCAGGCAAATCAAAACTACAAAATATATACCATTTTTCATCTTTTTTGACAAATCTAAAAGTTAATGCTTGTGCATTATTTAAAGCGTATTCTACATCACTTTGTCCATAGCTAAACTTGACATTTTCGATTAGATAATACTTCCCAAAAATGGACTCATAACAAGATGGTACTCTTATTTTTAAAGTACCATTAGCTAATAATTGACAATTTTGATTACCATTCTTTTCATCTTTTGAACCCACTAAAGTAAATTGTGAACTACGACATTTTTGCCAGTCTTTTAACCATTCTTGGTGACTAGAATAACCATTCTCCTTTAAATTAAATTGAGCATACCATAGTTTTTTACCCCCGAATATCATAGATGGTTTTTCTTTTTTAAAGTAACTAATCTATCTTTCAATATTGCTAATTTTCTTTGTTTTTGATGAATGGTAAATCTTAGTTTACTTCTGATTGATTTTTGATTTCTACCACAAGATAATGGTAATTTAGCTAATTTTTTCTTTTCACTGTCAATGATTTTTTGTAAACCTTTAATCTTTAATTCTGTTTGTTTTATTTGGCTTTTATAACACTCTTTTCGACTAGCTATTTTACCTTTTAAGATTATATGAATAGAGTTAAATTGACGTGCATTTATCCCATACTTTATTTGATAACTCTTCTTTAAATCATTGAGTTTTTTCCTTTTTCTAAATCTTTGCATAAATCTCTTTCAATTTTGCCAAAAAAACCTCCTATTAAATCGCAAAATTCTGCGACTTCTTGACTGATTAAGGTTTGATAAGTTATTTTACTCAAGATTTTTTGCTACCTCTTTTAATTGTTCTACGATTTGTTTGTTTTTATGACTTCTACTACCATATAATCTTGCTGAGAATACTGTAATTATTTCTAGTACATCTTTGGCTAAATCTTCCTCAAAACTAGAATCTTCACTTCTGTTAATAATTATAACTTCTGTGCCAAATATTTCACATAAAGAAAAGATTAAATCAGAACCAAATCGTAATAATCTATCTTTATGAGTAATAATTAATCGGTCAACTTGATAAGAACAAATTAATTTAATTAACCTAATTAATCCTTTCTTTTTATAGTTCATACCTGAGCCTAAATCTTGGATTATTTCAAAATCCCAACCATGACTAGAAGAATAAGATTCTAATACTATTATTTGACGATTTAAGTCATCTTTTTGGTCATAACTAGAAACTCTGGCATAACCAATTGTTAAGGAATTATCCGATTTATTTTTGAGTAAAGTAGAAATATCATATCGTCTATGTCCACCTTCTGTACGAGTAGAGGTTATTTTCCCCTCTTTTTCCCACCTACGCAAAGTCTTTGTGGATACTCCCAATAAATCAGATGCCGATTTTATCGATAAAAAATTGGACATTAAGCCTAAAAATCAATTATTATTTCCAAGTTTATCTAATATTGTCTAATTTTTCAAGGGCTGTTCAATAACCCTCTTTCGTATCAAAAAAGGTTGATTTTTTTCCAGAAATTCTTTACAATATTAAAGGACGATTAAGGGGTTATAGCTCAGTTGGTAGAGCACTGCAATGGCATTGCAGGGGTCAGCGGTTCGAATCCGCTTAGCTCCATATTAAACTAAGCATATAGTGCCTTTAGCTGACAATTCCCACTAAAGGAGAACTCGCTGAAGCATATTCTTTGACAGGAATACGTCCTGATTGATAAGCTAATCTTCCGGCTTGAGTTGCTAATCCCATAGCTTGAGCCATTTTAACAGGATTTTGAGCAAGAGCGATCGCACTATTGATTAATAAAGCATCCGCGCCCAACTCCATACCCAAAGCCGCCTCGCTAGGTGTGCCAATTCCTGCATCGATGACTACGGGAATTTTTGCTTGTTCGATGATAATTTTAATATTAGCTAAGTTTTGAATACCTTGCCCTGAGCCGATAGGAGAGCCTAAAGGCATAACTGTCGCACAACCAACTTCCTCTAAACGTTTACAAAGGAGAGGATCAGCATTAACATAGGGTAACACCGCAAAACCTTCTTTGACTAATTGTTCGGCGGCTTGTAGTGTGCCGATGGGATCAGGTAATAAATATTTGGAGTCAGGAATAACCTCTAGTTTAATGAAGTTATTGTCTTCCTGTCCGAGTAATTTTGCCATTTCTCTACCTAAACGGGCAACCCTTACGGCTTCTTCCGCATTGGTGCAACCTGCAGTATTAGGCAACATCCATATTTTACCCCAATCGATCGCTTCTGCTAATCCTTCATGACCGGGGGCGTTGGTTTGTACTCTACGCACGGCAACGGTGACAATTTCGCAACCACTAGCAATCACGCTTTTCTGCATGGATTCCATACTAGAATATTTTCCTGTACCTGTCATCAATCGGGAGGAAAATTTGCGCCCGGCAATGATTAAACCATCGTCATCTTGAGAATTATTAAAAAGCTCATTGGCTGTAGAAGGACTTAAATATCCTACTTGGCTACTTTTAGGAGAAAAATGACTTGATTCACCGTTTACATCGGTTAAATTGCTTTCTATGTTGTTTAAATTGCCATTTTGAGAAGGGGTTGGATAGGTCATAATTTGTGGTTTAGCTTGGTGAAATCGTTGATAGGTGAAATGTTGTAAAAGGGGATCGGGGTGTTTATCGATGATAAGATTACTAATTAATTTAGCGGTAATGGGTGCTAAAAGGATACCGTTGCGATGATGTCCGGTAGCGAAGATTAAATTATCTGCATCACTATAACCTAAAATGGGCATTTCATCGGCAGTAGTAGGGCGAAAACCATACCAAATTTCGTTTAACTGCCACGAGGCAAGAGGAGGATACAGACGAATAGCACGATTTAATAAGGTGTTGATGCCTTCTGCGGTTGAGCCTTCTTGCCAACCAATATCTTCGGAAGTTGCACCGATGATTAAGCGCCCGTCTTTTTTCGGCACTAAGTAGGTATTTTCTCCAAAGATAACTCTTTCTAGGGGATTTTCTAAGGGGATTTTTAAACTTAACATTTGCCCTTTTATCGGGCGCACGGGGAGAGGAAATAGTTTACTTGACCATGCACCACTAGCTAAGATATAAGTATCCGCTGAAAATATGCCTGATTTGGTGAGGATATTTTTAATTCTACCTTGATGACGGGTAAGCGCGATGGCTTCTACTCCTTCTTTGATGTCTATACCTAATAATTGGGCTATGTTTAATAATACTTTACCGACTTTGCGAGGATCAACTTGTCCTTCTTCGGGATACCAATAACCGCCGATGACATCTTTGCCTAACTGGGGTTGATAAAACTGGAGGGTATCTCTATCTAACCAATTTTCATTGATGGTGGTTGGTTGGGAATATACTGGGGCAATGATACCACAAGGATTATAGTCTATATCGCCCTTGCTCAACTGTTCTAATTTTCCTGCCCATTCGGGATACAAAGCAAGGGATTTTAAGGCTAAATCTAACATAACACCTTGTAAACCTTCGGCTTTAGGTGCTAACATTCCTGCGGCGGCGTTGGTGGCGGCTTGGGCATAATTTTTACTTAATACTGTTACCCCTAATCCTTTTAATTTTAACTCCAGCGCGATCGAGAGTCCGATGATTCCACCGCCAATAATAATAATTTCGTTGCTAGTTTTCATAATCGATCGTTAACATATATTCTTATTTTATCATTGTCTTTACCTCAGTTCGATGCAAGAATGTTTGATAAAGGCAGGTTTCAGGTTTCAGATTGCAGGTTTCAGGTGTAATTTTCAGAAGATTATATAATTCGATCAAAGAATTGAAGATAAAAAAATCAATTAGGATATATTTTTTGTCAATTCTTTAACCTAATACCTGACACCTTTACAGCACCAAAAATTTTATGTCGAACTCAGGTGTCTTTGTATTGAAGACTTAATTAATTAACACGGAAAACTTGACAAAAAGATAATTTGTTGTATAAAACTGCTTTTAATTGCTTCGATTTTCGATTAAATAATTACTTAGGTTATGTAGTAAAATTTGATGTCTATGTTTAGAAATAAATCCTATATTACCAATAATATTTTTACTAGGAATTACCGATAAAAAACTTAGTCTAATAAGAGATGATTGTTTTAAGCCCGTATCTAAAAAATCGTTATCAGTGATGGAAATAATCTCATCAAAATTTTTAATATATTGTTGTAATTTACCACTAATTCCACACATTAAAAAATCATTATATTTAGGCATTTTTTTGAGAATCAAAGCCGGACGATTTTTATATTTACCATCGGCTTGAAGAATAGAAGTAAGAATAATATCACATTCTTTCATACTCAGTATTAAATTCTTTTATTTCCTCTAAACTATATTCAACTTCATCCTCATCATAAGCATTATTTAAGTTCATTAAAGCTAAGTTATGCCAATCATTTTCTTCTATTTTTTTGGCATTAACCAATTCTTCTTTAGGAGTATCAATTATTTCTTCGATCGAATCTACATATCCTCGAATAGAATTGGCATACAAAGTTTCTTGAATTCCTGACCAATTTTCTTGAGAAATAATTATTACTTCATTACTATTTCCTTTTAAAAGAATAGGTTGATTAGTTTCTGATACTTGATTAATAAGATGATCAAAATTGGAACTTATTTCAGAAAGTGATACTGATTCCATAATAAAAATTTGTTATTTGATTTTACTCTAATTATAAGCATTATCTGAAAATTATTTTAACATTGTACTTGTATTCAGTTTACTTTAAGAGTTACGCAAAATAACTATTTTTATAAAAATTTAACACTATTTGTTGTTGTTCGTGGGGTGTGCATCGCCCTACCAAAACCATTGTCGAGACGTAAAATTTTACGTCTCTCATTATTACTACTTCTTACTTACTTTTCGGGTAGTAGTCGTTTTTTTTGCGGTGGTTTTTTTCGCTGTAGTCGCTTTTTTCGTGGCAGTTTTTTTGGCTGGAGTTTTATCTTGTAAAAGTAATAAGGCTTTGTCTAAATTCATACTTTCTACGGTTTCTCCGTCGGGTAGTTTAACATTGGTTTTACCGTGTTTAAAATATACTCCATAAGGACCTTCATAAATGTTAATAGGTTCTTTGTCTTCTGGGTGTAACCCTAACTCTTTTAATGGTGGTTTTGTCGCCCCTCGTCTTCCTCGTGTTGCTTTTGGTTGTGCCAGTAATTCCAAAGCTCGATCGAGACTTATAGTCAACACATCGTCTTCTTTCTTCAAAGAGCGATAATCTTTACCTTCTGTACCCTGATCATGGACAACATAAGCCCCAAAGCGCCCTAAACTGGTTTTAATGGGCTTTCCTGTTTCTGGATGCTCTCCCAAGGTACGAGGAAGGGTTAAATATCCCAATGCCATGTCTAAGGTAATGTCTTCGGGTTGCACTCCTTTAGGGAATGACGCAGTTTTCGGTTTCTTGGCTTTGCCCTGGGGTTTGTCGCCTAATTGTACATAAGGACCATAAGTTCCAATTAATAAGTATATAGGCTCTTGGGTTTCAGGATGATTACCTAAAATGGGGGGCCCTTCCAATTTTTGCTTTAATAGTACTTCTATTTGTCGTGAGTCAAGATCGCTAGGGGTGAGATCGGCAGGAATGGAGGATTTGACGATTTCTTCACCGTAATTTGCCTCAATATAAGCTCCAAACTTGCCTATTTTGACGGTTACGTCTAAATTCTCTAATTCTATGGCTTTTGCGGTTTGCGGATCAATGTCGGTTTCTCTCACTTTCACCTGATTTTGCAATCCCTTCTCTCCTCGATAGAATTTGTCAAGGTAAGGCAACCATTTTTCGTTACCCGATGCAATATCATCAAGGCTTTGCTCCATTTTTGAGGTGAATTTGGTGTCCACTAATTCCTCAAAATTTTTCTCTAATAGGGTAGTGACGGCAAAGGCGGTAAAGGTGGGAATTAGTGCTTTATTGCGTAATTGGGCGTAACCTCGATCGACGATCGTACCTATAATACTAGCATAAGTACTAGGACGACCTACCCCTTCACTTTCTAATGTTTTCACCAAGGATGCTTCTGTATATCGAGCTGGAGGTTGGGTTTCGTGGTGAATCACCTCTAATTTTTTACAATCGGGCTTGTCTCCTACCTTCAAATCTGGTAAAATAACTTCTTGATTCTCTAATGCCGCTTCTGGATCGTCCGAACCTTCAACATAGGCTCTAAAAAACCCCGCAAAATCGATTCTTTTTCCGCTCGATCGAAATATAGCATCTTCTACCGCCATATTGACGGAAATTTGGGTTAATTGAGCATCCGCCATTTGACTGGCTACGGTGCGTTTCCAAATTAAATCATATAACCCCAACTCTTTATCTCTCAAACCCGTTTCTTTAGGAATACGGAAAGTACTACCAGCAGGACGGATGGCTTCATGGGCTTCCTGTGCGCCTTTGGCTTTGGTTTTATATTGTCTTGGTTTTGGGCTTAAATACTCTTTACCATACATGGATTCTACACAACTACGAGCGGCGGTGATGGCTTGATCAGACAAATGTACTGAGTCCGTTCTCATGTAGGTAATATAACCATTTTCATAGAGACTTTGAGCAATCCGCATAGTATCCTTTGCCCCTAACCCCAATTTACGGTTAGATTCCTGCTGTAAAGTTGAGGTGGTGAAGGGAGGAGAAGGGGTGCGCTTAGTGGCTTTTTCCTCCGTATCCTTGACTTCCCAAGGTTTTCCCGTCAAACGAGCTTTCAGTTCTGTAGCCTCTTGTTCCTTTAGTACAAGTACTTTTTTGTTAGGTGCTAACTTCCCTGTCTTGGGATCAAAATCGCTACCATTTGCCAGTTTTTGCCCTTTTAAGGTGGTTAATTTTGCTTCAAAGTTTGTTTTGGCATGATTTAATAAGGCTTTTAAATCCCAGTACTGAGCTTCTTTAAATGCCCTTCTTTCTCTCTCTCTTTGTACTAATAGACGCACAGCGACAGACTGTACTCTCCCTGCGGATAACCCGGCAGCAATTTTTTTCCACAGTAAAGGCGATAAAGTATAGCCTACAAGTCGATCGAGAATACGCCGTGTTTCTTGGGCGTGTACCAAATTTTCATCAATGTCACGGCAATTATTTAAAGCCTGTTGAATCGCATCTTTGGTAATTTCATGGAAAACCATGCGTTTAATCGGCACTTTTGGCTTTAATAGCTGTAATAAATGCCAACTGATGCTTTCTCCTTCCCTGTCTTCATCCGTTGCTAGAATTAACTCATCCGCAGATTTTAAGGCTTGTTTTAATTGTTGTACGGTTTTATTTTTACCTTTGGGGATAACATAAATAGGCTCAAAATTATTCTCAACATTCACTCCTAATCTTGCCCAATCAAACTGTTTAAACTCAGGGGGAATTTCCTCGGCGGAGGAAGGCAAGTCTCGGATATGCCCCATGGATGCCTCTACCTGATAACCTTTAGGTAGGTAGTTGCGGATGGTTTTGGCTTTGGTAGGTGATTCAACGATGACTAATGTGGACATAGATTATTATTTCGGTTCTCTATTTTGCTACTATATCTATAATTTAACTATTTAGCACATATTTACTTTAATTCTCGATCGAGCATCAAGAATAAGTTTAGCTCTCTTACTCCTCAGTATGATAGATTATGTCTAAAAAAAGGTACTCAGGTGAAAAAGTCTTTTTTATTTTTCTTCCAATGTTTTTGTAAATTCTAAAATCGCTTCTAAAGGTTCACTTTTAATCACTAAATTAGCGAATAAATCTAAGTCTATATCAGGTAATAAACGACTTTGTTGTACTTTCTGATATTCCTCTTTTTCTAAATGATAAACTGTTAATTTTTCTCTCTCCCAAAACCACACTTCTTTTACTCCTAAATCTCGATAGATTTGTAAACTATTAATACCACCACTGGTGATAATAATTTCAATCGCTAAATCAGGAAATTCTTTGCGACTATTAAAACAATAACTTTTATCTGGTTCAATTCCTTTTAATTTTTTTTGAGAGCGAAAAGTGGTTGAGCCTAATGAATAAAATTTAATCTTTTTTATTAAACAATAAGTTTCGATTAAAATACCGATATTTTCTTTAAAAATTTCATGATTGCGACTGGGAGACATGATAACTAAAGTTTCCTCCTCATACTTAAATAAAACCCCACTATTATCACTCATAAATTCCAATAAATTTTCGTATTCTTGCCAATTAATATGATTGATAATAAAAACTTGTTCTGAATCACTATTTTTCGATTTAGCTAATTCAATAATTGCTTGAATATGAGGTAATTGATTTACTTGGGTTAAAGTCATTTTGGTTGAGGATAAAAATAGATTAAATTTCGATAAATTTTTGATTATAAAGGCTCATCGCTTTTTCTATACCATCTTTTAAACTAACATTAATGGCATCATAGGTTAATATTTTTAACTCCTCAATAATTTTTGTTTCTGTGGTGGAAAACTTCCCTAAAACATGACCAATAGTTTCTTCTTTTCCGCCAGATTTGCCGATACCGATGCGAAAACGGGGGAAATTTTGCCCTCCCACATGGGAAATGATGGATTTCATGCCGTTATGTCCTCCGGCTGAACCTGACAGCCTTAATCTGATTCTCCCGAAGGGTAAATCCATGTCATCATAGATAACTAAAATGGAGTCAGCACTCAGTTTATACCAGTCTAGCACGGCTCTGACGGATTGACCCGATCGATTCATATAAGTTAAGGGTTTTACTAACCTAATTCTACGACGATTGGGGGCAATTCCTTCACAAATTAGAGCATTAAATTTCTGGTTTTTTTGCCAACTAAAACCCCATTTTAGGGCTAAATAATCTACTATTTCAAACCCGATATTATGACGAGTTCGATCGTACTTTTGTTCGGGATTTCCCAAACCGATAATCACATCAGGAATAACTATATTTTTTTCATTCATGGAAATTTATTAACTGTCAATAATTCAACTAATTCTTAATTCTTAATTCTTAATTCTTAATTCTTAATTCTTCATTCCTCATTCCAACTACTGCGCCATGCAGATTCAGCGAGGGCGATCGAGTATTTTTGTCGTTTTCTTTGATACTCGTTATCTAGTTCATCTAATTGTTTAAGAAAAGTGTTAATTTTTTGTCGAATTACATTTAAACTAGGATCATTAAATTCGATTTCGGTTAATCTTAAACATACCGCAACAATGGGAGTAATATCAATATTATGATCTGATTTATCTTCTCTTTCAATTAGTAAACTAAGGAGATTAGGTGCACCACTAACAAGAGAAGTATTTTCTTCCGCTTGTAATGCCATTTCGATAATTTTACTAGGTATTTTATCAGGTAAAATATGGGCTTCCTGTAAATATTTATTGGCACGATGGGAAATATTGGTTAAACATTCTTCTAAACAATCTTCAATATCTAACTGCAATTTAATTAAATCTTGGGAATCTAATTCTTCTTCCTTAGTTAAATCTGTTTGATTATTTTCCGTTATTTCGACATCTGATAAATTCTTTTGGGAGGATATTTCTTCCTCAGAAATAGCTTTAATAATTTTAGAATAAAACTCTTGAATAACTTGATTATTACTAAGGTCGATCAAACTTAAAGCCTTAAATAAATCTTCTTTAAAAACAGTTTCTAATCCCTTAATTTTTTGTTGTAAATCGTATCTTTTTTGATAACTTAAATCTAAAAAAGCTGTAGGATATTTTTGAGTACAAATTTGATAAGTAGCTACCGTTAATTGACGTTTAATAACAGCACTTAAATTTTCAAAATAATGACAATATAAATCTTGTAAATTAGTGGCTAAATCCTTAATTTTTTCATTCAAAATGGTCAAATCATTGCGTAACTGTTTGATTGACTTACTCATTTTTATTGATAATTTTAAAGGTAATAATTTGATAAGTTCGATCGAATATTTAGGGCTATTATAAAAATTCCTAATTCCTAATTCCTAATTATTTTAACCCTGCTTGGGCGGCAACTTCTTCAGCAAAATTGGTTTCTTCTTTTTCGATGCCTTCCCCTAAGACAAAACGGGTAAAACGTCGCACTTGGATATTTTCACCAATTTTAGAAATTTGTTGAGTGATTAATTCTTCAACGGTAATACCTTGCTCACGGATATAAGGTTGACTGAGTAAACACATTTCCCCTAAACGTTTTTGGATTCTACCTTCAACGATTTTTTCTTTGATATTGGCTGGTTTATTACCTAAATCATCTCTACCCATTTCGATTTCTTTCTCTTTGGTAACGATGTCTTGAGGAATATCTGCAATTTTGACATATTCTACATTAGGACAAGCCGCAATTTGCATAGCAATATTTTTCGCTAAGGCTTGGAAATCTTCACGACGGGCAACGAAATCAGTTTCGCAGTTGACTTCAACCAGTACACCGATTCTTCCCCCAGTATGAATATAGCTTTCTACAATACCTTCGGCGGCAACTCTACCTGCTTTTTTCTCGGCGGAAGTGATACCTTTTTGACGTAACCATTCAGTAGCTTTTTGGATGTCACCATCATTTTCTACGAGGGCTTTTTTGCAATCCATCATCCCTGCGTTAGTTTTTTCTCTAAGTTCTTTTACTAATTTAGCTGTAATTTCTGCCATAATACTTAAATTTTTATAAAATTATCTTCAATAATCATTACACGAATTGAACCGAATACTAACTTGAGTTAGGAAATAGAAGATAGGAGATAGGGGAGAGTAAGTAATAAGTTTTAAATTATCTATTCTCCATTATTCATTCTCCATTCTCCATTCTCCATTCTCCATTCCCCATTCCCTACTTATTTATTCTTCTTCGCCACTGTCAGCATCTTCGTCATATTCTTCATCTTCGTAATCTTCATCGTAGTCTGGTTCACCACTAGCTAAAGATTCTTCAAATTCATCGAATCTGCCTTCGGCAACGGCTTTGCCGTAACGCCCTTCATAAATAGCATCGGCTAATTTACCAATGATAAGTTTGATCGATCGAATTGCGTCATCATTAGCAGGAATAGGGAAGTCCACCAATTCAGGATTACAGTTAGTATCAAGCATAGACACAACAGGTAAATTGAGTTTTTCACACTCTTTGATGGCGTTATGTTCTCTGCGAATGTCAATAATTACTACAACATCAGGTACACGACGCATATCCTTGATACCGCCGAGGTACTTTTGGAGTTTGTTTAATTCACGACGTAAAACAGATGCTTCTTTTTTTGGACGTCTGTCTAAAGCGCCACTTTCTTCTAATTCTTCTAAATCTTTAAGACGTGCTACTCTGGATTTGATGGTTTCCCAGTTAGTGAGCATACCACCTAACCAACGTTGATTGATGTAGAATGCACCGCAACGACTGGCTTCTTGGGCGATAATACCTGCGGCTTGACGCTTAGTACCAACAAACAGTACTTTCTTACCACTTTCGGCGGCTTTTTTGATGTAGTTATAGGCTTCATCCATTAATTGTGCTGTTTGCACTAAATCGATGATATGTACCCCATTTCTAGCGGTGTAGATATAAGGCGCCATTTTGGGATTCCAACGACGAGTCTGATGCCCAAAGTGTACACCAGAATCTAATAGTTCTTTTAAGGTAACTACTGACATTTTTATTCTCCTTTATTTCGGGTTTATCCTCCATCTGGGTTAGTTCTATTTCTGATTTTAGAAACACCCGACATCCCAGATGTGCGAATTTTGACAACTTTACCAGCTTATCACAATCTCTAATTTTTTTCTATTAATTTAATAGACTTTTGGCAGGAATTAAATGTTGAACGGCTAAAACCATTGTAGAGACGTAAAATTTTACGCCTCTACCGATTTATGTATCTACTGAAAATACGATCGAGCTTTAATTAATAATTTGTTTCAAACGGCTGGTTTCTAACTCTAAAATACGTCGAGAAAATTCTTGATCTTGTTCTAAAATTTCATCAAAAGTATCTACTGCGATCGCTAAAATTTTGGTGGGAGTAGTTTTGGCGATAATTTTTCCAGACTGTTTTTCATGGGCTAAAACTTCTAACTCATCTAAAATTTGTCCGGGTAATAAACTAGAAATAATTGGAGTATCATCAACACAGGGTTTGATAATTTCTACTCTACCTTCAATCAATAATAATAACTCTCGACAAGTATCCCCTTCATCAGAAATAATCTCATTTTCTTGATAATTTTTAAAATATGATAACTCCCCTAATTTAATTAAAGTATTACTATAAGTTCTCTCAAAGAAAGAAGCATTACTTAAATAGATAATTTTTGCCAAAATCTCACATTTATTTAAACTTAATTTCTCAGATTTAATTAATATATTTACTATATCTGTAACTAAAAAATGAGGTTTTTCTGCTAGTATATTTTTTGCTTCTTCTTTAGCAATTTCAAAATTAACTTGAGCTAATATATAAAGACTAATTGCCTGAATAATTGGATTAGATTCTAATACTAAACTGTGGAGATGATCAATGATTGTAGCTTCATTTATATCTAAAGCACAACTTACATTTTTATTTGGTTGTTTAAGAATCGATAACACATTATTGGGCAATCTGTTACTCCAATTAGATGCAGGATTACTTAATGTTTCTAGTAACACACTAGGAGAAAGATTAACTAAATTTCGGGCAATTTCTTCATTAATAGACAAATCTTCACTTTTTTCGATAATTTCTAACAATCCTCTAATTAAAAGACGTTTTTTCTCTGTTACTGTCTTTCTTAACAGGTTTAATACTTCCCCTTGGGGTAAAAAACGAGGTTGATTGAGGGTGTGATAACGTTCGATGAGATATTCTAACTGGGCTAAAATATGCTCAGATTTCGCTATGATACCAGACTCAGGTTGTAACCCTTGTAAAATTTCCTCCTCCTCTTGATAAGTAATGGAATATTCCTGTCTTAATTTTCGTATGTCTTGAGAATTGTTTTGTAATAAATCTTCGATGGAGGTTTTTTGCTGTAGAGATAGCATTCTTTCTAAGGCTTTGCGATACCCTGTCAAACGCACGGAATTTTCCAGAGAATGTAACTTAGAAACATCTAATAAAGAAGGGTCTTCAACCCCTAATTCTGTTAAGATAATACGGTGTTCATCTTCATTAATACCTAATTGCGATCGCATTTGGGCTAACACTTCCAGACTACTAACGGTGTTAACATAGCCTTCCTCTAAAGATTCTTTTAACACATTTTTATACACTTCTTGACGCTTATCTTTTGTAAATTCGGGAAGAACTTTTGCTAAAACATAAACCTCATCGGTATTCAAATTTTCTAGAGATTTTCCTTCTAAAAAACGACTAATATTTAAGCCTAATTTCTTCAGTTGCTTACGGAAACGACTGCTTAAACTTTCTTTATTATAAACTTCAGGACTCTTATCCCAATTTTGATACAACCAGATTGAACTTAAAAAGACTAACATAAAATCCCAAATATATTGAACTTTAATGGGTAATAAAACTAACCACGATCGACCTGCAAAAATAAAGAAAAAGTCAAAAATAATAAAAGTGATAACGGTAAAAATACGATGTCTAATTAACTCAGAAGAGAGACGATTTTGATAGTTTTTACATAATAAATTTTCAATGTTTTTACCTAAATAATAAGCGACAAAAGTAGAAAAGCTCAACGTAAGGGGTACAGCGATAATTTTCGGGATAGGAATAGGTTGATTAAAAAGATAAAAACCGGGATTAAAAAGAGTAGTTAATTGATTTTTTTCATAAGCCCAAATACCAGAAAAATAATAATCCCAATTACCTGCATATAAATAATAATAGAGAAAATAACCAATAACTAAACCGAAATAACCATAGTATAATAATTGTCGATTTTTATGATTAATGCCATCCCAATAACTTCTTTCTGAGTCAATATCAATGCAAGGACTTTGACAGGCAATACAAGCACTTTTTTCTTGATTATCTTCGATAATTCGACACATTGATTGGGTAATTTTCTCATCGGTAATATGAGCTTTACTACCGAATAATGAGTTAGGTTCGGCGTAAATTTTTTGCACGGGAGACATGGGGCAGAAATAGTTACACCATGATTTACCACCATAATAATAACCGATAAAAATAGCCACAAAAATAGTAAATAATAACCACATAGCAAGAGCTATTCGATCGGCATTAACAAACAAAATTCGAGAACATAAACCAATAAAAAACCATGCCATTTGTACATATAAATAATTACGTCCTAACCATGAATTTTTATCTACTCTAGGGATTTCAAAACGCACTGCCCCATTATTACTAACTCGTTTAATTTTTCGTTGCCAACCTAACGCCCTTGGAATTTGAGAAAGGAAAGATAAAGGGCAAATTCTGCGCCATAATTCATGACCAAAAATAAGCAAAATAAAGATAGAACTAGGAACTATAATTCCCCAAAAAATTGGAGTTCCTAAATAATAATAATTTTTCTCTAAACAACTACCTTGAACAGAAATGCAAACATCTAAATTAACCCTTAAAGGACTAACTAAATTATCAGGAGAAGTTAATATAGGAGAAATGGGATCATAAAACAAAGATAAAATTAAAAAAAGCCAACCTAAGGTTAAAATCCACCTCACGGAGTGCATGGTTTTTTCAGTGGTTTTATTAAACATAAATAACTCCTGTAAAAGAAAATTTTTAAAAAATTAATTAAAATAATATTCATAATATTTTACACTTATTTTATTAAAGTTTTATAAATTACTTTTGTATATTTATCTTTAAATTACCATAAAAAAGGTAGGCGATCGCCTACCAACAAAATCTAAATATCTTAATAAATTTAATCCACATCGTGGGCGAAGCGATTATAAAGAAAGTCTAGGGCGTAGTTACGCAAATCATAATACAAAGGGTCTTCCATAATGCGTTCTCTATCACGGGGGCGAGGGAAAGGAATATTCATAATTTCACCTATATTTGCAGAAGGTCCATTGGTCATCATTACCAGTCGATCGGCTAAAAACAAGGCTTCATCAATATCGTGGGTGATCATTAATACGTTACAACGATATTCGTTCCAGATATTGAGTAATTCTTCTTGTAATTCTTCCTTAGTAATCGGATCAAGTGCGCCGAAAGGTTCGTCTAAGACAAGGACTTCAGGGCGTATTGCTAAGGCACGGGCGATCGAAGTACGTTGTTTCATCCCCCCAGAAATTTGAGGGGGTTTCTTTTCGGAGGCTTCCGTTAAACCTACTAAAGCTAAATGATCTCTTACGATCGCACGTTTTTCCGCTTCTTTTTTCTCAGGGAATACCGCATCAATGGCGAGATAGACATTTTCAAACACCGTTAACCAAGGTAAAAGAGCGTAGTTTTGAAATACTACCATTCGATCGGGACCCGGTTTTGTAATGGGTTTTCCCTTTAATTTTACACTGCCAAAAGTTGGTTGAGAAAAGCCAGAAACCATGTTTAAAAGGGTAGATTTTCCGCATCCTGAATGCCCAATTACGCAGATAAATTCTCCTTGATTGACGGTTAAATTAACGTCTTTTAATACTGTATAATCTCCTTTGGGAGTAGGGTAAATTTTGGAGACATTTTCGATGGTTAAAAAGCTGTCTTGATAAAATTGTTTTTCCATTTTTTCAGCGAATTTTTTGGTGGATGTTTGCATGATTTTGACTCCATCTAAAATGGTTTATTATAAGTTTGTAGTAATGGCTTGAGGCGTTATTACCCTAAAGGGGTGACAATGAACTAAGTTGTCCAATCTTCAAGAATTAAATTAGGAACTTTACTAAAGTCTTTTCGATTACGAGTTAACAAAATTAAATCTTGGGAAAGAGCGATCGAGGCAATTCTTAAATCCATAGTAGCTAGGGTAATTTTTTCACATTTTAAGCGTTCAAAAATTTGTACAGAGTTTTCATCAAAATCTAAAATATTTGCTTTGGAAAATGTATTAATTACCTGTTGCAATAAACCATAGCCTTTAATCAATTTCTCTGGATTTTGAGAACGAACAATAAAAGTATGAGCTCCTATTATTTGTTCATGAAAACTAATAATCGAAAAAGCAAAATCTCTTGAAGAATGTTGACGAATATGACGGATTATATTTTCATATTCTTGTCCTGATTTTCTTTGGAGAAAACTAATATGATCAGTGTCTAATAAGTATTTCATTATTGATCATTTATTTCTTCAAAAGATATTTTTTCTTCACGAAATAATCTACCGTATTCTAGGGCTTCTAAAAAAGTTTCTTCATCAGAAACTGAGCCAATAACATCATCTAACCAGTCATCAGATTTAAGATGTTGATTAAGTTGATTTTGCAAGTTAATTACGGTATTTTCTAAGGTACTTAAACGTTGTTCTACGGTGTTTTTTTCTGGCATATATTTAATTAATTTTGGCTTAACTTATTATCTATTTTATACCTCCTTTTTTTTGATTGATATTCCCTTATTAAGGTAGGAGAGAATTAGTTGTAGGAACTAGGCGGCGACTAGGATTCGAGAGTTAAGGGGAATTTCTGCCATGGTAATATTACGTTTGATGCTTAAATGGTTGAGGTAGCCGATGGGATCTTCCCCGTCAAAAGGTATGCCGTCAAAAAGTTTGATGGCTTCTCGGCGGTATTTGAGATCGCTTAATCCTAGTTCTCGACAAGCGGTACTAAATACACTTACACGACACACTCTTTCTAAGATTTCAACCCAGTTACGAGGGAAGGGAATATCCCCCCATCTCGCCATTTGTGTCATCATCCATAAGTGTTCTGTACGACTAGGGCGATTCATGCCTTCTCCAAAAAAGCGATGGTGGGCATATTCCACTGCTCGATCGAGGTTGCAACTGTAAGTATTAGGATCACCCAACTGAATGTAATTTATGCTTGTACTCAAGTATTTACGATCGGCTAAAATAGTGCGAATCTCTTCTTTATTTGTGGGATCAGCACAATACTGACAGGCTTCTAACAAGGCTTTCACTAGGGCGATATGGGTGTTTGGATAGGCGTTTGCCCAATCTTCTCTTAAACCTAAAACCTTGCCGGGGTGTCCATTCCATACCTCTAAATCGGTGGCTACGGTGAAGCCGACTCCTTCCATCGCCGCGCGTAAATTCCAAGGTTCGCCTACACAATAACCGTCGATCGAACCTGCTTTCAAGTCTGCTACCATTTGGGCAGGGGGAATATTTTGCAAGTGTACATCAGTATCAGGATCGATACCTTCGGCGGCGAACCAGTAACGTAGTAAGATATTGTGCATAGATGAGGGGTGAACAATGCCAAATCGATGATTTTCGTCGATCGATTCTAGTAACATTCTTTTGAGATGATGTACATCATGGATACCCATATCATAAAATTTCTTAGCAAGGGTGACACCATTGCCATTACGAGTCATGGTTAAGGCGGTTACGGTGGGTAAGGGTTCGTTATTATTGCCTCCCACTGTTAACCATGTAGGCATCCCCGCCGGCATTTGGGCACAGTCTAAATAGCCTCCAGCGATACCATCGACAATACCACGCCAACTGGTTTCCCGCACGAGGTTTACTTCTTCTAAGCCGTGTTTGACAAAAAAGCCTTTTTCTTGAGCAATGGCTAAGGGGGCGCAGGCGGTTAAAGGTACAAAACCGATTTCTAAATTGACTTTTTCTAAGCCATGACGGGCGATAACACCTTGTTTTTGAGCTCGTATTTTTTTGATCTTTTTTTGTTGGTTTAAAAAGTAAATAATTTCGCTTCTTAAACTGTAATAACTAGGGTGATTTACTACCTCCATTCTTTGACGAGGGCGAGGAATATCCACATCTAAAATACCACCAATTTTTGAACCAGGTCCATTAGTTAACATTACAATTCGATCGGACAATAATACGGCTTCGTCCACATCGTGGGTTACCATAACCGCAGTAATTTGATAACGATCACATATTTGCATCAATTGTTCTTGTAAATTACCTCTGGTTAAGGCATCTAATGCCCCAAAAGGCTCATCGAGTAAGAGTAATTTAGGACGGATAGACAAGGCACGGGCGATGGCTACTCGTTGTCTCATACCTCCCGATAACTCATTAGGAAATTTATCGACAGCGTGGGCTAAACCTACCAATTTGATATGATCTTCGACAATTTCCTTGCGTTCAGATTCGGAATAACCCTTCATCACCTCATCGACAGCGAGGGCGATATTTTGATGTACTGTTAACCAAGGTAAAAGACAATAACTTTGAAAAATTACCATTCTTTCAGGACCGGGTTTACTAATTTTTTGCCCTTCTAAAGTAACAATTCCTTCGGAGGGTAAATCTAAACCTGCAATCATATTTAAAAGAGTGGACTTACCACATCCAGAGTGTCCAATTAAAGAAATAAATTCACCTTTTTTTATTTCTAAATTAATACCTTTTAACGCTAAATATTCACCACCATTATTGAGGGGAAATACTTTTTCAATGTTATCGATCGCAACGAATAAACTCATAATTTTTACTCCTTAATTTATACAGAATTGAAAGGCAATACTCACCCTACTTTCTTTGTGTCTTTGGGTCAGAAAAAACTAACACCCTAATACTCCATTTATTGGCGAACAATTTTATTTTGTAACCATGCCATAAATCTGTCTAAAATAAGACCGATCGCACCGATATAAACAAGAGCTAAAATAATGTCACTGATATAATTATTTTGGTAAGAATCCCAGATAAAAAAGCCAATGCCGACAATCCCAGACATGACGATTTCTGCGGCAATAATCGCTAACCATGCTAAACCGATAGCAATTCTTAAACCAGTAAAAATGTAAGGTAAAGCTGAAGGAATTAAAATTTTAAAGAAGAATTTTTTATTAGAAAGTTGTAAAACTTGCTTCACATTTAGATAGTCTTGAGGTATTTGCTGAACACCAACAGTAGTATTAATTAAAATAGGCCAAATAGCGGTGATAAAAATAACGAATAATGCCGCAGGTTGATTTTGCTGTAACGCAGCTAGGGCAATGGGTACCCACGCCAAAGGAGGAACGGTTCTTAAGAACTGAAATAGGGGATCTAATGCCTTGTTAAAAAAAGGATTTAAACCAATTAAAATACCACCACTAATACCCACAATGGCCGCTAAAGAATAACCGATTAAAACCCTTTGTAAACTTGCCATCGCCTGCCAAAATAAACCCACATCAGTACCACCACGATCGAAAAAAGGGTACATTAAATAAGTACGAGTTCTTTCATCTGTAACGAGAGAAAGAGGACCGGGTAATTTAACAAGCCCAATGGTTGAACAAAGTTGCCAAATTACTAAAAATCCTAAAATACCGATAATAGGAGGGAAAATTTCTTTTCCATTCTTTTTCCAAAATTGACTAAAAAAATTATTACTATTATTCTTTCGAGTGGTTTTAATGGTAGTTGCCATGATGTATGATTCCTCTTTTTTTGCAGTTTTGATCAAAAAGTGAAAAGTGAAAAGTAAATGCTTAAAACTGAATAGCTAAAAATTAAATTTTCTTGATCGCTAAACTATCTAAATAGGCTTTCGGATTGGCAGGATCAAATGTTTTTCCGTCAAATAATGTCTCTACTCCACGGGAATCACTACTAGGAATATCTGCCGAGGCAATACCCGCTTCTTTCGCCACTTCTCGCCATAAGTCCGATCGATTTACCTTATCAATCAATGCTTTAGCGTTATCATCTAAGTAACTAGCAGGTAAAAAGCCCCAACGTACACTTTCAGTAATAAACCATAAATCAAGACTCTTATAAGGGAAAGAAACACTACCCTTATCGGTTTTCCAATATTGAACCGCCATTTTGTAATCATCGATGTCGGGTTGCCCATCCCCCATCTTGTATTTACCCATTAAGGCCGGTTCGAGTACAGTAGCAGGAACATTAAAATAACTTGCCCCTGATAATATTTGTGCTAATTCCGCTCGATTACTTTGAGTGTCGCACCATTGTTGAGCTTCCATGATTCCTTTAAGTATTGCTTTTGTTGCTTTCGGATTTTTGTCCACCCAATCAGCACGAATAGCGAGGTATTCTTCGGGATGGTTGGGCCAAATTTGCGCCGTTAATGCTGACATAAAACCAATATCATCGGCAACGATACGGGTGGGCCAAGGATCACCTGTACTAAATCCTTCCATCGTACCAGTTTTCATGTTTGCTACTGTTTGGGCGGCAGGTACAGTTAATAAGTTAACATCGGTATCAGGATTAATACCCCCAGCGGCTAACCAATAACGAATCCAGAAATCTTGGTTAACTTTAGGGAAAGTGTAGGCGGCTCGAAATGGATTACCAGACTGTTTTAACCCGACAATATAGTCCTTAGCTTTACTCATATCTAGGGTGATATTTTTACCCTGTTGAGTTTTAGAAACAGCTATGCCATTGCCTTGAGTATTTAGCATCGCTAAAACATACATGGGAATTTTGGTGTTATTTTTGGTAATCAATCCTTCACTGATTAGATAAGGCATGGGCATTTGCCATTGTCCACCATCGATACCACCACCAGCAGAACCAATCTCCACATTGTCTCTAGCCGATCCCCAGTTAGCTTGTTTCGCTACATTTACATCAGTCATACCGTACTTAGCGAAGAAGCCTTTTTCCTTAGCAATAATTAAGGGTGCGGCTTCAAAAATAGGAGCAAATCCTAATTGAATAGAAGTGGTTTCTGGAGTGGTTTCTGGAGTTAATGTAGTTTGTGTTCCCTGAGTGGTAGATGTCGTGGCATTGTTATTTGCTCCTGGTTCAGGTGAATTACCCATACATCCTTTAAGAAGGATAGCTGTAAAGCCTGTTGTACCTGCCGTTACCAAAAATTTTCGACGAGAATAATTGGACATTCAACCCCCTTTTTTACTTAATAAACAGACATAAATTTTAGACTATGGTTTTAATTTCATTAATAGCCTTTTATCTATGAATCAGAGTATATCCTTAAAAAAGGTGAGTTGTCTATAATCTCACTTTATGGTTGTAAATGAGTTTTATTTGTTATTGTTATGTGTCTGTCTATGGACTAAACTTATGGACTTTTTAGTTTATCTTTACAAATTATCTATAATGTGTAGTAGCGATCGAATCTTAGATAATGTTAAAACATTTTTGGCACTACCACAACAAATTAACCAAACGAATCAAAACTTAATTACTGCAAATATTTTGGATCTGGAAACAGAAAATATGGATAAATGGTTGCCTTTTCTGTGGGCATTTTTTTGTTGTGAAATGGGGTATTCACTCACATTTCAAGATAATGACAATTAATCATCAAAAGTGATGACAAAAATGACAATTTTCTCAACATAAATCCTATATCATAGGGAGTAATAAAGATTCTCTTTTCAATTCTCCCGAATAATAGGATAAAATCTATGGCTATCGATCTCGCTTCACGTTTATCGGCTATAACTGTTGATTCTTCAACGGGCGTTACTCATATCGTTTGGGCAGATAATGGTAATATTTTTCACGCTGTGTATGACAATAATTCCGAAACGTGGAAAGATGCACAAGCGATCGCATTTACTGGCACTGAACCAGTCACCAGTTTAAACCTCGTAGCGAATGATAAACTAATAGATGGTAGTAATCCGGGGTTAGCGGTGGTATGGCAACAGGGAAGCCTCAATGATAGCGATTTTTTCTACACTGCAGCGAACTATGATTCCAATGCAGATTTACAATGGTTAGAAACTCCTCAAGCGCTAACTTCAGATCAAGTAGCAGATTTAGAACCCACTGTAACTGTTAATAGTAGTGGTGAAGTTATTGTGGTTGGTTCAAAAGTTAACCTCGAAAATGCTACTAATTTAGGCATTACCGAAGATACTGATCATTACTATCAACAATTTAGTGTTAGCAGTACGCAATTTTCTACAAGTACCAGTACTATCACCCCAACTGCCTCCTATTCTCCTCAGTTAACCAACGATGGATTAGTTAATTTAGGGGTTTTAAATAACACAAATCAAACAACTCAAGCTGTACAATCAACTACAGAATCAGACGGTTTTGGAGTTAGTAGTGAAACCGAACAACCCGGACAACAACCTGTAGGCTCATGGAATGCTCAGTTATCTTTTGCTAGTAGTTTACTAGAAGACTGGGAATTGATGCACAGTGTGCCTAAAAGTGGCTTTCTTCGATCGATCATCACTCCTTTTCTCAAAAATTGGGAATTAGTCGGCACATTATCAGGAGGCACAACCTTTCCCTTTGGTGGAGAAGAAGCGTCAATCTTTCTCAAAACTAATGCTCAATTAGAGTGGAAATCCCCGAAACTACTTGAAAGTCCATGGAAGACGAACACCGTCAATAATACCAATAGTATCATCGCTTCTCCCAGTGGACTTGTAGCACCTGGCTCTACCTATAAACAAAACGCTCGATCGCCCATCACATTTGGGTTTGATCTTGATTCTACTTATAAATTTTCTAACACTTCTCCCTATGATTTGCTCAGTATTGATGATATTTTGGGTTTAACGGCTTCTGTAAAATTTCCCATTGTTCCCGCCGTTGTAACCGAAGGATTTTTTACCCTAGATGCCACTGGTAGTGTCGGCATAAATTTTAATCTTTTAGCCACACCAGAAACCACAGGAGGTAATTATTCCCCGCAAACTTTGGGGGCGGCTTTAGGGATTATCGGAGCAACAGCATTTGGTGAGGGTGCTTCCCTATTGTTATCTATGGGAGATAAGGAAGCAGAAGCGGGAGTTATCGCCGCCGATATAGCGATTAATGTTGCCGAAACCTTCGCCGCCTTTATCAACGGTACAGCCGAGGGGCTAGTTATGAAGGGTTCGATCGGATTTCCTGTGTTGAGTACGGGGTTAGTTGGTAAAGCACAAATTCCCCATGTACCGATACTCAGTGCCGATATTAATGGTGGTGTCACCACAGCTTTTAATTGGGGTATTGGCAGTACAGATAACACTATTTCCTTTGGTTTTCCCATTGGTTTTGATGTGAAAGTCGGTCCCATCGGACTCGGTTTTAATTTTAATCCGGGTTGGACATGGGATGTTTTTGACGGCAATAAAAACTCTACTGAGTCGGCAGTATCTGCTGAAACGGCATCCTCTTTCTCTACCACTACTGCTCAAACTCAAGTTAGCGGATCATTATTGACGATCGACTTAGAAACTACAATTTCGGCGTTACCGAATCCTAATGATTTTACCGTTACCGTCACAGATATTAATGGTGCTATAACCACTATTCCTGTTTTTAACGTTTTACAAGGCAATTCCCCTACTACGATCGTTTTACAGCTAGAAAGTTCGATCGCTTCCTCCGAAAACTTAGACTATACAACCTCCGATAATCCTACCCCCACTAGCAACGCAATCTCATTGAGTTTCATCAATAACGAGGGTATCACCAACAGCGAAGGTAATGTTATTGAAAACATTTCGGGCTTAAATGTAACTAATGTCACACCTAACACTCTAAATTATACTTTTAACCCCACCAGTGGCAACAGTCAAAATTATATTAATCCCACTCTACTCCTCAGTTTTAACACCCCTTTAAATACCAACTCTACCCCCGACTTTAATCGCTTTACCGTCATTCCCGTTGGGCAAACTACGGCATTATCCGTCATCAATGCACAGGTAACAAATAATGGAGTCTTATTAACTTTTGCGTCATCGGTAAGTAATCAGTCCTTACAAAACGTCACCATTGCTTATAGTAATAGCACGAACTTTGGTAATGCCTTAGAAGATAGTAGTAACAATCCTTTAGGTGCATTTACCATCAACAACGGCGTAACAACTCAAGTCTCTCAGTCATCTATTTTCCTTAGTAATAATAATTCAGCACTGAATCTTACGGCTACGGCTTCTGACTATACCGTTAATGTCACCGATGCAGACGGCAACCCCATTTCCGAAACCTTTAAGGCACAAAGTGCAACCATTACTAACGGAGGTGTTTTATTAACCATCAATCAAAATATTTCTCCAGAGCAAAATGTCAGTATCAGTTACAATAATCAAATTCAAACAAGCTCTTTAGTAACAGGCATTACACCGCCATCCGTAAACACTAACTCAGTCTTAGCTAGTATTGAAGCGGATTTAGGACAAGATAGCACTCCCACTCTTTCTTTTACCAAAACAGGACAAATTTTAGCGGCTTGGGTTGCAGAAGTGCCTCCCCTTGAGCCTATCGCTGGTTTTGTCAATGGTAACGAGATTACCCTTAATTTTGTCGATAGTTTAGGCAATGGTACAGATGACCCTACCCCTAGTCAATTTACCATCACTGATAGTAATAATAATAGTTATACCGTAGGAAATGTCAGTACGGTAGGTAATAGCTTAACCTTAACTTTAGATACTGCCGTCACTGCTGATGTGGAATTAAAGATAAGTTATCAAATCGCTCCTAGCAATAACCAAAATCTTTATATCACTAACACAACTACAGATACAACTTTATGGATTGATAACTTTAATGATTTTGCCCTAGATAACATCACAGGAAGTACTAATTCACCTATTCTATTGGGTTCAGGTTCGATCGTAGAAACCAGTAGCAGTAATAAAGTTACCCTTGTTTTTGACCAAAATTTAACTGGAAGTCCCCTTAATACTCAATTCACAGTACAAAGTAACGGGGTTAACTACGTCATCGAGCCAAATATAACCATCAATAATAATACTGTCGTTTTAACAGTACAACCTCCTACGGGGAGTAATTTAATCGGTACGGGGGATATTGTCACGGTTAGTTATAGTGGTAGTAGTTTGAGCGGAACAGGTGGTACAGTGGCAACCTTTAGTAACGAACCAGTAATTACCTCTCCCACCACACCCACTACGGTTATTAAATATGGTTTCGGTCCTTCAGGGGATAATTTACTCTCTAGTGTAGCGAGTATTCCGGGTTCTGGAGGCTTGAATTTCTACCCTGTAGCGGCGTTAGATCAATTACAAAATAACGTTTTAGTCTGGTCTTATGCTGATAGTAACGATATAAACACCGATTTAACACCCGGAGAAATTTACAGTGATGATCAAACTCAAATCATCAACGAAAGTTTAAATCAATCGGATATTTACTACTCTATTTATAACGCCACTACGGGTACATGGAGTATAGCAAATGCGATCGCCGTACAACAAGGTACAGACGGTAAAATTGCTTTAGGCACAGGACCAAATGGTAACTTAATGGCGGCATGGTTAAATTATGACAACGGTGAAAGTACTATTTATTGGTCTAGCCTATCTTACAATAATGATGTACCTAGTTGGAGTTCTCCTGCTATTCTTTATAGTGATGCTAACCCTGATCCTTTAACGGAATTATCGATTACTACTTTAAACGGAAACCCGTCAGTCTTTTGGACAGAAACTCAGCAGACATCTTACAGTGAATTAACCTTCAATGAATCTCCTCTCCTTTACTATCGTTTAGCGGAAACCAGTGGTACAACTTTAACGAATGAGGGCATTTACGGGGCAGGAGGTAATGGTACTTATAGCGGTTCGGTAACATTCAATGAAGTGGGCGCGTTAGAAGATACTACCACTAATGAAGGAGATGCTAACCCTGCGGTATTATTCAATTCTGGTAATAGTGCCACTTCTTCCACAATTCCCTTATCTGGTATTTCTTTCAGTGTCGAATTTTGGTTTAAAGTTCCTTCTTTACCCTCAAATACCCTAGATTTGGTTTCTGCTAGTGGCTTAATGAATGTCACGTTAAATAATAGTGGTTTATCGTTAAATATTAATAACACTGCCTTAAACTCCTCTGGATTTAACCCTTCTGCCAATGAATGGTATTATGTTGTTGCTACTTACAACGGTGAAACCGACACGGTTAATTTATCTGTAAATGGTGAAAACGTTGGTAGTTTAGACAGTGTGGATTTAAGTATCCCTAGCAATACCAGTTTAACCCTTGCAGGTTCTAGTAATGAAAGCGTTTACTTAGATGAGGTTGCTTTTTATCGTCAAGCCTTAACCGATAATGACACCCCTGACATCTCGGATTTTGGCAATTTAACCGCCTCTCAAATTAGCCAAATTCTACTCAATACCAGTCAAATCGGTAACAAGTATAATGCTCAATATGTCGATCCTTTACCTGCAGGACCAAATACCCAGTATGTAACTTATGATGGTAGCAGTTGGGGAGTTCCTAGTATAATTGAACCTAACGATAAACCTGTTGCTACTCAATTATCAGACGCTAATAAAGTCCAATGGGATGTGACTTCCTATAACACCGCTAACAGTAGTGGCTACGTTAATCCTAACGGCAATCCTGATATTTTCTTATCCCTAAACTTGGGAAATCAGACAACTGGTACAAAAATTAGTTCGATCGAAGTTACCGCTAATAACGTAATATGGAGTGTAGGTAATACTAATGGCAATCAATTAGCAGTCGTGCAAGGGGATAAACTCCTCAATCCTGTTAACCCTGATGGTAGTTTTGACTATACTATTCTTAGTCCAAATGTGGACTTAGATTTATTTCTCGATGCAGGAAGTAATAATTTCCCTAGTGGTACAACTTTTAATGTAACGATTAACTATAGTAACGGGAGTACCACTACCCAAACTGTTCAAGCAGGAAATGTAACCAGCGAACCCACAGATATTAATTCTAACCAAGTTTTAGGCATTGCCACCGTCACCGAAGCTAATGATTCTTCCCTTGCCTTGATTGATAGCGGTTTTATCATCAACACCACTAATTCGAGTATGGGTTATGTTATTACCAATGGTGATTTTAACAATGATGGTAAGTCTGATGTTGCCGTAGGAAATCGAGGCTATACCAACACATCAGGTAGCGTGTTGGGACAAGGTACAATCCAAATTCTTTTTGGTGGCGGTGCAGTATTATCAAACAATGAAAGCAACCCTCTTACTACCACCGATTTAAGTGGTAATCCTAACGGTGTCTTGATTACTGGTTTAAGCGATACTGGACAAGCCAACGGTGATTTTCCCTTCTCTATGGCGACAGGGGATGTCAACGGTGATGGTTATGAGGATTTAGTTATTGGTGATCCTAATGCTAATAAAGTATATGTTATTTATGGCTCTAATAATTTAGCTGGAACTACCATTAATGTCACAAATTTAGGTAGTCAAGGTTATGTCATTAATACTCCCACTTCCAATATTGGTTTCGGTTATTCCGTTGCAGTGGGTAACTTTAACAGTAATGCTGAGTCTAATGGTACTTATGCCAGTGGTACTAAATTTGATATTGCCATCGGCGCACCCGTTGCTAATAACGGTAATGGGGCGGTTTATGTTGCCTTTGATGGTACTTCTACCCTTTCCACTATCTACAGTTCTCAAAACGATGGAGAGTTAGCAGGTTATAGCGTTGCGGTTTCTAGTCGTACTTCTCAAGCTAAAACCTTTACAGGTAATACAACATCTGATGATTTAATCATAGGTGCGATCGGATTTTCAGGAGATGTTACTAATCAATGGAATGGTTTAAGCGGACTTCCTTCCAGTGCTAATTCCACCGACAATCCCGCAGGGCAATCTTACCCCTCCACTTCCACCGCCGAATTAGGAGCTGTTTATGTATTTCAAAGTAACGGCACAACGAGCAATACTTTTAATACAACTCCTTATGCTACCTACACTGGTTCTAATTTACCCTCTAGTAATGGTACTGCCAATAACAGTAATGCTGGTTCTGCTTTGAATAGCACAGATTTAGATGGAGATAAGATCAATGATTTAGCTATTTCCGCCCCCGGAGGTGCAAATAACAATGGTTTAATTTATGTTCTCAAGGGGGGAATCACACAAAATAATAACCCTCAAAATCTTGATACTGTGGCTAATTTGGGCATTGTCGGCGGATTACCCTTCAGTCAAACAGGGGCAGTCATTACCTCCCCCGGCGATGTCAATAACGATGGTTATGAAGATTTTTTGATTACCGCCCCCCAAGGCGCTAACGGCACTGGACAAAGTTATGTACTTTTTGGACCTCTTAACTTAAGTGACATAGGTACTATATTTGACCTTAACGTTACTGCTAGTGACAGTAAAACGACTTTCTTACTCAATGGAGATCAACCTTATCAATTAGTGGGAGCGGCCGCAAGTGGTATTGGGGATGTCAATGGTGATAGTGTGGACGATTTAATGATTAGTGCGCCCAACGCAGGACAACTTTACACCATTTTTGGTCATCCTTGGTTAGCCGACGATGGTAGTATCAAACTCGCAGATATTTCTGCTGATAACGGGTTTGTCATTGACGGAATGTTATATTTATCTCCCAATAGTCCGAATGGCTATATTTTGGGATTAAGTGATTCTTCGACGAATGAAACCTATGGTATTAATATCCCTGTAGGTGTTTTATTCTTACTCAACCCCAGAGGCACTGTTGTTTGGCAGTCTGACAATACCACTCCTGCCGTACAAGCTCTCATGCAAACTGACGGTAACTTTGTTCTCTATAGCCAAGCACAAGCATTAAATGAACCTGGTTCTGCTGAATATGCAGTTTGGGCTACAGGAACTAATACTACACAAGGAGCTTATCTCAGTTTAGGTGAAGATGGTGGTTTATATATTGTCAGCAATAGCGGTTCGATTCTCTCTACTTTAAATCAAGGTACAGCTAGTGCCACCAGTAACAATACCCGATTACTAGAAGAAAATCAGATTACCAGTAGCTCAACTACATTTATTAATAATAGTGTCAATGGTGGTAGTCTCGTGGGCAATGGCAACAATGTTGTTATGTTGGGTGATATTAACGGTGACGGTTTTGGGGATGTTTTATCAGGTGGTAGCGAATATGGTGCAGTTATTGTCTTTGGTAATAGTACCACTAATCTGATTGATGCAGCAGTAGGTACGGATGATATAGTTATTACGGTATCGAACCAAACTATTAATCAGTTTCTGCCATTAGGAGATATTAACGGCGATGGTTTAAAAGACTTTGGCGTAATTGATAATAATGATAACTTCTATGTACAGTTAGGTTCTAGTAGTATCCCTACTCTCGGAAGTAACATCAACCTCTCTACTGTAGCGAAAACTTCTATTATTCAAGGAATAGCCATCGGAGATTATAATGGTGATGGTTATGGGGATGTTGTTCTTCGTAGTACTAATGGCGTTTGGACTCTGTATGAAGGTAGTGCCAACGGTACATTAACCTCAGATACTGACATTACTTTTAGTGGATTAACGGGTAATGGATTAGGAGATATTAATGGTGATGGTTATACGGAAGTGGGTTTAGGCAATCAATTCATGAACCTTATTAGTCCTAATGTTATCGCTAATGGACAATTTACTGTTTACTTAGGAAATAATCAAGGTAATTCAACGATCGAACCTCCTAATGCCGTATTTGAACAAACCTTAATCAATAGCGATTGGACATCTCAATATAATCTAGGTGTGCAATCCGCAGAATTAGCTCCCACGTTGGTAGAGTTTAATGGCTATCTCTATATGCTATATAACGCTACCGATAACGTTGATAGCAACAAAAATACTCTTTGGATACAAAGAAGTGCTGATGGCGTTAACTGGGAGGGCTTAACTAATCTTGGCAGTAGCTTTGAAACTGATTATCAAGCCTCTTTAGGGGTGTTTAATAACACCTTGTATCTTGCCTTTACTGCCACTAATAATGAAGTGATTTTAGCTAGTGCCGTTAGTGCTGATACGGATTTAGGCTTAACTTTTAGCGGTGGTGACTTCTATCAAATCGGTAGTAATACCAGTGAGCAAGGACCAACTCTCGTCACTTACAACGATGAATTATACGCTTTCTTTCTTGCTACTAATGGTGATAATAGCGTTGTCTATGTAACTTCTGACAATCCCAGCAACAGTGATACTTGGACAACAAGTAGTAGAGTTCCCTACGATGGCGGTACTAATTCTAGTAGCGATCGCATTGGGGCAACGGTTTTCAATGATGAATTATATATCGCTTTCAAAGCAGATAATAGCAACAATATTAGTGTAACTTCTTACAATGGCTCAACATGGTCAAGTGCCAATAGTTCCGCTACTTCTCAGGTTATTCCAAATCAAGGAACAAGTGCTGGTCCTTCTTTAATAGCTACAGATGAAACTCTTTATCTTTTCTTTAAAAGTGGTAACAGTAGTGAAACTATTTTTTATATCTCTGGTGAAGGTTTAGGGGAAAACTGGACAAATGACAATGCTTCTATCCCTAATCAGTCCTCCTTCGATCGAACCTCTCCCGCATTTTTCAATCAAAGTATCTATATTGCCCATGTGGGATATAACAACGATACCAGTATCTATGTAACAGCATCTAATCCTATTTTTGAACCCAATCAAACTCAGGAATTAGGCTCTCAATTACAAGGTATTGGTGATTTTAATGGTGACGGCATCGAAGATTATGGCGTTTTAGCCCCTGGCTATGCCACTTTTGGAGAGTTTAATGGCTCTAATTTTGAAAATAATCAAGGGGCATTATTTATCTACTATGGTTCGACTTCAAGCACTATTAATAGTACCCCAGATGTGGTTTTAAACCCCGACTATAGCACCAATACTTATGGTATTTCTCAATTATCTAACTTTACTGCTATTGGTGATATTAACGGCGATGGTTATGATGATGTGGCGATCGCATCTCCCTCTACTTCCTTAACCTCCGATGATACTCAAGACGGCACTGTTTTTGTGGTATTTGGTGGGAAGAATTGGGGTAATACCTACTCTGCAACCAATCCCTTTGACTTAAACAGTTTAAGCAACAATCAATCTAACTCCAATACCAATAACTCTAATACCAGTGGCTTTTTAATTACGGGTTTACCAGCATCTCAGGCAGGAATTTCTCTCAGTGGGGATGGTGATGTTAACGGTGATGGATTTAGTGACTTTATTATTGGCGCACCAGGAGATAATGATAACCTTAGCTACGTTATTTTTGGTAGTGACTTTAATAACACTGTAACTCAAACAGGTACGATCGGCGATGATGTTATGATTGGCACAGCAACGGGGGAAAGTTTCATCGGCGGTGAAGGGGATGATCAAATTTATACCAATGGCGGTATTGATGTCGTTTACGCAGGATTAGGAGATGATTTCGTCACCGTCAATGATACCTATTTCCGCCGTTTAGATGGTGGTGCAGGTATAGATGTTTTAAGATTTGAGGGCTATAATAAACAAGATTGGGATTTAACTACCCTTTCCCCGGGTAATCGTTTACGCAATTTTGAGATTTTAGTCACGGAAGGTTATGGCGCTAATAACCTCACCCTTAACTCCTTAACCGTTACTCAACTTTCTCCCACAAACACCGTCACTGTGGTAATGGATGCTAGTGACACCCTTAATCTCAGTGCTGATTTTAGTCTTAATGGTACAGTTTATCAGTATAATCAGAAGTTCGATCGATATACCTCAAATATTTCGAGTGCAACGGTTTTACTTAATCGTATTGTCGAGACAGACACAACTAATGTTATTACTGTCGAGAAAAATGCTTCTTCTACTAATACTCCAACATCCAACTTAACTTCAGAAGTCGCCTCTGTTAATGCAGAAATCATGACTTCCTTTAATACCGATGAATCAGGTAACGAAACCGCCCAAAGTGTTGCTAGTTCAGTATTTAGTGCCACTGCTAGTAATCCTGATGCACCCACCCGTTTATCTGTCTCTAATCCCACTGCTAACGAAGCCGATGGAGAAGTAGAATTTACCATCCAACGCACAGGGGATTTAGATAAATATGTACAAGTACATTACCTTACTCAAGATGGACGAGGAAAAGCAGGTAGTGACTATAATCCCGTGTTAGGAAGGGCAGTATTTAAACCGGGAGAAACCAGTAAAACCATTTCTGTACCCCTTATTTTAGATGATATTTACACAGGTACAAGGGATTTAGGCTTACTCGTCACCCTCGAAGAAGAAAGTAATACCGTCATCGATGACGAGTTTCATCTTAATGTTGATCCTACCGATGGACAAATTCGTAATTGGAATCATATCATTGGAGAACAACCTAACAGCGTCATGGGGGGTGAATTAGAATTTCGAGCTACTACCACTGACGGTAAAGCACAGGTTAAACTCTATTTTGAAGGTACAAAAGACTTTAATAATTACTATATTTTCAATAATGAAACTCAACAATATGAGGCTTTTTCGGGTGCGAAACTGTTTGATGATGATGGAGACGGTAAAAATGAAGGAGCAATTTTAAATCTTCAAGACGGTAGTAAGTATGACATTGATGGTGCAGAAAATGGTATTATCTTCAAACGAGGCTTTTTTGCCTTTGGAGAATCCCCCGAAATCGTCTTAGATACTGCCATGTATCGTTTCCGTAGTTTGCAAACAGAGGGTGCTTATCTATATGTTGGTGCGCAAGAAAAAGAATCAGTACTAACCAACTATGGTAATAACTTTGTGGAGGAGGGATTAGCTTTTTATGTATCTGACACTCAAGAAGATGACTTAACCGCTTTTAATCGTTTCCGCAATACTGACTTAATGGGGGGTTATATTTACGCAGGAGACACCGAAAGTGAGTCAATCCGTGCTAATTATCCCCAGTTTATTGATGAGGGTATCGCTTTTTATGCCTATGGTGCAAATTCACAAATGGCTGATAGTATTACCCGTTTCCAAAATAGCACGGGTGGGGCTTATCTTTATACGGGGCAACCAGAAACCCAAAGTGTAATTACTAATTATGCCAATAGTTTTAACCTTGAAGGTATCGCATTTGAGGCTTTATTAGCTTAGTTTTTATATTAGTTTGTAATAAGGGCTTCCGCCTTTATTTTCTTTATCTTTATCGAAAATCTAATAAACCAGAACTGATTAATTCTCAATTTTGATAGACTATAACTTTATCATTCATTTAAGATTGCTACACATCAGTTTTGGCTTATTAATCTATGGGATTTTCCTTAAAAACTATTTTATCAGTATCTTTTTTGTTACCAGTGATTATTACCGCTACTTCTGTGAGTAGTGTTTCTCTCTGGTTTAGTCAAAAAGCTGTCAATAATCTGGCATATCAGTTAATGACTCAAAGTAGCGATCGAATCTTAGATAATGTTAAAACATTTTTAGCACTACCACAACAAATCAACCAAACTAATCAAAACTTAATCACTGCAAATATTTTGGATTTGGAAACAGAAAATATGGATAAATGGTTGCCTTTTCTGTGGGAAACATACAAAAGTAATAAAAATAAATTTATTGCTGCGATTAAAGTTGTTAATTTAGATAACTATTTCGTTGTGAGTGGTTATACATTGCATCAAAAAACTAAGAAAAAAGTAGAAGGAATCGCCATTAGTGATGGAAATAATTATCAAGGTTATACCTCCATTCAAGACTATAAAAATAAAAGTAATCCTGTTTTTAGTTACCCTAATTTTTCCGCCCATCAACGCCCTTGGTATCAAACAGCAATCACAAAAAAAAGTAAAGCATGGACTAATGTATTTCCTCGATTATCGAATAAAGAAACCTTAGTCATTAATTTTTCTCAACCTATTTATATCAAAAATTCTCCTAATATTCAAGGAGTTTTATCTGTTCAACTAGACTTAAATTATATTAGTGAATATCTCCATTCTTTAACCATCGGTAAAACAGGAAAAGCTATTATAATTAATCATCAAGGGGATTTAATCGCTACTTCTACCCAAGATAAATTATCAGTTTTAGAAAATAATCAAGCAAAATTAATTTCTATTAATAATCATGAAAATTATCTTAATAAAGCTATTGGTTTATATTTACTCGATCGTTATCAAAGTTTTGCAAATATCAATGAATATTTTCGGCAAAAAGTAAAAATTAATGATCAAAAATACTATTTATTAGTTAATAATTTAAAAGATGAATATGGCTTAGATTGGCTATTAATTATTAATATTCCTGAAACCGATTTTTTAACTGAAATTCACGCTAATTATAACAAAACAATTCTCTTAACAATTATTTCTATAATTCTAACGATTATTTTAAGTTTATTAATTGCTAATATAATGGCGAAACCCATTGCTAAATTAAATTTAGCTTCCCAAAATATTGCCCAAGGTAATTGGCAAAAAATTCAGACAAATAATCCCATTAAAGAATTAAATAATTTATCAGAATCCTTTAATATAATGAGTGGGCAATTAAAAGATTATTTTCAAACAATTCAAGAAAATGAACAAAATTTACAAGACGCAAAACAGTTATTAGAAGATTATAACCGCACCCTTGAGCATCAAGTTAAACAACGCACCCTTGAATTAGCTAAGGCAAAGAAAAAAGCCGAAGTGGCAAGTCAAGCAAAAAGTCGCTTTCTCGCTAATATGAGTCATGAATTACGATCGCCCCTGAATATTGTGTTAGGATTTTCTCAGTTAATGCTCAATTCCCGTGATGTTTTAGAAAATACAAAAGAAAATCTGGAAATCATCAACAATAGTGGCAAACATCTTTTGATGTTAATTAACAATATCTTAGATTTAGCCAAGATAGAAGCAGGAAAAATCGAATTAAACCCAGAAAATATCGATTTATTCCATTTATTAAGCCAAATTAGCCAAATATTCACTCTCAAAGCCCAAGAAAAAAACCTAGATTTTACCATCAATTATCAACATTTATCCCTCCGTTACATCAACACCGATACCCTCAAACTAAGGCAAATTTTAATTAACCTCCTCAGTAACGCCATCAAATTTACTTCTTCAGGCAACATCACAGTCAATCTTAAAGCAAAGCCTCTTATCCTTCCCGAATACGATTTATGGTTTGAAATCATAGACACAGGTATCGGTATCAGCAAAGAAGACGAAACGAAAATTTTTCAAGCCTTTCAACAGAGTGAAATTGGAAAACATACCCCAGAAGGCACAGGCTTAGGCTTAACCATCACCAAACAATTTATTCAGTTAATGGGAGGAGATATATACGTCACCAGTCAAGAAAGTATCGGCTCAACCTTCAGATTTAATATAAAAGTTAAAGAAGTAAAACCTAATACCATCATCCAAATTCCTCAAAAATCCCGTGTCATTGCCTTAGCTCCAAATCAACCACAATATCGTGTCCTAGTAGTAGATGATAAATGGGTAAACCGTCAACTTTTAATCAAGCTATTGCAACCCTTCGGCTTTGAGTTACAAGAAGCAGAGAATGGTAAACAAGCTATAGAAATATGGCAAAATTGGCAACCTCATGTGATTTGGTTAGATATGAGAATGCCTGTTATGGATGGTTATGAAACTATAAAACGTATTAAAAGCACCATACAGGGAAATGCTACTATCGTTATCGCCTTAACTACCAGTGTATTAGGAAATCAGCAACAAATCATCCTTGACGCAGGTTGTGATGACTATGTGCGCAAACCCTTTTTAGATAGCACTATTTTTGAGATATTAGAAAAACACTTAGGCTTAAAATTCATCTATGAAAAAATCCCTGAAATTAATCATCATCAAAAAGTTACCCCCACAGAAATTTTAACATTAGAATCATTAGCAATTATGCCTTCTCAATGGCATCAAGAATTAAAAAAAGCAGTATTAATGTTAGATGAGAAAAAAATGCTTTTTTTGATTGAGCAAATTCCCTCTAATCATCATCAAATTAGAGAAAAATTAAGGCAATTAGTCAGTAATTTTGAAACAGAAAAAATCATTGATTTACTATGATTTACTATAGCAGTCGGTTGGGGTGTCCAAAAGCGTAACCCAACAAAACTTTATTTATTGAATTAAAGGTATGATATTGATGGTTATTCCGTCGCCTAATTTATTGACACTCATTTGATATTTTTGTCCTTGAAATAAGAAAATATCTCTAAAATCTCTACTATTTTTGACTACATTAATCAATTCTTCAATCCATTGTAATTTACCAAAACTGCATTCTTTTAAGTTATCAATAAAATTGAGATTATTTAACTCTTTAATATTAAATAAATCAGTAAAAATTGGGTTGACTAAAAAATATTGAAAATCAATAATTTGAGCCGTTTGAGGGCTACGAATTGCTTCTAAAACCGCAATGCCACAACAACTATTATTTAAAACACTTGCAAGAATCGATCGAGATTGAGATAACATTTCAATGGTTTTTTCATGTTCTTTAAGTTCTTTTTCTAGTCTTAAAGTTTGATCTTTTAGTTTAATCTGATGGGAAACTCTTAATAAAACTTCAATTTCTTCAAAGGGTTTGGTAATATAATCACAAGCTCCTAATTGAAAACCTTTAACTTTATCAATAGTATCACTTAATGCACTAATAAAAATAATAGGAAGATGAGAAGTTAAAGGATTTGTTTTAATGATTTTACATATTTCATAACCATCCATAATTGGCATTAATATATCTAATAAAATTAAGTCTGGTAAACTTTCTTCTAAAGATAAAAAAGCCATTTTAGCACTTCTTGCACTACGCACTTGATAACCTTCTTTTTCTAGTAATTGTTTCAGAATTTTTAAGTTTTCTATATAATCATCAATAATCATGATAATTCCTTGATGAGACTTAATATTTTCATGGTCAATATCTGTTAAGTTTAATTCTTCTTTTCCTAGAATTTTTTCTGATTTTAAAATATTTTCAATGACATATTTACAATTAATTTTAGTAATTTTTTGATGGTATAATATTGATAATTGATCCCAAAATTTAGAGGCAATATTTCTCACTGTGCCTGAACTCATATATAATTTATGAGCTATTTCTTCATAAGATAAATTCTCGATCGCTCCTTCTAAAATAATTTCTTCTGTGAGGGTTAAAACTCGATTATATTTGAGATAAAATTGCTGTTTAATTACTTCATTAATAGCTAAATATTTATTATTATCCATATCCATAAAATAACGATAATTATTCCTTAATAATATCAAAAAATTAGTAACTTAAATTATTTTTTTATTATCAATTTCTTCTTACTTAATAAAGATTTCATAAATTATTTTTTTCTCTCAGTATTATTATTAAGTAAATAAAGTTAACTTTTGTAAAGTTATTTAAGGTTTTGTAAAGAAGAAAGATTTGATTCATTCTGAATATATATATACCGAATAAATCTACAAACAAACTATGATAAAACTAATGACAAAAATGACATTTTTTTATAGTAATTAATTTTAAAATTGTGAATAGATGAATATATCAATATAAATAATTTATTTTTCTACTATTATTAATCCCTGAAAAGGAGTGTCAAGCCATGTCTATCAACCTTGCTTCTAGTCAATCCGCTATTGTTACCGATTCGGTAGGTGTTAGTCATATTGTTTGGGCTGACAGTGGCTATATCTGGCACGCTGTCTATGACAATAATTCAGAAACGTGGAAAAATGCAGGGGCGATCGCATTCACGGGGAATGAGCCTGTCACCAGTATCAACCTTGTAGCGGATGAAAATCTCATCAATGGTAGCAATCCGGGGTTAGCAGTGGTATGGCAACAGGGAAGCCTCAATGATAGTGACTTTTATTACACTGCCGCCCAATATGACGAAAATGCAGATTTACAATGGTTAAACACTCCTCAAGCGCTAACCTTAGATCAAGTAGGAGATTTAGAACCGACTGTCACTGTTAATAATAACGGTGAAGTGATCGTTATTGGTTCAAAGGTTAATCTTGACAATGTCGCTAATCTTAGCATCAAAGAAGATAGTGACTTTTACTCTCAAACATTTAGTATTAGCAGTTCTCAATTCTCTACCAATAGCAATACTATAACTCCTAATGCCCCCTACTCTCCTCAATTAATCAATAATGGCTTGGTTAATACGGGGGTTTTAACTAGCAACACCCAAAACAATACCCAAAGCAACACCCAAGCAGTACAAGCAAATAGTTTTAGTGCCACCAGTGATAGTAGTACCACAGAGCAACCCGGAGAAGAACCTTTAGGTTCATGGAATGCCCAAGTCTATTTTGCTAGTAGTCTTTTAGAAGATTGGGAATTGATGCACAGTGTGCCGAAAAGTGGTTTTCTTCGATCGATCATCACTCCTTTCATGAAAAATTGGGAACTTGTGGGGACATTATCAGGAGGGACAAATTTTGCGATTGGTGGGGAAGAATCCTCAATCTTTCTCAAAACTAATGCACAATTAGAGTGGAAATCCCCTAAATTGCTCGAAAGTCCTTGGAAAACTAACACTGTTAACAATACTCAAAGTATTATCGCCTCCCCTAGTGGTTTAATTACCCCCGGTTCAAGCTATAAACAAAATGCTCGATCGCCCATCACCTTTGGCTTTGACCTTGATTCTACCTATAAATTTTCTAACACTTCCCCTTATGATTTGTTAGGTATTGATGACGTTTTAGGCTTAACAGCATCGGTGAAATTTCCCATTATTCCCCCCGAAGTAACCGCAGGATTTTTTAGTTTAGATGCAACGGGTAGTCTAGGTATTAATTTTAACCTTTTAGCCGAACCAAGCACTCAAGGCGGTAGTTATTCTCCTCAAACTTTGGGGGCGCTTTAACTATTTTGGGGATAACGGCTTTTGGTGAAGTTGCAAGTTTGTTGTTATCCATGAATGATAAAGGCTCAGAAGCGGGAGTTATTGCTGTCGATATAGCGATTAATGTGGCGGAAACTTTCGCCGCTTTTATCAATGGTACGGCGGAAGGTTTAGATATGTCTGGCTCGATCAGTTTTCCTGTTTTGGGTACAGGATTAGTGGGTAAAGCTCAAATTCCCCATGTGCCTATATTAAGTGCGGATATAAACGGCGGTGTCAGAACGGCTTTTAATTGGGGTATCGGAAGCACTGATAATAGTATTTCTTTGAATTTCCCCGTTGGTTTTGATGTGAAGGTAGGACCCATTGGACTTGGTTTTAATTTTGATCCGGGTTGGACTTGGGATGTATTTAACAGCAATAAAAATTCTAGTAGTGCCACTGCTTCATCTTCCGTTGACACTAGCACTTCTTCGACGTTAAGCACTTTTACCAGTAGCACTAATTCTACTAGCGCCAGTGTAGCAGGTTCTTTAATTACAGTGGACTTTGGTACAGATTTAGATGAACTACCCTCAGCTAGTGATTTTACCGTCAATGTGACGGATATTAGTGGCAATGTCACGAATATTCCCGTGTTTAATGTAGTGGCAGGAGCGAGTGCCAATCTAGTTATTCTCCAGTTAGAAAATACGATCGTCTCTTCGGAAAATCTCGATTACAGTGATTCTGACAATCCCACTCCCACTTACAATCAAGTTGATCTTAATTTTACCAATAACGAAGGGGTAACGGATACCAATGGGGATGTCATCGGCAATATTGCGGATTTAAGCGTCACCGATAACACTCCCAACTCTCTTGCCTATCAATACAATCCCACCAGTGGCAACAGTCAAAATTATATTAATCCTAGTCTCCTTTTAGCTTTTAATACTCCTTTAGATACCAGTGTAAATCCAGATCTCGATCGATTTACTGTCACCGCAAACAACACTAACTTATCCATTACCAATGCTCAAGTTACTAATAATGGAGTTTTATTAACCTTTGCTTCATCGGTGACAAATCAATCTTTACAAAATGTCTCCATTAGTTATAACAATAGTAGTTCGTTAGGCGATAACCTTTACGAGATAGTAACGGCAGTTCGATCGAATCCTTTACCATTCAAAACGGTTTAATTACCCAAGTTTCTCAATCCTCTATTTTCATCAATAACGATAATGCTAGTGTGACATTATCCGACACCGTTGGTGATTATAGCGTCATCGTCACTAACTCAGATGGTACAACTCTTAATAGCGTGATAGTGGAAAGTGTTTCTCTGATGGGAAATGAAGCGGTGTTAACTCTCAATCAGAGTGTATCCCCCAATCAAACTGTCAGTATTAATTATAAAAATCAAAATATCACCAATTCTCTAGTAACAGGGCTTACTACCATTACAACTCAATCCCTGATGAGTACCATTGAAGCGGATTTAGGAGAAGATAGTGCCCCCGTCATTATTCCTACCAACGCCTCCAACTCCTCTCCTTTATTGGCATGGGTTGCCGATGTCCCCCCCTTAGAGCCCATCGCAGGTTTTGTCAATGGGCAAACTATCACCCTCAATTTTATCGATGAATTAGGTAACAATACCAGTGTACCAAAAGGTAATCAATTTACCGTCACCGATAGTAATAATAATAGCTATACCATAGGCAATATTAGCATTTCTGGTAATAGTCTCACTTTAACCCTTGATACATCAGTCAGTACCGACACTCAACTAAAGATCAGTTACAATCTTTCTACTCCTACGGGTAACAATAATAATCTTTTCCTTGATAATTCCCAGACAAATACCACTCTTTGGGTTAATAATTTTAGCGACTTTGCCCTCACTAACACCACTAATAATAGCAATGCTCCCGTAATGTTGGGGGCTGGTTCGATCGTGGAAAGCAGTACCACGAATCAAATTACCCTCGTTTTTGATCAAAACTTAATCCCTCAGGATGTCACGAATAGCAATTTTACCGTAGAAAGCAATGGAGTCATATTTTCGATCGAACCTAACGTCACCATTAACGACAATACAGTTATTTTATCTGTTCAACCGCCAGAAGGGGCAAATCTCATCGGTAATGGAGATATTGTCACCGTCAGTTATACAGGAAATACTTTATCAGGCAGTAACGGTAATGTAGCGAATTTTAGCAATCAACCCGTTATCACATTTCCTTCTACCCCCACCACTGTTATTAAATACGCCCTACTAAATTCATCTGAATCTAACCTCGTGAGCAATATTAGCAGTATTCCGGGTACAGGAGGCTTTAACTTTAATCCCGTAGGTGCTTATAATGCTAGTAACAATACTACAGTGTTAGTTTGGTCAAATGCCAATAGTAGCGACATCAATACTAACCTTGTGTCAGGAGAGTTTTACACCGATGATGAAGCTACCTTAATTAATGAAAGTTTCAATCAATCTGATATTTATTTCTCCATTTATAACCCTTCTACCCAAAGTTGGACTGTAGCTTCTCCCATAGCACAACAAGAAGGCTCAGAAGGCAAAATCGTCATCGGTGAATGGATTAATAATCAACTAATGACGGCATGGATTAACTATAACAACGGTGAATCTAATATTTACTGGTCAACTCTAACTTATAATAACGGGGTAGCCACTTGGAGTAATCCTGAAATTCTCTACGCAGACGCAAATCCTGATCCCTTAACGGAGTTACGCATTGTCACCATTGACGGTAAACCAACGGTTTTGTGGACAGAAACTCAAGCTACATCCTATAGTGAGTTAACTCAAAATGAATCCCCCCTCCTGTACTATCGTTTAGCTGAAAGTAGTGGTACAACCCTTGTCAATGAGGGCATTTATGGAGCAGGTGGTAATGGTACTTATAGCGGTTCAGTAACATTTAATGAGGTGGGTGCATTAGAAGATACTACCACTAATGAGGGAGATGCTAACCCTGCGGTATTATTCAATAGTGGTAATAGTGCCACTTCTTCAACTATTCCTCTATCGGGTGTTTCTTTCAGTGTGGAATTTTGGTTTAAAGCGCCCTCTTTATCTTCTAATTCGATCGATCTGGTATCTGTCAGTAATTTATTAAGTATCAGTCTCAAAAATACGGGGTTATCTTTTAATCTGAATGGACAAATCTTAAACTCCGATGGTTTTACTCCCACTGCCAATGAATGGTATTATGTCGTTGCCACCTATGACGGGGAAATCGATACCGCTACCCTTTATATTAATGGGAAGCCTTCCGTCACTCAAGACAATTTGGAGTTAACCCTCCCTAGTAGTGCGACTATGACGTTAGCTAGTGCCTCTAATACCAGTGGCGTTTATTTAGATGAGGTAGCTTTTTATCGTCAAGCCTTAGCCTATAGCGAAACTCCCGATTTATCAGATTTTGGTAATTTAACTCCCTCTCAAATTTCCCAACTTCTATTTAATACCAATCCCATTGGCAACAAATATAATTCTCAATATATCGCTCCTTTACCTGCTGGAGCAAATACCCAATATGTAACTTATAATGGTGATAGTTGGGGATTACCTAGTGTTATTAATCCTACCTATAAACCTATCGCTACGCAACTATCAGACGCTAATAACCCCGAATGGGATGTTACTTCTTTCACCACCGCTAACAGTAGTGGCTACGTTAATCCTAATGGCAATACTGATATTTTCTTATCCTTCAACTTGGGTAATCAGGTGACAGGTAATAAAATCAGTTCGATCGAAGTTACTGCGATTAATAGCAATAATGAAACCATTACATGGAGTGTAGGCAATACCAACGGTTATCAATTAGCCGTAGTGCAAGGAGATAAACTGCTTAATCCTGTTAACCCCAACGGTAGTTTTGACTATATTATTCTGAGTCAGAATGTGGACTTGGACTTATTTCTCGATGCAGGAGATAACACTTTCTCTAGTAGCACTAATTTTAACGTCACCATCAATTATAGT
Organism: Geminocystis herdmanii PCC 6308; assembly: GCF_000332235.1. Taxonomy (NCBI): domain Bacteria; kingdom Bacillati; phylum Cyanobacteriota; class Cyanophyceae; order Chroococcales; family Geminocystaceae; genus Geminocystis; species Geminocystis herdmanii. The sequence goes on along the minus strand of NZ_CM001775.1, from coordinate 480,890 downwards.
ACGGGAAACCCTAGCACTCAAACGTTACAAGCAGGAGATGTCACCAGTGAACCCACAAGCGTCAATTCTAACCAAGTATTAGGTATCGCCACTGTTACTGAAGCCAATGATTCTTCCCTAGCCTTAATCGATAGTGGTTTTATCATCAACACCAATAACCCTAGTATGGGATATTCGATCGTATCTGGTAATTTTAATGGGGATACTTATACCTATACTGATTCATCAGGCAATCAAGTAACTGCACCTTTAATGGATACGGCAATTGCCAATCGAGGCTATACCGATACTTCAGGTAACGTATTAGGACAGGGGACAATTCAAATTCTTTTTGGTGGCGGTGCAGTCTTATCTAATAGTGAAACTAATCCCCTTACCGCTACCGATTTAACTGGAAATCCTAGTGGTGTCTTTATTACAGGCTTGAGTGATACAGGACAAGCCAACGGCGATTTTCCCTTCAGTATGGCAACGGGGGATGTTGATGGTAATGGTTATGATGATCTTATCATCGGTGATCCCAATGCTAACAAAGTATATGTTATTTATGGCTCTGATAATTTAGAAGGAACTACCATTGATGTCACCAATTTGGGTAATCAAGGTTATGTTATTAATGCTCCCACTTCCAACATCGGCTTTGGTTATTCCGTGGCGGTGGGTAACTTTAACAGTAATGCTCAATCTAATGGCACTTATGCCACTGGTACTAAATTCGATATTGCCATCGGCGCTCCGGGGGCAAATGATGGTAATGGGGCGGTTTACGTTGCCTTTGATGGTACTTCTACCCTTTCCACTATCTACAATTCCACTAATACGGGAGAATTAGCAGGTTATAGCCTTGCCGTTTCTAGTCTTACAGCTAAAGCGAAAACCTTTACAGGTAATACAACATCTGATGATTTAATCATAGGTGCGATCGGCTATGAAGGTACAGTTACTAATCAATGGACTGGTTTAAACGGACTTCCTAGCAATACCAATCAAAACAATAGTTATCCAAGTTCTTCTTCTGTGGAGTTGGGAGCAGTCTATGTTTATCAAAGCAACGGCACAACCACCTTAACAGAATACGCCATTTATATCGGTTCAAATTTACCCTCCAATAATGGTACTGCTGATAATATAAATGCAGGAAGTGCTTTAAATAGCAGTGACTTAAATGGAGATAATATCAACGATTTAGCGATTTCTGCTCCAGGGGGTGCAAATAATAATGGTTTAATATATGTTCTCAACGGAGGAATTAGTAAGAATACAAGTCCCCAAAATCTCGATAATGTTGCTAATTTACAAATTGTGGGAGGACTTTCCTTCAGTCAAACAGGCGCAATTATTACTTCCCCTGGTGATGTCAATAACGATGGTTATGAAGATTTCTTGATTACAGCCCCTCAAGGTGCAAACGGCACAGGGCAAGGTTATGTTCTTTTTGGACCTCTTAATTTGAGTGACATGGGTACTATTTTTGACCTTAACGTTACCGCTAATGATAGTAAAACGACTTTCTTGCTCAATGGTAGTCAACCTTATCAGCTAGTGGGTGCTGGTGCTAGTGGTATTGGGGATGTCAATGGGGATGGCGTGGACGATTTAATGATTAGTGCGCCTAACGCTGGAGAGTTATATACTATCTATGGTCATCCTTGGTTAGCGGACGATGGTAGTATCAAACTAGCTAATATTTCTGGTGATAATGGTTTTGTTATTGACGGTGATCTTTATAGCATTAGTGGCTATACTTTAGGTTTAAGTAATTCTAACACAAATTCCACATACGACATTAATATCCCTGTGGGTGTTTTATTCCTGCTGAATCCTAATGGGGAAGTTATTTGGCTATCAGATAATACTACCCCTGCGGTACAAGCTCTGATGCAAACTGATGGTAACTTTGTTCTCTATAGCCAATCTCAACCAGTCAATGAACCGGGATCGGCGGAATTTGCTGTATGGGCAACTAATACCAGTACTACGGGGGGAGCTTATCTCAGTTTAGCGATCGATGGTGGTTTATATATTGTCAGCAATAGCGGTTCAATTCTGGCAACCTTAAATGAAGGTTCAGCTAGTGCTACAGCTAATATTGCTACTTTACAAGAAGCTAATCAAATTACCCCCAGTTTTAATACTTTTATTAATAATCCACCAGAATTAAGACGTTTTACGGGCAATGGTAATAACGTGGTGATGTTGGGGGATGTCAATGGTGATGGTTTTGCGGATGTGGTTTCTGGTGGTAGTTACTCAGCAGGAGTGTTGATTTTTGGCAATAGTACCACTAATCTAGTGGATGCCTCAGTGGGTAGCGATGATATAATTATTACCGTATCAAATCAAACTATCAATCAGTTTTTAGCGTTAGGTGATATTAATGGCGATGGTTTACAAGATTTGGGGGTAATTGATAATATACTCATCAAGGTTATAATCTGATGTTGCAAAATGTACAGTTGCCTTTTGCCTACTTGCCTTTTGCCTACCTTCACCAAACTCAAGTTATACCCTCGCCAAGTATAATAATAACTTCTATGTACAGTTAGGTTCTGCTAATTTACCTACCCTTAGCAGTTCGATCGAACTTAGTAGTGTTCTAAAAACTGGTATTATCAATGGGTTTGCCCTAGGGGATTATAACGGTGATGGTTATGATGACGTAATGTTAACTAGCACCAACAATGAAACATCTATTTATTTTGGTAACGCCCAAGGTAATTTATCATCTTCTGTCGATGTTGGTTCAGGAGTTTATAAACCGACAGGAGATATAAATGGTGATGGTTACAGTGATTTTAATTATCAATCTAGTAGCACAGAAACTTCTACCAGTATTGGCTACGCCAACGGATTCAATAACTTAGAAATTTCTTATGGCAACTCAAACAAAACCGTTAGCACTCAAGGATTTTTAAACGCTTCCGATGCGCCTTTCTATGGCACAAATACAGGAAAAGCCGTTAATCAAGCAGGAGATTTTAATGGTGATGGTATCCCCGATATGATGTTTAGCACGGCTCAACCCGTCGGCTTAATCGTTGTGGAAACTAGCGATAGTCAAGTTAGTTTCGCTTACTTTAACCATCTTGCCATTGATTGGAATAACGACACATCTGTCACTTTAGATGTTCAGACAACCACTCACACCTATAGCACTTCCGACGAAATAATGGGATTAGCTAGTTATGAGAATGATTGGTTTTTTGCCCACTCAGAGGATTATATTTTTTGGCTGTCAGGCTCAAATATTAGCCAAGATGGAGAAAATCAATTTGGTAGCGAATATGATTACGCAAAACCCCAGTTAGTGACGGCTAATGGTAATTTATACATGATTGTTGCTGGTTGGAGTTCTAATAACCCCTATATTTCTGTCTATGATTCTAGTAGTAACTCATGGCAATCTGTAGATTCGAGTACGGAAGAAGATAGTTTAACCAATGCCATTACTAATACCAATGGTAATGATGTCGTCAGTGCTGCCATCGGCTCTAATATTTACATTGCTTGGACTGAGGATAATGATCTCTATTATGGTTATTGGGATACAAATAATTCTAGTTATACTCAACTCGATAATATTTCCTTGAGTAGTATTATCCTTACCGATGCAGGGGATAATGATCCTTTATCCATGACGGCTCTGAATGGTACACTATATCTCGCCTTGAGAGATGGTAATAATAATGCGTGGATGACGACTTATGATACTAACAATTCTAGTGCGAGTTGGTCAAGTGGAGATAAGATGATGTATCTTCAAGGGAATAAACAAATCGAAGCGGAAGAAAATAGTATTACTTTATCTACTCTCAATGGAGAAGTTTATGCTACTTGGTATGATGTCAACGAAATAGTTACAGATAGTAGAAATGTTTATCTAACAAAATACAATGCTAGTTCTTCCTCTTGGACAAATTCCCTGTTACTCAATAATGGTACTACCCCGTTAGACATAACTGGTAATGGTGATTTCCCCGGATTAACTCCTTTTGCGTGGAGTGGTCAAACATCCGTTATCTTAGGTGATACGAACCAAAATGCTTCTAATTCGATCGTCATCAATGGACTTACTGGCAATTTTTCTGATGCTATCGCTAATAGCGATCCAACTCAATCCCCTTATAGTAGTCTAGGTAATAACATTACCTTTATTGGTGACATCAACGGCGATGGTTTTGATGACATCTTGTTAAGTGTGCCTAATTATAACGACAATAAGGGCGGTACGTTTGTTGTTTTTGGTACGGATAGTAATGAACCTATTGACTTACAAAACTTAACAAATAACGAAAATAATACGGGTAATAAGTCGTCAGCTCAAGGATTTGCCATTGAAGGTTTACCCTCATCTTTAGCAGGAATTTCCATTAGTGGAGGTGCTGATGTTAATGGAGATGGGTTTGAAGACTTTATTATCGGCGCACCAGGGGATAATGATAACCTTACCTACGTTATTTTTGGTAGTGACTTTAATAACACTGTAAACCAAACAGGGACCATCGGCGATGATGTTATGATTGGCACGGCAACGGGGGAAAGTTTCATCGGTGGTGAAGGAGATGATCAAATTTATACCAATGGCGGTATTGACGTAGTTTACGCTGGATTAGGGGATGATTTCGTCACCGTCAATGATACTTATTTCCGCCGTTTAGATGGTGGTGCAGGTACAGATGTTTTAAGATTCGAGGGTTATAACGGGCAAGATTGGGATTTAACCACCCTTTCCCCCGGTAGTCGTTTACGCAATTTTGAGATTTTAGTGACGGAAGATTATGGAGTAAATACCTTAACTCTCAATTCCTTAACCGTTACTGAACTTTCTGATAATAATACCGTCACCGTGATCATGGATGAAGATGATATTCTTAATCTCAGTGCTGATTTTAGTCTTAACGGTACAGTCTATCAGTATAATCAGAAGTTCGCTCGATATACTTCTAATACTTCCTCCGCTACGGTGTTACTCAATCGTGCTGTGGGTACAGCTACAGAAACATCTGAACTGGTATTAACAGAAGAAGGTAGCCTCGTCTTATTGTCGGAGTCTGGAGAACAACTTTGGACAGCACAAAGAAATGGATTACAAGTAAAAGATGCGGTTCAAGCCCTTATGCAATCTAATGGTAATTTAGTTCTTTATAGTAAGGTACAACCCACCAGTGAAGCCGATTCGATCAGTTCTTATATGCTAGGTTTAAGCGATCAGAATACCAATGCTACCTACAACATTAATGTACCTATGGGTGTTTTATTCCTTCTCAATCCCGATGGAGAAGTAATTTGGCAATCTCCTAATACGACCCCAGCAGTACAGGCTCTCATGCAGACTGATGGTAATTTTGTTCTTTATAGTGAATTTCAACCCTTAAATCAGCCCGGTGCAGAGGAATATGCAGTTTGGTCAACACAAACAAATAGTAAAAATAACGATGGAACTATTCTGAGTTTAGCTTCCGATGGTGGGTTATATCTGGTGAACGATAACGGTTCGGGTTCGATCGTCAAAACCTTAAATCAAGGTTCGGCAAGTCCCAACACTGAAAATACTATTCTACAACAAGCTGATCAAATCACTACTAACCCTAGTACTTTTATTAGTAACAATTTCGATGAAGAAGACGTTTTATGGACGAGTAACACATGGAATAATCCTGACGCTTATTTACAATTGGGAGGAGATGGTGGCTTATATATTAAAAACTTTAGTGGGCAAATCCTTTCTACCCTTAACTCAGGTAATCCCAACATCAGTGATGCTAGTCGTTTAAATGCGCAACAGGAACTTTTAGTCAATGATTCTCTCTCGGCTTTGACTGAAATAGCTAATGTGATTAATGTTACTAACAATGCACCTTCGGATAACACTCCTGAGCCTATTGCAACGACAGAAGTAACTGCTTCATCATTCAATTCTGAAATGATGACTTCCTTTAGTGTCGATGAGTCTGGAAATGAAACCGCTCAAAGTTTTGCAAGTTCTTTCTTTAGTGCTACTGCTAGTAATCCCAACGCTCCCACTCGCATCTCCGTTTCTAATCCCACAGCTAACGAAGCCGATGGAGAAGTAGAATTTACCATCCAACGTACGGGAGATTTAGATAAATATGTACAAGTGCATTATATCACCCAAGATGGACGAGGAAAGGCAGGAAGTGATTATAACTCGGTATTAGGACAGGTTGTATTTAAACCGGGTGAAACCACTAAAACCGTTTCTGTACCTTTAATTTTAGATGATGTTTATACGGGTACAAGGGATTTAGGCTTACTCGTCACCCTTGAAAAAGAAAGTGATACTCCATTGAGCGATGAATTTAATCTTTATATCGATTCCACTAATGGACAAATTCGTAATTGGAATCATATCATCGGAGAGCAACCGAATAGCGTCATGGGAGGTGAATTAGAATTTCGTGTCACTGCTACCGATGGTGAAGCTCAAGTTCAACTTGATTTTGAAAGTAGTAAAGAGTTTAATAATTACTATATCTTCAATAATGAAACACAACAATATGAGCCTTTTTCGGGCGCTCAATTCTTGGATGATGACGGTGACGGTAAAAACGATGGAGTGATTTTAAATTTTCAAGACGGCAGTAATTATGATATTGACGGTAGCGAAAATGGTATTGTCTTCAAACGAGGCTTTTTTGCCGATGGAGAAGCACCCGAAATCATCTTAGATACTGCCATGTATCGTTTCCGCAGTCTTGACACTCAAGGTGCTTATTTATACGTTGGTGCTGAAGAAAAAGCATCGGTATTAGCTAACTATAGCAATATTTTCGTGGAGGAGGGATTAGCCTTTTATGTGTCTGACACCGCCGAAGATGGTTTAATTGCCTTTAATCGTTTCCGCAATACTGATTTAACGGGGGGTTATATTTATGCAGGAGAGGCTGAAAGTGAGGCAATTCGTGCTAATTATCCTCAGTTTATTGATGAGGGTGTTGCCTTTTATGCCTACGGTGCAGGTTCTCAAATGGCTGATAGTATTACCCGTTTCCAAAGTAGTGGGGGAGGAGCGTATCTTTATACTGCACAACCAGAAACCCAAAGCGTCATTGCTAATTATGGTAATACTTTTAACCTTGAAGGTATCGCCTTTGAGGCTTTAAGCACTTAACACATCTAAATTAACCTGAGTGAATCATCAGAAAAATGATGAAGGTATAGTTTTTTATTAGTAAACTCCCCGACTCATCCCGAAGACTCATCGATGCCGATGAGCGGATATGAGTGGGTGAGTTGTTGTTTATGCTTATTCTTAAAAGCTATACCCATAATAATTAAACCGGGCCAATAAAGATAAGCCAAAATGTCCAAATTTTCCCCAAAAGTGTATAAAAATAAAATAAATAAAATTCCTAAACCAGCCCTCGCTACTTCTTCAGTTTGTGCCTTAATTACTAATACCAATAAACTTAAAATCATCGGCACTGCTAAAGCCACAAATCCCACTATTCCCCTCATAAATAATAAACCATACCAAGTATGATGAGAGCCGATGGGCATATACTCCACCACATGGGGACCCGGTTCCACCACTCCATGCCCCCAAATAGGTGCTTCGGTGCGCCAACGGTATCCTGCAATTTCCTTTAAAACTCGTCTGACTCGGCTAGAATCTGCCCTTGCTTCCGTAAATTTCCTTTTAAAAGTATCCAACGCCATGAAAATTACTGGGGACAAAATACCTGCGATCGTACTACCAATACCCATTAAAATTAAAATAATTGGACGACTGAATCGAGAGCAGAAAAAAGTCACAATAGGAGTTAAAATGATGGCAATTAAAGCTAAACGAGATTTACAGATATTTGCCATAAAAATTGAGCCAATAATCCCAAATAAACGCCATTTTTTATTTTTCTCTTTGAGAGCAAGAATAAAGTAAACATTTGCCACAAATCCTAAAGCAGGTCCCCAAGGGGTAAATAATCGCTGACGAATTGAGCCATCGAAATCAATTTCATAGAGAGAAACATCAAAAAAAGTGTTACCCGGTCCTCCTACGGCTTTGAGGGGTGATACATATAAAATTTCTGGGAGATGAATAATCGGGGCAATAATTAAAAGAGGGGAAATAAGCAGGGTATGAAAACAAATAACGCACACGGCACGATAAATAATTTCAGGGCGTATCTTTAAACATCCTGCTAAGGGATAAAGGGCTAATCCTGCCCAACCTTTTGCCCAACCAATGGTGGATTTGATTAACATTCCAGTTCCTAAGTCATAGTTTAAATGTCCGACAATTAAAGCTACTTCCATGACTAACATCCCGATAATCCATACCCAAGTGATTAAAGGGACTGAAATTCTATCTTCTGGAGGAGTTTCTTCTGTTTGTAGCCACCATTGTAATGCTAAACAAAAACCGAGGATAACTCCTAATACTGAACCAACAATATACGTTGCTCCAATTAAGTAAAAGCCATAAGTCCAAATCATCCCATACCATACTAATTTTTCGGGAAAATTTTCGGGTTGGATAGTAATTTTACTGGGTTTGTCTAAGTTCATTTTTCCAAGATTGTTTCCCATTCTTGAACACAATTTTGCCAACTATTAATGACGGAGTTTCTGCCTTTGATTCCCCATTCGGTAAGAGGTTTTGTGGATAAGGATAAAATCCCTTCTCCTAATGCCTTGAGATTATTAGCCGGAATTAGTAAACCGTAGTCTTGGATTTGTTCCACTAAACCATCTACACTAAAGGCGACAACCGCACGGGCGGAGGCTTTGGCTTCTAGGGCAACTAAGCCCCAACCTTCCCAACGGGAGGGGATAATAATTACATCACAATCGTTTAAAAATTGATTGATATGTTCGATCGAACCTAGTAATTTAACATTAGGTAATCCTTTCCCTAAAGAAGTAATTAATTCTTCATCTTGCCCATAACCTCCTAGACGGAGTTCAAAATTTTCCCATTGAGCAGAAGTAGAAATTTCTTTGATGGCGCGTAACAATAAATCAAAACCCTTTTGAGGGGCAAAACGTCCATAAGCACCTAAAATAATTTTTTCTCCTGTGATTTTGGGAGGAATTTCTAATAATGATTCTAAAGGAGAAGCAGGAGTAATGACGGAGATTTTTTCTGGCTTAACTAATTTATTCTCTATCATCCACTGTTTTTGTGCTTGAGAAATAGAGATAATTCGATCGACCATACCATAAGACAGTTTTAACATGGTACGAAAACGAAATTTTGAGGATACTTGATTTTGTTCAAAACCCTTACAGTAATGATGATCACAAATATAAATAGGACAGTATTTTTTGAGTCTTTTTAAAGGTAATAAATAACGCCAAGCACAGGGATAATGAAAGATAATTAAATCTGGTTTTTCTTTGATTAATTGTGCCTCTATTTCCTCTAATCTGACCATTTTAAAGTCAAATTTATGCTCCAGAGATGCCATTAAATTCTTAACGAGGAGATTTGAACCTCCAGCCCTTTTATCGCCGATTAAATGCCATATTTTACGTTTCATATTGGATATAAATAAATGTTTCTGTAACTCATGATAACCATGACGAAAGGTCTCGATCGATTAATTTCTGACAAGCTACAATGTCCGATCGATAAATATTAATTAATTTTTCTTTGACTTCGGGGGATACTTTGGGGGTAGTTAAATTTTGATGTTGAATTTTTTGGCGAAAAGAAGCGGGTAATAAGGGTTTGACGAGACTTTTTAAGGGATTTGGTTTAGTTAATAGTTGATGTAATAAGGAATTTTTCGGCATTCCAGATTTATTGGGGCGAATTGTCATATCGGGTTCAAAGTTGGTTTCTACTTCTAAAAAAGCAAAAATATCTTGAATGAGTTTTAAGGCATCGTCTCTTAAATCTTCAAACAAATAAACACGAATTTGCTCAGGTTTAAATTGCTGATAATATCGCTCTAGTTGACGGTGATAAAAACCGAGTTGAATATAATGCCAAAACCATTCCCAATTATTAGCGATGCGATCGAACTCTGCTTCTAGGGCTTTACCAAAGTCTTTTTCAGGCTCTCGATCGTCTCTAATTAGGTGTAAAAAGTTCGCATAGGCTCGATCGATGGGATTTCTTAAAATTACAATTAGTTTGGCGTTAGGAATATAATGATAAATTCTCTCAACGGCTTTTTCACTATAAAGGTATAATGGACAGGCTTCACCGATGGCTTTTTCTTGTGTCACCCCCATAAATTCCTTTTCATAGGTGGCTAAATCAGTAATGGAAAATTGTTCGATCGCTCGATCGCCAATACCATTAAACTTCAAAGTTTCCCCTTCAAAAGCGAAAAAATTAGTCTCCTTATCAGGAGTCATATAAATCTGCGGATGTTGCTTTAAATAGGAATGTAAAGCCGTTGTACCTGCTTTCGCCGCCCCAATGATCAAAAAATTAGGTAGTGTCATAAGTAAAGTTATTAAAAGTTACACATCTGTAGGAAAACATCAAGGGCTAAAGCCCTCACTACGAACCTATATCAATATTTTCTACCTCTAATTCTAAAATTGATCATAATGACCATCAATAGCGAAAATATAAATATATCGATCGTCAAACTTATAAACAATTCTATCTTTTTGTGATAATCTTTGAGACCATAAACCTGATAAATTATGAATATATACTTGGCGAGGGTATAACTTGAGTTTGGTGAAGGTAGGCAAAAGGCAAGTAGGCAAAAGGCAACTGTACATTTTGCAACATCAGATTATAACCTTGATGAGTATAACTATTCCGAAAAAGTCGATCGTTAGTTTCTGCGAAAAACATCATATTCAAAAATTATCCTTATTTGGCTCGGTATTGAGATCAGATTTTAACGAAAAAAGTGATATAGATGTATTGGTAGAATTTTCCTCTGAACATATACCCGGTTTAATTACCTTAGCAAAAATGGAGTTTTTAATAAAAAAATAATTTTCTCACACAAAAAACAAGATAAAATTTAAGAAAGAAGATAAGGACGATCGATCTTTCAATTTTAAAATCATGACGAAAGTATCAGTCATCATTCCCGTTTATAATTCACAAACTACTGTACTGCAAACTTTAGAATCGGTGTTAAGTCAAACTTATCCAGATTTTGAATTAATTATTGTTGATGATGGTAGTAACGATCGAAGTATCGAGCTTTGTCAAGAATCGATCGAACAACAAAACAAAGTATCCCCAGAACGCATTAAAATTGTTCATCAGCAAAATAGAGGATTAGCAGGGGCAAGAAATACGGGGATTCGTCATAGTCAGGGAGAATATTTAGCGTTTGTTGATGCCGATGATCTTTGGCTACCTGAAAAATTAGAGTATCATGTTCAGCATTTAGATCACAATCCCACCGTAGGGGTTAGTTTTTCTCGCTCTGAATTCATCGATATTGAAGGGAAGGCTTTAGGTATTTATCAAATCCCCCAATTAACCAACATTACCCCTGATTATCTATTTTGTCGTAATCCTATTAGTAACGGTTCGGCGGTAGTCATTCGGAGAGAAACCTTAGAGGGAATCAAATTTCAAGAGAATCTTTATGGCGAAATAGAAGATTTTTATTTTGATGATACTTTTCGACAGTCAGAAGATATTGAATGTTGGTTACGCATTGCTCTACAAACTAACTGGCACATTGAAGGCATTCCCAATTCTTTAACCCTTTATCGAGTCAATGAGAAGGGATTATCAGCAAATATTCGATCGCAGTATGAAGCATGGGAAAGGATTTTACACAAAACCGAAACCTATAACCCCGAATTTATCAAAAAATGGGGTAATAAAGCTAGAGCCTATCAGTTACGATACTTAGCAAGAAGGGCAGTCAGATTACGATCGCCCCAAGTAGCCTTCAAATTATTTTTTGAAGCCATGAAATATCATTGGCGTATAATCATTGAAGAACCTCGAAGAACGATTATTACCTTTTTTGCGGTGTTGTCTCTTTGGTTATTCCCCAAATTTCTTTATCAACCCTTAGAAAACCTGATGATGAAAATAACAGGGGCAAGTCAAAAAAAACGTATTCAAAAAGAAGAAGGAGGGAAACTATCATGAAAATATTATTAGTTTGTTCATCAGGAGGACATTTTAAGGCTTTACAACAATTACAACCTTTTTGGGAAAAACACCCCCGACAGTGGGTAACATTTGCCACCCCCACCACTCAAACCGCTTTACAAGAGGAAAATGTGACTTATGCTTTTAGTCCGACAAATCGTAACCTACCCAACCTCATCAAAAATTTATTTCTCGCTTGGAAAGTCATTAAGCAAAGTAAACCGGATGTAGTTATTTCTACTGGTGCTGGAGTCGCCGTACCCTTTTTAATTTTGGGCAAACTATTAGGAAGTAAAACTGTTTTTGTGGAGTCTATCACCCGTATTGAAACTTTAAGTTTATCCGCTAAGTTGGTGTTACCTTTTTTGAGTGTACTTTATGTACAGTGGCCTCAACTACAAACTCGTTATCCTCAAGCTGAATTAGTTATTCCCCTTAAAAATACCTAAGTTCGATATAAAATTGTTGGTTACTGTTCGGTTAGTCACTCAAGTTATTTTGTCCGCCCCTAAATCCCCAATACTGGGGACTTTCACCAAGTTTGACTTCCCCAAAGTTGGGGGTAGGGGGCTTAACCGAGAAGTATTGTCTCCTGTCTGTTATATAAAACTTACTCATAGTTACCTATGACGTTTACTTCTTGCTTCTACCAGTCAAGTCGGCTTGATACTGTCCACAAGCGTTGATTCGGGTGTAACCCACCCTACTTTTATTATTCTAATTAATTGATTAATCTTGAATAATAACTAATTTTTTATTTAATTTAATCTTTAAATTAAATAGTTTTAACAGTCTTGGTTATCGACTTCATTAAAAGCTAACATATTTTAAAAAAATGTCAACCTTTATCCCGTGAGTAGGTATAAAGAACTATAATAAACTATTAGTTAACAGTTAAAAGCTCCTATCTCCTAACCTCATCAAAAGACTTTTTCAGCACATCCTACTTATATGATTTTTGTAACCGTTGGCACAGAACAATTCCCCTTTAATCGCCTCATGCACTGGATTGAGGTTTTATTAGAGTCAGAAATGATTGATGAAGAAATCATCGTTCAATATGGCAACTGTACCGTATTGCCCACAGGCGCTAAAGTTTATCGTTTTGTCAAGGAAGATATGTTTCGCTCTTTGATCAATCAAGCTCGTCTAGTGATTAGTCATTGTGGAGAAGGTACTTTATTGTTATTGGATTCCCTTGATAAGCCTTATATTTTGGTATCTCGATCGCAAAAATTTAAAGAACACGTTGACGATCATCAGATAGAGTTAGCTATGGCGATGGAGCAAATGAATATCCCTGTGGCATGGTGTCCGGGGGATTTAATTCGTTTTATCTCTAATCCTCGTCAAGTATCTATTAGCGATGTTACCTCTCAGAGTGCGATCGCGCTTTGCCAGAGTTTAGAGCAACGTTTTGCCTCTGTAAATTGAGCCTAACCGAGCATTGAGCGTAGTTGAAATGTCGATTTACAGTTTTTTATCTGAATAACGAGGATATAATTATTATGAATTTAGCAGATCAAAAATTTATTCTAACTCCCATCAAAAATACTTTATTGGTTCAAATGCCACCTAAATTAACGGTAATGGAGGCAATGGCTTTAAAAAAAGAATATCGTCAATGGATAGAAGAAGAAACCATAGAGAAAATTATTTTAGATTTTGGGAAAACTAAATTTATTGATAGTAGCGGTATCGGTTCTTTAGTGAGCATGATTAAATTTACTAAGGAACAAAAAATTGTGTTGCAAATATGGAGTATTCTGCCCCAAGTAGCGGAAGTATTTTCTCTGATTGGTATGGAAAAAGTACTGCCCATTATTGCCCATACAGAGCCAACTATCCCCATTTCTGGTTCTAAATTAACGGATTTACCCTCCGTCACCCACCCCTCAGTTCGATCGAAAACCAAGCGTTTAATCGACATTATCGGCGGATTAATGGGTTTAGGATTTGTGGCAATTTTGTTTATTCCCGTCGCCATTGCCATAAAATTAGATAGTCCGGGTCCTGTTTTATTTAGTCAAACTCGTTGCGGTTGGATGGGTAAAAGATTTAAAATTTGGAAGTTTCGATCGATGGTGACGAATGCAGAAGCGCTGAAAGCCACCATTGATAATCAGGCACAGGGTGCGTTTTTCAAAAATGAAAATGATCCTCGTATTACCCGTGTTGGTAAATTTTTACGCAAAACCAGTTTAGACGAATTTCCCCAATTTTGGAACGTAGTCAAAGGAGAAATGAGTTTAATCGGTACTCGCCCCCCAACCCCCAACGAAGTAGAACAATATGAAGTACCTAACTGGCAACGGTTAGACGTGCGCCCCGGTTTAAGTGGAGAATGGCAGGTAAATGGTCGATCGAAAATTCGTGATTTTGAAGACGTGATTAAACTTGATTTACGTTATCAGGAAAATTGGAGTTTAATGTATGATTTTAAGTTAATCCTCAAAACCATCACCGTTATCTTTTCTAAAGATTCCGGTGCTGCGTGAATTCTAACTTTTTAAGCATCCTTCTCTTTTTTAGAATCATATACTACAATCTAATAAAAATCTCAAAAACATTATGGACTACTAGAAGAAGTGCCTAATTCGGCAATTTTTTCAAGGGTTTTACGTTTTTCTCTTTCTAAAGGTTTTTTGACACTTTCTTGGGGTAATTGATTGACTTTAGCTAAGGCAATGTCAAAATTTTTCACGGCTTCTTCTAATAAAGGAAGACTATTTTCTTTTTCCCCTTTATTCCTTAAAATTTGTCCTTTTAAATAGTATAATTCTGGATTTAATGGAGTACTTTCGATCGACTTATTCACATAAGTTAAAGCCGAATCATAATCTTTTAAATCTCGATAAGCCACAGCAATACCACGATTTACTAAATACTGAGGGGAAGCGTAACTTTTAAGGTTATCAATAGCTTGTTGAGGGCTAGAAAAAGGCAAATTTACCGCTAACATTAAGTTTAAATAACCCTTAATTAAGTTCAATTCTGGATCATTTTTATCAATTTTTTCTGCCTTATCAAAATAATCAAAAACTAATTGTAACTTTCCTAACGCCGCTAAAGCACCTTTTTGACGATACTCATTCGCACCATCTAAAAAGTTTCCTACCGCTAAATATAGATTACTACGAAGGGGGTCTTTTGCACCGATCGATCGAGCAACTTTTAATGTTTCTGCTGTATATAGTTCCATGTTTTCCCAATCCTGTTCAGTATAAGCTAAAGAAGCCCTTAAAGCAGGTAAAAGAGGATCATTCTGAGAAGAATTTTTCGCCTCTGTCAGATAAACTTTCGCTTGAGGATAGTTACCATCTTCAAACAAGGCTTTAAAAGCAGACTCCGTTTGAGCGCTTATATCACGAGGGTTCGTATTACGAAAAGGATCACCAGCGAAACTAGCATTTGTAGAGACAATCAGAGAAAATATCGACAACAAAGCAGTAGAAGATAATTTCACCCAAGAAACAGAGATTTTCGGGTTAAAATTAAGCTGACGTTGATCATCATTACCTTTGAGGATGCGAGAGTAAAAATCCATACTTATCAAAATTGTGAACCACAGTCAAATTATCTAGTTAACGATTCTAACTTAAAATTTTCATGCTTAACTTAAAAAACGTTACTTATCACCCCACGGCTACCCTTACCCCCATTATTGAAAATATTACTTTAACCCTTCCCCCCCAAAAATTAGGGTTAATTGTAGGAACAAGTGGCTCTGGAAAAACTACACTTTTAGAAATTTTAGCAGGATTAGCCGAAAAAACCAAAGGAGAAATTTTATGGGATACAGATAGCCTTACCTCAGAAGACTTACAACAGTTAAGCGGTATCGTGTTTCAATTTCCTGAAAGACATTTTTGCGGTAGTAACATCTTAGAAGAATTAAGATTAGGGCATCCCGAATTGAGTGCCATTCGTGTTAAAGATGCTTTAACGGAGGTAGGATTAGAGCATCTTAGTTATGATACTCCTCCCCATGCTCTTAGTGGCGGACAACAAAGAAGATTATCTTTAGCAGTACAATTAATACGTCAACCAAACATTTTACTATTAGATGAACCAACCGCAGGGCTAGATTGGTTGATGAAAGAGCAATTAGTAAATTTATTAACTAAATTAAAACAACATTGGACATTATTAATTGTTACCCATGATGCTAGTGATTTAGTAGAAATTGCCGATAACTGTTGGCGCATTGAAAACGGGAGACTTGAGGCGGTAAATCCTGATGTTTTTATGGTGAAAGAAAAACAATTATTTTCTAGGGAAAAGTTTTTATAATAGTTCGATCGTTTTTTAAAATTTTGACATAAATAATTAACTAATCTATAAAATTTTCCATGAAGGTAAATGCAACTAATCGATCGAACTTTACGCTAATACTTTTAAGTCACAAAAAGCGGGGTTAATAAATTCATTCTTATCCTCTAAACTGACATAACCGAGATTAACAGCAAGTTCCATTAATTCAGCTAAAAACTGTCTTAATTCATCTAAAACTTGTTGTTTATTCAACATAACTATTGTTTCATTATTTGAATAACCAAATTCTCTTAAATAACATTTAATTTTCTCACCCATAGGCACAAATTTAATTATTATCCTATAACTTTCAGCAAATTCTAAACGAATAGTTTTACCCTGTTCTAGTTTTGCTATATCTTCACAAAACCTATCCTCTAATAACATACAAATATCAGGATCGAAAAAAACATTAAATGTTGTTTCTCCTACTGCCACAATCACTTTATGATCATATTCGTAGCAAAACTTTCTTAATCCTAATTCAAAAGGCGACAATTCCCCTAAAGGATCATCAGGAGGAGGTGCAAAATTTTCTAAATTACGTTCTGCTAATCTGATTTTAAATTGTTCAATACTATTCATATTCATTCCTTAATTTGTATTGATGTCAGGTGTAAGTATTGGATAAGCATATTTAATTGTACCGTCTGCATTTCTACCAATTTTTGCATAAGTTACATTTTCCGTCACACTTCCATCAGTATGATAAACTCTACCAATGGGACGATTAAATTTAATGCTATAATTTCCATAATATTTAGGAATTAACTGTTCTAATTGTAACTAATCTTCATCATTTAACCATTGTCCTTGATCCACATTTTTACTTGATGCTCTACCCTGTAAATTATTAGGGTTTAACTTTGCCCCATGATGACGAATAATATGATCATAAGCCTTCGTGGATTTTGAATTATCCCATTGTGGTTCTTTTCCTTTTCCTCGCCATTTACAACCACTACCTATCTCGATCGTACTATCGATAATATCAGATTCAATAATCTCAATAGATTCGTATTCATCCCACGACAAAAATTTAACCCCCTCATCATTTAAGATATACTCATTATAAACTGTCTAAGTTTTAAGATCGACACCTGATAGATAGAGATAAGTATTAATTTTTCTTCTGTGGAAATCAAGTAAATTGTGCAAGTAGTGATATATTTATTACTTAATTATTGACTACTGACGATCGAGATTTATGCGTATTGCCCTATTTACCGAAACATTTTTGCCCAAAGTTGACGGCATCGTTACCCGTTTAAAACATACCGTTGAACATTTACAGAAACAGGGAGACGAGGTTTTAATCTTTTCCCCTGAAGGTGGTTTAAAAGAATATAAAGGAGCAAGAATTAACGGTATTAAAGGTATTCCTCTCCCCCTCTATCCCGAATTAAAATTGGCAATTCCTAACCCTTCCATCGGCTTTGCCTTACAACGATTTAAGCCCGATTTAGTTCATGTGGTTAACCCTGCGGTGTTGGGAGTAGGAGGTATTTTTTACGCTAAAAAATATAATATTCCCTTAGTCGCATCTTATCATACTCATCTACCTCAATATCTTCATCATTATAATTTAGGTGCTTTAGAAGGTATTTTGTGGGAATTGCTCAAATTAGCCCATAATCAAGCGCAATTAAATCTTTGTACTTCTACCGCTATGGTGGATGAATTAGTCAATCATGGTATCGAAAGAGTGGATTTGTGGCAAAGAGGAGTTGACACAGACTCTTTTCAACCTAGTTTAGCTTCCGTTGACATGAGAAATAAACTATCCCAAGGTAATCCTGACGCACCATTACTATTGTATGTGGGGAGGGTGTCCGCAGAAAAAGAGATTGATAAGATAAAACCCGTTTTAGAGAGTATTCCCCATGCTAGATTAGCTATTGTGGGAAATGGACCCGCTAGAGCGGAATTAGAGACTTATTTCGCTAATACTAACACAAATTTTGTCGGTTATCTTCATGGACAAGAATTAGGTAGTGCCTACGCCAGTGCCGATGCTTTTATCTTTCCTTCTTCCACCGAAACTCTAGGATTAGTCTTATTAGAAGCTATGGCGGCAGGTTGCCCTGTGGTTGCCGCTAGACGGGGAGGCATTCCTGATATTGTCACCGATGGTGTTAATGGTTATATGTTTAATCCTGATGATGCTCAAGGGGCGATCGAAGCTACCCGCCGTTTATTAGCCCATAAAGAAGAAAGAGAGCAATTAAGGCAAAATGCTCGTTTAGAGGCGGAAAAATGGGGGTGGAGTTCAGCAACCGCTCAATTACGGAACTTTTATCAAGGGGTGCTATCCCAAAATAATCACTCGATCGCCGCCTAAAAACTCATGACCTCATTCGTGAAAAAATATGATATAAAACTGTTAACTATTAGACTTATAAATGTTGCCATGAATGTCAAAAAAAATTTATTATCGATCGTGTTATGTTTAGTAACTATGATCACAGTTTATGTAAGCGATATTCCCAACGCTAATGCCTACAATAAAGATAATATCTCCCAATTAATCGAAAAAAATAAATGTATAAAATGTGATTTATCTAACTATCATTTTACCGCCAATAAATTTGATTTAGAAAAAGCTAATTTATCTCAATCTAACTTACATAAAACCAATTTTAAAAATTTAAACCTATATAAAATCAACTTTTCTGATACCGATTTAAGTTTTAGTGATTTAGAAAAAATTACCGCTAGTAAAGGTGAATTTAAACAAGCAGATTTAACCCATGCTAATCTTAAATATAGTAAATTAGCTCGATCGAACTTTGCCCAAGCAAGACTGATTCATAGTAATTTAAGTCATAGTAATTTAGAAAGGGCGAATTTTGAAAAAGCAGATTTAGAATCCGCTAACTTAATTCAAGCCACTTTAACAGGGGCAAATTTTACTAAATCTAACCTTAGCAACGCTGATTTAGACTTAGCAAATCTTAGTAGTAAAAGTAAAAGTCATCCCACTAATTTTACTGGGGCAAATTTAACTCAAACCCAAATAATTAATGCCAAAGCACAAAAAGTTATTTTTAATAATGCCAACCTTTATCAAACAGATTTTGATGGTAGTGATTTAAGTCAATCAACCTTTGAAAAAGCCAATTTAGCAGAAGCAAATTTAAGTCATACAAACTTAACAGATGCAGACTTGAGAAATGCCAATTTAGTCAATGCTTCCCTAGTTTATGCCAATTTGAGTAATGCTGATCTGAGAAATGCTAATCTGGAAAAAGCAAGTTTAACCGGTGCAAATCTCGATAATGCTAACTTAAAAGGTGCAATTATGCCCGATGGTACAATTAATAATTAATTATTAATAATTAACAATTAACAATTAATATATAGTCTCAAAACCTTGATTTTTTACTCTTTAACCTAATACCTAACACCTAATACCTAACACTTAACACATCTCCTCATCTAAAGACTTATTCACCAACGCCTATTTAATATTTAACGAATAAAATTACTAACTAACCATAATAAACAAAAGGTAAATAAAGAAGCAAATTTTTCTGATTCTAAACTTACATTAAATCCACTACCGATTAAAATACTTAAAAGTATATTCGCTACACAAACACCAATAACAAAAGCAATAAAAGTAATCCCGATCGATCTCCAGAATTGTTTTTGTTTCTGATACAATACAAAAAAACTTGTGCCAACCCCTACCGTTAATAAAAGAGGTAAAATAGAGACATTAGCACTGAAAATACTCACAAAAATTAAGACTAGAAAAACAACACCACTTATACTAATATTTTTCAGAGAAGGTTGATCTAATAAATCATTAAACCATAAAGATATTTTTGGACTAATAGGGTTAGAAATAGCTATAGATTTTTTAGGCTCGATCGTTTTAATCTTTTCAGGAAACCTAATTTGTTCAGGTACTTTTATTTTGCCTTCCTGTCTTAACCTTAATCGTTGCATAATGATAATATCATAGGCAATCTCAATATTGTCTAATACCTGAGAATCATTTTGATATTTTGCCTGAAGATTTTGTTTTGCTATCTGTATTTCTTCAAAAGAAGCATTCTCCGTTACTCCTAATTGCTCATAAGGATTTAATTCACTCATTTTTTAGTTATTCCTCCGTTTTGTCGTGGTGTCTGATAATTATAACTATAGTTAATAAAATTACTGATTTTATCTCAATTAATCAATATCTTAATGGGAAAAGAAGACCTCATGCTATAAATTAACATGAAGTTAAATAAAAGTACAATGTACCGTTCGACTTGTCCACTTGTCTCATTTTCATTACTTTTCTTCTATCGAACTGAGGTATCATCGGTTATATTCTGAGGATAATCAAGTGAATCCATAAAGCATTGTTAAAAGCAGAGGGATATTTACACACATTTTATAACCTGAATTTTTAATCCTATTTCCACTAATTAGATAATTCGTCACTCATAATTCTTAAGCGAATCATTTTTTCCCCCCCGTCGTCTAAACGGACTTCTATCACTTCACTTGTAAGTTTTTCTAAACAACTTAATAACGATCGAAGGCTAGGTGTACTTGCCCCCGTTTCAACGTAGAGTCGATCGGCGATACTACCTAGTTTTTTCCAGAGAGTGTATAATTTTCCGACACTTTGCTCTAAGTTAGTCGCTTGTTTAACTAAATCTGCTGTGATACTCAAACAATCTAATCTCAAAGCCTCGCTTAAAGCCTCCTCAATGTCAACACTAGACTCCCGCAAAGTTTCTACTTGTATCGCTGAATCTAAATATTTAGATAAACTTTTGGCGGTGGAAGTCATTTGTTTAACGGTATCCACATCAGGATTTGCTTCTACTTCCTTACGAATTTCGGCAATTTGTTCTTCTGGTAATTTTTCTAATTCTTTAACTAAGGGCGCTAGGTGACGGGGAGGCAACGAACCATCTACAGCTTTTTCTTTAACAATATCTGGTAATAAGTCAGAATTCATGGCAGTATATTCATCGGTTAACTGTTTAACTTCTCGCCGAGTAATACGATCGCCACCCTGAGCCGCTTCACTGACTAATCTTTGAATTTCAGGATCAGCCTTGGCGGTTTCCACAAACGCTCTTTTGCTAAAATTATTGATAGCATTGGGGTCTAAATTACCATCTTCTAATAAAGTATCCGCACTATTAGCTAACTGAATTAAAGCATAGGCTTGACTTTTGGTGATTTCCCTATTTTTTAACCAATTTAAAAATCCTGTACCTCTACCCTCTCCGCCGTGTTTTTCCCTATCCCTGACGGTTCGCAAAATTCTACCACGCCAAATGTCTGTCTGTAAATCAAATCGATCGCACACCTTCCAGACATCATCGACTTTTTGTAAAAACTCCTCCTCTGCCATACCCTCATCTTCGGGATTCGGCAAATCAAAATCTAAATCTGGAGGGATTGATAAAGCCTCAACAATGTCCACCGTTGAAGGAGAAGTCTCTAACATAAACTGATATTTCCTAACATTGACAAAAAAAGTGACACCTTTATAAAATACCATTACTAAGGGCTCGATCGAAAAGTATTTTAATTCTTCAAGCTAAATGCACATCTTTATCAAAAAAATTAACCAAAACTTGATGTTTACAATACAATAGAGATAAGCAGATAAAAACTGTAATCAGATTTTATATTTACTTATATATAACTAATTGCAAGTCAAGGAAATATATGGTACAGTCCGTTCGATCGAATGTTTCTCCCAAATCACGGAAATTAACAGGAGAAATTTTACAAGAAGCAGGTTTAATTTCACCCGAACAAATCAAAATAGCATTAGATGTTCAACGTCAATGTGTAGCCTTGAGAATAGGAGAAATTTTGGCTATCAAAGGATGGTTAAAACAAGAAACAGTGGACTTTTTAGTAACATTTTGTTTAGAAGATAAAACTATTACCTATAATCCTAAACCCATCGGTTATTATTTTCAAAAAGCAGGATTATTGACAGAAGAACAAGTTAATAATATTTTAAAAGACCAAAAAAAACTAGGAATCAAATTTTGCTACTTAGCCGTGATGAAAGGATTTTTACCTGAAAAAACGGCTGATTTTTTCTTAGAAAATATTACTACTAAAATTCCTGAATCTCCTATTATCAATGACAAATTACCCACAGAAACTGTCATCGGTGATCCTAACTTATATGAATCCATTAAAGATCAAGACACCATTATTAATCATAACGACATAAAAGAAATCATAAATAATCAAACCTCTTATAGTCAAGATATAGAAATAGAATATAGCCCCATTTGGATTGATGTTTAAATAAAATGATAAAAAATAAAATGATGTAGGTTGGGTTAAAGAATAAAACCCAACAAAATATAACTAAAGTTGATTAATAACTGCTTTTTTCTGGAGTTTTTCCATAATTTTTTGAGTAGAAACCACATGATTATTTAAGCCTAATTTTTGTGGTTCAATTCCTAAAGCTAATCCTACTAATTGAGGTAAATGTAAAATAGGTAAATCTAATTTTTGATTGAGCAATTTAGCAACTTCTGGTTGTCGAGAATCCAAATTGAGATGACAAAGAGGGCAAGGAGTTACGATACAATCAGCACCTTGATTAATGGCATCTAAGAGATTTTTTCCCGCCATTCTAAAGGATTGCTCAGTAGCATAGCTGGATAAAGGCCAACCACAACATTTAATTCTGCCGTCATAATAAACTGGGGTTGCACCCAATGCTATAAACATATTTTCCATAGATTGAGGGTTAAAAGGATTGTCGAAAGGCAGGTTTTTTTGCGATCGTAATAAATAACACCCATAAAACGAAGCACATTTTAACCCTGTTAACGGCTTAACAACTTTAGCTTTTAAAGCATCTAAACCATAATCCCCCACTAAAGCCCATAGTATATGTTTAACTTGGGTTGTGCCTTGATAGGGAGAGCAATTTTCCTTTTCCAAAAAACCGTTAACCTTCTCTAAATAATCAGGGTTGTTTTGTTGCGCTTCTTTAAGTCTTTCATCCACATGACCGATAACTCCCTGACAGGTGCTACAGTGAGTTAATAAAGGCAAATTGAGAGATTCTGCTAAAGCTATATTGCGAGCATTTACGGTATCTTCTAATAATTGGGAGTCTTCCTTGTACGTTCCTGAACCACAACAGGCGGCTTTTTTCAACTCGATTAGTTCAATATCTAAAGCCTTACTAATAGCCATCGTCGCAGTGTGTAATTCCTTACAAGCACCTTGAGCAACGCATCCGGGGAAATAAGCATAACGCATAATTAAGTAATGAGTAATGAGTAATGAGTAATGAGGAATGAGGAATGAGGAATGAGGAATGAGGAATTATTAATTGTTCATTGTTACAAATCTTGATAATAAATGCTCACTTCTCATAGTATAAATAGATTTGACAGGGGATCATGTCCCCCGATTAAAAAAAATGATTAATTAGTCTTTCAAAACTTACTAGATTATCGGCTCAACTCCTTATTTAGTATGGCTTTGACAGATTAATAAGTACAAATACTTAATAGCTAATTATCTCTGATTAAACTTTTCTAATCAGTATTTATTATCACTTAGTCTGTTAAGTTTTGTGAAGAAAATTAACACAAAAAAAATAACACACTTATAAAAGGAGACTATTCGATGTCTTTACAACAAGGCGCCAATTTGGGTATTAGCTTATTTGAAGAAGCACCCCTTATTGAAAGAAAAAACCACGATTCTGACGAAAGAATTAGCCAAATTATCAATGCGGCTTATCGTCAAGTACTCGGTAATTCTTACATCATGAAAAGTGAAAGACTTACTAATGCTGAATCTCGTTTTCGTAATGGGCAGTTAACAGTTCGGGAATTTGTAAGAGCGATCGCAAATTCTGATTTATACCGTCAACGCTTCTTTGAAACTTGTCCTCGTTATCGTTTTACCGAACTCAATTTCAAACACTTTTTAGGGCGTACTCCTGAGAATCAAGCTGAAATGAGATACCATAGCGATATTTTGGACACCCTCGGTTATGAAGCTGATATTAATGCTTATATCGATAGCGATGAATATACCGAAGCCTACGGAGACAATATTGTCCCTTACTATCGTGGTTATAAAACCGCTAATAATCGTACTATGGTAGAGTTTACCCATATGTTTGCGATGCTCAGAGGTGGTGCTAGTAGCGATGCAGGTAAGACTTTACAATCTCCAGTTATTCATAAAAGCGTTTTAACTCAAACTCCCTTGTCTGTAATTCCCCCTTCTGGTGGCTCTGCTGGTGCAGGTTGGGCTTTCCAAGATACTCCTTTAACTTCTGCCACTCGTCAAGGTGTTGGTGCTGGTGATGACGGTAAAATTTACCGTGTGGAAGTAACGGGTTATCGTGCGAAAGTTTATAATTCTTTCCCTAAATTCCGTCGCCCTAATAAAGTTTATATGGTTCCCTTTAATCAATTATTTGAACTTTATGTAACTTTACACAAGCAAGGTGCTAGTGTTTCCAGCGTAACTCCTGTTAACTAAAATTAGTTAGGCCGCTTTATGGTATTGATCGATTAGGGTGTTAGGCATTAGGTGTTAGGTGTTAAGTAAAATAATGAAAAACCTAGGTATAGTGAAAACTATTGACACCAATAATCGTACTTTAGGGACTAGAATAACGCCGTTTTGTGCTATTAAAAAACTACAAATCTGGATTAAGAGTCATCATTTGATTTGTGATGGTAACTTTTTTGTTTTGCAAACGGTAGAGTATTCTATGGTAGAACGTTTCGAGCAATATATTACTATTTTAGGGGGAACTTTAATTTCCGTGGAATCCACAAAAAAAATTCCTATGGGAAATCATCGTCAAGTTATTCTTTACCAAGCTAAGGCTAGTTTACATACCCCTAATCATGATTTAAAAGAGTATTGGGAAAAACATGGATCTTTATGTACTAAGTTCGATCGCCAAGTGGCTCTATGCGATCGTCCAGCTCCACTTCAAACTCAAGAAAACTATATAAAAAAGACTTAATTAACCTGTAAAAATTTATCAAGATTATTCTGTCAATAAAATAGAAAATGATTTCAGATTGATAGTTTCAAGTTAGAATTAACCATATTAAAAATTATCACACTTAATTCTTTTATAAATAGGTTAAGAAATTTCAATAAATATTACTCATGGTCTATACAGTTAGCACCGTTGGAGAGTTTATCTCCACGATCGAACCCTTTAAAAATCTATCACCAAACACTATTCAAGAAATATCAGCACAATTTCAACCCCTTAAATATGACATGGGGCAAATTATGCTAGTTAAAGAAAAAATTCCCCCTTATATTGCCATAATTTACGAAGGTCAAGCTCGTTGTATCGCTTATGATCCTAGAAATAGTACCCCTGTTAGTGTTCAACTGATTAGTAACGGTAGTGTTATCGGTTGGGAGAGTTTAATTCGTGGTTTTCCCTGTGAAACTGCCATCGCATCTACTCCCGTTGTCGCCCTTACCTTAGAAAGAGACAAGTTTTTAGATTTATTAAAGAAACATCCTTCCCTCAAAGAATATTATCAAAATCAAGTAGGATTGATCGAAATATTTGAGTTACTAGGACAACAACTGTTACAACGAGCCACAGGAGAAGGTAATCTCAAGGAGTTAGTCAAGGATACGATTATTGATAGTCAAGTCTGTAATTTATCCGCAGGAAAGGCAAGACAGTAGAAATTATTAATGCGGCGAAGGTAGCCGTCGCCCATGAATTTATCATGAATCTATCCAACGGTTATAACACCAGAGTTGGAGAAAGAGGTGCTTCTTTATCTGGGGGGCAACGTCAACGTATTGCGATCGCACGATCAGTGTTACAAAATCCTCGTATGTTAATCTTAGATGAGGCAACCAGTGCTTTAGACTACAATACTGAAGCTCAAGTGTGCCAAAACTTAATTCACGCTTTTCACGATCGAACTGTATTATTCATTACTCACCGTCTTGGTACAATTCAAAACTCTGATATGATTGTAGTGATGGATAGCGGTTCCATCGCCGAAACAGGCACTCATGAGCAATTAATGGCAATGAAAGGGCGTTATTTTTACCTCTATCAGCAACAACAAAAATCCCATAATGATTAAGATGAGATAGAAGACAAAGTAGTGAAAACGAGGTAGGTGGATAGTGGACAAATGGATAGGTAGAAAAATTCCTAATCTTCGATGGACTTTAAAGTAATTTTATTGATTTATGCGAAATATAGGTTTTTTGTCTTTTTGTCTTTTTGTCTTTTTGTCTTTTTGTCTTCCCAACTCCTAGCTCGATCGAAAATTCTATGGTTCACTCAGGTTATGATAAAATTTAAAAATCAATACATTAAAGTAAGTACCCGTGACTATAGCAGAGACTAGCCCCCCCAAAATAAATAATATAGATACTGACATTGACTCTAGCATTCATGTTCAACGTCAAATGATCGCCATTCTCGATTTCGGTTCGCAATATTCAGAATTAATTGCCCGTCGTATCCGAGAAACAGAAGTTTATTCTGAGGTTATTTCCTATCGTACCACCGCAGAAAAATTACGGGAAATCAATCCCAAAGGTATTATTCTTTCTGGAGGTCCTAGTTCAGTTTATGATGATTATGCACCCCTTTGTGATCCTGAAATTTGGCAATTAGGTATCCCCGTTTTAGGCGTATGCTATGGAATGCAGTTGATGGTTAAACAGTTGGGCGGTAAAGTAGAAAGGGCAAAAAGAGGCGAATATGGTAAGGCTTCTTTACATATCGATGATCCCACAGATTTACTTACCAACGTAGAGCAAAACTCGACGATGTGGATGAGTCACGGCGACTCTTGTACTGAACTTCCCGAAGGCTTTAAAATTCTTGCTCATACGGATAATACTCCTTGCGCAGCGATCGCCCAACATCAACAAAAACTTTTCGGTGTTCAATTTCATCCCGAAGTAATTCATTCGGAATATGGTACAGCCTTAATTCGTAATTTTGTCTATCATATTTGCGGTTGCGAACCCACATGGACAACGAAAACTTTTGTCGAAGAATCGATTAAAGAAATTCGTGCTAGGGTAGGCGATAAACGAGTTTTATTAGCCTTATCTGGTGGGGTGGATTCTTCAACCCTTGCTTTTTTACTTCATGAAGCCATCGGAGATCAACTTACTTGTATGTTTATTGATCAAGGATTCATGCGTAAAGGTGAACCAGAGAGGCTTGTAGAGATTTTCGATCGACAGTTCCACATCAACGTTCAATATGTGAATGGGCGCGATCGATTCCTCTCTCTGTTAGAAGGTGTAACCGATCCTGAAGAAAAACGCCGTTTAATTGGTCATGAATTCATCCAAGTATTTGAGGAAGAATCCAACCGTTTAGGTCCTTTTGATTTTCTGGCACAAGGCACATTATATCCCGATGTTATCGAATCAGCTGATACCAACGTTGATCCCAAAACAGGAGAAAGAGTCGCCGTCAAAATCAAAAGTCATCACAACGTAGGAGGCTTACCTAAAAATCTCCGTTTCAAATTAGTTGAACCATTACGCAAACTCTTTAAAGACGAAGTTCGCAAAGTTGGTCGATCGATCGGACTTCCCGAAGAAATTGTCTCTCGTCATCCCTTCCCCGGACCCGGTTTAGCCATCCGTATTTTAGGAGAAGTAACCGCCGAAAAACTCAATATATTGCGAGATGCGGACTTCGTTGTCCGAGATGAGATCAAAAAATGGGGAATGTACCATGATTTTTGGCAAGCGTTTGCTGTCTTGTTACCCGTTAAAAGTGTTGGCGTAATGGGAGATCAAAGAACCTATGCTTTTCCCATCGTGTTGCGTTTAATCACCAGTGAAGACGGCATGACAGCGGATTGGGCAAAACCTCCTTATGATTTATTAGAGGCTATGTCGAATCGTATCGTTAACGAAGTAAAAGGCGTTAACCGTGTGGTTTATGACATCACCTCCAAACCCCCCGGTACGATCGAATGGGAGTAATTAATTAAGAATTAAGAATTAAGAATTAAGAATTAAGAATTAACACCCTAATCACCTAATACCTAACACTATGTTTTTATTCGGACTCGGAGACAAAAAATTAACCCTACCCACCAAAGCGGAAGCCTTACCCGGCAGAACTACAAAAATGCCGATTCCCAAACAGCATTACGTTAACGGTAATCCCATGAATCCCCCCTATCCTGACACCATGGAAATGGCAGTGTTTGGTATGGGCTGTTTTTGGGGGGCTGAACGCAAATTTTGGCAACTAGAAAAAGGCATCTATATCACTGCGGTAGGCTATTGTGCAGGTTTAACCCCCAATCCCACCTATGAAGAAGTTTGTAGCGGTAGAACAGGTCATAATGAAGTCGTATTAGTAGTGTTCGATCGAGATACCATCACCTATGAAAACCTCTTAAAAGTATTCTGGGAAAACCATGATCCCACCCAAGGAATGCGTCAAGGCAATGACAAAGGTACTCAATATCGATCGGGCATTTATACCTATTCTGATGAACAAAAAAACCTCGCCGAAAAATCTAAAACTCTTTTTCAAGCAGAGTTAACAAAAGCAGGTTATGGCGAAATTACCACAGAAATAATTTCTGCTCCTGAATTTTACTATGCTGAAGGCTATCATCAACAATACTTAGCTAAAAATCCTAACGGTTATTGTGGCTTAGGCGGTACAAAAGTTTCTTGCCCGATGTAGATTATCAGTAAAATCAAAGTTAGGAGAGAAAAATATATGACAATTATTACAGTTAAAAGAAGTGAAATCCCCCCAAAAACCCCAGAAAGAATAAAAGAAATAATGGCTATAAGGGATGAAGACATCGATTATTCTGATATTCCTGAATTAGATGAAGAATGGTTTAAGGATGCTCAATTAGTCGATTATTCCAAAGGTGAAAGATTTAAACCTTTAACAAAAACAAAATAACTAACCTCAGAGACTTGAAATACAGTCTCTTTACTTTAGGTATTTTCGATTATGATAATAAATTTTATTGTTTAACTAAATTTAGGGATAATTAAATGAATTGTGGGCAATGCCCATCCCAATACTCCTCGGTTAAGCCCCCTGCCCCCAACTTTGGGGGAGTCAAACTTAGTAAAAGTCCCCAGTATTGGGGATTTAGGGGCGGATAAAATAACTTGATTCACTAACCGAACAGTATTGATGCCCATCCTACTTTATTAAATACCTGTATGAATAGCTTTTCTAGTAGTGCAACGGTTTTGGCAACGAATCCTTATATTATTGTTAATAATCAAGGGGAAATTTCTCCTTATTTTGAGTTAATAAAACCGAACCATATTTTAGGACGAGATCCCAATTTTGCCGATTTTTTAGTACCCCCTGATTGGTCTGTTATTAGCCGTTGTCAAGCTACTATTGTTAAAGTTGATGATAATTATTATATCTATGACGGCGATCGAACTAATCCTAGTAGTAATAAATTATTTATTAATAATTCTTTAATTACTCCCCATGAAGGTTATCTTTTAAATAATGGTGATACCGTAAGAATTGGTCAAAATGTTAATGTTTTAGTTACTATTCAATTTTTTGATCCTAGTAAAAGTTTCTCTAGTGAAAATGTTAGCAAAAAATCTATTTCTTTAAAACAAAAATCTACTGTTTTAGGCAGAGATGAAACGGCAAATTTACAATTAATCGCCCCTACGGTTTCTCGTAAACACGCCGTTATCGAATATCAAAGTAATGGGAAATATATTTTATATGATCATAGTAGTAATGGGGTTTTTGTTGATGATGTCAAAGTTGATGGAAAAATCAATTTAACTTCAGGTTCAGTTATTAAAATTGCCCCCTATACTTTAGTTATTCAAGGGGATGAATTACTCATTGCCGATAGTGGCGAAAATATCCGTTTAGATGCGGAAAATATCTTACGAGTTGTTAAAGATAAAAATGGTAAATCTATTACTTTATTAAATGATATTTCCTTACCGATCGAACCGGGGCAATTAGTGGCTTTAGTGGGGGGAAGTGGTGCAGGAAAATCAACTTTTATGCGTACTTTATTAGGCATCGAACCTACCACTTCAGGCACGGTGTATTTAAACGGTGAAAACCTAAGAAATAACTTTAATATTTATCGTAATCAAATTGGTTATGTACCTCAAGCTGATATTGTTCATCGTGATTTAAGAGTAGAAGAAGTTTTACGTTATACAGCCCAGTTAAGATTGCCTCCTGATGCGGATATTGATGCCATTATCGAAAAAACTTTAGTGGATATTGAGATGGTAGAAAGGCGCGATGTTTTTGTAAAAAATTTGAGTGGTGGACAGTTAAAAAGGGTTTCGATCGGGGTAGAATTATTAGTTGATCCTAAGTTATTTTTCCTTGATGAACCTACTTCTGGATTAGATCCGGGATTGGATAAAAAGATGATGCAATTGCTAAGAAAGTTAGCAGATCAAGGAAGAACAGTTATTCTTGTTACCCATGCAACCACTAATATTAACCTGTGCGATCGACTTGTTTTTTTAGGACAAGGGGGAAATTTATGCTATTTTGGCAATCACGAAGATGCTATTAAATTTTTTGATTTAACTACTGGAGATTTTGCTGATATTTATATTCAATTAGATAGTAAAGAGGCAGTTTTTGACACAACTAATAAATTTAAAAATTCTCAATTTTATGATGAATATATCACTAAAAAATTAGGTACAGATCATCAAAATAAAGCCAGAATAAAACCGAAAAAAGTTAAAAGTAATTTTCTCAAACAAGTTTTAATTTTATGCCAAAGATATTACCAATTAATAATGAGAGATAAAACTAACTTAATTATCTCCTTATTAACAGCACCGATCGGCATATTTTTAATCGATTTAGCAATTAGAGAAAGTGAGCCTTTTATTTTACCAGAAGAAGCTGATCCAGCTTTAGCCCCTTTAGCTCAAACTGTCTTATTTGTCTTCACTTCGGCGGCAATTTGGGTTGGTTTAGCTACCTCCTTACAAGAAATAGTAAAAGAGAACGATATTTACCTCCGAGAAAGGTTAGTAAACCTCAATTTATTTGCCTATTTAAAATCAAAAATAGCTGTATTAAGTGGATTAGCATTAGCACAAACTATCTTGATGGTAGGAGTGATTTTATTTGCTTTTTCTCCACCAGAATCGGAAACAATTTCATGGTTAGCAGGGGTTACTATCACCACATTTTTAAGCCTTTTTGCGTCGATGTCTCTTGGTTTAATGATTTCGGCTACGGTTACAAACAGTACTCAAGCTAATAGTGCTTTACCTTTACTGTTGTTACCTCAAATCATCTTTTCGGGAGTGCTATTCAAGATAGAAGGTATTGGTAAATATTTATCATGGTCCATGGTGAGTCGTTGGTCTGTAGGTGCTTATGGCTCATTGGTGAATATCAATAATTTAGTACCTGAAGTAAAAGTGTTACCTGATGGCACAGAAATTGAAGCGCCTTTCAAAATTACCGATGTTTATGATCCCGATTGGAGTAACCTTAGTTTAAATTGGCAAATTCTCCTTCTTCATAGTTTTATTTATATCTCGATCGCTTGGTTTATGCAAAAGAGAAAAGATATTTTATAAATCAAAGGTTGCTTTATTTATCTTAGATGCTTCCTAGCTTAATACTAAACTTTTTTCAGCAACCCCTAATTATTACAATATTATGAACATTGATAAACAAATAGAAAGCATTGATAATGATACTTCCTTAATTAGTCAACTTAAAAATCTCTGGACTTATCTAAATCCTCGCCGTCGGTTTCAACTAGGATTATTGCTGATACTAATGATTTTTTCGTCTCTGAGTGAAATGGTGAGTTTAGGTGCTATTTTCCCCTTTTTAAGTGCTTTGAGTAATTCTCCAGTTTTATTTAATAAGCCTGAATTGAAAACTTTGTTGATGTTTCTGTACATAGAAACTCCTCAAGAGTTCATTCTTTTTCTCTCCATAGCATTTATTGTCATAATATTATTTGCAAGTACACTGCGCTTAATAACTCTATATGTTCGTATTCGTCTCGCTGCATCCATAGGGGCTGACATAAGTTCTCAAATTTATCGAAATACTTTACATCAGCCTTATAGTTTTCATGTGAAACATAATACCAGTGATTTAATACAAACAGTAACTGGAGATACTCAAGCCTTAACAAATAATATTTTAATACCCTTACTAACTTTTTTTAATGATGCTTTACTCGCCCCTGCCCTGATTGGAACTTTAGTGATAATTGATGGAAGAATTGCTCTGGGAATGGCTTTAATGTTAGGAACGGCTTATATCATTATCTATCGTACTCGTCAAAAACTATTAAAGCAAAATAGCAAAGTTATTGTTGAATCAGGAGAAAGAAGAATTAAAACTGTTCAAGAAGGTATCGGCGGTATTCGGGATGTATTGCTAGATCATTGTCAACCTTTTTTTGTAAATACTTACGTTGAGTCAGAACGAGCCTATAAAAAAGCAACCTCTTCTAATCTAATTATTTCCCAATCACCGAAATATATCATGGAAGCTCTTGCAATGGGGGGTATTATTCTCTTAGCTCTTAATTTAGGCAATAATGGGGATTTTAGTAAAGTTGTTCCTGTGTTGGGTAGTTTAGTTTTAGGAACGAAAAAATTACTTCCCATTTTCCAAGAAGGTTTTTTTTCCTTAGCCAAGATTCAAGGTTCGAGAATTTCTCTGCACAAAGTTTTAGTTGCTCTTTCCAGAAAGATAGATTTCAGTCTGGAAAATGATTCCCTTAATCCTTTACCTTTCGATCGAGAAATTAGATTAGATGGAATTTGGTTTCGCTATGGAGAAGATACAGATTGGGTATTAAAAGATATAAATTTAACGATCGTGGCTAAAACAACTGTAGCTTTTGTCGGAACTACGGGGAGTGGGAAAAGCACCACAGCAGATTTGATCCTAGGACTTTTGCAACCTCAAAAAGGAAAAATCATGATTGATGATTTATTACTTGAAGGTGAGCGTTTATACCAATGGCAGAAAAATATCGCTCATGTACCTCAGTTGATTTTCCTGAGTGATGGTAGTATTGCTGAAAATATCGCTTTTGGAGTTCCTTTCGATCGAATTGATTTAACACAAGTTAAAAAAGTAGCTAAATTGGCTCAAATTGATCAATTTATTGAGAGTTTACCCGCTCAATATGATACTTATATTGGCGAAAGAGGTATTCGCCTCAGTGGAGGACAAAGACAAAGAATAGGTATTGCCAGAGCTTTATATGGAGATGCTTCTGTGATAGTATTTGATGAGGCTACCAGTGCTTTGGATAATGCCACAGAAAAAGAGGTTATGAGGGCGATCGAAAGTCTCAGTCATCAGTTTACAATTATTTTAATTGCCCATAGATTAAGCACCGTGGAAAAGTGCGATCGAATTTTTCAGTTAAATAAAGGGTGTTTAGTGACTAGAGTAGGGAAATTAGCTTGGTACTGGAATGCTCTCAATGAGAGTGTTCTTAAACAATTTAATAAAATACCTAAAAGTCATTGGAAAATCCAAAAACTTGAAAACCTTTCTTATCATAATTATTTAGAATTAGTTGAATTTATTGGTTTTAAATCGACTATTTCAGAAGCATATTTTAATCATATTTCTAAAATCCGTCCTAATTCTCTCGATAATATTCCCTCCATAACTTCATGGAATGATTCAGAAATCAAAGAGTTTGAGCAAGAAGTCAATCCCATGGCTAATATTTTGGATTATGAGTATAGGTTTACAGAACTTATTTCTAATATCGAAAATAATACACAGTTTTCTCCTGTCAATAGTCAATTAAATGATTATGGTATTAACCAAATTATCATCAACTTTAAAAAATTTGTTCTTAAAGTTTCTCGTAATAAACATTATCAAAAATAGCTGTTTGCTTCTATTTAATTTGTGATAATTCCTCACCAAAAATCAATACTGTTCGGTTAGTTGCTCAAGTTATTTTGTCCGCCCCTAAATCCCCAATACTGGGGACTTTCACCAAGTTTGACTCCCCTAAAGTTGGGGGCGGGGGGCTTAACCGAGCAGTATTGAGCCAAAAATCACTAAAATTCAAGAAAACTAGAAAAATATTTTAATGAATGATCAAATTAGTATTGAACCCCTTGTAAGTATTATTATGTCTGTTTTTAACGAGGAAAAATATGTAGCAGATGCCATCGAAAGTATTTTAAATCAGACTTATCAGAATTGGGAATTTATCATCATCAATGACGGTTCTATTGATGGTACTGAGTCCATTATTAATCAGTACCAAGATCACCGTATCAGATATTTCTATCAGGAAAATATGGGGCTAACAAAATCTTTAAATAAAGGTATTGCCCTTTCTCAAGGAAAATATATTGCTAGAATTGATGCTGACGATCGATCGCTACCCACAAGAATTGAACAACAAGTTAACTTTCTCGAAAACAATATAACATTTGTACTAATAGGTAGTTATTATTATAATGTAGATATTAGTACAATGATTTTAAGTATATCTAAACCTGTAATTAGTGATAAAAATTGCCGTAAAAAGTTAATGTTTGGTAAAACACATTTTTTGCATAGCTCCGTGATGTTCAAAAAAGAAATTAATGGAGAAATAATGAGATATGATGAGACATTTAAACACGCTCAAGATGCTAGAATGTGGATACACTTAGCAACGAAGGGACAAATTGGGATTTTGCCTGAAATTCTTGTCGTTGCATTGACAAAGCGTCCTTCGAGTATTACGATTAATCGGAATAATTTTGAACGCCTCAAATCATCTTTACGTTATTCTTTCATTGCTTTTCAAGAGTTTAAAGTATCTATGTTAACATTCCCTATCGCAGTAGTAATTATTTTCTTGAAACGCATAGCCAGTCTAATTGTTAGCACTGGAATATCACCTTATTATTATCAATTAAGGAAATTTATAGAAAATAAAAATTATATAAATATTTCTTCGTCAGATATTCCAAATCTGTGGAATGGAAAGAAAGAATCAAAATTATAAAGTTGAAGTTAATTCAGTTTCAGTGTAAAAATCGTTAAATTGATCTAATTCATCCTTCTTTAAGTCAGAAGGCTATAAAAACCAAAATTTTTGACAAACTACATTAACAAAGAAGTCCGTAGTTTTATTAATTTTTCGTCAAAAACTAAGAATTTTAGACCTTATTTTAGTTTTTATACAAAATCTCAAAACCTTGATTTTTAGACATTTATTCTGCCTTCTAACTCCTTTTTACTTTTTTTTTAGGTATGGTTATTAACTCTCATTAATTACCATACCTAAAACGGGTAATTTAGATATTTGTAAATCATTCATTACTTTTTCCAAATTATTTCTGTTGGTTTTCCCTAAACCGATAATCATCACTAATCCTTCTGTCAAAGGAGTAACTATTTTTCCATCAGAAAATTCTGCTAAAGGAGGGGTATTATAAATAACAAAATCAAAATCTTGTTTAAATGTTTTTGTTAAATTTGCCATTTTAGGAGAGGATAAAATACCGACAGGATTATTAATTTGAGAACCTGCGGTGAGGAGAAATAAGTTATCTAATTTAGATGTTTGAATAACCTCATTTAAGGGAATATCATTAAAAATAATATCACTAATTCCAGCTTTATTTTCTAATCCTAAATAACTGTGTAATTTTGGTTCTCGCAAATTCATATCCACCAATAAAACTTTTTTGCCTATCATTGTTGCGGCTTTGGCTAAATAAATACTGATGATCGATTGTCCTTGTTTAGCGTCAACAGTTCCTATGGTAATAGAAGAAACAGTTCGATCGAGACTCAAAGCATTGATATTACTATAAAGAGAAAAATAATGATCAAGATTAAAAGTTTTAGAGTTGTCTGTCAATAATCCTCTCAAAACCATTGATTCTTTTTGCATAAATTGTTGAGGAGTCAAGCTAAACAATTTTTTATTTGCTGGAATGGTAATTAACACAGGTAAATTAACCATGTTTTTGACATCCTTTGAACTATAGAGTTTTGAGTCCAATTTATCCACAACAAATCCTAACATTGTTCCTAAAAAAAGACTTCCAATACCCACCAACGCAATTTGTTTCTTCTTTCCTGAAGTATTTTGAATAATATTTTCATCAATAGGGGTTAATAATCGCCAAGGAGAAAACTGTCTTGCCACTTCAATTTCCAAATTTTCTCTTAAAGCTAATAATCTGGTTAAGTTTTCTGTAGCAATTCTCAACTCCCTTTGCAGTTGAATAAATTCTTTCTGGGTAGTGGACAAATTATTAATCTCTTGAGTCAGTATTTTTTGTGCTTCATCAATACTTTGCTGTCTAGCTTCTAAAACTTCAATTTGATTATTGGTATCGAAGAACTGTTGAGTTACCTGCTGGTTATTAGAAAAAGAAGTGAAAAAATCTAAAGGTAAATTTTTATAGGGCTTACCTAAAACTCTTTGGGTTTCCAGTTCTAATAAGACAATTAACTCATCTTTTTCCGCCTCCAGTTTTTTAATAGTTGGATGTTCAAAACCAAATCGAACTCCTTCTGTGGCTATTTTTGATTCTGTATCTTTAATTTGGTTAACAAGTTTGAGATAGTAAGGCTCTCGATTTAATCGAGCGACAATGACCCCTTCTTCTGGTGTTAAATCTAATTTTTGTTCTAACTGGGATGCCAATTTTCGTATCCCCCGTGATTCCACTAATGCTCTGTTTTTTTCTTGATTCAAAAAAGTAACCTGTGCATTCAAGGTACTTCCTAAAGCATCAGGAGAAATTAAATTATTCTTTTTTTGGAAACTTTCTACCTGCGACTCTAAACCGGCTACCCTTTGACGCAATCGACTTATTTGCTCTATAGTAAATTCAAGTTGTTGGGTAGGATTTTGTACAGATTCTTTTGCTTGAAATGCTAAATAACCATCCACTATCTCATTTAAAATGTCTAAGATTTTTTCTGGGGAGTCACTTTGATAACTAATTGACAATGTTTTTGTTAACCCTGGTTGTTGAACATTTAAGTTTTCTGACAAAACTTCTTTCTGTTCTAATTCTTCTAAATCTTTATTGGGATTGGGTAAGTATATAATTTCTGGATATTTTTTTTGTATATCTTGTACGATCGAATCCATAACGAAAGGACTTTTCAAGATACTGGTTAAACTTTCATAATCTAACCCCCCTCGAAGAGCTGCCCTGCCTGCCCCACCTCCTGCTGCCGCGAGACCTGCTAATCCCCCCAGCCCACTTCCTTCAGTTGTCACTGATTCCACCTGCATTCTTACCGTGCCAGTATAGACAGGCGGTTTACTAAGAATCCAGGTGGTTAAAATACTTGTTAAAGTGATGGTTGTACCAATGATGATGAGACTTCTTCGTTGAAGAATTTTAAATAATTCACCAAGATCAATTTCTTCATCGTCGATCGTATTTTGAGAATTGATATAGATTGGTGGATTTAATTCCGAATTTTCAGAAATTAGACTATGGGAATTAGTAGAATTTTTTAAGAACATAATTGTAAAAATAGAAATAAAATATGAAAATTAATTATAGTTCACCCTTACTTAGGGAATGAAGATTAAATAAAATCTAAAAGTTTGTTGTTAGAGATTGCTTTGTGCTTCGCAATGACCTGTTATTGCAAGTCCTTAGCATCTTATCATGCTACTTCCTAATCAACTGTTAGTTATTTAATTCTCCTTAGGTTTATATTCTGGTACTAAAAATTTGAGAGTATCAAGAACTATAGGTGAATTCTTTTCTTGGCATTGATGGAGGAGTTTTTCTAAAGAGGGTTTGAGTTCTTCCCATTTGATCATCGGTTCTTTACCATAGAAAATCTTGGGATGTTGACTAGGATAACTATTTTTTTCATCAATTAAGAGTTCTTCATAAAGTTTTTCTCCCGGTCTTAAACCCACTATATTAATAGGAATATCCTTATCAGGTATTAATCCGTTTAATTCTATCATTTTCACCGCTAAATCGTAGATTTTCACAGGCTCACCCATGTCTAATAAAAATATCTCTCCTCCCTTTGCCATCGCCCCTGCTTGAATTACTAAACTTACCGCTTCAGGAATAGAAATAAAATAACGAGTTATATCCTTATGAGTTAAGGTTATGGGTTTTCCTTCATTAATTTGTTTACGAAAACGAGGAATGACTGATCCACTACTATTTAATACATTGCCAAAACGAACGATGGCAAAGGTTGTTGAAATATTATTTTGAGACGCTAAAGCCTGTATTAAAAGTTCCGCAACTCTTTTACTCGCTCCCATGACGTTGGTTGGTCTTACGGCTTTATCCGTGGAAATTAGGACATAGTTTTGAACCCCACAGGTAATGGCACTTTGAGCACTAATTAAAGTACCTGCTACATTATTATATATCCCCATAGAGACATTGACTTCCACTAAGGGAACGTGTTTATAAGCCGCCGCATGATATACCGTTTCTATGTTATGTAATTTTAAAACTCTTTCAAAGTCCTGTCGATCAGTAATATTTCCCAAATAGGAATAAGTAGGAATATCTAATTTCTGTTCTTTTAACTCCATTTCAATAGTATAAAGAGCAAATTCATTTAATTCAAATAGCACTAAACACTTAGGCTGTAGTTGAATAATCTGACGGCATAGTTCAGAGCCAATCGAACCTCCAGCACCTGTCACCAAAATATTTTTATTCGTAATATTAATTCTTAATAATCTTTCATCGGGAGTAATTTCTTCCCTCCCTAATAAATCAGCGATATTGAGAGTTTTAAGTTGAGAAACACCCCCTTGATTAGATAGTAATTCTCTAAAGGTAGGAATAGTTTTAAACTGTACGGGTAATGTTTTTAACTCTATAATAATTTCCCTACGCCGAGAAGAAGTTAAATAAGGAATGGAAAAAATTACGGATTGAAAAGGTGTTTCTTGGTATAAAGACTCCAAATATTTAGGGCTATAAATATTTTTGTCAAGAAGTTTTCGCCCGTGCATTTCTGGGTTATCGTCCACAAAGCCTAAAATATCATATTCAGAATTTTGTACTAAATTTTGAGCTAGTTGGTATCCAGCCGCCCCTGCACCATAAATAATAATATTTTCTTTATTCTGAGAGTTTAATTCTTGATTGATTAAGATATTAATGATTGCTCTAAGAGTTAAACGTAGTGAAGTAAGGGCAATGATGGAAATTAAACCATCAATAATCAAAACAGAAGCATTAAAGTATTCTTGAGGATAGAAAGAAACCACCAATATTGCTAAGGTGGTAGTAATTAGAATAGATTTAGTAATGGTAAAAAGAAAACTAACATCAGCGTATTTGACAACAGGACGATATAACCCAAATAACAGAAAAAAGAGAATTTGAAAAATACTATAGCCCATAAAGAGGAGCAGACTGGAAACAAAAAGATTTACAGTTCGATCGACACCATAAACAAGAATCAAAGCTGAACAGATGGACAACACTGAGATAGAGAAGTCAACTGTTGCTAAAATAATTGTTTTGTTCGATCGAGATAAATCAGAATATTGAGGGGTAAAGAAAGCTAGTGTTTTCAGAATAGGCATTAATGTTTACAAAGTATTTTAAAACTATCGATAATAGAATTGATAAATTATAGTATAAATAATTAAATAAGCTAAAATTTATGAGTTGTAAGTATTATTTTTCACACTATTCTAGTAGTATGGCTTGTTTTACTTGCATATATCTTTCTGAGTTAAAATATTCAAGAGTTTTTACCTATTTTTATTGATCAATTAAATTTTTTCACATTTTGATACCATCTACTTTATAATTCCTTATAAATTTATATAAAAGTTCTATATATCAATAATTTTTATTAAGTAGAATTTTCTTACAGAATAAATATTATTTTAATTAAGCGAGGTTTTTTGATCAAGAAACACAGTTCTGATAACTATTTTGATAATAGTAATGTCACTAACAATTTAAAACAAAAAACTATTAAAGGAGGCATATTAACGATATCATCTCAAGGAATCAAATTTATTTTACAAACAGGTTCCACAATATTTTTAGCCCGTCTTTTAACTCCTCAAGACTATGGTATTGTCGGGATGGTAACAGTGGTGTTGAATTTCTTAAATCTATTCAAGGACATCGGTTTATCTCAGGCAACTATCCAAAAATCCGAGATCACCCAAGCCCAAGTTAGTAATCTTTTTTGGGTGAATGTGGGTATTAGTTTACTTTTATCATTATTCTTATTTGTTTCTGCTCCTTTCATCGTTTCATTCTATAACGAACCTCGTTTGTTATGGATTACAAGAGTTTTGGCGATTACTTTTGTCGTTAGTGGGTTGGCACTTCAACATCTGGCTCTCATGAAAAGACAAATGCTATTTGAAAAAATTATTTTTATAGATGTTGGTACTCAAGTTTTTGCATTGACGATCGGGATTGTATCTGCCCTCAATGGCTTAGGTTATTGGGCTCTTGTTTTAATGTCCGTAATTCCACCTTTTTTACAAGTACCTTTTACTTGGTTAATGTGCCAGTGGATTCCGAGTCTTCCTAGTCGTCATAGTGGAGTAAAAGATATGCTCAACTATGGCTGGAATTTAACTGGTTTTAACGTTGTTAACTATTTTTCTCGCAATCTGGATAACATTTTAATTGGTAGATATTGGGGAATTGAAGCTCTTGGTTTGTATGCAAAAGCTTATCAATTGCTTTTATTACCAATTCAGCAAATTAACGCTCCCATAAGTAATGTTGCTTTACCCGTATTAAGTAAGTTACAAAATGAGCCTGAACGCTATAAAAAGTTTTATTATAAAATGCTTTTAATCTCTACCTTAGTTACTATGCCCATTGTGGGGTTTTTCTTTGTGGACGCTGATAAGATAATTTTGTTGTTACTTGGTAAAAAATGGTTAGAAATTGTACCTATATTTAAGGCTTTAGTTCCCGCTGCTTATGTTGGCACATTGGGAATATCCATTGGCTTAGTTTTTAATTCCCTAGGTAAAACAAGGCAACAACTGATTCTTGGGATCATTAGTTCTTTTTCCAATGTGGTAGTTTTTATCGTTACTGTGCCAATGGGAGTTAAATTTTTAGCTACTTGGTTTAGTATTTTTTCCGTTATGAGACTAATTCCCACATACATATATTGTTATCAAAATACCCCTCTTAATTTAAAAGATACTCTTAAAATATTATCGTATCCTTCTCTATCATCTCTTGGAGGAGTATTGATATTGACAAATATTCAAAACAAATTCTATATTGCCAATCCGTTAATCTCCGTTTTAACTGACCTTATTTTATATTTTTTGTTGT
This sequence comes from Geminocystis herdmanii PCC 6308, assembly GCF_000332235.1. Taxonomy (NCBI): domain Bacteria; kingdom Bacillati; phylum Cyanobacteriota; class Cyanophyceae; order Chroococcales; family Geminocystaceae; genus Geminocystis; species Geminocystis herdmanii. The sequence continues at coordinate 439,207 of NZ_CM001775.1, read as the reverse complement.
GTTTTTCAATTTTGTGTATAATGCCTAAAGGTTTTATTCTGTTAAGAGATATTATTAAAGATTTTAAAACTTGATCAAGAAATTTTCCTAAATCATAATTAAAACTTAGTGTTCGAAAACAACGATCAATTATATAAATTTAAAGATTTTTATACTGGATTTGATTTAATTTTTAATTTATGAAGATGTCTATTGAATCCTTCAGATTATAATCTACTTACCATACTTTGGCATACTATATGAAAAAAATACTTATATTGGGAACTGTGGCTCTCAACGGCGGTGATGCCGCTATTTTATTTTCTCTAATACAACTGATCAAGCAAAACTTTGCAACAGAAATTGAATTTATAGTTTACGATCGTCAGCCTGAAGTCGCAGTCAAATATTACCCAGAAAATACTTTAAGACTGATGATTTATCAAAAATTAACCCAATTACCACAGAACAAACATAATAAATTATTAACGAGATTTATCCGCAAAATACATCTTATTTTTCGAAAGATAATTAATCCTTTTCGGTTTTACTTAGCGACTTTTTTGTTTTCAAAAAAACAAGAAAGATTAGCACAAATATTAGTAACAGAAACAGAATTGGACGATATTAAACATTTTAGTAATGCAAATATCATAATTAGCACCGGTGGTACATACTTAGTTGAAAATTATATTAATGATTTTCCGAATAGAATTTTTGACTATAATTTATCTTTATTGCTTAAATGCCCTTTGGTCTTTTTTACTCAATCCTTGGGACCATTCCATAACAAAAAATATCAAAAGAAGTTGAATCATATTTTTAATCAATCTCTATTAGTTTTACTTAGAGATGAAAAGTCTGAACAACACCTTATTGATATTGGAGTTAATAAAAATAAAATTCAAATTAGTTCAGATATAGTATTTTCTTTGGGAAAACTTTTAAATTTTGTCAGCGTATCCAAAGATAATCTTGATAATCTTGAGAATAATCAAATTAAAATAGCTATTTCTGTAAGAGACTGGAAGTTTTTTAAAACAAAGACTTCAAAAAAAGGAATGATTAATTACAAAAACTGTTTAGTAGAATTGATTAACCATTTACTGAAAAGGGGAAATATTATTATTGATTTTATTTCAACTTGTCAGGGCATTCCCGAATATCATACTGACGATTCTATTACGGCAGAAGAAATTAAAAATCTTTTACCTATAGAATTTCAAGGTAAAGTTAATGTAAATAGCAATTTTAATCATCCTTACAAGCTACTTGAAATTCTATCTTCTTATGATTTAGTTATTGGAACTAGAATGCACATGTGTATTTTGTCATTAGTTGCCAGAACTCCAGTAATACCAATTGCTTATGAATTTAAAACTAAAGAATTATTCATCAGATTAGGAATGGAAGATTGGATAACAGATATTGAAACTATTGATGCGAATAGTTTCATCCCCCTAGTGGAAAATTTTATCGCCTCTTTGCCCGAAATTAGGCAAAACCTTTTTCCAAAAGTTGAAATAGAAGAAAAAAGAGCCTTACAATCAGGGAAAATACTATTGGATAAATATAATCAAAGTATCAATCAGTAATGAAAATTATTCACATTTAACAATAAATACAGAGTTAGCACAAAACTTTAAGGACAAAGAAATGAAAATTGCTTATATTGTAAATAACTATGGAGAAATCTCTGAAACTTTTGTCAGAGACTTAGCCAACGAATTTGTTGAAAAAGGTCATTCTGTAATCATTTTTTGCAATCAAAATATAAATCAAGATTTATTCAGTAATCCGCATCATTTTGATGATATTAAGGAATTACAGTTTTCTCAACTGTCATTATTCAACAAAATTACCACTAGATTATATCGTGTGTTAAAAGATGAGTTCGCTCAAAAAAAACATTTTAATCTTAAAAGAAAACAAGCAACCAAAAGACTTATTGTCTCCCTTAATCAACATAAACCCGATGTAGCATTTATTGATTTTGGAGTTGTTGCCGTACGATCACAATTAGCTTTAGAACAATTAAATATACCATTTGTTGTTCATTTTCACGCTATGGATATAACAAAAGCATTAAATAACACCGCCTATCGTAAGGCTTTACCATCACTGTTTGAAAGTGCTACGGCGTTAATTACTCCTTCAGAACATATTAAACGTTTATTAATCTTAGAAGGTGCAAATCCAGAAAAAATTAGTGTAGTACGTCTCGGCATTAATTTAGAAGGCTTAAATCCACTCTCTTGGGAAATAAGACGAAAATCTCATCCCTCGCTTTCCTTTTTAGGACGTTTTACTCCAAAAAAACATCCTTTGGCTTTAATTGAGGCGTTTAACCTAGTCAGGCAAAAAATTCCTCATGCTACATTAACCATGATTGGAGATGGGGAGGAAATGACAAGGGTTAAGCAACGTCTTGAAACGTTAAAACTTACTGATAGTGTTAAACTATGGGGAGCTTTACCACACAAACAAGCCCTAGAAATAGTAAACCAACACTGGTTATTAGCACAGCATAGCGTTGTTGCATTAGATGGAGATCAAGAGGGTTTTCCAGTCGGTTTAGCAGAAGGAGCAGCTTTAGAGCTACCGATAGTTTCCACTTATCATAGTGGTATTCCAGAGCAAGTTATAGATGGTAAAACAGGATTTTTGGTAAGGGAGTTTGATTACAAGACAATGGCGGAGAGAATGATTGAACTGTTAAATAATCCTGATTTAGCAGAACAAATGGGCAAAGCAGGAAGAGAAAATATCACCAAAATATGCAATACTGAAAAGCGTGTTAAACAAATTTTAAAAATTTTACAGCACAATAATTGAGTTTTATGTTATACAATCCAAAAGTCTCTGTTATTATTCCCACTTATAATCGGCTTCCTTTGTTAAAAGAGGCTTTAGATTCGGTTGTAGCCCAAACTTGTACTAATTGGGAGTGTATAGTTGTTAATGATTATCCTCCTGATCAACAAAAAGTTGAAACGATTTTAAAACAGTTAAATGATGAAAGATTTATCCTAATAAATCATAAAGTTTCTCAGGGTGGTAACACAGCAAGAAACACAGGTATTAGACATTCCAGAGGTCAAATAATTGCATTTTTAGATGATGATGACATCTGGGATATAAAAAAATTGGAAATACACTATCAGTTTCATTGCAAATATCCAAATATTGGTTTATTTTATTCCAATGTTTTATTTATTTGGTCTAATAATGAAATACCGCCTTACTCCCCAAATAAACCACTACCCAAAAACGTAACTAAATCTTTTTTAGAAGGAAATTTTTGTCCTCCAACATCTAGCTGTGTTACTGTGTTATCTAAAGCCTTTAATGATTGTGGTTTTTTTGATGAAAATTTAGTAAGTTTTCAAGATTGGGATATGTGGTTAAGAATTTCTGAAAAATATGAGTTTGGTTTGATTCAACAAACATTAGTATATTTTAGACAACATTTATCTGAAAGAACATCGCAAAATTTAGAAAAACGTTTACAAGGACTTGAACAAATAGAAGTTAAATGGAAAACACAATTTACAGATATATCTCTATTTCATTATAAGTACCTAAATGCAGCTTATCGTACTTCTACAAGGCAATTGTTTTTAATTCCTAAGAACCAAAAAAATAAAATATATTCAAATTTGATTAAATACATGGAAGAAGAATACAATAAAGATACCTGTAGCCCAAAAACTATATTGATTTTATGTTTCTGTTTGTTAATTCCCAGAAGATTTTATTTATGGTGGGAGAATATTAAATCAGCAAAATTAAGATTATAATGATTTACACAAAAAGATATACTTTGTTTACCTACATTGCTCAGATTTGAACAGACTCTTAATAGATTTTCTAAAAGAATCCACATTATAAGATTAAATACTGTACAGTGTGGCTAATTTTAAATTATCTCTTTTTTGTGAGTTTCCAATTGTAACTATTATTAAGAGCCACACCCTTTTTAAATATTGATTCTATCGACTCATATAGAAACCGTTTTACTTTTGTTAGAAGTTCTGGAAAAGAAAAATGTTATTAGATGTTCAAAATATCTTCGGCTTAGAAAATTTGTTTAATAATCAGGAATAACTAAATGAAAAGGCAAAATGGATTAATATACTACGAGAAAGAAGTAATCATGAGTGATTATAACTATTATCAAACAGAAAAATACAATTTTTTCCATAAAGTATTTAATTCTTTAAATAAAGTAAAATATACTATTTTCTTTTTTGGATTAGGCTTATGGATATTATCTCCAATACTAGGAATAATTCCACTATTAATGTTTGCACAAGTGAATGTTTCTAAGCGAGTTATGACAAAAAAGCAAAAACAAAGTTTCTTAAATGGTAATTTTTTTACTATTTTTTTAGTACTTTTTACTATTACTATTTATGCGTCCACATATGAAGTAACAAGTGATTTGCAAGTATATTTAAATATTTATAATAACCTTGGAAATTTACCTTTATTCAAGTATATGGAGTCCAGAAATATGGAACCAATAACTTTTATCATTCCTAATTTAATTAAAACACTATTCGATGCTAACGAAAATCATTTTATTTTAGTTCAAGCTTTGACAATTAATTTAGCATTTATACTCATTGCCATAAGATTTATGCCATCATACTATCCCACAATTATGTTGTTGAACATTACTTCTTCACATTACTTCATGCAATTATTTTTGATGAGACAGTTTTACGCTTTTATTTTTTTGGTTATTTTTATTTATACTATTCGTCTATGGAAAAAGTTAGTGTTTTCCACATTAGCTATTTTAACTCACAGTAGCTCTTTACTGTTTATTGTGATCGGTATGATTTTTATCCCTTTAATAAATAATCAAGAAACAAAAAAATCACCTTTTAAGTTAATTAGAAAATTTAGGAAAATTATCAATAATTTTTTTAGAAAAAAAATATTTATTTATCTATTTTTTCTAATAGTTTTAACCGTTCTTCCTATCCTTTTTGTCGCTTTACAAAACTTTTCTTTTCTCAATCAACTATTACCAGTATTTTCTTACAAGTTTCTATTATACGTTAATAGAGGTGATGATTTTACATTGGGACTGAACGAAGGCCTTTGGAAAAGAACAATCTTTGATATACTTATACTGCTTCCTTCAATTATTTTAATACATCCAAAAGATGAAAAAGTATCTTCTTTTATTTGGTCTGTTATGTTTGTATTTTCTCTTGTTAGTTTAATTTCATTCTATACCTTTATTCCAGCTTTTGGAAGATTAACAGTCTTTTTGAGTGGTTTATCTGGCTTTTTTTACACTATTTTATTGGATTCAAAACAGCAAATTGATAGACCAAACATTTTTTCTTTTCTTATTTTTGTTGCAATTTTTACTAAAATTTTGTATTTTTTATACCAAACGATTTTCAGCTCACTTCAAAATACATCCCTACTATGGGAAGGAAATCCTCTGGGAAAAAATTTAGTTGATTATATACAATTTCTGTGGTCTATGATAAATTAGTGATCTAAAAGTTTTAGAGATTTTTTTGATCAGCTAAAACTTTTTTTGTAATAAAACTACATTCAGTGAATTTTTATGAAAAAACATTATCTAATAACAATTATTACTGTAGTATACAACAATCCTAAAGGCTTGACAGACACTTTAACTACAGTTAAAAATCAAATTTATCAAAATATTGAATATATTGTTATTGATGGTGCTTCTGGAGATAAAACACTTGATGTTATAAAGCAAAATGAACAGCATATATCTTATTATTTAAGTGAGCCTGATAATGGTATTTATGATGCAATGAATAAGGGTTTAAAATATACTCATGGAGATTTCGTTATTTTCTTAAATGCTGGAGATACTTTTGTTGATAATTTTGTATTAACTAAAGTAGTTGAAGAAATCAAAGACCAGAATAAGGCTTACTTTGGTAGGGCAAAGGTTAAAGGAATAAATAGTAACTGGCTATTCCCCCCTTTAAATATATCTTCTCCCGAACAAGCCGATATTTGGAGTAAAAAATATTTACCTAATCATCAATCAATTTTTTTCCCCCGTTGTTTTTATCAATCTAATTTATATGATACTAAATTCCGAATTTTCGGTGATGCTGAGTATAAATTAAGGTATTTAAAATCTCATAGAAATTTTGAAATGATTGATATAGTGATATGTAATTTTGAGTTAGGAGGCATATCAAATAAGGCTAATAATATAAAAATTATTCAAACTCAGTGGCAAGAACAAATTGATTTGTTAAAAATGTATAATCCAGAACATTTTATCTTTAGAAAATACTTAACTATTTTAAAATTTTTCCTTAAATATTTACTTAATAAATTGATATATAGAAAATATTATGAACAAATTTTATTGTTAGTCAACAAAGTAAGATAAGTGAGTGAGTAAAATTAATTGTGCATTTTATTTTTCTTAAACCTCTGATAACAATGGGGTTGAATTGATCGCTAATATACAATTAATTTTGCCTGAGTACTTAGTAAAATTTGAGTCAATTAGTATGAAGTAAAAAATATCTGATAATCATAGAAAACTAATACTAGAAATGATCATATAATATTGGAAAAGTCGTACCCATATTATATGATTTTTGTCAATGCTTAAATTCTATTATTCTTAAGATAATGTTTCTTCCAGAGAGACTTGCACAATAAATCGATAAGCCTTAAATCTAAAATTAGATAGAAATTATCATGAAAACAAATTATAATAAAACGGAACGTTATATAGGAAAAATTTTAGATGCGTCTCCTCAAATTCGATCGAACTTGAAATTGGCTTATTTAAAACTCAATTATGTTCTTTATCGAGAAAAAGGATTTGAATATTATGTTCATCCTGATGTTTCAATTCAAGATGCGTCAGGTTATCCTGCAAACTCTGGAGGGAATGTTCATGAGTTTTTTGGTTACTATGATAAATCTCCTTGGGCAAAGGATATGAGTGATTTTTTAGTTCATCGTTGGGAAGGCGGACAAAATCTTCAGATTATTCGTTACTCTAATCAAGAATGCCAAATAATTGGCAAAACTGAAGCGTGGAACTTTCAACAGGGAGCTATGACTCAATGGACTCCCGATAATACCCCGGGTATATTAGTTTTTAATAGTGTTAGCAATAAAAATCTAGTTTCGATATGGGTTGATTCTCAGGGAGATTGTCAAGAATTACCTTTTCCGATTCAAGTAGTTAATCCTCAAGGTTATAAAGCGTTAACCCTCAATTATAAACGACTAGATAAATTAAGACCTGACTATGGTTACAAAATGGAGGTTAAAAATTTTTCTCCAGTTCAACCTTTAGATAAAGATGGTATTTGGGAAGTAGATTTAAACTCTGGAAATGGCGAATTAATTATTTCGTTGAGTGAGTTGATCAATATTCAACCTCGTCCTGAAATGGAAGGCGCTGAACATAAGGTTAATCATATTCTTTATTCTCCTTTAGGAACTCGTTTTGTGTTTATGCACCGTTGGTTGGGAAAAGTGGGGAAATTTTCCCGTCTTTATGTTGTTAATTCTAGTAATATTTCTCTGAAGATTTTATTAGACGATCGAATGGTGTCTCACTATTCTTGGGAGGATGAAGATCATTTGTTAGTTTGGGCAAGGCATTCTTCGGAAGGCGATCGATATTATCGAATTAATGTAACGAATGGTAGTTTAGAAGTTATTGGTAAGGATGTATTAGATATTTTAGGAGATGGACATCCTTCTTTTTCGCCCGATCGTCGTTGGATTATTACGGACAGTTATCCTGATAGACGCAGACAAAGACACTTACTATTGTTCGATCGTCAGAATGAAAAACTAACTCTTCTAGGTCGTTTTCTTGCTCCTTGGCGGTATGATGGAGAAGAAAGAACCGATTTACATCCCCGTTGGAGTCCAGATGGTAATAAGATTTCGTATGATTTATGGTTTAGATGTGCAAAACGAGGACTCAAATTTACTAATTTTTCTGAACCTTTGATCTATTACCGTTTTTCATCGGATAGTCATAAGAAACAACGTTTAAATCATGCCATAGATCAAGCAAAAATTGGGTGGAAAGGTTGTCAAATGTTGAATCTTCCTCTATGGCAATATTTAGCCGTTGCAGTGCCGATTCTCCGAGCGATTTTTCCACCTAGAGTCAGTCATTTAATTTATAGATCATTAGCTATTTTTGATCCACGCAAAAAACAAGTAATAACGAATTGATTATGATAGTAATAAAAAAACAAAAAAACAGGCTAAATGTTATTAATTTAACAAAAAAATCTTAATATTTTCTTAATATTTTGCTTTAATGATGGTAAAAAAAAGATAAAAAAGGAAATAAAATGAAATTGGTAATCATATTTACAACTAATTGGGATCAAGGAATGTTAGCTTATATGGTGTAAATATAAACCTAAAATTTAAAATCCCTTATTATCATGGCTCAAATATTAGATGCAATTCCTCATAATGAAAATGATGCTATTTTATGCTGTTATGTTAATGCGACAAGTCAAATTCAAATTGCTAGGATAACAAATATTAGTAATTGGTATTTTGAAAGGGTGGTATTTCCGGGGCAAAGATTAGTGTTTGAGGCTTTACCAGAGGCATTATTAGAGATTCATTCGGGTATGATGGCTAGTGCAATTTTATCGGATACGATTCCTTGTCAGCAATTATCGGTAAGTGAGGAAAAATCTGATGAAAGCGAAAACAATGGTACGATCGAGAATGAGGATAAAACAAATTCTTCTGATTTAGCAGTAGCTTAAAGTTTATGTTTAAGATAATTTAGTGATAATTTATTTAATATATTTTTAGTAAACTTTTCCATATTTTAATTTTATTTAGCTATAAATTAGGGGAGTTTTAAACCCCTTTTTTATTAGGAAAAACTATGATATTTTTTAGAAAAATTGATTTCAATTGTCATGCTGAGTTAATTACCAATCTTGTTTTTAATGGCGTTGATGATGGTTTCTAAAACAAACACTCTAGCATAATATTTATCATTACCGGGTACAACTGTCCATTGACATTGAGGGGTATTTGTACGCGCCATCATTTGATTAACGGCGACATCGTATAAATGCCATTTTTCACGGTTACGCCAATCTTCATCAGTAAGTTTATAACTCTTATAGGAGTCTTCTTTTCGAGCTTCAAAACGTCTTAATTGCTCATCGGGGCTGATATGTAACCAAAATTTAAGCACAATGTAATTAGCACTGTTTAATTGAGCTTCAAATTCGTTGATTTCTCGGTAGGCACGTCTCCATTCTGTTTCGGTGGCAAAGCCTTCGATTCTTTCCACTAATACTCTACCATACCAAGTTCGATCGAAAATACCGATTTTGCCTGTAGGAGTTAACTGTCTCCAAAAACGCCACAGATAATGATGAGATAATTCTTCTTCCGTTGGGGCGGCAAAAGCATGGACTTGATAACTACGAGGGTCTAAAATATCCGTAATGCGTTTAATAGCGCCACCTTTTCCGGCGGCATCCCAACCTTCAAATAAAAGCAATACGCCGATATTTTTCTCAAAAATGTCTTTTTGCAATTTGCGCAACTGCATTTGAGCTTGTTTGAGGTTAACTCGATACTCATCTTTAGGTAAATGAATAGTTAAATCTGTTTGTGCGAGATAATCAGCTTCGGTAGGTAATAATTCAGTTTGAGGGGGTAAAGAAGGACTTTTGACGGTGATTTCTCGTTTTGCCAAAGCCTCTCGAATAGTTGCCACTAACTGAGTTAATACCTTATATCTCGCCCACCGTTGACAATCTGCTTCCACCAATACCCAAGGGGCGAAACCACTGCTAGTATAGATAAGCATTTCCTCCGCCAAACTTTGATAATCGTCATAGTTTTTTGCTTGTTGCCAGTCTTCTTTTCTGACTCGCCACGACTCAAACTCATCTTTTTCGTATTCTTTGAGACGATTTTTTAACTCTTTTTTACTCAAATGAAGCCAAAATTTTGCGACTACGGCGCCATCTTCTACCAAATGCCGTTCAAAAGCATTAATATCTCTCATAATTAAAGGTACATTTTGCCCATTAATTCTATGAAATAGTCGATCTTCTAAAAGATGAGTGTACCAACTATGATAGAAAATACCGATACTGCCTTTGGGGGGTAATTTTTGCCAAAAACGCCACAGGAAGGGAAATTTTTGCTCATCGGGGGAAGGAGATAAGATCGGATGTACTGTAAAACCCCTAGGGTCCATATAATTAGTCATTTGTTTAACTAATGAGCCTTTTCCTGCTGCCGCCCATCCTTCTAAAACTACGACTATGGGTAATTTTTCTAACCAACATATATTCTGTAACGATCGTAATTCTCGCATTAAATCTTCTATTTTGAGGCGATAGGTTTCTTTATCTAAAGAGAGACTTAAATCAAGGGTATCTAGCATAATTAATGGATAATAGATAATGGATAATGGAGAATTGAGAATTGAGAATGGAGAATTGAGAATGGAGAATTGAGAATGGAGAATTGAGAATTGAGAATTGAGAATTGATAATAGGAAATATTATTACCAAAATATATAATCTTAAAGAAGAAAAGAGAGAAGTCTTAATATTTTCTTAACAATAATCAAGAATGAAAATTACTTGACACTTTTTTTTGCGTCCTTGTATTTTTCTTAAAGGCTTTATTTCTTTGCGTCTTTGCGTCTTTGCGTGACATTTTTATTATATAATATAACAACACAAAAAATGGAAATAAATGATGTTTAATTTTTTAATAAATTATACAAAAAAAAGCTCTTTAAGAAATATAATATTTTGTTTTCTTGGCGGTTTATTAATGGGGTTAAGCGTTGCCCCAACCAACTTTTATTTGTTAGCATGGATAGCATTAATTCCTCTATGGATGTCGTTATATCGATCGAATTTAACAGCGATATTAAGTAGTTTTTGTTGGGGATTAGGTTATCACGGATTCGCCTTATTTTGGATTACGGGAATTCATCCCATGACATGGATGGGGGTATCATGGTTTAACAGTTTAATAATTGCGATATTTTGTTGGTTTTTTATCACTTTATGGGGAGCAATTTTAGTTACTTTATGGGGGAGTATTTTGACAAGAATAGTTAAACAAAATAACTCACCGATAATTAATCTTATTTATGGGGTAACTATTTGGTGTTTACTAGAAAAAATTTGGAGTTTTAGCCCTCTTTGGTGGACTTCTTTATCTTTTACCCAGAGTCCTTATAATTTAGCTATTTTACAGTTATTAAAGTTATCAGGTACAACTATTATCACCGCCATTATTGTTTTAGTTAATGGTTTATTTGCTGAGAATATCATCTTAATATTAAAGGAGAATAAGGGTTATAAATTTATTAGTTATGGGTTAATAATTGTTATTATATCCCATAGTATCGGTTATCTAATGTATCAAGAAAAAATAGTCGATCGAGCTGAAAATAAGATTAAAATAGGAATTATTCAAGGAAATATTCCCAATGAAATTAAACTCTATGATTCGGGATTTAAAACTGCATTTATTAACTATACTAAAGGCTATAATTATTTAGCGGAAAAAGGAGTAGATATAATTTTAACTCCTGAGACAGCGTTACCATTTTTTTATGAAGATATAGTGAAAAATAGTGCGATTGCGGAGGCGATTCAAGTAAAAAAAATTCCTTTATTATTAGGAGGATTCGATCGAATTGATCAAAATAGATATACTAATAGTTTATTCAGTCTTAATGATGAAGGAAAAGTTATTAGTAAATATGACAAAATAAAATTAGTACCTTTAGGAGAATATATCCCTTTTCGTGCTGTTTTTGGTAATCTAATTAGGCGACTTTCTCCCCTCGATACAGAATTAATGGCAGGAAAAAAAGAACAACTTTTAAACACTCCTTTTGGTAAAGCTATTGTAGGAATTTGTTATGACTCTGCCTTCTCGGAAATCTTCCGTTATCAGGCTTTAAAAGGAGGAGAATTTATTATTACAGCGTCTAATAATGCCCATTATGACGATACCATGCCCGAACAACACCACGCTCAAGATGTCATGAGATCGATCGAAACTGATAGATGGATGGCAAGGGCTACCAATACTGGTTACAGTGGTATTGTTGATCCTCATGGTAACACTATCTGGATTTCAGATATAAATAAATATCAAACCTACGCAGGAGAAATTTATCGCCGAGATACCATTACCCCTTATGTGAAATGGGGAGACTGGTTAATTTTTGTCTTAGTTGTCTTATTATTGAGTGTGACTATTTATCAATGGTTTAAGTAATGAAAATAATAATTTACTCTATAATAATATGGTATTAATTCTATAGATGAACCAATATATTTAGAGTATGAATAATCTAAATTTAAAAACGATCGAAAAAAGTGATTATCTTCCATCTTCTCAAGAGTGTTTAATGGCAAAAATGCCTCCCTCAGCTTTAGGGTTAGTAGCAGATTTTTTTAAAGTCTTATCGGAAAGTAGCCGATTAAATATAGTTTGTTGTTTGAGAAATGGTGAAAAAAATGTCTCAGAAATTATTGAAGAAACAAAATTAGGACAAGCTAACGTATCTAAACACCTAAAGATGTTAGCACAAGTAGGAATTGTTAGCCGTACTCAAAAAGGAATTAATGTTTATTATCAAATTAGTAATCCTTTCATTTTTGAATTATGTGATTTAGTTTGTAATTCTCTCTCTATTCAGTTTCAAGAACAGTACGAACAAATATCACAGTTAAAGCTATAAAAAAAATAATCTTAAAATAGTTATAAAGTAATATTTAAGCATAATTACGGAACTTTATCTTAACTTTACATTATCTTTATCAAAAAATATTAAACAAATATAAGTACTAGATACTAAAAAATAATTTTGTACTTTAATAGCTAAAATTGATGAATATAGATATGATTTATAGATAAAGTAGGTATTTATTTAGTAAAATCTATTATTATAGATAGATAAATAAAGAAAAAAAACTAGATTGTAACGAATATTACTAATTAAAAATTATGAATGAATCTCTGACTAATAGTATTGAAGAACAATCTCTAAATCGTGATGAAAGAGTCAAACAACTTAAAAATACGATCGATACTTTACATATTGCGGAAGAAATTTCTAGCAATGGTTACTTGATCACCAGTTCGGAATTAGCTGATTTAATGGATATAAACGCCAGCGCTGTCACCAGTAGGGGAGAAGAATGGTCATGGCGTAACTGGATCGTATCAAGAGTAAGACGAGAAGGGAATCAAATTCTTTGGCAACTAGAAAAAGTGGAAAAGGTTGCTGAATAAAAAACAGAGATAAATAAAATTAAACAAGTTTTACCTTTAGTCACAGTGCCTTTTTGATGTGAATTAATTGTATATTTGATCAAGATAAGCAATTATCCATCAATGATCAATTATAAAAAAACCTATGGATTTAGTTAATTTACAAAATACTTTAGATAATATTTCCTTCGCTGTCCTTTTTTTTACGATGTTATGCTACTGGGTGGGGGCGGCGTTTCCTAACCTGAGTATCTTACCTAAAATTGGCACAACGGGAATGATTATTGCTAATTTTGCCATTGCAACCTTATTAATTGCCCGTTGGATTGAAGGGGGATATTTCCCCTTAAGTAATCTTTACGAGTCTTTGTTTTTCTTAACTTGGGGTATCACTGCTGTACATCTCATCGCTGAAAATATGAGCAGTAGTCGTCTTGTGGGAGTCGTTACCGCTCCTGTGGCGATGGGAATTACTGCTTTTGCCGCCTTGTCTTTACCTTCAGAAATGCAACACAGCGAACCTCTTGTACCTGCCTTGAAATCTAATTGGTTGATGATGCACGTTAGTGTGATGATGTTTAGTTATTCCGCTTTGATGGTAGGTTCTTTGATTGCGATCGCATTCTTAATTCTGACTCAAGGTAAGGAGATTCAATTAAGAGGAAGTTCTGTTGGTACGGGTGCTTACCGCAATGTTAAAAAGTTTAACCTTAACTATAACAGTGAATCCGTCAATTTAGATATTGATACATCTTCAGGTAATACCGCCGTTTTAACTCAACCCGTTGCCGAAGTTATCTCTTTATCTCCAGAAAGACTCAGTTTAATTGATACCCTCGACAACATCAGTTATCGCATCATTGGTTTAGGGTTTCCTTTACTTACGATTGGTATTATCTCTGGAGGTGTATGGGCGAATGAAGCATGGGGATCATACTGGAGTTGGGATCCCAAAGAAACATGGGCGTTAATTACATGGCTAGTATTTGCCGCATACTTACACGCGCGCATTACTAAAGGTTGGCAAGGTAGAAAACCGGCACTTTTAGCCGCTAGTGGTTTTGTTGTAGTGTGGGTTTGTTATTTAGGAGTCAATCTCTTAGGTAAGGGTTTACACTCCTACGGCTGGTTTTTTTAGCTTGACGGCGAGTTCATTATTTTACAAGATTAGCACTTAGCTAGTCTTTTTTTTGTATTTGAAATAATGAGAATTGTTATGAAATACTGTTAAACAAAAATGATTGACTGCTAATTATTAATAAATATTACAACTTAATTTATTAAGACTATTTTTCATAATATTATAATGGTATTAATTTGTTAGTTAAGTATTAAATAAGTATTTGTACTCAGCTAAATAATGTCATGGAATAAAAATTATGATTGGTATAATTTTGAAAATATTTTTGATATTGGGTGTCAGTATTATTGGCTTAATTGGAATATTAATATTTTTTGTTATTCGTAGTGAAAATAGGAAAAAAATTCATAGATTAGTAATCAGTGAAAATCTTGAAAAATTAACATTCAATAATGTCAATCAATTAAAAATTCAAGGATTTGATATTGAAAATAGAGAAGTAAAACTTAAAGATATAAAATGGGAAGTTAAAGAAGGAGGATCGATCGATCTTCAGGGTAAATTTACAGCAGGAAATGAGGAAAAAACCGCTATAATTATCGCTTCAGTTGAGAATATTAAGACAGAAGTTCAGATTAATATTATCAAGCCAATTTTAGAAACATTTAAAATTAGTGAGTCAAATAATGCAAAAAATAAATCTATAAAAATTTGTCAATTAAATATTATCAGTAAAGATCAATTAGGCTATAATTTACCACTAAAAAATATTACTTGGAGTACCGATAAAGATTATTATATTGATGGACAAAATAGGTTAGTTTTTGATGCAAAAGCTAAAGGAAAATATACCATAAAAGCTATTGCTAATGATTATAATAAAACTGCCACTATTGAGATTAATATACCCCCAAGATTAACAACGTTAAAAATTAGTCCTAATGAGTTAAGATTAGAACCAAATAAACCCTATCAATTTAATGTCGAAGCCTTTGATCAAGCAGGCGAAAAAATGTCATCGATCGAGGTAAAATGGACTTGCGATCGAGGTGGAGAAATAAGCAATAATGGTATTTTTACAGGTAATCTTCAAGAAGAAGCCGTTATTACTGCAAGGTTAAATAACGTTACAGATTCGGTGACAATTAAGTTATTACCTATTTTATGTTCGATCGAAATTAGTCCTAATTATCGTACCATAGAACCCCATCAAAGTATTCAATTTAGTGCCAAAGGATTTGATCAATTTCATCGAAAATTTCCCTTAAATAATCTTGAATGGTATGCTGAAGAAGGTATCATTAATAATGATGGTTATTATCAAGGATTAAGCTATGAAAATGAAGTAAAAATAACCGCAAAATCAGGGGAAATTAAATCATCTACTATCCTCACAATTAGAGATCGATCGAGACTAACTAAAATAAAAATTAGTCCTGAATATATCTCCATAAAACCAAATACAAATTATCAATTTTCTGTGATAGGATTAGATCAAAGAAATGAGAGAATTTCGATCGATCATAATATCGATAATATTCAATGGAATGTCGATGAAGGATATATAGATAATTCTGGTTTATATAATGCCGAAGAAGATCAACAAGGTAATTATTATATAACTGCTAAAGTAGAAAATTTTACCGCTCAAGCAAAGGTTTATATTCCTTCAATAATCACCAGTTTTAACATTTTTCCTCAAAATATTAGCCTACATCCCGAAGAAGAATATCAATTTATTGTACAAGGATTTGATCAAAAAAATAACTCCATAAATGTTAATAACATTAAGTGGCGTTGCGGACTTGGTGGCAAGATAAATAATAGAGGAATTTTTACGGCTGGTTATCAGAAAAAAGAAGTAAAAATAACCGCTAAATGTGATGGTTTAACAACAGAAACAGTGGTAACAATTTTACCTGTTTTAAGACGTTTAGAAATTGAGCCTAATTCTGTGTCATTATATCCTGAAGAGACTCAGCAATTTACTGTTCAAGGATATGATCAATATAATCAAAAAATAGATGCTGGTTTACTTACTTGGGAGAGTGATGGAGGAAAAATTAATCAAAATGGATTGTATGAAGCTAATTATTTTGATAAGGGAAAATATCAGGTAATTGTTACTTCTAATAATAGCCCTAAATATAATAAAACTACTCGTAATATTTTCTTCAATGCAGGGGTAGGAATGAAGCTATTAGGTTGGGCAATTTCTTATAATTCTCATATTTTAGAAATTATTGAGTTTTTATTAAATGGGGCAAATTTTCCTCAATTATCTCCTACATCTTCAACTGTAAATCAATCTTTCCTTTCTCCTTCATCGTCAGATTTTGACAGTAAAATTAATAATAATAACGAGAATCAAATTGTTTTTAATAATTTATACAGTGATGATATAAATAAAGGTTTGTTAGATTGGATTTTTGAAAATGTACAAAACAAAGTTGCTAAGTTTTTTTCATCGGTAGGTAATTTTTGCTTAAATCAAGCCAATAGTTATGTCAATGCTTCCGCAGAAATTTTAGTTTTGCCTGTTGTGCATCATATCGTAATTACTCCCTATTCTGCTTCTATTATTGCGGGAAGTAATACCGAGTTAAATGTAATCGGTTTGGATCAAAATTATGAGATTATTGCTATTGATAATAATTTGGTTCAATGGGAAGTTACAGACATAATAATCAATGATGGTAATTTATCTCTTGAAAAGTCTATTATTGGTAGTAAATTTATTAATGTTCAAGCAAAACTGGGTTATTTAACTGCTGTTTCTCAGGTAGAAGTTAAGCCAAGAATTTTAAATAATTTGACTATTACTCCCGATAAAATTTCTCTATATCCGGGTAATTCACAACAATTTACTCTTAATATTTTTGATCAATTAAAAGATAAATTATTCATCAATAAAAAGGATATAAAGTGGGAAACCACTATGGGGAAAATTGATGAAGATGGTTGTTTAAAAATTGATTCTTTCCACTATAAAAAAGGTTCATATCGTGTCAAAGTAACTGTCACTTTAGATAATATTACGAAATCTATTGAGGCAGAAATTAAGGTTTTGCAGATGGCAATACCAATGCCTATTTTTCAGGAAAAAGAGAAAAAATCAATCTATATTGACAAGATAAACATAGATAAAAATAAGTCTTCTGATAAAAAAGAAATAAATATTCCAGAATCGTCAAAAATACAATCTAAATTGTCACCTAATGATTCGCAGGAAATTAAATCTAATAATTCTTATAATCAATCTCAGAAGAATCATCAAGAGTCAGTCAAAACAACCTCAATATCATCCTCCCGTGAATGGGAAAACAAAATTAGTTCTAATTCTGATTCTGCGAAAGAATCAATCGGCAGTCACGGAAAAATATCTTCAACTAATTCAGGAAATTATAGCCAAAATAATGATACTTTTAGTCAGGATGAATATTTTATTTATCATAATTATCAATATTATATTTATGAACCAAGAAGTTCGACAAATAATACAAGTAATTACAATGAAAGTATTTATCCCATTAGCTTACTTGTGTATCTGAAGGAAATAAGCAGAATTCCTCTGTTAACCATAGAGGAAGAAATTATTTTAGCTAAACAGATTCAGGAGTTAGTCGTACTTGAGAAAAAAAGAGAAAGTTTAAAGAAAAAATTATATCGTGAACCCACCAAAGCTGAATGGGCAACGGAGGCTAAAATCTCTGAAAAAAATCTTGATATTAAAATTAGTCAAGGGGAAAAAGCCAAGCGTAAAATGGTGGAAGCTAATTTACGTTTAGTCCTCTCCATCGCTAAAAAATATTACACAGACAACTTTGATTTATTAGACTTAATCCAAGAAGGAGCAATCGGACTGCAAAGAGGTGTCGAAAAATTTGATCCCTGTAAAGGCTACTACCGTTTTTCTACATACGCTTACTGGTGGATTCGTCAAGCTATCACTCGTGCGATCGCAGAGAAAAGCCGAGCTATTCGTTTACCGTTACACTTTACTGAGAAATTAAATAAAATTCGTCAAACTGAAAGAAAATTATGCGAGGAAAAAGGGGGACCCGTTTCGATCTCAGAGTTATCAGAAGCCCTAGAATTAACACCAGATCAAGTAAGAGAATATTTAGATAAAGCTCGTCAACCTTTATCCCTAAACTTGACAATAGTAGATAATAATGGTAATGAATTGGGAGAATTAGGGGAATTATTAGAAGATAAAAGTCAATCTCCTGATGATTACACCGATTATTCATGTCTTCAATTTGATTTAAACCGCATGATGTCGGAGTTAACCCAACAACAACAAGATGTAATTAGATTACGCTATGGCTTAGATGATGGTAAACCCTTAACCCTTTCCAAAATTGGTGAAATTCTCAGTATTTCTCGTGAAAGAGTTAGAGAAATCGAAAGGGAAGCCTTAACTAAATTACGTAAACGTAAGGATTTTTTAAAAGAATATTTCATATAAGTAGGGTGGGCAATGCCCACCATTTACACCCTAAAATCTGGGTACGTTTTGACGGAGAAATAGATAGCGGTAAAGATGGTAACGAATTACAAAAAGAAGAAACTTTAAGCGATGGTAGTATCTGGAAGTATTATCTCGATCGAAAAGTCCGAGAAACTGCTCAAGGGGAACGAATTACTCAGTATATCTACACTACCGTAGGGCGAGTTATTTATAATAAAACTATCATGGAAGCCCTAAGATGATGATTCGATCGAACCCCACATGAAAAGTTGATCGTAGCTCATTAAAAATCTTGAGGTTTACGGGCGAATCTAATTTTTGTTTCGCTGACAACAACATAATTATCTGGTAATTGATTGCAGTATTTTCTTAACAATTTTTCTAAAATTTCGATTTTAATTAATGATCTTTGATCCTGTAAACGTAATAAAATAACTCCTTTGTGGGATCGTTTTTCTTTATATATTTTTTCTCCAAAATCCTTATCATTAGTAATTAAAATCCAATTCTCAATCCATACTTTTTGGATGATTTGTTCGTCACTAATTCCTCTCGCTTCATCAAAAACAGAAAAAACTTCATAGCCTAGACTCCGTAGCCATTTAGCTACGCCACTCCCAGTACATTCATCTACTAAAAAACGCATTTAGGCAACTTCTATTAACGGCATAAATTCAGTATTTTCTAAAGTTTTACTGGCAAACAGTAAACAGGCTTGAATATCATCCCTAGTTAATCCTTCATATTCTTCTAATATTTCTTGTACTGTTGAACCATAAGCTAATAGATTAAGAATATAATCAACGGTTAGTCTTGTCCCTTTAATGACTGGTTTGCCTGTCATTATTTCGGAATTTACAGTAATTCGATTCAGTAGTTCTTCTGGTTTTTTCATCAATTTTTAACAATATCAATTATTATTTGATAAAACTTACTTTTAAAGTTCGATATTACTATCGAGTACCATTATTTAATCACAATTAGGAATATAAAGAATAAGAGTAATGCCGTATATTACAATATTGAAAATCGATCGAACCCTATCCAAAAGCTGGATATTAACTTTAACAAAATAGATTATCATTTAATCACTAATTTAGAATAATAGGAGGTATTTTTATTTTTCCTACCACAAATCAATGTATTAGTTGCGTTCAATTGTGTCTTGATTTAACAGAATTATACATTCCTATTTATTTAGTAAGATTAGATGAAAGAGATCAACGATTAATTATCTTAGCTGGTGAAGAAATTGAAGTCGCTATTGAATTGAATGGAAACTGGAGGTTTTTATGAGTAAAGTTGAATTAACTAACTTAACTACAACTGAGTTGCGAAAATATGTTTTAGAGCATAGTAACGATAAAGAGGCTTTTTATAATTTAGTCGATCGTTTACAACAACAGGAATCTTCTCAAAGTTTTCCTTGTCCCAATAATCCAGAAAATATTAAAGTTATGAAACAAGCTATTAAAGAAAAATTAGGTAAGTAATATAATTATTTGAGTAAAAAGCGATCGAACCTATATTATTAAAAACCGTGATATTTTTGGTGGAAATTGAGTTCAATTTAT
Organism: Geminocystis herdmanii PCC 6308; assembly: GCF_000332235.1. Taxonomy (NCBI): domain Bacteria; kingdom Bacillati; phylum Cyanobacteriota; class Cyanophyceae; order Chroococcales; family Geminocystaceae; genus Geminocystis; species Geminocystis herdmanii. The sequence goes on along the minus strand of NZ_CM001775.1, from coordinate 418,794 downwards.
AAAAACGGTATCTATTAGATGTATAATTGATTACACGGTGGATTATTATATCAAGTTCCTATAATCGATCGTATTTTATAGAATAAGGGTTAAAACCCCTAAAAAGATGAAATTATTAAAAAATATTGATTTTCCTGAATGTGCTTTTATTGCGGAGAATGCCTCTATTATGGGGGATGTGAAAATTGGCACTGGCTCAAGTATTTGGTATAATGCCGTAGTCAGAGGGGATGTGGAAAAAATTATCATCGGGGCTTATACTAATATTCAAGATGGTGCAGTATTACACGGTGATCCTCATAAGCCAACAATCTTAGCAGATTATGTGACGATCGGACATAAAGCGGTAGTTCATTCGGCTCACATTCAACGAGGTTGTTTAATCGGCATTGGTGCGATCGTGCTGGATGGTGTTACGGTAGGGGAAGGCTCAATTATTGGGGCAGGTTGTGTTGTAACAAAAAATGTTCCTGCTCGATCGTTGATGGTAGGTATTCCTGCCAAAAAACTTAGGGAAGTTGGGGAGGAAGAAGCCGAAGATTTAATTAATCATGCTAAAAAATACTATCAATTGGCTTTATATCATGCTGGAAAAAGCGATGATAAGGGATTTTAATTGACATCTGCAAAAATCCATTAAATAAGGGTTGAATATTATTCAACCCCTACGAAAAAATCAATAATCTCTATTTTTCCAAATCACTCATATTAAAGATAAAGGGAATATTTCCATTAGCACTATTACCACTACTAATCAAAACTTTCGGCATTTGTGAGCCTCCTTCTCTCCATGCTTCGATCGCCTCTTTCTGTAGTACGAGGATTCCTCCTTGAGCGCTTAAAGTTTCGGCTAGTAATCTTTGAGCTTCGGCTTTACCGATAGCTCGGTTAATGTCTGCTTGTGCCTGTTGCTCGGCTTCTTGGGCAATATATACTCCTCGTTGCGCCCGTTGTTCAGCAATTTGTTTTTCTTCTACCGCCCTAGCAAATTCAGGGGAAAAAGTCAAATCAACTACACTGGTATCCAATACAATAATACCATACTTATCTAAACGAGAATTAAGGGCGTTATCAAAATCATCTTTTAATTCGGTACGTTTAGTAATGGCTTCCTCTACGGTACGTTTAGCAGCCGCCACTTTAAAAGATTCTTGGGTTTGAGGAGCGATAATTTTTGCTACAATATTTTGTAAAGTTCCTTGAGTCCTCCTAATTTCGACTACTTTTAAAGGATCAAGACGAAAGTTAATGGCAAAACTAGCACTTAAATCTTGTAAATCTTTGGTAGAACTTTGGGCAGGTACTTCAAATTTCTGCACGGTGACATCATAAACATCAACGTTGGAAACAATGGGAGGTTTAAAATGGATGCCCTCCAATAATGCACCATCTTGGGCTTTTCCTAAGATACTTAATACTCCAGCTTGTCCGGGGTTGATGATAATAAATGAGTTAAAACCGACAAATACTAATAAGGCGGCTAAAATTCCCGCTATCAAATTAGATATACTGGTGGTTGCTTGACGTTCCAATTTTCTATACTCCGTTCATTTTAATTATATTTCTGTGTAAATTTTAACATTTCTCTCCTTAATTCTTGTCTTTTATCTTCATCCATAAATTGTTCGATCGAACCTGTTGTACTATTATGAATTTACCGTCTTTTTTGTGGTTATGGAAAATCGCTGCTTGGTCTATGGGATTCACGATCGTGTGTTATCTTACTTTAGGCGTATCAGGTACTTTGTTATTTAAAATTCGTCAGGATAAAACCCCTCCGAAAAAATGGTTAAGACCTTTTCATCGCTCGATCGGGATTATTATGGTAATCTTGATTCTATTATTATTGTCCATCGGTTTACTAGGTACGATCGGGCATTATGGTAGTCTAGGACACTCATGGCATTTAGTCGCTGGATTAGTTATTGTGAGTTTAGCCTTAATCTCTGCATGGAGTTCGATGAACATACATCCAACAAAACCTTGGGCAAGACTTCTTCATGTGAGGGTGAATATCGCTTTATTTTTTGCTCTTTTATTGGTTGGTTTAAGCGGTTGGAGTGTTGTTCAAAAATATTTAGGATAATGGAGAATTGAAAATTGAAAATTGAAAATTAAATATACCCATCAAAGTTATTATCAAAAGTTATAAAAATACTATGGGAAGTTTCTATTAATAAATATTGAGAGTATTCAAAAAATTGTTACAAAAATGCCTTGAGACTATAACATTTAATTAAGGATTAGAAACGACTATTATAGATTATAGATAGAGGGGTAAAAATTATGAGCGTTATTGATATAAATGCGATACAATCTCGATTTGAAAGTACTGTAAATAATTTTGGCACAACATTTAGTACTTTTCTCACAGATGATTTTGTAGAACGAAACTCGTTTATTTTACAAGATATGAACAGTACTAGAACGCAAGTTTACTTGACCGTAACAACTTTGAGGGATCAAAATGACGGTAATGCTTCTAATGGTTTATCTATCAGAGATGCACTTCTCATCGCCCAAAGAGATCCATCCAATGAATATATTATTAATGTACCCCAAGGTTTTTATGAACTGACCATTCAAGGTAATGAAGATTTCCGTTCTCAAGAAGAATCATCTCCTAACTTAGGATTGTTTGATAATTTTGTTCTACGTTCAGGCGATTTAGACATTACTAGCAATGTCACAATTATTGGGGATAGTCCTGAAAATACTATTATTAATGCCCCTCAATTGGGCGATCGAATTTTTGATGTAAAAAATGGCGGTTTTTTAAATCTACAAAATATCACCATCCAAAATGGTCGGACGTTGGGTACTTTTGGACAAGATAACAATTCTACTCTTGAACCTGAATCGTTTTCTGGTGCAGGTATCAGAATTGGAGAGGGGGCTAATGCCAAAATAAACAATAGTATTATTAGAAGTAATGACGCGATATGGGATAGAGAAACCCAAGAGGCGACGGTAAATGGTGGGGGAATTTTTAATAAAGGGATATTAGAAATTACTAATAGCTTGGTGGAAGATAATTTTGCTGATATTAATGGTGGTGGAATTTATAATGAGGGTACTTTACTTATTAAAAACAGTAGTATCATTAATAATGAGGCAAACAATACTATTTTTTACTCCAATAAGATTGAAGGGGGGGGAGGTATCCAAAACTCTGGCATCGGTACAATGACTATTTACAATAGTACTATAGCAGGGAACATCACAACGGCTTCGGGCAGTGCTTCCAGTGGTTCAGAAGATGACACTGGCACATATGTCGCTGGAGGCGGAGGTATCTTATCTGATGGTGGGCAAGTACTGATTGTCAATTCCACGATCGTAGATAATACCGCACCCATCGGTTCTGGAATCCTTATCGATGCTCAACTGGAGACTAATGCAATCATTCCGGCTATATTGCAAAATAGTATAGTTGCTTCCAACCTTCGACTAAATGTTGTAGATGATAGTGTGAGTGTGGGGGCTGATGTTGAAGGTTTTTTTGAGGTGAATAGTTCTAATAATCTCATCGGTAATGGTAACGGGATTTTATTTAATGGTGTTCAAAATAATTTAGTGGGTACTTTTAGTAATCCTCTTGATCCAAAATTGACTTCTTTACAAACTACGGGTTCGGGAATCCCTTTTTATGGATTACAAGAAGATAGTCGAGCGATCGATCGAGGAGATAATACCCTTGCAGTTCCAGTGGGTGCTACAGATCAAAGAGGTTCAAGTCGTATCGTCAATGGCACTGTGGATATTGGTAGTTATGAATATATCGCTCAGAATGACTCATTAAATAACCCTATTTACCGCTTCCAAAATACAGCGTTACCCGGTAGTTATTTATTTGTAGGGCAAGAAGAAAGACAAAATATTTTAAGAAATTACCCCACTTTTAAAGAAGAAGGATTTGCTTTTAATGTCGCTTCCGAGCCGGGTGATAATTTATTACCTATTTATCGCTTTCAAAATACTGTTTTTGCTGGTACATATCTTTATGTTGGCGAGGAAGAAAGACAGAAGGTTAAACGGACTCAGAGTAATTTTGTCGAAGAAGGACTCGCTTTTTATGTATTACCTGCAGGTAGCGGAGAAGGTCAAACGATCTATCGTTTTCAAAATAAAGATCTCCCCGGTACATATTTATTCGCTGGTGAGGGGGAAAGATCTATTATTAATCAAACTTATAGCCGTACCTTCGTGGAAGAGGGAGCAGCTTTTGATGTGCAAATTTAATTTTTTCTGACTATTTTTTTTACTTAATAGACATCGATCGTATTTCTGGTAGAGACGTAAAATTTTATGTCTCTACAATGGTTTTAGCCGTTCAAAATTTAATTTTTCCTAGAAGTCTAATCAGTTGTCAAATTTTCGCCACCTAACCCCCAAAGGGAATTAAAGGGGGATTGTTTCACAAATTATTGAGAATTACTTCATCCAGTTGTTAAACTGTCTATCTATTCTTTCTCAATTCAAATTACACTGACATAATAAGAAAAAGAAATTATTAAAACAAGTGTAGCCATGAATGAAGTTAATAATCAGTATTTTCAGCTTAATTCTTTAGGGGAAATATGGGATTTGGTAGTATCGCAGTTTGGGGATATTATCGCTTTGTCTGATCCTCACAGTCAACCGAAAGTAGAGTTAAATTATCGAGAAGTCGATCGAAATATTAAACAATTTGCGTCAGGTTTGCAATCTTTAGGGGTAGAGTCGGGAGAAAAAATCGCCCTGTTTGCCGATAATAGCCCCCGTTGGTTGATGGCAGATCAAGGTATAATCCGTAATGGGTGTGTGGATGCAGTTCGATCGTCCCAAGCTGATCGAAAAGAGTTATTATATATTTTAGGACATAGTGATAGTACTGTCCTTGTGATTCAAGATTTGGCTACCCTCAAAAAATTAGAGCCAGAATTGAAGGAATTTAGCTTAAAATCGATCGTTTTACTATCCGATGAAGCCATAGAAACGGAATTTGCTCAACCTATCTACAATTTTCAACAGTTTATGGAGTTAGGGGCAAATAATACCTTCACCCCCGTATCTCAAGACATCGATGATTTAGCTACTTTGATTTACACATCAGGCACAACAGGACAACCCAAAGGAGTGATGTTAAGTCATCGTAACCTATTGCATCAGGTGCGTTATTTAGAAACCGTAATCAAACCGTTACCCGGCGATCGAATTTTGAGTATTTTGCCGAGTTGGCACTCCTACGAAAGAGCGGCGGAGTATTTCTTACTGTCACGGGGTACAACCCTAATTTATACCAATATTCGCTATTTTAAAGGAGATTTAAAAGAATATCGTCCTCATTTTATGGTGGGTGTACCTCGTTTATGGGAATCAATTTATGAGGGAGTGCAAAAACAATTTCGAGATGGTAGTAAAAATCAACAAAAAATCGTCTCTTTCTTCCTCTCGGTATCACAGAAATATTTGGACGCTACCCGAATTGCCCAAGGTTTAACCCTAGATAATCTTAACCCTTCTTCGATCGAAAAAATCACCGCCCAAATTACCGCCTTATTGTTATTACCCCTTCATAAGTTAGGGGATAAATTGGTGTATCAAAAAATACGAGACGGCGTTGGCGGTTGTGTTAAAACTTGGATTAGTGGCGGTGGTTCGTTAGCTAAACATATTGATAACTTCTTTCAAATTGTGGGTATTCCCTTGATTGTGGGCTATGGTTTAACAGAAACATCCCCCGTTACCAACGCTCGAAGACTCCACAGAAACATTGTTGGAGCGTCAGGGCAACCGATTACCGAAACGGAAATCAAAATTATTGATTTGGAAACCAAGAAAACCTTACCCGTCGGAAAAATCGGCTTGGTATGTATCAAAGGCACTCAAGTTATGCAGGGTTACTATAAAAATCCCGAAGCCACCGCTAAGGCTATCGATAGCGAGGGATGGTTTGACAGTGGAGATTTAGGTATGGTGACTCCGCAAAATGATTTAGTTATCACCGGCAGGGCAAAGGATACGATCGTACTAAGTAATGGTGAAAACATTGAACCGCAACCCCTTGAGGATGCTTGTGTGCGTAGTCCTTACATTGATCAAATTATGGTAGTAGGACAAGATCAAAAGTACTTAGGAGCGTTAATCGTACCGAATCTCGATGCGTTGCAAAAATGGGCGCAATCACAAAATCTCAATCTAACTTTTCCTGATGCTTCTGCAACTATGGATATGATTGAAAATAGTGATCTTTACGCAAAAGAGGTTTTAAGCCTTTATAAACAAGAATTAGCCCGTGAAGTCAAAAACAGAGCAGGATACCGCCCAGATGATCGAATTGGGGCATTTAAGCTCATTTTAGAGCCTTTTTCTATGGACAATGGTATGATGACACAAACCCTAAAAATTAAACGCCCTGTCATCACCAGTCATTATCAGGATATTATTAATTCTATGTTTGTTTAAGAATGAGTAAGGAGTAATAAGTAAGAAGTAATTGTTAATTGTTAATTGCTAATTGTTAATTAATCTAAGTAGCCCATTAAAAGTAAAACATCGTCAATATGATTAGACGCTACAGGACGATTACCCATAACTTTAAACTCTTGACTAATTTTAAGGTGACTAGCCACGATGGGACGACAACCTGATAAAGTTAACATACCTTTAATATCTAAGCCACTTTTGGTAATAGGGCGTAAACTACCCACGGTTGTATATGTACTAGAAATTTCTAAGTGACTAGGTTCGATCGGACGATTACCATACATTAAAGTAGATTGATTAGCTAGTTTTAGAGCAGACTGGTTAGATTGCTCATGTTCTTGATTTTCCCAATTGTCAGTCATGATTGATTCTCCTAGAATATATTATTTATGATTGAGCCAAGTTTACGAATTAATATATTTTAATCGTTTTTAGGTTGACTTTTTTGCGAAAACTTGATGAGATTTTCATAGCATATGTTAGTTTTATCGGCTCTTCGACTTTGAGTATGATAAATTATTGGTGGAGGTAGGCAAAAGGCAAATGGCAAATGGCAAAAGTTAATTTTATTTTTTTATTTTTGGGAATAGAAAATGTCAGACATAAGTGAGTAGGCAAAATTAATTGTATGTTTACTTTATGAAAGGCAAAAGGCAAAAGGCAAGAGGCAACAAAGATGTAAGTTATTTTAATTAATTTTAAAATTCACAATCTATTTTGCATGAGTACTTAAAAGACTTTAAAGATTTAATAATTTGGCAAAAAGGGATGATAATAGCCGAAAAATGCTTTTTCCTTACCCAAAAATTTCCCAAAGAAGAATTATATGGCATGATTCAACAAATAAGAAGAGCCTCATCATCTATACCAGCAAATATATCAGAAGGTTATGGACGAAGATCCCCTGGTGATTATAAACGTTTTTTAAACATTGCACAAGGTTCAGTTAATGAATTACAAACTTTTTTGATCTTAGCGACTAGAGTTCATTTATGCACGGAAAAAGAGGTAGAATTGATTTTAGAAAATTTAAAAGAAGAAACAAGAATGATTTCATCTCTTATTAATAAACTATCATAATTTATGACCTTTGCCTTTTGCCTTTTGCCTTTTGCCTCACATTTACGATTAATTTATCATAACTACTGTAGAAGAGCCGTTTTATCAAACATTATGAGAAAAGCAATACTGTATCCTTAACAGTTCTGTCTGTAACTCTGTAATCTCTATTTTCCTCAGTGCTGTAAGCTAAAAAAGCCTTTAAAGTTTTCTCCTTAATGTCATCTTTGACAATGGGAAAGGTACTTAAAATATGCTTAAATTCTACCTCATTTAAACCGTATAAATGCCCCACGATCGCATCAATTTCTGCCCGTAAATTTTCCCTTTCTTCCTTATCCGTTACCCCATAATTTCGATCCCCCCTTAATCCCCCCTTGGAAAGAGTTAAGGAATTATTCTCAGTATTTACTCCCCCCTTAGTTAAGGAATTATTCTCAGTATTTACTCCCCCCTTAGTTAAGGAATTATTCTCAGTATTTACTCCCCCCTTAGTTAAGGGGGGTTGGGGGGGATCAACCAAACCAATTTCCTGCGCTAAATCATCATACTCCGCAGAAGTACAAATTAATTTTCCAGCTTTTTCTACTATGTCTTGAAAGTATAAATCTCCCTCCGTTAATCTTGGTATTGGTGTTTGATAAACAAAAAACATTGTTAGATTTGCAGAGACTTGTTGACGCAAAGAAAAATCAAAACAAAAACTATTTAGTAAACAACATAATATTAAAAGATATTTATTATTTTCATAAGATAAAGAAACATTTAAAGAATGACCACAATAAACATTTTTCGGTATAATTGAACTAATAAAAGTTCTGGAATCTGTACTTCTTGCGATCGATCGATAAGCTAATCTATAGCATTGATAATCTAAAATTTGCCCCTCATCAACCCCATTTTTTCCTAACACGGCTTTTCTTCCTTCCTTCTCCTCAATCCAATAGCGAGGTTGAGCAAAATTATGGATAAATTGATGAATCATCTTCCCTTCATAAAGAGGTAATCTTCCCTTTCCTGCCTCCGTTTTAAACAAATAACTATCATTTGTCATGTCAAATTCACGGGTTAACTTTAAATTCCACTTGTCTTTTATTTCCTCTCCTAACAAGGGAAAACGAGCCATTTTTTTCGCAATTTCGATGTCTAAATCGCTCTTAAATTCCATAATGGAAAGGGAATCAGGAGACAATTTTTTAATTAAATCCACATCCATAATAATGGCACTTTCATCGGGAAAACTGTTTAATTCTGACACCTCATGACGCATAAACCTAGCAGGGAAAGACGTTGTACCCATCAATGGTAGGGGCGAACGGCCGTTCGCCCCTACAAAGTTTTCAAAGGTTAAAATCACAAACTTAAAATTTTTATGCACACCCTCAAAAATAGCCTTTTTATTTTCAAAGCAAAATAACCCCGTAATGGTAGTTTGAGAAAACAACATTTCTCGCAGTTGTTTAGTGCCTAAATCTGTATAAATACCGCTAGGAATAACTATACCACATTCCCCATTTTTTGCCAATAAATTAACACATTGTTCTAAAAATAACTTATATAAATTAATATCTGTACCCTGTTTTTTGCCATTAACTACAGAGATTTGATTTTTATATTGTTCAGCACTTCTAAAATATAAACTAACATGGGGATATTGACTTTGATAAGCTAACCAAGCCTCGGCAATTTCTGGATTTTCTAATAACTTTTTCTGTTGTTTTTCAAAAGTCTTAATATCCATTTTATTTTTAGTCACCAAGTCGCTATATTCGGCAAAAAATTCCTTAGCTTGAGGTTTAAAAATCTCCCAAGGAGGATTACCTAAAATAATATCAAAACCACCCTTTGCGATGATTTTATCAAAGTGATAACCCCAATGGAAAGGCTTTAAATTTTCTACATCTTTCATGGTTAAAAGTCGTTTTTGCGGTTTCCCTTTCAACTGCACCTGTTCATATTTTATCCCCAATTTTAGGGTAAATTCATCTAACAATAATTGATTTAACTTTTCATTAGATTCCTGATTAACTTTTTCGATATGATTGCGCAACATTTGCAAACGAGAATCTTGATCTGTACCTTCGATTTCTTCTGTTTTAAAAGCGTGTTCTTTATATTTTTTAATACTCTCATTTTTTTCTGCTAAAATCTTTTGATATTCAGAGGAAGCAATGAGATTTAATAGGTTTCCCTGCACAGTTTTCTCCCCCCTTACTAAGGGGGGTTGGGGGGGATCACTCTTAGTTTTAGATCCCCCTAAATCCCCCTTAACAAAGGGGACTTTTACTGTATCAAAAGCATTGCCATCCACCCGAATTAAACCGATTAAGGAATTACCCGCCATGATGTTAAAATCAACGTTAGGTAAAGGCTCTAAATCTGCTACCGTTTCCGCACTAGCAACTAAACTTAAAAACAGTCTTAATTTAGCGATTTCTGTGGCTTCTTCCATAATATCAACGCCGTATAAGTTATCGGTAATAATGCGTTTTTTGATATAGTATTCGAGGGAAGGATGACTATTTTTAATCTTAGTTAATCGCGCTTTATTTTTCTCATTTCCTGATGTTTTAATCCAGTCAAAAATGGCGGTATAAACTTTAATTAAATGATGTAATCCTGCCACCAAAAAAGCACCACTACCACAGGCAGGATCAAGAATAGATAAGTTAGGTAAAATATCATCTAATAATAGGTTACAAATCTCATCGGTAAAACAAGCATCTTGCTGGTTAGTATTTTCTGATAGGTTAGAATCTTGTTTTCCCCACAGGCTAGAAGCCTGTTTTACCCAGTTGGAGAGATATTTATTGATGGTTTTTTCACATAAATAGTTAGTAATTTCGGGTTTGGTATAGTATGCACCAAAGGCTTTTTGATTGATATATTTCTCAAAGATATAACCTAAAACATCGGGGTTAATTTCGTTTTCATTACCCGTTGGAGTGTCGTCTAAATGCCATGTATAACTAGCAAATAATTGTAAAATATCACTAAAGGCTCGATCGTCGATCGAAATTTTATTTTTGTATTTCTGCTCAATAATATGGGGTAAAAATAAACCGCCATTAAGATATTTAATATCGCCAATTAATTGAGTAACTACTTCACTTCTTTGATAGGCTCTTTTCCCGAATCCTTCAAAGAATAAACTTTGTAAAAATTCCCTATAAAATAAGTTTTCTCCTTTGAGTTTGCTTTGTTTTAATTTATCTTGTAAATAGTCTTTATTATCCTTATCAAGAAAACCTTTTTTCTGTAAAAAGTACACAAACATTAAACGATTAAGGATAACGGAAGCATACCAATTTTTATCTTTGATGTCATCAATGCCGTTAATAAATTCAACAAATTTTCGATGTTCTAGTTGAAATTCCGTAAAGAATTTTTTAGTAACTTTTTCTATATCAAAGGCTTTTTTGGCTTTTTCTTTAACGTTTAATAAACTTAAATTATCTTCTTCTGCTAAACTAATACTAATAGCTTCTAATGCGTCTAATAATACTCTTTTTTTACTGCTAGAATATTCGATTACTCTGGTTTTTAATACTTTATTACCTTCTTTTTTTGTCCATTGCCATTTTTGATTTTTGTCTTGGGATGAAGCATAAATAATCAAATGCTCATAGGAATATTTACTAATTTCTTGATCAATCTTTTTCAGTATAGGGGAAAGGGGTATTTTCTGATTTTCTAAGATACATTGATAAGTAATAAAACCTCGTTTTTCGGCAATGGGAGTTAAGGTAAATATTTGCTCATCAACAGTGATATATTTTTCGGTATCATCTTGGGGATAATCCCATCCTAATTCTTCAATAAAAAGAGATTCAAAATCGGTTCGATCGAGGTATTTGGTAATATTTTTCTGGTTAATTTTCATAATTTTCTCTAATATTTAATATTTAATATTTTAAGAAAAAGATCAGGCTTAATAATTGTGATATTTTCAAAAGGATTTAATACTAATAAATCCTGATCTCCTGTAATAATAAAATCAGCTTTACCACTAACGGCTAATTCTAAGAATTTATTATCTTTAGCATCTCGACAAATAGTAATAGTTTCTGTAACTTTTATTATTTGTGCCTTTTGTCTTAATTCAGTTAGAAAAATTAATCTTTTTTCTAATGTTATATATCTATCAAATTTTGAACGAATTAAAGTTTGAGAAATTTCTGTAAAATTGTTTCAGATATTAACAAAGTTTCTTTTTTTGTGACTCTATCAAAAACTTGTTGCGATGTTGATAAAGATGATAATAAACCACTAATTAAAACATTTGTATCTAAAATAATGCGTAGTTTAGTCATCTTTTAATAATTCTGTTAATATTTCAGAAGTTAAACCGTTTATTTGTGCTTCTTGACGAATTTGACTAACAATTTCTTCAAAACTAGATGATTTTAAAATTTCTTTAAGGATAAAATTACAAATTTTAGTGGCATTTTCTTGTTTATTAACATCAGCAGATTGATATAGTTGGGCGACTTCTTGATCTACCTTGATTGTAATTGTTTCCATTTGTTTTATTTCCTTTTACATTTATTAAAACATTATAACCTTATTTTGATAATTCTTAAACTATGAGACATAAATTAAATCTTTTTCTACATTATTAATGATTTGAGATTTGAGCATTTTTTTTGTCACTAAATCCACAGATAAACCAAGATTATCTTCAAAGAAAAACTTTAAATCCATATATCGATCGAAAGTAACTTTATCTTCAAATTCTACCAATAAATCAACATCACTATTAATCGTACATTCGTCTCTAGCAAAAGAGCCAAAAATTGCGATCGCGCAGCGCCACTTCGTGATCGAACTAACACCATAACTTTTAATAGTAGATAAATTTTGTTTAATAAAATTAATTAAAGATTCTCTATTTATATTCAATTTACCAAACCAAATTGACAAATTTGATTACAACTATTAATTATATCATCAAGTTTTAACATAAAATCTATTATTTTTTTTCAGAATAAATAAGAGGTTCGATCGAGGTATTTAGTAATGTTTTTATGGTTAATTTTCATGATAATTATTAATAAAGATTTATGATAAACTTTTATTTAATTTTCGTTTAAATTTTGAGAAAAATATCTATATCAATATTGGCTTGTTTTAAAATATTTTTTAGTGTACCTTCTTTTATTTCTCGATGATGAGGAATCGTTGTTTTAGCTTTAGTTTCTGGATTAAACCAAATCTCATGATCTCCTTTAGCATTACGATAAAATTGAAATCCTAATTTATTTAATTTTTGAGTGACTTTTTGATATGAAAACCCCGATAATCTGCCCATTATACCTCCATTAATAAAGGATATTCAATAATATTAGGAATATTCCGATTAATAGTTAAATTCGAGGTTTCTTTTTCTAATTCTAATAATATTTTAGCTACATCTTCAGCAATTTCAATTACTTCTTTGATAGTTTTACCCTCAGCTACTAACCCTTCTAAATCATCACTGGTAGCAACAAAATATTCTTGATTTTTTTCGGTAAATTTTTCAATTTTTAGTTTAATTAATGTTTTCATTGTTCCCTCATAGCATCTATTTTATGAATTTAAAATTTCCTTAAATCTTGAGGTTTTATCTTTAATCTTTGATAAATTAAAGAATGATTATTGGCTATCTTTAACATAAAATCTATTGTTTTTTTTGCAATAAATAATAAGTTTGCTCGAAGTATTTGGTAATGTTTTTATGGTTAATTTTCATATTCATATTCATTCAAATTAACAATAGCAGTTAAACTTTTCATAGTTTAGTCTTATTTGTTAACTATTTTAGCTAATAATAACAGATTTTTCTCATAAATTTTTAGTCAATTCTCTTACCATTTGGCATGATGATAGTTAGCTAAAATATTGTTATCTTTTGTGATGAGTATGTCATAGTTAATTAAAGCATTAGCAACAATTAATCGATCGAAAGGGTCTCTTGTCCAATTAATAGTTAAAGCCTGAGTTATAATAGAATTAAAACTGCGTTGACAAATATTCAAACCGATGCGAGTGGATAAATCATTTAAAATGTCATCAGCAGAAACTGTTACTCGTTCAATTTCGTAAAGATATTGTAATTCTAGTCTGACAATAGGGGAAATATAAATTTCTTCTTGATTAATTAAAGACTTTGCCGTGTCACTTATTTTTTCAATCAATCCCCCATAAAGCCACACCACCACATGAGTATCAAGGTAAATCAAGATTTATTTCTCCTTCCCAAGTTAAATTAACAATATCATCAGGATTACCACAAATAACATCAGGACGTGAGATAAGATTATCTAGTTTATGCACTTTTTCGACAGGAGTGATTTGTAGAATTTTGCCACCTCGATTAATCTGTATCGGTACACCGGTATTTAGCACTTCATCGAGTAGATTATAAAGGTTTTTTCTGAGTTGGGTGGGGGTTAAACTTTTCATAAGCAATTTAACGTACATTATTTATATTATAGAGTCGGCATTATGTGAATAATCCTAAAGAACAAATAATTTGATTGTCTCTAATCTGTTTATCTTCATGGGTGACACATAAAGCGGAATCCTCCCAAAGAGACACCACCATATTCGCTAATTGTTCATCTTTAATTCCACTCCTTAATTGACGGTTTAAACGGGAGAGCGAACTTTCTCTGAGGGGATACTTATAGATGTCTTCCACAGCTTTGATGAGATTATCCCATTGTTGCCCTTGAGCCAAAAGAGGAGTATGATTTTTGATGTAGTCAATATAGCCATTAAGACGAGTATAGGTTTTAGCCCTTGCACCGTTAGGGCTTCCCAATTTACCGCCTCCTGCCATTTTCTTCTGCTGTTGAGCGATAATGTTTGCCCCTTTATCCACTAAATCAAAATGTTTTGGATGACGTGCGATCGGTTTAGTCTCCAATTCACAACGGGCAAGGCGTAAAATACGGCTTTGAGATTGAGTAACACTATTACCGTTTTCATCCACATAGGCTAGGGCATCTACTCCATCGCTAGTACGCATATACATTAAAACACCGTGAGGATTTTCTGCCCCTAAATCCCCAACTTTGGGGACTTTTTCGTCTTTCTCCCCCTTTGTTAAGGGGGGTTGGGGGGGATCAAACCTTTTAGTAGAATAAATAACATTAGGTAACTGCTCGATTTTTTGGGCAATGTCGGGATGTTTTTCCTTTGCCGACTCCCAAATACTCAAGGCTTCTGAGACTAAATCCACCTCGTTATCTTCCACATCATCGAGAATACCTGCTTTTTCATGGTATAAATCCAACACAATATTATCATTACCCCCCTCAAAAAATACCTCATCTGTGCCAACAACTTCTGCATTTTCCTGTAAACGATTGATTAATCTTCCCCGTAAATTAATTAATTCTTCCACTCCATCAGCAGGTAAGAAAGAATAACAGAGTATTTCATCAGCAGTTTGTCCTATTCGATCGACTCTCCCCGCCCTTTGGATTAAACGAATAATCGCCCAAGGTAAATCATAATTAACGATAATGCGACAATCTTGGAGATTTTGCCCTTCTGATAGTACATCTGTTGCAATTAAAACCCTTAATTCTTGTTGGGGAGGAAAATTTTTATTATTACTTTTAGGGCTAAAACGTTGAGCCAGAATAGTAGGATTTTCTGATTTACCCGTAGCACAAGCAAAGTTTGTTAATCCTAATTGAGTTAACTTTTCTTTTAAATAATTAACAGTATCAGCAAATTGAGAAAAGATTAATATTTTTTCTTCGGGATAAGTTTTCGTAATTAATTGGTGTAAAGCTAATAATTTTTGGTCATTTTTAGTTGTCCATTCAGGGGAGTTATTTAAGATTTTTAGTAAATTATGAGAGTCATCTCGTAAATGGGTAACTAAATCTTTGTTAAACAAATTTGCTCTAATCCACTTAAATCTTTTTTGATATTTAGTTTTATAAATTTCATAAACTTTCTGAGCTTTTTCTTGATAAGATCCCCCCCCGCCCCCCTTAACGAAGGGGGGAGTAACTGTCCCCCTTTCTAAGGGGGATAAAGGGGGATCACCTTCTAAATCTTCCTCACTATCTTCATTTTGATAATCAATATCTAAGTTATGACTTAAAGTAGAATCAGTATCTTCATCATTTAAAGTAGCTGAAAATAAGTCCACATCCTGCGTACCAATGGGAATATCGAACCCTGATTCTATGGCATAAAGATAAATATAATTCCTTAAAATATGCCGTTCGATCGACTCAATAAAAGCATAACCGCTACTTTCTAATCTTTTAAATAAATTAGTACGACAAAAACCGATTAAATTTCTTCCTGCACGGGATAAACTATCTAATAAATCTTTTTCTTTAGTTGTTAATAATTTCTCAGAAATAGTTAATTGATAGCTACCTAAAGCATAACGGGGTAAATTAAGATTACTAATAATATCTACTACTTCAGAAGAATAAAGTTTAGCATAAGGATCATTTTCTCCTAGTTTAAAGGTAGCAGTTTTGGGTATGCGATCTGGAAAATAAGAACGACTACCATCAGCAAATTCTAAATATTTTCGATCCCCCCTTAATCCCCCCTTTGAAAGGGGGGCTTTTTTGTCTTTCTGCGTATTTACACCCCCCTTTGTTAAGGGGGGCTGGGGGGGATCAGACTTGGCATAATTATCCCGAATAAAACTGCGGGTACGGCGCACCATATATTTACTCATTAATTGTTGCCAATCCTCTGAAGATTCGCTGTTTTCAAAGGCTTTTAAGGTACGAGGGCTAATATCAGGATGTTGAACGGCAAAATTAGTATTTCTTAATAGTTCTTCTGGTCTTATACCTAAATCTTCATCTTCTCCTACAAATAATCTTAATTGTGCCGATAAATCAAGGTAGCTTTTATTGTAGGGAGTAGCGGTTAAGAGAATACAACGGCTTCCACTTTGCTCAATATAATCTTTAATACAAGCATATCTTTTTCCTTCTCGGTTGCGTAGGTTATGACTTTCATCGATCAATACCAGTCGAAATCTAGCAGGTACATTCTCTAATTCCTTTTCTACCATACTGATAGACAAAATCTTTGCTCTTAAACCATAATTATCCCGATAACTCTCCCACATCGCCACCAAATTCTTCGGGCAAATAATCAAGGTACTAAATCCAAAATCGTCCTCTAATACCCGTGCGATCGCAGTTCCTACCATAGTTTTACCTAAGCCTACCACATCCCCAATAATGACTCCCCCCCGGCGATTAACGTGATGACAGGCGATTTTAACAGAGGCTTCCTGAAAGTCAAATAGTTTAAATTGTGAAGGAATAGCGTATTGACTTAAACCATCCCTTGCTTCAGTAGAAAGATGATAAGCCATTTTCAGATAAATGTAATAGGGAGGAATTAATTTTTCTGTTGCCCAACTTTCATCGATAATATTTGCTAATTCTTGACTAATATCAATACACCATCTATCATTCCATCGATCGTTAAACCATTCCTGTAGCTTATTAGTGGCATCATGATCTAAGACATCAATATTTAATTCACCCTGATTTTTTAACCCTGACAAAGTGAGATTACTACTGCCTAAATAACCGATAATCGGTTGATCTCTGTCATTTTTGTAAAGTAGATAAAGTTTAGCATGGAGAGGATAACGTAAATGGAGTTTAACTTTGACTTTGTTGTTAAGAAGCTGTTGTCTTAATTGTTGTAAACCTTTTTCATCAACACTGGAAGGAATCCCTATCATTAACTGCTCTCGAAATTCACGAGCTACAATAGTTTTCAAATCATTAATTCTTCCCTGCGAAATGCCAGTGTCTTCCTTACTTTTGAGTATTTTTAATTCTTCATAAAGTTGAGTTGACGGTAATTTTTGCATCCCAATTAATACCCGACACCGTTGATTATCTTCCCCAGAAAAACTCTCTATTTCATTGGCAATTAATCGCCATCCTCTCAGATTAAAATAGCCGACACAAAAGTCTGCACCATAAGCTGAATCAATGCTATATTTAAGACCTTCTAATAAGTCTCGATCGATGTTATCAAATATTCTCGGCATAAAATTTACTCCAATTTTTACAAAAGTTTGATCGACAATAAAGAGTCGGGGTAAAGGTTATCTAGGAGAAAATCAGCTACAGTACCCCTGCTATGGTTATCCCTTATTCCTGATGTTAATAGTGTTGGTTGGTTCATTCTTAACCTCATTTATTAATTTGTACAGGAATAGAGCGAAAAACAGAACTACCGCCTACTTGACGGATATTGACATCGATAACAGAGTTACTAGCGTTAACAGGAGTAAAACTAGCTAACTCAATTACAATCATCACCAGACTTATGGCAATGACTGTCAGAATGATTTTTAGGGTTCGATCGTTTTTCATGAATTTTCAATAAATTGCACTTCTATCTACTTATCAGTGGCGAATTAGCAATTTATGCAGTAATCTCTAAAATTCTTTCTATATTTATTAGTTCGATCGAACATTTCAAGTTTTCTGCAATGATTCTATTCCTTAGTAATGCTGACTAATGGCTTTTTTGTATTTAGATAAATGTTTATCAAAAGTTCTCTTAAATCAAATATACTTAGTTAATATTTTCTAAAAAGTCTTAAAATACTAACAATAAGAAAAATATTGTTTTGAAGTGCGATCGTACTGTAAAATAATAGTTTATCACGGTGTGAAGGAGTAAAATGACAGCAAATAGCCAACTGGTATCAGCCAAAGTAATTCAGAATTTGGCAAGACGAGGTTTAGTAAATATATCTCGTGTGCCAAGTAGAGAACAAAAAATTAGACTTACCAAAGCATTTTTTAAACGAACCTTTGATATTGTATTCTCAGCTTCCGTATTAGTGGTTTTCTCGCCACTATATCTGATTTTAGCAATCTTAATCGCTATTAGTTCCCCCGGACCTATTTTTTATGCTCAGGAAAGGGTAGGGAAAAACTTTAAACATTTTAAATGTATCAAGTTTAGGACAATGGTAGTTGATGCCGATCGAGTCTTACAAGATATGCTAGATAAGTGTCCAGAAAAACGTCAAGAATTTGAAGATAATTTTAAACTAAAAGATGATCCACGCATTACATGGATTGGTAAATTTCTCCGAATTAGTAGTTTAGATGAATTTCCTCAGTTCTTCAATGTTCTTAAAGGTGACATGAGTGTAGTAGGTCCTCGTCCTCTTGTGCCTGATGAATTACATAAATACGGCAGTAAAATGGATAAGGTGTTAACCATCAACCCCGGTTTAACAGGATTATGGCAAGTATCAGGAAGAAATGATATTCCCTATCCTCAGCGTGTTTTAATCGATGTTTATTACGTCAATCATCATAACTGGTTTTTGGATATATGGATTATATTAAAAACTATTGGTGTTGTTCTTTTTCCTGAAAATAATGGAGCATATTAATTAATGAAGAATGGAGAAGGTCGAATTAAATCGTTTTCAAAAATTTTGAGTTCAATTTATTGAACTCGATCACGTTAGCCGTGTAATTCATTACACGGTGGGTTATTAATTTATCTGAAAAACAATGTCTGGAAGATTGCTTCGTTACCTCCCAAAGACATAATAAAGGTTGCTTCGTGGCTCGAAAGGACATAATTACGTTATCATTGCAGAATATCTAATTATTCATTTCTTTATTCAAATAAATGGTTAATACCTCACGGCTGAAAAAATTAATCTCCTATTTAAAACCTCATCTTGATAAGTTGTATTGGGGTACTTCGGCTTTATTTGTTGTTAATATTATTGGGGTTTATATTCCTTGGTTAATTAGGGATATTTTTGATGATTTACAAGAAAATTTTGCGATCGAAAAAGTGATTGGTTATGTCATTATTTTATTTATTTTAGCCTGTATAATGTGGGCAATTAGGATGTGGTCGAGGGTGTTAATTTTTGGCATTGGGCGACAGGTAGAATTTGATTTAAAACAAATTATTTTTGAGCATTTATTAAAGTTAGAACCTGCTTATTTTAGTGTTAATAGTTCTGGGGATTTAATTAATCGTGCCACCAGCGATGTGGACAATATTCGCCGTCTAGTGGGGTTTGCTATTCTTAGTTTAATTAATACTATTTTTGCCTATGCTTTAACTTTACCAGCAATGCTTTTAATTAATGTAAATTTAAGTTTAATGGCGTTGACTATTTATCCTTTAATGTTGTTCACAGTTCAGTTATTTAGCGATAAATTAAGGCTTGATCAATTAGAAGTACAAGAAAAATTGTCGGATGTTAGTGAGTTAATTCAAGAGGATATGAGCGGTATTGCTCTAATTAAAATTTATGGGCAAGAGGATAACGAAAGAAAAGCTTTTGCTAAAAAAAATAATGGGTTATTAAAGGCTAATTTAAAGTTAGCTCAAACTCGTAATTTATTATTTCCTGTTATTCAGGGTATCGCTAATATTAGTCTTTTAATTTTACTCTGGTTTGGTACTAGCGACATTGAAAAAGGTTTAATTACTGTGGGGGATTTTATCGCTTTAATTATTTATGTGGAAAGATTAGTTTTTCCTACAGCTTTATTAGGTTTTACCATCACTACTTATCAACGAGGAGAGGTAAGTCTCGATCGAATTTCTGCTATAACTAATGTTGAACCAAAAATCAAAAATAACCCTGATTCTGTTAATTTATCTAGGGAAGAAATTAAGGGAGAAATTAGGGCAGTAAATCTTAATTATCGTTATCCTAATAGTAAAAATTCTGCTTTAAATAATCTCAGTTTTACCATCAAAGCAGGGGAATTAGTAGCGATTGTGGGCTTAATTGGTTCGGGAAAATCCACCCTTGCTAATGCGATTCCTCGTTTATTGGATATTGAGGCAGGGCAATTATTTTTAGACGGCATCGATATTACTACCATTAATTTAACAGATTTACGCAAATCCATCGCCTATGTACCGCAGGATAGTTTCCTCTTTTCTACTACGATTAGAAATAATATTGCCTACAGCAACCCTATAGCAGATATGATGGAGATTGAAAATGCGGCAAAACAAGCGCAAATTCACCCAGAAATTATGATTTTTCCCAAACAATATGATACTTTAGTGGGAGAACGAGGAATAAGTCTTTCTGGTGGGCAAAGACAACGTAGTTCGTTAGCAAGGGCTTTATTTGCGGATGCACCTGTGTTAATCTTAGATGATGCGCTTTCTAGTGTGGACAATAAAACCGCTACTCAAATCTTAGAAAATCTACAACAAGAAAAGGGTAAAACAACTATTTTCATTACCCATCAATTATCGGCGGTACAAAATGCCGATCGAATTTTTGTCATGGAAGATGGTAAAATTGTTCAATCTGGCAATCATAATGAATTATTCAACCAAGAAGGTTTATATAAATCCCTTTGGCAGAAACATCAACTAGAAGAAATTTTAAGTTAGACGAATTTTATTTTATTTTGTCATTACGAGTTTACGAAGCAATCTGAAGTAATCCCAACACCCCATTAAAAAAAAAGAGAATTAAATTTACCTGACCTAGGTAGTTACCTTATTTGTTATAAAGGAAGAAGTTATTTCAAAGATTATCACCAATGCGCAGTTATCCTCAAAAAAAACGTGTCCACAAATTGATAAAATCCCCTAAAATGCTTAGTCTGATGGCTAGTAGTTTAATGTTGTTACAAAGTTTATTTGTGAGTAATACTACTTTGGCACAACAGAAAAAAGAAGTATTTAACTATTCAGATTTATTGAGAAGCATTGAAACAGGAGAAGTAAGCAAAATCACGATCGATCCTGCGACTAATATTGCTAATGTGTATTTAGAAGGAGCAACAGATAATAAACCAAAGGAAGTTAAACTTTTTAATCAAAATCCCGAATTAATCGCCAAAATTAGGTCAAAAAATATTGATTTTGCCGTAGAATCTTCGGCGGCTAGTAGTGCCGCAATGATTAATTTAATGCAGATAGGAGTGTTATTTTTATTAATTTTAGGCTTATTTATTTTAATCAAACGTTCCGCCAGTAGCGCAGCAGGAGCAATGAATTTTGGTAAATCTCGCGCTCGATTTCAAATGGAAGCCGCTACAGGCATTGAGTTTAAAGACGTGGCAGGTATTGAAGAAGCGAAAGAAGAATTAGGAGAAGTGGTGACTTTTCTGAAAACCCCTGATAAATTCACTGCCGTAGGTGCAAAAATCCCTAGGGGTGTCTTATTAATCGGTCCTCCGGGTACGGGTAAAACCCTTTTAGCTAAAGCGATTGCTGGAGAAGCACAAGTGCCATTTTTTAGTATTTCTGGTTCTGAATTTGTAGAAATGTTTGTGGGAGTGGGTGCTTCAAGAGTACGAGATTTATTCCGTAAAGCGAAGGAAAATGCTCCCTGTTTAATCTTTATCGATGAAATTGATGCGGTGGGCAGACAAAGAGGAGCGGGAATTGGGGGAGGTAATGATGAGAGGGAACAAACTTTAAATCAATTGCTCACGGAAATGGACGGTTTTGAGGGTAACACGGGCATTATTATCATTGCCGCCACTAATCGCCCTGATGTGTTGGATAGTGCCTTATTACGTCCGGGGAGGTTCGATCGACAGGTGATGGTGGATTATCCTGATATGAATGGGCGTTTAGGGATTCTTGAAGTACACGGAGCTAACAAAAAGATCGATGGAGAGGTATCTTTAGAAACCATTGCGCAACGTACCCCCGGTTTTAGTGGTGCAGATTTAGCTAACCTCTTAAATGAAGCGGCTATTTTAACGGTGAGAAGAAGAAAGGATGCCATCACCATGGCGGAAATTGATGCGGCGATCGATCGAGTAATTGCTGGTATGGAAGGCACACCGTTAGTGGATGGTAAGGCAAAAAGATTGATTGCCTATCATGAAGTTGGTCACGCTATTGTAGGGACATTTACCAAAGGACATGATCCCGTAGAAAAAGTTACCCTAATCCCCAGAGGACAAGCTAGAGGCTTAACTTGGTTTACTCCTGATGAAGAACAAGGTTTGATTTCTCGATCGCAACTCTTTGCTCGTGTTACAGGATTATTGGGGGGAAGAGCGGCGGAAGATGTGGTGTTTGGAGATGGAGAAATTACTACGGGGGCAGGAAATGACATCGAAAGAGTGACATCTTTAAGTCGTCAAATGGTGACAAAATTCGGAATGTCAGATTTAGGGCTTATGGCTTTAGAAGACGATAATCAACCTATTTTCTTAGGAAATGACTCCGTTAATCGATCGGATTATTCTCAAGAAATAGCGGAAAAAATTGATAAACAAATTCGCTCGATCGTTTTTCAATGTTATGAAAATGCTAAACAAATTATTTTAGAACATCGATCAGTTATCGATCAATTAGTGGATTTATTAATCGAAAAAGAAACCATAGACGGTGATTTATTCCGTAAAATAGTGGAAAATTCTACTACTAAAACCTTAGAAATCAGTCAAGTATCTTTGATAAAATAAGAGTTAAAATTTGATAGGGGTTAAATAAGATTAACCCCATAAAAATTGAGAAAAAATCATGAAAATTAGTCATCTTTTTATCTATCCCATTAAATCTTGTCAAGGAATTAGTTTAACAAAAGCACAAATTACTGTTAAAGGTTTAAAAAACTTCTATCAACCTGCTTTTTTTGATAGAGAGTTTATGTTAGTCGATGAAAATGGGAAATTTTTAACTCAAAGACAATACCCCAATATGGCAACTATCAAAGTTGAGATTCAAGACAAAAAAATCTATTTATCTACTAAGAATAATAACTTAAAAGATTTTGAATTAACCCCCCTAGAAAGTAATCAAGAAATCTCTGTTAATATTTGGAGAGATACAACCATAGCGATCGATCAAGGGGATGAAGTAGCAAAGTGGTTGAACCAAGCCTTAAACTTAGAAAAATCCTGTCGTTTAGTCAGACAATCTTCTCAATATATTCGGGCAATTAACCATGAATATAGTACGGCAAAAAATCAACCCGTTAGTTTTGCTGATGGTTTTCCTTACCTATTAACAAATACTGCCTCTTTAGCTGATTTAAATCATCGTTTAAAAGTAAAATATGATGATGATTTCCCCTTAATAAAAATGGGACGTTTTCGATCGAATATAGTCGTAGAAACATCCGAACCTTTTATCGAAGATACATGGCAAAAAATCACCATTAATAATGTTAGTTTTCAAGTAGTCAAACCTTGTAGCCGTTGTGTGATTACAACTACCGATCAATATACAGGTAAGCTCGATCGAACAAAAGAACCACTATTAACTTTAAGCACTTTTCGTAACACCCCAGATGGTATAATGTTTGGTCAAAATATGATACCTGATACCGAAGGAATTATCTCCATTGGAGACATAATTTCGAGCAAAATATGATGAATAATCAAAATACTGACATTAAAACTTTGCAAAAATTATCCCAACAAATACCGCAAAAAATGCCCTATGTCAAAATGTTAATGTTATTTGGTTCAAGGGCAAGGGGTGATATTCACGAAAAAAGTGATTGGGATTTTGCTATTTTGTACAATCGAGAAATCAGAGAAAAAACTTTTAAAGATAACCCTTATGGTTGGTTTGCAGACTCTATTGATTTGAATGAAATTTTTGAGCTAAAAACTGAGCATATAGACATTGTGGATTTAAACAGTTGTTCTGATTTTATTGCCCATTATGTTGCTCGTGACGGTGTTCTTTTATACGAAAAAAATAAAGGAGAATTTAACCAATTTAAACAAAATAAATTAAAAACCGAAATAGAGATTCAACAATTAACTAATATCATGAGAAAGAAAGTAGAAAATTTTTTAGTCAAAAGAGGAGTATGAGAAAAATTGACTCTAGTATAATTATTCGTAAATTTGAGTTTCAAACTACTTATTTACAGCAGTTAGAAGCCCATGAAAATATATCTTTCAATGATTTTTTAGCAGATACTTTATTACAAAGAGCGATCGAACGTTTAATTCAATTAATAGCAGACGTTGCTTTAGATGTAAATCGTTATTTATTTAAGTCATTATTGATTAAACAACCAGAAGAAAATGCCGAAACTTTCATTAAATTAGGTCAACTAAAAATTATTGATTATGACTTAGCACGGAGATTAAAAGAGTCAGGAAAAATGAGAAATTTATTAGTTCATCTTTACGAAATAATTGAGCCTCTATTTGTTCATTCTGCTATTAAAGAAACTTTAGCAGATTATCCTTTATATCAAAGACAAATCTTAAACTATTTAGACACTTTAGAAAATGACAATGGAGGAAAATTTTAAGTGATGATAAATAGGCATCTGGGAAAAATTCCCGTAGAGACGTAAAATTTTACGTCTCTACAATAGTTTTAGGTATCAAAAATTTAATTTTTTCCAGAAGTAAAATAAAGATATTTCTATTAAACATTTACTCTTTATTTCCTGATTCCTAATTCCTTATTCCTAATTATTTATAGGCTTTAACGCATTCTTCCACTAAAGGAGCAACTTGATCAATATCTTTCCAACCTAAAATATTAGTTTCTTTTTTCTCTAGGTTTTTGTAGCTACGGAAAAATTCAGCAATCTCGTCTAAGATATGAGGTGCAACATCTTTCATGGATTTAACATGATCATAGCGCGGGTCTTCCGCAGGTACACATAATATTTTCTCATCTCGATCGCCCCCATCAATCATTTCTAACATACAGATAGGACGAGAGGCAATAACGCAACCGGGAAAAGTAGGCTCATCCATCATTACCATACCATCAAGAGGATCACCATCATCGGCTAAAGTATTGGGTACAAAACCGTAATCATAGGGATATTTTACTGAAGAAAATAAGACTCGATCGAGGATAAAAGCATTCATATCCTTATCAAACTCATATTTATTCTTACTGCCACCGGGTATCTCAATTAAAACATTAATAATACCAGCTTTAGGTTGAGCAGGAATTCTCGATAAATCCATTTTAAATAGTTCCTTAACTTAAATTAACAACGATATTTGATTGAAAACGGTGATTTCAGTAGGTGTCAACATCACGATTCGGATTTTACCACATAACCGCTCTATGAAACTTGCTCAAATTTACTCATGAGAGTAAATCCCCACTCTTCATGGGATGGACGTTCACTTCCTGCTTCAGGTGAATCCTTAATAGACTCGCCATTAAGTTGGTTTGACTCTTCACAGGCTTTACTTTCCGACAAGCTATCGGTAGTTGGATATAACTCCATATGAATACTAGCATTCAAATCACTATCGATCTTTAAACTGCAATTTTCACACTCATAAACTCTTTTTGAAAGAGGCATTTTTTGTTTATTTTGACAGTTTGAACATAACTGAGATGAAGGATAAAATCGATCGGCAACAATCAATTTTGAACCATACCATTGTGTTTTATACTCTAACTGTCTTCTCAACTTGCTTATTAACCTAGACTTTGGGTTGTTAGCCCCATTTATTTAGGGGTTGCCTCATAGTCTTTTGATGAGGATAGGTGTTAGGTATTAGGTTTTGGATTTATTGAGATTAATAACTTGATTCGCCAAAAATTGTTGATTCGCCTCTCTTATTTTTGCCCCTTCATCATCGTATAAGAATGGCAAAGTTGCATAGCGAGTTCCTTTTGTTACAGGTGTCGCTTCATGGAGCAAAGAACAGGAGAAAACCACTGCGCCTCCCGTTGGCGCTCGATAGGTTTTTGAGCCAAATTCAGGAAATCGTAAATTTCCCCCTTCGTATTCTTCTGCATTTAAATTAATAGTTACGGCAAAACGGCGATGGGCTGTTCCGTTGGTGGTATTGTCTCGGTGAGGGCGGAAAAATCCTCCAGAGTTGCTGTCATAACAAGCGACAATATATCTTTCTATACGAGTCACTTGAAATTGATAGGCTTTGGCAATTTCAGGCACTAATCTTCGGCTCAAACGTTGTCTTATGCCTGTTTTAACGTCTTCTGATTCAATATTATAGTCTTTTCTTTTTTTGAAGTTATGATCCTGAATACCGATGGTTTTACCGTCTCTTTCTCGCATAAATCCCGATTCATTTCCACCGTTTTCGTTATATAGGTTAATCAATAATCGACAAAATTCTGGTTCAAAAACCCGGGGTACTATTAGTATCGGGGCGCATAAGGGTACTTGTGCATAATCATCTACTGAGGGTAATTGATGGATGATTTGTTCGATCGATCGATTATGGCTATCAGCATCGACGAGGGGAATATTGCCAATGACTCGCAAGGAAGGATCAAGTATTAGGGTAAAAGGAGCATAGCCAATGATATTATCTTGACTCGATTGTAATGCGCCATAAAGGTTACTAACTTGAAAATCAAAATCCCAAAAAAAGCGAATACCGGGGATCATGTCTTGAACACGTTTTAATTCAATATCTTGAGGATCGATACTGACACCAAAAAAACATAAATGACTATCATTAAATTTATCTCTTATTTGTTGACGGAAAAAAGATAAAACTTTAAAGGCTTTTTCGTTACCCGCCGAGCCGAAAAAAGTTAGTACTACATAACGCCCGGCAATGGAATTGAAGTTAAACTTAGGATTAGTTGAGCTTTGACACTGAAACCAAGGTACAGCATCGCCCACTAAAAATCTATTCATGACTATTTCAAAATACTAGACAACATTAAGCTCGATCGCATCATATTTTGGGACGGATTTTTTTCAATCCAATATGTAATAAATAGCGAACCTAAGACAATACAAAAAAGTTTACTGAGTTATTATATACAAAAATCGAATTTATTCATAATCTTAATGAGTTTGTGATTTAGTCAAAAAGTATTACCATATTCTTCTAAGATAGCAATAATATTGATTAACTCTTGTCGGTGGACTTCATTGGGTTCGAGTTGATAGCGGATTTGCCCAAGACGGCATCGAGTTTCGATTCTAGCTCGGCGAGTCGATCGTTCTCTTGCCTCAAGCTCTCGATATATTTGTCTTCGTTCTTGAGCCACTCTTCGTGCCTCATCTTCCTCTCTTCGTTGCTTTTCTTCAGCTCTTCGTTGTATTTCCTCAGCTCTTCGTTGTTCTTCTTGAGCCAAGCGATTTGTTTCTCGGTTTCGACGGTACCAGTCAACGCCGAAATTAGCCACTGTAGCCACGATGGCTGCCACAGTGAGTCGATTGCTCCAGATTCTTGGTTCGGCGATAAATCCGAGGATTTGGAAGTCGGTTTGGTCATAAAATCTTAAAAATGCTATGGTTATCAATAATACTGTCACCAATGTTGATGGTAACAAGGATAAAAAGTTAGTCCACATTTAATCTGCTATATTCTTTTTCATTATACTCTCACATTTTATGAGTGACATCAGCGCCGAGATTCAAACCATGATGTCAATAAATTTCGACAGTCAGTCTCTTTTATACCTGCAAAAACCTCTAAATGATGATTGGATGCGTTACTATCTGGAATATTTAAAATGGTACGAATCGCTCCTGTTTTAAAGTCATCTGCGCCATAAATTAAGGTTTTCAGACGGGCATGGATAATTGCTCCAGCACACATGGGGCAAGGCTCAAGGGTAACGTATAAGCTACATTCATTTAAACGCCAAGTACCCAACTTGTCACAGGCTTTACGGATAGCTAATATTTCCGCATGGGCAGTGCAATCTTGGGTTTTTTCTTTTTGATTATAAGCCGAAGATATGATCTTGTTAGCTCGATCGACTACGATCGCACCTACAGGGATTTCCCCTTCATCTCCTGCTTTTTTTGCCAAAATTAACGCCTCATTCATCCAATATTGATGATTTTCTAACTCTAACATGGGTTGAATTAAGAATTAAGAATTAAGAACGATTACCATTGAGTATATTAATTAACAACTATTCACTACTGACTATTCACTATTCACTATTCACTATAAACTATTCACTATTTGTTGTTCATTGTCAAAAATTCTGCTATATATGTTAGTAGAGAACAAAATGTAGAGATTTTTTATGTTGACTCTGGACTTACCGAGTATCAATGTCCGTGAAAGAATACAATCATCGAGTCGTATTCTATTGATTGAAGATGAAGAATTGATCAGGAATATGATTGCCTTAAATCTGGAGGAGGAAGGATATGAGGTAATCAAAACCAGTAACGGTAGAGAGGCATTAAACATCCTTGAGCGTCAGCAATTGCCAAGCTCAGAGGATAATATTGATATGGTTATTTTGGATTTGATGTTACCCGAAGTTAACGGTTTAGATATTTGTCGTTTACTCCGTTATCGTGGCAATATGATCCCTATTTTAATTTTAAGCGCAAAAGCGGCAGAGACCGATCGAGTTTTAGGATTAGAGGTTGGTGCTGATGACTACTTAACAAAACCCTTTAGTATGAGGGAATTAGTCGCCCGTTGTCGAGCCTTAATACGCCGTAATTCCTTTAACAATGTTACCCCAGAATCTGTCCGCCAATATAAAGATATTACCCTATTTTCCGATGAATGTAGAGTTATCGTCAGAGGGGAGGAAGTTAACTTGTCACCTAAAGAGTTTCGTTTATTGGAGCTATTTATGACCTATCCTAAAAGGGTATGGGATAGAGAGCAATTAATTGAAAATATTTGGGGCGCAGACTTTTTAGGGGATACTAAAACCGTTGATGTGCATATTCGTTGGCTACGGGAAAAACTAGAGAAAGACCCTAGTAATCCTGAGTACTTAATCACTGTACGGGGATTTGGTTACAGATTTGGTTAATTAATGAGGAATGAGGAATGAGGAATTGAGAATTAAAACATCACCCATGACAAATCACTTCAGTTTTCCGTCTTCTAGTTCAATAATCCTCTCTGCTACATCTAAAATTCGATCGTCATGGGTGACAATCAAAATTGTGCAACCTTGTTCTTTTGCTAATTTTTGCATAATTTCGACCACATCACGACCAGATTTACTGTCAAGGGCTGCCGTAGGCTCGTCTGCTAAAACCATTTTTGGATGAGATACTAATGCCCTAGCTATGGCTACTCTTTGTTTTTGCCCCCCTGAAAGATTCTCAGGATAGTAATTAATTCGATCGCCCAATCCTACTGCTTGTAACATAGCGATCGATCTTTCTTTCACTTCTTTGGCAGAAAATTCTGGGTGTAACTCCATAGACATTTGTACATTTTGTCTTGCCGTTAAGGATTTTAAGAGGTTATGAGCTTGAAAAATATAACCAATATTGCGCCTAGTTTCTATCAAGAGATTATTATTAGCCTGAATTAACTCCTTCCCAAACACTTTAAGGCTACCATGATTAGCCGTTCTTAATGCCCCCATAAGGGTTAATAAAGTGGTTTTTCCAGAGCCTGAAGGACCTTTCATAATAACTACTTCCCCTTTTTTGAGAGTTAAATTAATGTCAAAAAGGGTTTGTTTTTCAATGTTATTACTCCTAAAATAAAAGTCTAAATTTTTTATTTCTACTACTTGATTATTTTTTTGTTCATCAGGTATAATTAATTGTGGATTTGTGGTTAACATAATTTTTATTATCTGGTTATTTTTCAGAATAGTTAGGAATATTTAATCATTAAAATATGTCCGCAGGATCAGCAGATTTTAGTTTATTAACGGCGATCGCACCTGATAAAAAGCACATAATAACCGTTAAAATATAGACAGAAAAAGCTAAAGATTTAGTCATAAAAATCGGTAAACCCGTAGCCCCTGCTGCCCCATTATAAAGAAACATAGAGATACCTAAACCGGGCAAAAAACCAACACAAGCTAAAATAATTGCCTGTTGAAAAACAAGAATTAATAAATAATTGTTCGTGTAACCCATTGCTTTTAAAGTGGCATATTCGGGTAAATGATCAGCTACATCAGTATAAAGAATTTGGTAAACAATAACAATACCAACTACTAAACCCATTCCAGCCCCAAGGGTAAAAATAAAGCCAATAGCAGTGCTATTTTCCCAATAATCTCGTTCATATTGAACAAATTCTTCTCTTGATAAAACAACCACATCACCACTATTAAATTTTTGTTTTAAACTGTTAATTACTGCCTCTTTATCAGTATTTTTAGCTAATTGAATTACTCCAATATCAATTAAGTTTTTATTTCTGTTAGGAAACATTCTTAAAAAGTTTAAATCACTGGTAATTAAATTACCATCTGCACCAAAACTTGAGCCTATAGAAAATAAACCACCGATGATAATTTTTCGGCTATCAATTTCTGTTTTGACAGTTTTTCCAGTGTTAAAAAGTTCTGAAATAGCTCCAAATTCTGGTCTTGATTTATCATCAAATAAAACCACATCAGATAATTTTAATTGCTCAAGATTTTTGGCAACTCCGGGTAGGGTAAATAGTTGATCTTTTGGGTTAAATCCCATTACCATAATTTGTCTAGTTGATTGATTTTCTGGATTTTTCCAGATGCCAAAACCGATATGAAGATGATTGATTGATTCGACTCCTTCCACTGCTAAAGCCTCATATAAACGCCTAGAAGAAAAACTTTTCATAGCAATTAAAGCATCTGATTGAGGATTTAGTAAAAAAACATCTCCTTTGATTTGTTCATGAACTCTTACTGCACTGTTTAGTAATGCTGTTTTAAATCCTAACTGCATAAACATCAAAATATCAGCAAAACTAATACCTGCGATCGCAATTAATAATCTAATTTTTTCTCGGCTTAATTGTAACCAAGCTAAAGGTATTTTCATAATAAAATTTGTACTAAAACTTGTGAATAAATAAGGTTATTAATGATATTATTATCTTGAGGATTAACGGCAATTTTTACTTCCACAACCCTCGCATCAACACTGGCGGCGGGATCAGTTTCTAAGACATCTTTTTTGCCAATTTTGCTACTAATATGTACGACATTACCAGTAATAGAATCAGGAAAACTATTATTTTCACTTTTAATTATGGCTTTTTGTCCTAACTTTAATTTACTAATGTCACTTTCATAAACTTCTGCAATAATTAACATTTGTTTCGTGTTAGCCATCTCAATTACTCCCTCAGCATTGTCGATGGTTTCACCTTCATAGGCTTTTATGTCAATCACCTGCCCATCATTGGGGGCTTTGATTTGTGTTAGATTTAACTCTACGGTAGCTTGATTAACCATTGACAAGGCTTTTTGCACTTCGGCTTCGGCTTTAGCAACATCAACTTTTCTAATTTCGGAAATTTCTTCTAACCGTGCTTCGGCTTCTTTAACCTGTTTAGTTAAAGTATTAACATTTTGTAAGGCTAGGGCTTCTATTTCCCGAATTTCTTCGGTGATGGTAGTGACAGTTTTTTGATAACTTCCCTCAGACTCTTGATAGCGTTTTTTGGTAGTTTCAACGGTTAATTGCCTAGTTTCAAAATCTGATTGAGAAATAACTCCTTCTTTAACTAACTCTTGATAACGGCTTAATTCACTTTGGGCATTATTTAATTCTGCTTGTACTCTTTCGATCGTTGCTTGTCTTTCTTTTTTTTCAGCTACTAATTGAGCTTGTAAACGAGTAATTTTTGCCCTATCGACTTCTTTTTGTGCCGTTAATTGAGCATTTAATCTCTCAATGGTGGACTTTTGAGCATTAATCTCTCCTTCTTTCGCACCAGCTTTGATAATCGCTAAATTAGCTTGAGCAACTTCTAAATCTTTTTGCGCACTATTCAATTCAGCTTTTTTAGTATCGTAATCAGAAGTAATAGCAATTATATCTCCTTTTTTGACCATACTACCTTCTAAAACCATTAAAGATTTAACCTTAGCGCCAGACATAGAAGGATTTGCGGCTACTTTAATGATTTCTCCTTGAGGCTCAATTCTACCTAAAGCACTTATGGCAGTTATGGAGGCTTTTTCGACTATAGGGGTATCGGGTTGTGCTTGAAAACTCCCTTTTTGCAGAAAATAAACGGTTGTACTAATCAAAGTGACTATTCCTAACACCGTAGAAATTATTACCCACTTTTTACCGTTGTCTCGAAAAACAGAGGTATTTTCGCTCATTTTGTTCTGAGTTATAGTAAACTGCAAAATTTAATTTATTTAATAATCATACTAGACGGTATGGTATGATATTGTCAACAATAAAAAATAGGTAATCAGTGATAGGGTGATAGGAAGACATTATCTATTGCAAATTCCAAATTTTTGATACTCTAGGGCATAAAATAAAAAAATGATTTCTAATTATCAACAAAAAAAAACTCAAACAAAAGCCGAGCAAATATTTAAAGGGGCATTATCCCAATTTTTGGAATTTG
The DNA here is from genome assembly GCF_000332235.1 of Geminocystis herdmanii PCC 6308. Taxonomy (NCBI): domain Bacteria; kingdom Bacillati; phylum Cyanobacteriota; class Cyanophyceae; order Chroococcales; family Geminocystaceae; genus Geminocystis; species Geminocystis herdmanii. The sequence goes on along the minus strand of NZ_CM001775.1, from coordinate 386,035 downwards.
GTTATGTGGGGGCGAGTATGGATAAAATTGCCCAAGCATCTGGGGTTTCTAAGCAGACTTTATATAGTCATTTTGGCGATAAAGAAAGTTTATTTAAAGCCTTGATTAAACAAGTGGCAACCCAAGAATTTCAGTTAGTTTGGGGTAAGCCACTACAGGGAAAACCAGAATTTGTTTTGAGGCAATTAGCACAAAGAATTATTCAAGAAATTAGTGATCCACAATATTTAGCTTTTGTACACATTATTGTTACTGAAGCCAAAAATCAACCAGAATTAACCCAAATATTTTTGGAGAATGTTTGTAAACCTGCCATGGCAACTTTAACTAAGTATCTCTCGAACTGTGATGACTTACAATTAGATGACCCAGAGGCGATCGCAGTTATTTTTGTTTATACTTTAATTCACTATGTTATTACACAGGAAATACTAGGGGGAAATATTGTTATTCCTATTTCTCCTGAGAGAGTTATTGATAATTTAATTAAAATTATCGTCAAAATTTGAGGTAAAAAAATGACAAAATAGATAGGTATCCTTAAATAAGTAGGTGCTCAAAATTATTGGTATTTTTATAGTCAGCTATTGAAGACTTATTGTTTATTTATAACGGCTAAAGCCTTCACTACGAACTTTGAAAAAATATACAGTTAATTTTACACTGCTACTTATAAGGCAGAATAGGAAGTTGTCAAAAATGTTATATTTTTTATGTGGTTTGAGTATTGGTTTACTTATTTGTCTATGGAAATATTATCAAATCAATATTCAATTAACAGATATATTAGATTCCTTATCACAATTTGAGCCTGTAAATTCATTATCAAAAATAGCTCAAGTAAGGCGCAATGTTAACTTGCTGAATAACCGTTGTTATTATACACAATTAGAACTAGACCTTCATCATTATTTAATCAAAAAAATTCCCCTAGGGTATTTAAGAATTAACGAAGAAAATTGCTTAATAGAGTGTAATGAAGAAGCAAAAGAACTCTTATTTATTCAGCGTTGGAATCCTGAAATATTGAGGTTATTTTTAGAGTTAGTTCGCTCCTATGAATTAGATCAATTAATTCAACAAACTCGTAAAACAGGACAAAAATTAGTTATAGAATGGCAGTTTTTCCCCACCACAAATTATATTTTAGAAGAAGAAAATAATCTGGAAATAGAAAACTATAAACCTGTATTTCTTAAAGCCTATAGTTATCCCTTACCCGGAGGGCAAGTTAGTATTTTTATTGAAAATCAACAATTAATTAAAGAATTATCAACTCGTAGAGATGAGGCTTATTCAGATTTAAGTCATGAATTAAGGACTCCTTTAACTTCTCTGTCTTTACTAGCAGAAACCTTACTTAAATATACCGATGATAGGGGTAAAATTTGGGTACAACAAATGTCTCAAGAAATTAATCGTTTAATCGATTTAGTACAAAATTGGTTAGAAATTTCTACTTTAGAAAAAAATCCTTATGAGACGTTAAAATTTCAGAAATTAGATTTAAAACAATTAATTTTATCTGCTTGGCAATCACTAAAAATATTAGCAGATCAAGAACAAATTTTCTTAAAATATCAAGGAGAAGAAAAGATAATTATTTCTGCGGATATTAACCGTTTAACTCAAGTTTTTGTTAATTTATTTGACAATAGTATTAAACATAGTTCTAAAGGAGGTATAATCACTGTTCAAGTCAATATAAAAGGCATTAATTATGATGATCAATTCTTAGAAATTAACTTAATTGATTCAGGAACAGGATTTAACACAAAAGACTTACCTTATATATTCGATCGACTTTACCGAGGGGATAAATCAAGGGTAAGGAATGGAAGGGAAGGAAGTGGTTTAGGCTTAAGCATTGTTAAACAAATCATCGAAGCCCATCAAGGCACAATAACCGCCCATAACCATCCTGACACCAAAGGCGCATGGTTTAGAATTACCCTCCCTTAACGTTAGGAGATAGGAGTCAGGAGACAGGAGAAATACTGAAACATCAAGGTTTTGATGCTATTGATATATACAAAATGTATTCTATCTAAACCATTAATTTTAATAGCTTTCTGACTCCCAACAGCAAACCCTCATTCCTCATTCCTCATTAATTATTCACTCCTTTACCAAAGAATTTGGCAGGTTTGGTGATGGTATAAACCTCTGTTTCTTTCTCGATACATTGTCTAACATAACCCGGAGTTTGTAACATTCCTAAGAGACTAATACCATCAAAAGAACGAAAATCCCCCGTGGTTTTTTGCTCTAATATAAGATCAGTTTTTTCGGGGTTAGGGCGGGTATCAAATGTTGCTTCAGAGGCGATCGCAAAGCCCCAGGATGAGCCATAAGTACAAGTTGGGGCAAAATAAGAGTGAACATTAGAAAACACCGATTTAAGAGTATTTACTAAACGTCCGTGAATGTGTAAATTTGCCGGTGCGATCGGACCTGCTTGTATTACAACGATGCCATTTTCTCGGAGAATTTTTTTGAGACGGGCAAAATATTCTTGAGTAAACAATTGAAAAGAAGGACCTTCTTCGATAGGATCGGATAAATCAGAAATGATAATATCCCACTTAGCCTCACTGGTATCCAAAACATTAAAAGCATCACCAATAACTAATTCTAAACGAGGATCGTCAAAAGAACCTTGGTGCATTTCTGGTAAAAACTCTTTACAGGCTTCCACCACATCTCCATCAATATCCACCATCATAGCTTTTTTAACGGCATTCCAACGGAAAACTTCTCTAGTGGTTGCGCCTTCTCCGCCACCCAAAATTAAGACATTTTCGGGGTTAGGATGATTTATCATAGCAGGATGAACTAAAGCCTCATGATACAAAAACTCGTCTCCCGTACAAGATTGCCATTTACCATCTAATACTAAAGCCTTACCATAAACGCCACTTTCCACAACGTACATTTCTTGGTAGGGGGTTTTTTTGTGGGCGAGGATGCTGGTGATACCATGAACATATATATCGTAGGGAGTGATATATTCACTAATCCACACATCAGCATTTAATTGAGAACCTGCCATATTTTATTATTCTCCTGAATATAAAGCAAACTTTTATTATAAGTTATTTATTATAAAAAGTCAATAGTTGTGAGAAATTTGACTAAATTTAACTGAGCATTTTTACTTAAGAATCTACGAGTATTTGTTTAAACTACTAATTTTATTTGTTTCTCATTCAGTAATGCAGTTTTGTAGGGTTTGACGTGCGGAATGTGGGGATTAATATTTTAAACCCAGAAGACGTTTAAGACTAAACCATTTATCTCTTATACGCCAAAATTTACTGGTTTTCATGGCGTTAATTTCTTCTTGTAAAAGAATATTTTTATTTTCCAATTCTTCTATTTTAATATGAATATTATTGTCAGGTAACTTATTTTCTTGAGATATTAAATTATTATTTATTAATTCAATATGGTTGTCTTTCTTACTTAATTCTTGTGCTAAATTTTGAATTTTCAGCTGATTATTAATATTAATATTTTCTAAATTATTAATTTGCATTAATCTGTTATGATTAATTTCCTCTAAATATCTAATTTGTGCTTCTTTTTTCTGTAAATTATCCTTAATTAAAGATAACTGTAAATTTTGCCATGCAGAATGATGATAATTTTTATCTAAATCTTGTTTATAATAGTTCGATCGAGCTATTATATTTTTATGATAAATAGCCTCTTTTTCTTTGGTATATAAACTCTGATAAAAGTTATATAATTTTTTAGTATTATTACTCCAATTAAGAAAATTTTGAGCAAATTTTATCCCATTTTCTGATAACTTTTGAGCTAAAACTTGATCATTAATAACTAAATCCATAGCAGATTGCAAAGATTCTTCATCAACATTCGGCAAAACTATAGCATTTTCTAAATGAGTTAAGACTTTACCAATATTAGTATCAGGAAGAATAACAGGTTTTCCCATCGCTAAAAATTCAGGAATTTTAGAAGGTAAGCGATAATCATTAAAATCATCAGATTTACCCGGTTGTATTAACACATCTGCTAAAGCAAGAATATCAGGAATTTTCTTTCTTTCTACCCAACCTAATTCTTTAATATATTCTTTAATCCATAACTCATTTTCTTCTAATAAAGCTAAGTGATTATCAACTCCCGTGCGAATTAATACCGTAGGTTTTCCCCTCTTATTCCGTTTGCCTACCGCTAAATAAAGTCTTCTAACTTCTTCTAAATTGGTAGGATGTATAATTCCCGTATAAACTAAAATTGTGGTATTTTCTGCAATACCTAATTCTTGCAAAAAAGTCGTATTTTTCTCACGGGGGGAAAATTCTGCGGTGTCAACTCCCGGATATAAAGTAATCGTAGGAATAGAAACAGGAATAAACTCTCGTAACTTATCGATAATAATAGTAACACCATCGGCAGTAGAGAGAAATTCTTTATATTTTTGGGGATGTGATAAATTATAGGGTAATATTCGATCGCGCAGCGCCGTTTCACGATCGAACTCTGAAGTACAATTCTTAACAGGGATATTAAAAAACCTTTCAATGATACATTCTTCGCTATCCTCCCAATGAATTATCAATTTAAAATTGTAAAGAGAAGCTAAGTGATAGCAATAAATTCTAACGTGTTCCCTTGGTGTCCAACAATGTACAATATCGGGAGGTTGATGGTTAGAAAAGTAACTGCAAATATTAGCTATATCTTCATAACGAGTAACCTTGTATAAACTACCCGATATAGAAGTAACACTTTTTTCATCCCAAGGCACAGCTACAATACAATCTAAACCTAACTTTATCAACTCATTAGCAAAATGATGAACATGAATAGCGCTATTCATCGGAAAATCGGAATGAGAAACCATTAAAATATTTTTCATAAACTATATTCAGATAAAAGGCAAGAGGCAAAAGTTATTAACTAACTCTCTATTTCCAATTTTTTATTACTCATTACTTATTAATTATTACTTATTACTCATTCTTGATTCTCCATTGTGTAAACAAATAAGGATAAAGATGTGAGATAATTAAGGATTGTTAACAAAATTATGATCTAAGCTATTATATTTCGTGGATAAACTTCGCACCGTTTCCGACACTAAGAGAAATTTTTATCAACACCATAACCGCCCCATTAATTCCATTTATCGTAGAGTGGTAGAAGAATTAATGGTAGAAATGCACCTATTATCAGTTAATGTTGATTTTCGTTCCGATCCCATTTATTATTTAGGAGTATGTCAAAGTTTTACTCAATTCATGAACGGCTATATGCCAGAATCTGACAAAGAATCTATTTTTAGGGCGTTATGTCAATCCATCAACAATAACCCTGACGAATACCGTCAAAAATCAGACAGCTTACTTAACTTTGCTACTCAAAAATCACCCCAAGAATTAATCAACTGGTTACTCCATCCTACTAATGATAATGGTTTAGAAGCCGTTGCCGATCATTGGCGCTATGCTTTAGATAATCCTAAGTTTAAATATAGCCGTTTATTTGCCATCGGTTTTTATACTTTATTAGAAAAAAGTGACGCAGAAATTGTTAAAAATGAGGAAAAATTTGCAGAATTAATTAAGCCTTTAACCGATAAATTAAATCTTCCTATTGATAAACTTAAAAAAGATTTAGAATTATATCGTAGCAATATTGAAAAAATGAGTCAAATGCTTATCGTTTTAGCTGATACCCTTGAGGCTAGTAAGAAAAAAAGACAAACTAATGGAGAATGAGGAATGAGGAATGAGGAATGAGACTTTTTAAAATAAGGTTTTTTATCTCTCCTAGGGGTTGAATAATATTCAACCCTGCTAATAAATAATATTATAACCTCCTCAATTATTAATTATTAATTATTCATTATTCACTATTAATTATTATGTTAGATTTAAAAAAAATTAGGGAAAATCCTGAAAAAGTTTTCAAATTATTACATCAACGCAGTACAGATTATCAGCTACAACCGATTCTTGATTTAGATAGTCAACAACGAGAGATACAATCTATTAGAACAGAATTACAAGCTAGAAGTAACGAAATTGGTAAGATTATCGGGGAAAAAATGCGCACGGGTGCAAATCCTCAAAGCGAAGAAATCCTTACTTTAAAGGAGGAGGGTAATAACGTTAAAGCTAGATTAGCTCAGTTAGAGCCTGAAGAAAGGGAATTAAAAACAAAACTTGATGGTTTATTGTTAGAATTGCCTAATTTACCCTCAAATACCACTCCTATCGGCAAAAATGAAACGGAAAATATTGAGATGAGACGTTGGGGAGATGAGTTTATTCCAGATGGTAGTAACATCTTACCCCATGGGGAAATTGGGGAAAAATTGGGCATTATCGACTCGGAAAGGGCTGTAAAAGTCGCTCAAAGTCGTTTTGTGGCTTTGGTGGGTATGGGTGCGGCTTTGGAAAGGGCTTTAATTAATTTTATGCTCGATCGACAGATAGAAGCAGGGTATATTGAAGTTATGCCTCCTGTCTTAATTAATAGTGAAGCCTTGCAAGGTACAGGGCAATTACCAAAATTTGCGGAAGAAAGTTTTAAGTGTGATGGGGATGATTTATGGTTAACTCCCACCGCCGAAGTGCCAGTGACAAACTTTTATAGTAAGGAAATTTTAGAAGCGGAAAAACTGCCTATTTATCATTGTGCCTATACTCCTTGTTTTCGCAGAGAAGCAGGAAGCTACGGGCGAGATATGCGGGGTTTAATCCGTTTACACCAGTTTAACAAAGTGGAATTAATTAAATTGGTGCGCCCTGAAACAAGTGCCGAAGAACATGAGAAGATGGTAAACAATGCGGAAGCAATTTTACAAGCTCTCAAATTACCCTATCGAGTCGTAGAATTATGTACTGGAGATTTAGGTTTTAGTGCCGCTAAATGTTATGACTTAGAAGTGTGGTTGCCTTCTGCTAATACCTATCGTGAAATTTCTAGTTGCTCAAATTGTCATGATTTCCAAGCTAGAAGGGCGGATATTCGCTTTAAGGAAAAGGGCAAGAGAGGTACTGAATATGTACACACTCTGAATGGCTCTGGTTTGGCCGTGGGGCGCACTATGGCGGCAATTTTAGAGAATTATCAACAGAAAGATGGCACGATTAAAGTACCAGAAGTATTACAGCCTTATTTGAAAACTGATACCATCGGTTAAATCTCTACTCAAATGTCTTGAGTGAGAGGGGTGTCGATTCTAATAATTCTCCTCCAGCTTTCCATCCTTCAATGCTAGGGGGAAAACCTTTAACATTATTATAGCCGAGCATTTGTAATGCCATTACCCCTAAAGCAGTACGATAACCCGTTGAGCAATATAATATGACAGGGCGATTTTTAGGAATTTGCTGGAGATTATCGGTTAATGTTCGGATGGGAATATTAATAGCATTTTTTATATGCCCTGAATCATACTCATTTTTCTCTCTAACATCAATGAGTAAAGCTCGTTTTTCTTTGGTTAAAACTTTCAGAGCATTAATTTGTTTAACCGTGTAATAATCTGCTGGAATAGAATGAAGAAAATCTTTAACCGAAGGCAAGGCTAAATTTTGATAAACTAACTCAAGGGTAGAATCAGAATTTTTTTCGTCAATTAGTTGTATTTGTCCCATATCTTGATTAGGAGTAACAAAAGCAATTACAGGATTTACTTCTAAATGACTGCAACCATATAACCAAAGACTTAAAAACAAGACAGATATTAATTTGCTCATAGTAAGATATTAAATCAAATTTTCAATATTTTGATAAAAAGAAGATTTTAGGACTTACTAATAATAATATTCTGTCCCGATCGAGCTTATTAAGAAATCTCACAACTCTATATTTTTCTTGATAATGAGTAATTCCTAGATTTATCAAAAAACTGGTATTTTCTTGACTAGAAATCACCCAAGTTAAACCCACCAAGGTTTTTCCCCCGTACGAGGATCATTTTCTGTCCACGGAGAAATTCTAATATATTCACCTTCAACATTGACATGAGCTAATTTTAATGGCAAGGGTGCTGGTCCTCTTAAGACGACACCTTTTGCATCATAACGTGAGCCATGACAAGGACATTGAAATTGAGCTTCATTGTTATTCCAAGGGAAAGTACACCCCAAGTGAGTACAATTATCAAAAATTCCCCAAGGGTTTAAAGTACCATCTTCCGTGACGGTTAAGTAGGTTGGTTCTGTTATATAAAACTTACTCATAGTTACCTATGACGTTTACTTCTTGCTTCTACCAGTCAAGTCGGCTTGATACTGTCCACAAGCGTTGATTCGGGTGTAACCCACCCTACTTTTATTATTCTAATTAATTGATTAATCTTGAATAATAACTAATTTTTATTTAATTTAATCTTTAAATTAAATAGTTTTAACAGTCTTGGTTATCGACTTCATTAAAAGCTAACATATTTTAAAAAAAATGTCAACCTTTATCCCGTGAGTAGGTATAAACAACTATAATAAACTATTAGTTAACAGTTAAAAGCTCCTGCTAATCCTGCCACTAAAGCTCTTGTTTCAGGAGGTTCTGCTAAAATTTGAGCTATGGGAATTAAATTACCATGAATATCTTTCGCTAAAATTGAACCATCTTTCTCTACATCAGAAGGAGGAATTAAAAATTTAACGACGGGATATAATGCTCCTCCAACAGTTACGACAATCGCTGTACCTGTAAAAAAATTAAGCAGATGTCGTCTTGACATGGATGGATTATTTTCAATTAGAATACTATTTTCCACTAACAATGACCTTTGAGAATGTTTTAATAATTATTTTGTTTAAGACTCAGTTTTGTAGAGGTTTTTTAGTACTAATACCTAATAAACCGTACATTAAACAAGTACTTGCTAAAGCACTAAAAGTTAATAAACCTGCTCCAATGGTTAAACCAATTCCTAAAGATGAACCGCTATAGGTAAATAAGCCCAAATAGGCACATACAGAAGCGAAAATAAAACGAATGATACGATCGACTGTTCCTACATTATTAAACATAATTTTTATCTTTGATTTTTAAATTGTTTGTTGATTAATTTCTTTTGCAAAAAACTTTTTTAATTATTTTTAGTTTCTTATCAGTTTTTTTGCGATTGCTCGTTTAAATTAACTACTTATTATTATATAACTAATTAGCTATAATTGGTGAATTGGGGAAAATAGTAATGTCAAAGATGCTGTATAAAACTTGTTCTGTATTAAATATCGCCTCGTAATTGTTGAGCAAAATCAACATACAAAAAGAGACACAAAGTAACAAACTGTTACAGTTCATAACAAAGATGCACAAGAAAGTTAATAGGAATGATAGCATTGCCTAGATAGTAAATTTATTTCCATAAAAGCAATATCTCTATGAGCGAAACAATTCAACTTACTGGACAGATGCCTAAATTCGGTGGTAGCACCGGCGGTTTACTTTCTGCTGCTGACAGAGAAGAAAAGTATGCTATTACTTGGACAAGTAAAAGTGAGCAGGTTTTTGAAATGCCTACCGGTGGCGCCGCTATTATGAATGAAGGGGAAAATTTATTTTATTTTGCCCGTAAAGAGCAATGTTTGGCTTTAGGCACTCAATTACGCACCAAATTCAAACCCAAAATTGAAGATTATAAAGTTTACCGTGTATATCCTACTGGTGAAATCCAATATCTTCATCCTGCTGATGGTGTATTCCCTGAGAAAGTTAACGAAGGTCGTGAATTTCACGGCAAAAAAGACAGAAGTATCGGTAAAAATCCTGAGCCTGTCACCCTCAAATTCTCTGGTAAAGCACCCTACGACGTTTAATTTTTAATCGTTGCTGTAAAGGATAGGAAAGACAATTCACGGGGAAATGGTTTATTTATCTATTTCCCTATCATCATCTTTTCCCATTTTCCATAAAGAATAATAATATTTTGTCATTGCGAGGCACGAAGCAATCTAACGCAATCTCCATTAACTCTGATTTTGGAAGCAGTGCTTAGGTATTATGAAAATTAAATTAATGGAAGAAGGGTTAAAACCCTCACTACGAACAAAAAAAATTTTTTCCAGAGAAGTCTATTGGTTATCGCTACAATGATGATAGATAAAATATAACAGAGATTTTATGGTGACGTTAATTGCTGAAAAAAAAATCGACATAACTTTAGAGGAATTTTTGACTTTCCCTGAAGAAAAACCTGCTCAAGAATATATTGATAATCAAATTATTGCAAAACCTATGCCCCAAGGAAAACATAGTATTATTCAAGGTGAGTTAGTAACGGCGATTAATTCTGTTGTTAAACCCAAAAAAGTTGCGTTGGCTTTTCCCGAATTGAGATGTACTTTTGGGGGAAAGTCGATCGTGCCTGATATAGTAGTTTTAACTTATGATCATATTCCTAGGGACGAAAATGGAGATATTGCTAACGTAGTTTCGATCGCACCTGATTGGATTATTGAAATTCTCTCTCCTGATCAAAAAAATCATAGTATGATTATTAAAAAAATTCTGCGTTGTCTTGAAGCAGGTTGTCAATTAGGATGGATTATTGATCCTCAACAAAAAACTATCTTTACTTATTATCAGCAAAAAGTGACTTATTTCGATCGAGATGAAGATATATTACCCGTACCTGATTTTATCAATAATTTAAAACTTTCGATCGCAGATATTTTTTCTTGGTTAAAATTTTAACTCCCTACATTTTTTAATTAACCCAAAAGTTGATTCTCACATATTCATACGTTGCTATATTATTAAAGGAATAATTTAGAAAAAATTAACTCTTAATTATCCATTATCAATTATTAGTTACTGATAAAAATGAACTCAGGTATTGATTTACAAGGAAGTTTTATCACTTCCCTCACGGATTTTGGACTTTCTCAAGAATTAGCGAAAACCCTTTGGATTCCTTTACCTTTGGGTTTAATGATTATTGGTGCTACCGTAGGAGTCTTAGTTAGTGTTTGGTTAGAAAGAAAAATCTCGGCGGCGGCACAACAACGGATTGGACCAGAATACGCTGGTCCTTTGGGAGTATTGCAACCCGTTGCCGATGGTATAAAATTAGTTTTTAAAGAAGATATTGTCCCTGCGAAAGCTGATAGTGTATTATTTACACTAGGTCCTGCCATCGTAGTAATACCAGTATTTTTGTCCTATCTCATCGTACCCTTTGGACAAAATTTAGTTATCACAGACTTAAACGTAGGGATTTTTCTCTGGATTTCTTTATCTAGTATTACCCCCATTGGTTTATTAATGGCAGGTTATGCTTCTAATAATAAATATTCTCTCTTAGGAGGATTACGCGCGGCGGCACAGTCTATCAGCTATGAAATTCCCCTAGCTTTATCAGTTTTAGCCGTCGCCATGATGTCTAATAGTTTAAGTACGATCGACATCGTGGAACAACAATCGAGCTACGGAATTTTAAGTTGGAATATTTGGAGACAACCCGTAGGCTTCCTCATCTTTTGGATAGCCGCCTTAGCCGAATGTGAGCGCTTACCCTTCGACTTACCCGAAGCAGAAGAAGAATTAGTGGCAGGTTATCAAACAGAATACGCAGGAATGAAATTCGGTTTATTCTATGTCGGTTCTTACGTTAACCTAGTACTATCAGCATTGGTATTTGCCATCTTGTATTTAGGTGGTTGGGAATTTCCCATTCCTTTAAGTAACCTTGCCGGTTGGATAGGTGTAAGTGAAAACACCCCTTGGCTTCAAGTAATAACCGCTTCCTTGGGTATCAGTATGATGGTATTAAAAGCCTATTTCCTCGTCTTTATTGCCATTTTATTGCGTTGGACTGTACCTCGTGTCAGAATTGATCAACTATTAGATTTAGGCTGGAAATTTTTACTCCCCGTATCCTTAGTTAATTTATTACTTACCGCCGCCTTAAAATTAGCCTTCCCCATGGCTTTTGGTGGCTAAAAACCATAATGTAATGGAGAATGGAGAATGGAAAATTGAGAATGAATAAAAAGGCATCTACCACAAAACAAAGGTTAAAACCCGATAACTTTTAACATTACTCACTTCTGATAAACAAGGGTAAATATCTTTTGTGTAAAGGTAAAAAACTTCAATAAATTCAAGGTGATGAGTAGATTACTATGATTCATTAAACTATGAGTGATTGATTAATAACTAATTCGTAATTTCTCTTAATTCTCCATTCTCAATTTTCAATTCTCAATTTTTCCCTTTTGCTTTGTTAAGATTTTCAGAAAAATTTTATTGACTAAATTCCATATATGGTGTATGAGGGTAACAGGCTACCCCAGATATATGGTATAAAAGAGAAGAAGCAAACAGCAGTAAATTTTTTTTGAGTAGAAATACTTAAAGTAAGCGAGGCAATCAGCAATGTTATTGGATACGCAACAAAGTACGATCTCTAGCCACTCCTATACCGTTAGTCATAGTAATCATAATCACAGTGTCGATACTGTAACCAAAAGTATTGAGGTGATTAAAAGAAATGGTAAATCTGCCCCCCTTGATGTTAGTAAAATCAGAAAAGTAGTCGATTGGGCTTGTAATGGTAAAGATGTTAATACCATCGCCCTCGAATCTGGTTTGAAAACTCGTTTGCGTGATGGCATCACCACGAGGGATATTCAGGATAATCTTATTAATTGTGCCTTAGAAATGTGTGATCTGGATCAACCAGATTGGCGTTATGTCGCTGGAAGGTTGCACGTCTGGAGTTTATGGAAAGATTGCCTTGCCACCAGAGGCTATAATTACGGTAATTATGCTCAAACCGTAGCGGATTTTGTGGAGCAGGGTAGGTACGATCGACGCATTTTAACCTATACCCCTGAAGAATTAGAAATTGCCAATAGTTGGATTAACCCCGATTGGGATTTAGATTATGACTATGCAGGGGCGGTTTTATTAACTAATCGTTATCTCTTACCCCAAGAGTTACCCCAAGAAGCCTATTTAACTTGCTCGTTATTGTTGGCAATGGTGGAAAATACCGATAATCGCTTGACTTATGCTCGTAAGTTTTATGAGTCGATCGCATCTCGCCGTATCTCCCTTGCCACCCCTATTTTAGCTAACTTGAGAGTGCCGAATGGCTCATTAACAAGTTGTTTTATTGTGAGTATTGATGACAACTTAGAAAGTATTTTTGATGAAATTACTAATACTGCTAGAATTTCCAAAAACGGTGGAGGAGTAGGGGTAAACGTGTCCAGAATTAGGGCGACAGGAAGCTCTGTGATGGGTAAAAAGAACGCTTCAGGGGGGGTGATACCTTGGATAAAACTCCTCAATGACACCGCTATAGCAGTGAATCAGGGGGGAAGACGTGCCGGGGCTGTAACTGTTGGTTTAGATATATGGCATTTAGACGTACCCGAATTTCTGGAAATGCAGACAGAAAACGGAGATCAGAGACGTAAGGCTTATGACGTATTCCCGCAACTTATCTTACCTGATGAGTTTATGCGTAGGGTGCAAAATAAGCAAGATTGGACTTTAGTTGATCCTTTTGAGGTAAAAAACGCTTTAGGCATTGATTTACCGCCGTTATGGGGGGCAGAATTTGAAAAAGCCTACGGCATTATTGAAGCTAACCTAGATACAAAAATCAAGCTGTATAAGAAGGTAAACGCTAGAGAGTTATTTAAACACATCATGAGGGCGCAGGTAGAAACAGGAATGCCTTATCTTGCTTTCAAGGATGCCATTAATAAAGCTAATCCGAACAAACATGATGGTTATATTCCGGGAGTGAATTTATGTACTGAATCCTTCTCGAATGTTACCCCTGATAAATATGCCCACTGCTGTAATTTAGTCTCCCTTAACCTTGCTAATTTGGAAAAAGAGGAGATGGAATCTATCTGTACTTTAGCGGTGAGAATTTTAGATAATACGATCGAGATTACTTTACCACCTTTTGCCGATGCGAAGGAACATAATAACCGTTATCGTACCATCGGAGTGGGTGCTATGGGGTTAGCGGATTGGTTAGCGAAACGGGAGTTAAGATATAACAACCTTGCAGAAATTAGTAACTTATTCGAGGATATTGGTTATTATTGCACCAATGCCTCCATGGAATTATCCAAGGAAAGAGGAGCTTATCCTGCTTTTGAGGGTAGCGATTGGAGTAAAGGCTTATTAATAGGTAGTAAACCCGTAGAATGGTTTGAAGAAAACGCCTATGAGAAACCCCGTTGGCTACAACTATCCTTAGATATTCAAGAATTTGGTATCCGTAATTCTCATATTACTGCGATCGCGCCCAATACTTCATCATCTTTAGTGCAGGGTTGCACTGCCAGTGTGTTACCTGTTTATAGTCGCTTTTTCTATGATAAATGGGCTAAAGGTACAGTGCCAATTGCCCCCCCCTATATCAACGATAAAAACTGGTTTTACCAAGAAAACAAAAATCTCCATCAAGATATAGTAGTAAATTCGATCGCTGTGATTCAACAATGGGTTGACACAGGTATCTCAATGGAATTACTATTTAATCTCAATCAAGGAGTATATTTTGCTGAAGAGGGAGAAAGAGCGTTAAAAGCAAAAGACATTTATGATACCTTAGTCATGGCATGGGAGAAAGGTTGTAAAGCCGTTTATTATGTCAGGATTGTGCAAAGGGATTCTTTTAAAGAAGAATGTACCGCTTGCGCAAATTAATCCGTAGGGACGCAAGGTTTGCGTCCCCAAAAGCAAGGTGTTCGATCGCAATCATATCAATTAAGAGAAGTTTCGATCGTTTTTTCTCATCAAAACCCGTTACAATCGATGACGATATTCCCTAGGGGTTAAGCCAGTCCATCTTTTAAATGCCCTCGTAAAATTATTTACTTCACTATACTGAAGTTCCAAAGCGATGTCACCAATAGGTATAGTTTTATCTTTCAACCATTCCACTGCTAACTGAAATCTTACTTGATCTATTAAATGAGAATAACTCAAACCTTTATCCGCTAAAAATCTTTGAAGGCTTCTTTTACTTATACCGATCGAATCTGCTATAGTTTGTATTTGAATATTACCGCCAAATAATTGAGAGCGAATCAATGATTTAAGAGCATCCACCAAATCCACAGGAAGGGTAAATAAGTTCATTTGTTCGTATAAATTTTGTTCATCATCATTGCTATGGTGATACTTTTTTTCAAGGGGTAAATAGAGAAGATTTTTAGAAATACCCATAGAATTATAGGGTTGATTGAAACGCATCCGACATTGAGAAAATATATCAAGACTTGATAATCCTTTTACTGGTTGCCCTTGAAAATATAAGTCTGTAGGATACCAGTCAAAATTCATCATCGATTTCATGGCTTTGAAGTGAAGTAAAAAAGCATAATAACTAGATTGTTCATTGTAATTAGATTCAAAGTTCAGTAACTGATGATTAAACCAGATTCGATCGCCGCCGCTAAATCTCGTTTTCGCCCTATTATGATGACTTCTCTGTCTGGTATTGTGGGATATATTCCCTTAATGACGGCAAGTGGTGCAGGGGCTTTAAGTCGTTGGTCGATCGGTACTGTAAGTTTTGGCGGTTATCTAGTGGCTACAGTATTAAGTTTAGCGATCGCGCCTATTTTGTATATTGTGATCAAAACCTTTGAAAAAAACGTTTTAGATAGTTAAAATTTATGGACAAAATAAAAAATGTAATTACTAAAGTTAAAAAAGAACTTGAAAACGTTTACAAAGAAGAATTAGTAAGCCTAATTTTATTCGGTTCTCAAGCTAGGGGAGAGGCTAATCAATATTCGGATATTGATATTTTAGTTATTTTAAATCGTCCCGTTAACCCTGTTCTTGAAATTAAAAAAAATATAGATAAATTAACTGATTTATCCTTAGAAAATGATATAGAAATTAACTGTTTTTATGTATCTCAAGAGCAATTTAAAACGAGAAAAAATCCTTTATTCAAAAACATTGAGAAAGAAGGGATTTTATTATGAATGAAAATGAAAAACAATTTCTTCTTAAAGCAAAACAAAGTTTAGAAGCATCAAAACATTTATTTGAAGGGAAATTCTATGACTTTGCGGTTGCTAGAGCTTATTATACAATGTTTTATCTTGCGTCTGCTTTTCTAGCACAAGAGGAACTTTATTTCTCTAAACATTCAGCAGTAATATCAGCATTCGGAAGAGAATTTATTAAAACTCAAAAAATTCCTCAACAATATCATAAGTATTTAAGAGAGGTACAAAATATGAGAAATTTGGGAGATTATGGAGACTATAATTCATTAGGTAAAGAGGAAGCACAGTTACAAATTGATCGGGCAGAAAATTTTTTACAATATACTTTAAATCTTTATGAAAATATTGAGGATAAGTAAGCTAAATTTATGGAAAATAACTCTAAACTAATCAATACAATCATTCGATTTTTTACCATCGGCTTCTTATTGGCTTGGTGCTTTATTCTCATTCGTCCGTTTATCATCATCTTCCTTTGGGCAGGGGTATTGTCGATCGCACTCTTTCCTGTTTTTGAGTGGCTGAAAAACCGTCTAGGAGGACGTAGAAAGTTATCCGCCATACTCCTAGGGTTAGTTGGTATTGGTATTATTCTAGGACCTATTAGTATAATCGCAACTATTTTGTTTCATAATGCTCAAACCATAGTTGACGGCATTGAAGCAGGTACTTTAGTTATACCTCCTCCATCCCCAAAAATTGCCGATTTACCCCTCGTTGGTAAACCTTTAAATGAGATTTGGCAACTGGCATCGTTAAACCTGAAAGGATTAATTGGTCAATTTCATACACAAATTGTCGCATTTTCTAAAACCCTTTTATTACAAGCCACCAATCTTGGTTTAATATTACTGAAATTTATTGTCTCTATAATTATCGCAGTCATATTAATTCTAAAAGCCCAAAGTTTAAACCAAGGCATAACATTATTTGTCTCAAGGTTAGCGCCATCCAGAGGGGAAGAATTTATGCAACTAGCAACCACAACTATACGCAGTGTAACTCGTGGTGTCATCGGCGTTGCAGTAATACAAACTCTATTGGTGGCTTTTGGGTTAATTTTAGCCAAAATTCCCGCCGCAGGAATACTAACTTTAGTATCCTTATTTTTAAGTATTATTCAAATTGGTCCGGGATTAATAGTTTTACCTGCGATCGTGTTTGCTTGGACAACCATGAACCCTTTAGGGGCTTTACTTTTCACCATCTGGATGATTTTAGCTACTTTGATTGATAATGTACTTAAACCTATGTTAATGGGAAAAGGGCTACCAGTTCCGATCGTGGTTATTTTATTAGGAGTAATTGGCGGTACGATCGCCCATGGCATTCTCGGCTTATTTGTAGGTCCTGTAATCTTGATTCTCGGTTATGAATTAATAGGAGCATGGCTCAAGGAAGACTCAAATACGACATAGTGGGCATTGCCCACCAAAACCTCAAAATCCTCTGATGGTGGGCGATGTCCATCTTACAAATAATCATCAAAAATTCATTTTTATTAATTACAATGTCAAATATATGAACTATTCAAAAATTTTATTAACTCTTGCTTTTTGTGTAACTTCCACCTTTGGTGTAGCATCAAAAATACAAGCTCAAAATGTCCCCAATACAGAAACATCTCCCATAACCACAGATGAATTATTAAACCAAGTCTGCGATTTTCTCAAGAGTCAACAATCCTTTAGTGTAGAAATGGATGTCACCTATGACAACGTTTTAGCATCAGGCTCAAAAGTTCAATATAGCGGTTATAAACAAGTATCCCTACAAAGACCTAATTTGCTCAGAGTGGATACCATCGGAGATCAGGAAAAAAGAAGTTTTTATTATGATGGTAAATCTTTTACCTTATTTTCTCCCCTTCTCAATGTTTTTGCTACCAAAGAAGCACCCACAACTATTGATGACATGGTGAGTTCGATCGAACAAAACTATGGTTTCACTATTGCCATGTCGAACTTATTTACCAGTAATCCTTGTCGTGTCCTTGATGATATAATAGAAGAACCTTTATACATTGGGAGTAACTTGGTTAATCGAGTCGAAACAGATCACTTACTTCTCGTTACCGATGATTGGGATGGACAATTATGGATTAGTCAAGATAATCCTCCTTTAATCAAAAAAGCCATCATCACCTATAAAAATCTACCGAATGCCCCTCAATATACGGTGTTATTCTCTAATTGGAACTTTAAACCCTCATTTTCTCAAGATATTTTTACTTTCACCCCAAAAAAGGATAACGTCAGAATTGAAATCTTACCCCCCTCACCTTAAATAAACCCTTCGTATTAAAAACTTATTTTACAGGAGTTCATCATGAAAAACTTATCCAAAAAACCCTTTATTTTTACTTTCACCGTGTTACTCACTATCTTAGCTATTTTCTCCGATGTCGCCTACGCAGGACGTGGTGGACGGGGTGGCGGTGCAAGAGGTGGAGGAGGTGCAAGAACCAGCAGTGTCAATCGATCGAGCGGTGCAAGAGGTGGTGGTGCATCTCAACGGGTAAATAGTAGTACCAGTTTACAAAATAGAGGCAACTTTAGTAATTCTTCCAGTCGTCAGGGTAATCAAGGGCAACGACAAACTAACCGTAGTGATGCTCAAGGTAATCGTCAGACTAATCAGGGAGAAAGACAAACTAACCGTAGTGATGCTCAAGGCGATCGTCAGACTAATCAAGGAGAAAGACAAACTAACCGTAGTAATGCTCAAGGCGATCGTCAAGATAACCGTCAAACTAATCAAGGTAATCGTCAAGATAATGCAGGGAATCGCCAAGATAATCGTCAAAATAATGCAGGAAATCGCCAAGATAACCGTCAGGATTTTGTCAATGATAACTGGCGTGGTGGTGGTTGGTACGGTGGAGGCTACTATGCTCCTCCCGGTTGGGGTGCTTGGACTGCGGCAGTGGGCTTAACTGCTGGATTAGCTATTGGTGCGAGTGTTGCGACTCCGCCTCCCTATTACGATACTATTTATATTGGCTCAACTTCTTATATCTATTCCGATGGAGTTTATATGCAACCTAGTAACGGAAACTATGTCATTATTTCTCCTCCTGTGGGTGCTGTCGTCAGTTATCTCCCCGATGGATGCACCGTGACTCAAATGGGAAATACTCAATATTATGATTGTGCTGGTATCTATTATCAAACTTTCTACCAAAATGGTACAACGGTTTATAAGGTGATTCAAATTTAAAACCCAATATTTTTTCTGAGTATTTATACTTATTTTTCTTTACTAATCAAAAATTGTTGTAAATATTAACAATCATCTTTTTTCACCCAGATATATTGCTAATTTTGCCAATTCTTTAAGTATAATTACTCAAGTTCGATCGAACTCTTGAACATCAGAAAGCCTTATTAAATAAGGTTTTTCTGGTTTATGTAAAGATATTGTTACCTTTTTTTGCTTTTATACAAAATTATAGTTTATTGATTAGCAAAATTTTAAAATTAGTCAAATTTAATCTTGAACAACAATTAGAGTTAATTAAATAAATTAAATGAAATTATACTCAAATTTTCGTCTATTTACTACCCAAACTAAAACTTGTACCCCTTTTCATTTCCGAAAAATTAGTCAATAATGCAATCAGTGCAAATAAATCAGGAATCATAAAAACATGACTTTGACATTAGCAGTTTACGGAAAAGGCGGTATCGGCAAATCAACCACCAGTTGCAACATCTCCACAGCCTTGGCAAAAAGAGGTAAAAAAGTATTACAGATTGGATGTGATCCAAAACATGATAGTACCTTTACCCTTACTGGCTTTTTAATTCCCACTATTATCGACACCCTACAGGAAAAAGATTTCCACTATGAAGATATTTGGGCAGAAGACGTTATTTATAAAGGTTACGCAGGTGTTGACTGTGTAGAGGCAGGAGGTCCTCCTGCCGGGGCTGGTTGTGGTGGTTATGTGGTAGGCGAAACCGTCAAACTGTTAAAAGAGTTAAACGCCTTTGATGAATATGACGTGATTTTATTTGATGTGTTGGGTGACGTAGTTTGCGGAGGTTTTGCAGCGCCTCTCAACTATGCAGATTATTGTTTAATCGTCACCGATAATGGTTTTGATGCCTTATTCGCCGCTAATCGTATTGCCGCTTCCGTCAGAGAAAAAGCGCGCACTCATCCCCTCAAGTTAGCAGGTTTAATTGGTAATCGCACCTCGAAACGGGATTTAATCGATAAATACATTTCCCATGTAGCAATGCCTGTATTAGAAGTTTTACCTCTCATTGAAGACATCCGAGTATCGAGAGTAAAGGGTAAAACCTTGTTTGAAATGGCAGAAAAAGACCCTAGTTTAGATTATGTGTGCCAATATTATCTTAATATCGCTGATCAGATTTTAGCATTACCCGAAGGAGTTGTGCCTAGTGAAGCGCTCGATCGAGAGTTGTTTGGTTTACTTTCCGATTACTACTTAAATCCTCCTGCGGATGCGCCTAAACAGGAAAGAGACGAATTAGAATTAATGATGGTGTAAATTAATGAACAATTAAGAATTAAGAATTAAGAATTATTTTTATCTATTTAGTGTATGGGAATTGTGGAAGAGTTTGAAGAATTTAAGGCTCAATTAAAAGAAAAATGGCTTAATTATTATCAGGTTAATTTATCGTGTTTAGAAAAAAATAAATTGCAAATTCTTCAATGTGAATTTCCAGTTAACAATGTTAACACTGGTGCAAAAGAATATCAAATTAGACCTATTGATTCTATAATTTTATCGATTATTATTTCTTTTGATCAAAAGACTAAAGATTATATACAATTTTTATCAATGGCGACAAATGATACATATAGAATAGTGGAATTATTAGGTTTAAATTTTGATCCTAAAATTGAACTCGAAAAAAGGAAAGAAGAAAGGGCAAAAAATCAATTAATTGAGCCTCCTTCTCCTTTAGATGAATTTAGGAATAAAAATTTCTAAAAATTCTCTTTATGATATTCAGAATTAGTCGCTTTAGCAGACTTGAGCTATTAGCAATGAAATTTATTTCTTTGCGGATTATGGTTCATCACCTAAAACTATCAATTAATCATAAAAATTATGATTCAATTAATTAAATTGTTACATTAATCAACAGTTAAAATTAATAAACCGCCTTGCAATAAATTGACAAGGCTAACAGCAAAAGTCGGCTAAAGCGACTGAAAAAAATTTTTTAATAAAATGAAAAAAATACGATAATGAGGACTCTTACAGAAGTAAAAAAAGATTTAAAAGAAAAATGGTTAGATTATTGGGAAATAAACCGTAAATGGATAATACTATTTTGTAACTATTCATCAAATAGATGGAAGAAAACACCAGACGAGGGAAAACGTCCAGATATTATCTTAGGAATAATCTGTGGTTTAGAGCCTGATTTTGCCAAAGATTTTATGGAAACTTTGGTATCTTTAAATAAAGATTCTGATGCTTTAATTCAGTCTTTAGGACTTAATTTTGATCCCGATATTGAGTTAAAAAAAAGACGAGAGGAAAGAGAAAAAACTCAACAAGAAGCTCATTTATTACCTCCAGTTTCTCCATTAGATGAGTTGCGTCAAAAAATCAAAGAATCAACTAATATGACTAACAATTAATTTTATCAAGTTACTAATAAAAATCTATGGAAAATCATTTATATTTTATCGAAAAAAATAAAGCAATTATTAGGAAATCTTGGCTTGAATATTATCAAGAAAATGCGACTTTGTTCGATCGAATTACCGAAAATTGGTTTACCAGAGTAGGCACTCCCGATGGAGGTTATCGAGTAAAAGCAGAATGGATTTTAGGATTTTTAGCAGGAAAACATCGCAATTTTAGTAAACTTCTTTATACGTTATATATAGCTGACGATAACTTAGAAAAAATTGTAGAGACTTTAGGATTAAATTTTGATCCTCGAAAAGAGTTAGAAAAAACAAATAATCCGTCTGAAAATTCCCCAGAAACCGATAAATCCAATCAAGAATTTGCTTTTCCAGACATTCAAGAAGGAATTAATAACTTTCAAAATGAGATGAATAAATTATTTAAAGGCTTTGACTTAAATACCTAAAAAACATTGTAGGTTGGGTTGAGGTACGAAACCCAAAATTATCAAAGAATATATAAATTGTTGGGTTACGCTTTCGCTAACCCAACCTACGAATTAAACATTATTAATAGGAGTAAAACCCATGACTTTAGCAACAGAAAAACCCACTACCCCCGAATTAAAATTTGAATGCGAAACAGGCAATTATCATACATTTTGCCCTATCAGTTGTGTCGCTTGGTTATACCAAAAAATTGAAGATAGTTTCTTCCTCGTTATCGGCACTAAAACCTGTGGTTATTTTCTACAAAATGCTATGGGTGTTATGATTTTCGCTGAACCTCGTTACGCTATGGCTGAATTAGAAGAAGCCGACATTTCCGCTCAACTTAACGATTATAACGAGTTAAAACGCCTTTGTGACCAAATTAAGCGCGATCGAAACCCTAGCGTAATTGTCTGGATTGGTACTTGTACCACCGAAATTATTAAGATGGATTTAGAAGGTATTGCCCCCAAATTAGAAGCTGAATTGGGTATTCCGATCGTAGTCGCGCGCGCCAACGGTTTAGATTATGCCTTCACCCAAGGAGAAGACACCGTTTTAGCCGCTATGGCGAATCGTTGCCCTAAGGAATCAGAAGTAAAACAAGAATCAGAGAAAACCGAGCGTAACGCCATTCAAAAATTACTCAATTTTGGCAAAAAAGCCGAAGATACCAACAATGATGAATATAAGTCTCATCCGCCCTTAGTGTTATTTGGCTCATTACCCGATCCCGTTGTTACCAATTTAACCTTAGAATTGAAAAAACAAGGGGTTAAAATCAATGGTTGGCTACCAGCAAAACGTTATACAGAATTACCCGTCATCGATGAAGGTTATTACGTTGCAGGAGTAAATCCCTTTTTAAGTCGCACCGCCACTACTTTAATGCGTCGCCGTAAGTGTAAATTAATTGGCGCACCCTTTCCCATCGGCCCTGATGGTACACGAGCTTGGATTGAGAAAATCTGCTCTGTGGTTGGGGTTGAGCCTCAAGGATTAGCGGAAAGAGAAGCTCAAATCTGGGAAAATATCCAAGATTATGTGGACATCATCAAAGGTAAATCAGTTTTCTTCATGGGTGACAATTTACTGGAAATCTCTCTAGCTCGTTTCCTCATTCGGTGTGGTATGACGGTTAATGAAATTGGTATCCCTTACATGGATAAACGCTATCAAAAAGCTGAGTTAGACTTTTTAGCTCAAACTTGTCAAGAAATGGGGGTAAGTGTACCAACTATTGTAGAAAAACCCGATAACTATAATCAATTACAAAGAATCAAAGAGATTAAACCAGATTTAGTGATAACTGGCATGGCTCACGCTAATCCCTTAGAAGCCAGAGGAATTAACACAAAATGGTCAGTTGAGTTCACTTTTGCCCAAATTCACGGTTTTACCAACGCCCGTGATATTTTAGAGTTGGTAACACGTCCATTACGCCGTAATAATAACCTCAAAGATTTAGGGTGGAGTAAGTTAGTTAAGGAAGAAGCGAAAATCTAAATTATCGACACGGAAGTAGAGACGTAAAATTTTACGTCTTTACAATAGTTTTAGCTATGAAAAATCTAACTTCTGGAGAAGTCTAATGATTTGTTATATTAATAGTAAAAATAGGAGGATTGATTATGACGATCGAACTAAAACCAGAACAAGAAAAATTCCTAAAAGCACAAGTCGCCACTGGTAAATATAATTCTCCCCAAGAAGTAGTAGATAAAATGTTTTTAGTTTTTGAGAGAATACAAGGTGATTATGAAGAATGGTTAGAGGAAACTCAAATCAAAATAGGAGAAGGCATTGAATCCTTAGAAAGAGGGGAAGGAATTGAGGGGGAAATCGTGGTTAATAACTTACAACAAAGATTACATAAAACAAAAGTAAATTAATCATGAAACGTCATATTATTTCTCAACCTGCTATCAAAGATTTAGAAGAAATTATCGATTATTTTTCTAATCACAATGTTTCTGCGGGGAAAACTTTATCAATGAGTTTGAGAAAAAATGTAAATATCTTGCTAATTTTCCTAATATTGGACGTAATTATGATCATCTTAAGCCATCTCTACGAGGTTTAAATTTAGCTAACTATATTATTTTTTATCGTGTAATTAATGATGATATTGAAATTATTAGAATTATTAGTGGCTATAGAAATTTAGATTCTTTATTCTTAGATGATGTCTAAAATTCTTAAGAAAAAAATGATCGATCTTAATGTTTTAAATCATGAAAAAAAAATCGATTTTCCTTGACTTTTTCTCTCTTTTTGGTAATAATAGAAATTATAAAGATCATAATGGAAATCTGACTATCTATCTCCAAAATTAGCAATATTCCCATTATCTAAATTTTATCAAAAATGTCAAGGTTTGTCAAGGGGAAAGTCGAAATTATTGTCACAGGCAAGATGCCTGTTTTACGGGAGATGGATTTACAGTTTTTGTCTCAATCCGCAAAGTTGATTTTGATTTGATCGCTTTTAATTTCCTTCTGTTTTTCGGCACTTTTTAACACTTCTAAAACTAATCTTATATCAAGGCGTTTTTGTTCTTCGATAATTTCTCTTACGGTGACGATCGAAATTTTATCGACAGGATTACTCATAAATTGGCTTTGATAAATTCCTGCTTCTTTCGCAGTCTTAATCATGTCTTTTGTGGGCTCATTAAGAGTAATAAATATTCCTAAAGTAGCCTCGTTTATGGTAATTGTGCCTAATAAATCCCGAATATCTCCTGATTTTACCTTCCCGGACTTGACTTGAATAATAATTTTTTCTGGGTTATCTTTGCCACTATCAAAAAATGCGATACCGTCAATACCTTTATCTGCTCCTTTTTTATCGTTGATTATTGCCCTATTATTGGTATAGGTTAAAACTGCCCATTTTTCAAATTCTTTGCGAGTTCGATCGTCCTTTTTCAATGCCAATGCTTGAGCGGATTCTATATCTTTAGGAATACCATTAAGGGTGATATTTTCTAAAACTTCTTTACCGAAACTGTCTTCTAATCGTTTAATTATTACCCCAATACTTTGATAAGTTATATCAATTCCTATCCATTTTCTATCTAGTAATTGGGCAACTTCAACAGTCGTACCGCAACCGCAAAAGGCATCTAATATCACATCTCCTTCATTACTACTGGCTTTAATTATCCGCTCTAATAATGCCTTGGGTTTTTGGGTGGGATAGCCTAATCTTTCTTTAGAAGAAGGTGCAATAATTGGAATATCCCAAACATCCGACATTTTAACCCCTGTAGAATCTTCATTAGTGGTTTGTGATGGAATTCTTTTTCCCGTTTCATCATGTCCAGATACTATTTTTTTCTTGCCAAATCGTTTTAAAGTTGATGGCGCACGTTCTTGTAATAAAACATTAAAAAGAATTTTATTTGCATTTTTATTATAGAACAAAACTATATCATGATTTTTAGAAAAAGTTTTTTCAGCTACTGCCCATTTTTTATAACTCCATATAATTTCATTTCTAAAATCTCCACCTTGAGAACAAAAAATAGTATCTAAAACTAATTTTAAATAATGACTTGCAGTGGGATCACAATGAAGATAAAAACTGCCCGTTGGCTTTAAAACTCGATGAATTTCTACTATTCTTAAAGTCATATTTACCAGATAAGCAAATAAACTTCCTTTACCTAAAACTTTGTCTAATCCACAAATAAGATCGATCGTTTGTTGGGTGAATTTTCCATGATAATTTTCCTTAATTTCAGCTAAACCATAATTAGCTAAATCATCCCATGTCCAAGTATCAATAAAAGCCTGAGCTTGGGCTCGATCTTCTTTACCGATGTTGTTATAAATTTGGTTATAATTGCGCTTAGAATTAAAAGGCGGATCGATATAACATAAGTCCACAGTTTCATCTTTAATATGTCTTCTTAAAACGTCTAAATTATCGCCATAAAATAATTGATTATTCATCATCAAAACTTATCAAAATATTTTTAGAGTATTCTTTCAAGATAACTTCTTTTTAAAACTTTAAATTCTTTTGTAATAATACTTAACGTATCGATATTATTAACTGAATGAGTAAAGCACTTATAATATACTCATCAAGGTTATAATCTGATGTTGCAAAATGTATAGTTGCCTCTTGCCTACTTGCCTTTTGCCTACCTTCACCAAACTCAAATTATGCCCTCGCCAAGTATAATATTGACATCAACAACAATTTTATACTTATTCATCTTCATTTAATATTTGTTCTAATAATTCAGGTGTTAAACCTCTTGCCATAGCTTTTTTGCTAATTTCGTCCATAAGTTTACCTAGTTTATCCTTAGATTTATCTTTTCTTTTTTCTAACTCTAAAACTATAATCTCGTTAATTTTTAGTTGTATTTCTTGTTTTTCAAGTTCAGAAATATTTTGATAATCTTGAGCAATTTCTTCACTAACTTTTATGCTTATTTCTGTTAATAAACTCATAATTTTTAAAGAATAAATGAAAATAATAATTTTTGTCTGTTAAAGCGATTATTGTAGTTTTGCTCGTTTTGATAGCAAGACTGCTCGATCGAACCTTATAAGCCTATTATATAGATAACAACATATCTAAATCATTAGGCTTCTGAGTAAATTAAGGAGTTAAAGTATTTTCCCCTTCCTCCCCCAGTTTTCGATCGAGAGGGAAAACCGAATATGATAGTATTTGCATAAAAAATGAGAGATATGTTAAGTTTAGTTAAGCAATAGTTGTTACAATTAGATCATTAAGTTAAAAATCAAAGATAAGAACAAGTTAACTACTTAATTCTTTCTTTTCACAAAAACTATAAAAAATTATGAAATTATCTTGGCGTTCCGTCCTACTATGGACAATACCCTTTTTAGTAATTGGGTTTTTCATCTGGCAAGGCAGTTTTGCCACTAATGTTAGCGATACTAACAATACCGCTAGTACTCGTATGACTTACGGTAGATTTTTAGAATACCTTGATAAAGGACGAGTCAGCAGTGTTGACTTATACGAAAATGGACGTACTGCTATTGTAGAAGCGATCGATCCTGAATTACGTCAAGTACAAAGATTAAGAGTTGACTTACCCGGTGCATCCCCTGAGTTAATCACCAAATTAAGAGAATCTGGGGTTAACTTCGACTCTCATCCTTTACGCAACGAGGGCGCAATCTGGGGTATTTTAGGTAACTTAGTTTTCCCCGTATTGTTGATTGGCTCGTTATTCTTCCTTTTCCGCCGTTCTAGTAATATGCCCGGAGGACCCGGACAAGCCATGAATTTTGGCAAGTCGAAAGCTCGTTTTATGATGGAAGCCAAAACAGGTATCATGTTCGATGATGTAGCTGGTATCGATGAAGCGAAAGAAGAATTACAAGAAGTAGTAACTTTCTTAAAACAACCTGAGAAATTCACCGCCGTAGGTGCAAGAATCCCTAAAGGTGTGTTATTAGTAGGACCTCCGGGGACGGGTAAAACCTTACTAGCGAAAGCCATTGCAGGGGAAGCAGGTGTACCTTTCTTCAGCATTTCTGGTTCAGAATTTGTGGAGATGTTTGTCGGGGTTGGTGCTTCTCGTGTACGGGATTTATTCAAAAAAGCCAAAGAAAACGCTCCCTGTCTCATTTTTATCGATGAGATTGACGCTGTGGGAAGACAAAGAGGCGCAGGTATCGGCGGTGGTAACGATGAAAGAGAGCAAACTTTAAACCAACTCTTAACGGAAATGGATGGTTTTGAAGGCAATACTGGTATTATCGTGATCGCCGCTACTAACCGCGCGGATGTCCTTGATAGTGCCTTAATGCGTCCGGGTCGTTTCGATCGACAAGTAATGGTTGATCCCCCCGATTTCAAAGGCAGATTAGGAGTTTTAGACGTTCATGCTCGCAACAAAAAAATTGCTTCTAGTGTTTCCTTAGAGGCGATCGCCCGTCGTACTCCCGGTTTCAGTGGTGCAGACTTAGCGAATTTACTCAATGAGGCGGCCATTTTAACAGCTCGTCGCCGTAAACCTGAGATTACCATATCAGAAATTGATGCGGCAGTCGATCGAGTTATCGCAGGGATGGAAGGCACTCCTTTAGTGGATAGTAAGAGTAAACGCTTGATTGCTTACCATGAAGTTGGTCACGCCATTGTGGGTACTTTATTGAAAGATCATGATCCCGTACAAAAAGTAACCTTAATTCCCCGTGGACAAGCGCAAGGTTTAACATGGTTTACCCCTAACGAAGAACAAGGATTAACCACCAAAGCGCAGTTAATGGCACGAATTGCGGGTGCTATGGGTGGACGTGCTGCCGAAGAAGAAGTCTTTGGACATGATGAAGTTACCACTGGTGCAGGAGGCGATTTACAGCAAGTAACAGGCATGGCTCGTCAAATGGTAACACGTTTTGGCATGAGTGAACTAGGCTCACTTTCCTTAGAAGGGCAAGGAGGAGAAGTTTTCCTCGGAGGAGGCTTCATGAATCGTGCGGAATATTCTGAAGAAACCGCATCTCGCATTGACTCCCAAATCAAGATGTTAGCAGAACATGGTCATCAAATTGCTTGTCAAATTGTACGGGAAAATCGGGAAGTGATCGATCGATTAGTGGATTTACTGATTGAGAAAGAAACCATTGACGGTGAGGAATTTCGTCAAATCGTAGCGGAATATACGATCGTACCTGAAAAAGAACAGTTCGTACCTCAACTCTAAGTGTAGGGCGATGCACCGCCCACCAACTCTCAATGAAGATGTATAATCTTTATTTTTGTTATAACCTAGCTTTACCGCTAGGATTTTTTTTGAGTTATTTTGATTTATCGGTTAAGATGACAAAAAAATATTAAAAACTTTAGTATAATTAATTATGATTCAACTTCAAGAACAACCTCAAGAAACCCTATCTTCTTTTCATCCCTTAACAAATCATATTACCGAAACTCGCCCTTGGGGTACTTTTACCACCCTAGAAGAAGGCACAGGCTATAAAATTAAACGCATAGAAGTTAACCCCGGTCATCGTTTAAGCCTACAAATGCACCATCATCGTAGTGAACACTGGATTGTGGTTTCTGGTACTGCTAAAGTAGAATGTGGTGATGAAGTCAAGATTTTAGCGGCGAATCAATCAACTTATGTACCTCAATGTACCACTCATCGCTTAGAAAATCCGGGAGTGATTAAATTAATCTTAATTGAAGTGCAAAACGGCGAATATTTAGGAGAAGATGATATTGTTCGTTTTCAAGATGACTATTCGAGACAATAAATAATTATTTGAGATGTTCATCCATAACTTAAAGTGTAGTAAATTACACGGCTAAAGTGCGATCGTATTCTCTGTATTTTGTCTCGACTACGACACTTCGACTAACCCTCAGTGGAAGTCGATAACCGAAATCGAAGCGACTTTATAACCTAAAACCTAACACCTCCCCTTCACCAAAATACTTTTTAACCAACCCCTAACTATGATAAATTGTACACAAACTGCGATCGAAGAACTAAAAAGACTCAAAAATAATTATGATTTAGATACTTCCTATGTGAGAATAAAAATAGAAAAAGGAGGATGTAAAGATTATGTTTATCAATTAAGTTTTGCTCAAGAAATAGAAGAAAATGATCACACAATATCCCCTGATTTAGATGTAACGATTGTGATCGATCGAACTCACTATGAATATTTAGAGAATTTAACCATAGATTATATAGAAGATTTAATGGGAGGGGGGTTTCAGTTTAAAAATATCGATATTAAAGAACATTGTACCTGTGGATTATCCTTTAAATTAGAAAAATTATAATAGTGATATTTTAATATATTACTATTAAATTTCTTACTTTAACAACAAATAATAAGAGCAAAAATAACCATTGAGAATTAAAAATTAACAACGTCAGTGCAAAATCTGAGTTAAATATTAAGAAATAATAATACGGTACGATAACGTACAGACATATTGAGCGAGGAAAGCTAAGATTTAGGTGAAGTTAAACTATCTCTATATAATAATACTTAAAATACAAAAACCATTAATTATATAAATAGATTTTTATTAAACTAAGACATGAGAAATTTATGCTAAATCT
Source organism: Geminocystis herdmanii PCC 6308 (assembly GCF_000332235.1). Classification (NCBI taxonomy): domain Bacteria; kingdom Bacillati; phylum Cyanobacteriota; class Cyanophyceae; order Chroococcales; family Geminocystaceae; genus Geminocystis; species Geminocystis herdmanii. The sequence continues at coordinate 355,837 of NZ_CM001775.1, read as the reverse complement.
GATTCAGAAATCTTTTCAAAAATTACATCACCTTGTTTTAAGCATCCCTGTGAAACTTTTTGTGCTGATTAGTTTCAGTTTGTTTTCGATCGTTTGGAGTCCTGCGATCGTTTTAGCCGCTCCCATTATTCCCCATCCAGATGAATTAGTACACGCAGTTCAAGAAATTGAGACTTTAGATGCCATGCGAACTGGTTTAGCTTCAACCTTAGAAGGAAGTACTGAAGTACCAACAAAACAGACCATGAAGGAGGTTTGTCGTCCTGTGGGCATGAAAGCTATGGAACTCAGTAAAGAAAATGGTTGGCAGGTGAAACAAATTGCCAATAAATATCGTAATCCCGATCATGCTCCCAATAATCTACATGACAAGATAGCTTTGGCAAAATTTGAACAAAACTCCGAGCTAATCGGTTTTTGGGACAGAGAAACAATTAATCAGGAGACAGGAACACGCTATTACCGCCGTATAGATGTAGAAGCCACTTGTTTAGTCTGTCACGGTTTGAAAGATAGCCGTCCTCAGTTTGTCCAAGATGGCTATCCTCAAGATTTGGCGTATAACTTCAAAGTTGGGGACTTACGGGGAATGTATGCTGTCTTTATTCCAGACGATGTGAAAAAGGTAATTCAAGATTCAGTTAACCCCTAAAAATTGATTGGTGCTAGGGAATTGAGAAAAATCTTTTAGGAAAAATTTATGAAGTTTAAAAAGTCGATCCAAATTCTACTACTCGGATTCATTTTGTCGTTTTGTTTCTTTTTTAATCTTGAACCAAACTTGATGGCATCAGAAATTTCCACTTTATCAAATCCAATAGTTGAAACGAATGTTCTGTCAAGTGTGCAAGGGTATCCCACATTGGACGTTGCTGTCGATCGCTATCTCATGTCGATGCCATCAGAATATTACACGATCGGCAATGTGGAAGAATTAAAAGATTTGATGGCAAACAGTCAACCTTTATTGGTTGATGTTCGAGAGCCTTCTGAGTACCGCTCTGGTCATATCCCTAGTGCCATAAATATTCCATTGCGTACACTATCTCGAAATTTGAATAAAATTCCTAGCGATCGCCCTGTGGTGCTGTACTGTTCGACAGGTTATCGTTCTTCTATGGGAGTGATGACGTTGCATTTGCTCAATTATGATAATGTGAAGGGCTTTCCTGTTATATAAAACTTACTCATAGTTACCCTCGTTGTCCGAGGTGCTCCTGTTCTCAATGATGCAACTCTTGGTGACGTGGAAACAGTGGGGATCGATCGAATTGTAGATACGATCGACAATGGTTCAGATGCACCGGGTACGATCTTAAATGATTGCAGTGAAGAATTTCGTCGTCGCTTTGCCGAAGCTGATTTGATCATCGCTAAGGGGCAAGGAAATTTCGAGACTCTCAGCAATGAGTTAGGCAATATCTTTTTCTTATTTAAGGTCAAATGTTCTGTAATTGCTAATCTGGTTAATCAACCTATCGGTATGCAAATGTTGGTACATTCCAAACTTGACGGATAGGAATGATCACCATAAGCTTTGCTTTGTTAACTTGAATTAGATCTAGATCAAGAAAAATGGTGATGGTTCGACTACCCTCATCAAAACCTGAGTGAACCATAAAATTTTTGGTGCTGTAAAGGTGTCAGGTGTCAGGTATCGGAAAGGGTTAAAGAATTGACAAAAAATATATCCTAATTGATTTTTTTATCTTCAATTATTTGATCGAATTATATAATCTTCTGAAAATTACCGCTGAAACCTGCAACCTGAAACCTGCCCTTATCAAACATTCTTGCATCGATCTGAGGTTCATCAAAAGACTTTTTCAGCAACCCCTAATTAAATTTATGTCTGTCTAATTTTATTGACAATAATTGTTAAGATTATTTACAAGATTTTCTTGTTCTTGAGATAAATTCATTAATTGTTCTTTAGATAAAATAGCATTTTCTGTATTTTTATTTTCAAAAGCGGTGATAAAATTTCTAGTAAATTCGCCATATTTTTGATAAATTATACCTAAATTTTTGCTATATTCTTCTAATTGTTGATCCTTAATTTTTTTATCGAATATTTCTTGGGCAGTTCGATCGAACTTATCCGCCATTTCTAAAACTTTATTCGTATCTTCTATATTCATATTAGACTGAGTTACTTCTGCTAATTGATTACTAATTTCTACAATTTTATTACATTCAGCTTTTTTAGTATTAAAACAACCGAATAAACCGCCATTGATCATCAAAATTAGTAATAATAATTTGATATGCTTAATCATTATAAAGTATAGTAATTTTTATCAAATTAACATTTTATCCTGAAAATGAGGAAGGATATACTGTAATTATTCAAGATTTAGAAGGTTATACCCTACAAGAAGCGATGGAAAATATTATATATGACAAACAAGTATGGTTAGAAACAGCATGACAATATGGAGAGAACATTCCTTTCCCTTCTTATATTTTCAATTCTTAATCAACTTTTAACGTGTTTACGGCGTGGGATGAATCGCCGTCCAAATTTATTTGCACAAGAGGATGTCACTTATGATTCTGTAGATAAATAATGTTTTTCTGTTAAATTATGATCATCTAAAATTATCTCAGGTTCGATGACTAATTGTTGATGTTCCCAATTTTTTTGTTCAATTTTTTTTAACTCTAATTCAGGATCAAAATTTAACCCTAAAGCCACAAGTATTTTCTCTTTATTGGCATACAAATCCACAAAAGCAGTTAACCAATATTGAGCTAAAAGAGGCTCTAAAGCGGTGATTACTCCGATAATCAATTCACTAGGAGGATGAACTTCTGAGAATCTTTTATCATCCAAACTACGTTCTCCAGTTCCCCATGTTTCTCCTTCTAAAGAGCCTTGCACGGAGACAAAACAGTTTTCTTGACAATATTTATTAATCCATTTGCGATTATGTTTATAATATTGCAACCATTTTTTCTTTAATCTTTTCTTTATTTCTTCAAAATTTTCCATAATATTGTGATCATAATTTTGGGTAAAATAGGGGCGAAATAATATTCAACCCCTAAGAATTTTTTAAAATAATTGAAATATCTCTCGACAAAATTGTTTCAGTTTTTCCCTAATTTCTTCCGTGGGTAAATTTCTACCCTCTAGTTGCCAATTATCCACCGTTGAAAGTCTCCACACTTCCCCAGTATGATTAAATCCAGCGGTTTCAATGCCAATTAAACGCTGTTGTTGATCTACGGAGTCTTGATGAAATCTTATTTGTAGTAAAATACTGCGACTTTGGATTTTACGACTCCAACCGGGGAAATGAAAGGCAATATCGATCGAATCTGGATCAACTAAATTAATAGTATCAGGATCATTATGCCAAGGGTTGAGATCGGCTTTACTGTCGGGAAAATATTGTTTAAATAAGTTAACAATAGCGGCAATTTTAGTAGTTATTTGTAATCCTTTTGCTTGTTCAGATGCGTTCATAAACCTTTATTTCCTATTTTCTCTACAATAAAACTAGACTCCGTTGATTATGGTTATCTTGATGACGATTTGAAGAAAGTCGATTCCTACTCCGCCGTTTTTTCAGGAGTTTCTTTTTTCACTAAAGGGGCAATCTCTGGATTAGCAAAGAATTTGCGAGTATCTTCTAATAACTTATCCCCCCAAAGATTTTCCTTTAAAAATGCCATACTGCCATAGCTATTATCCATTTTAAGGGCAGATTGTCCTAAATTTAGGGCTTCTTCCCTTTTTCCTTGACGGTAAAGGGCTACTGCGATAGCTAACGTTGGTTCAGCTTGATTTTCGTCAATTTTTAAGGCTTTACGCCATGATTCTAAGGCTTCATTGATTTTTCCTTGTTCATATTCCACTAAACCGATATTGTTAATAGCAGGCCAAAATTGAGGTTCTAATTTGATCGCTTGTTGATAGGATTCGATCGCATCAGAATATTTACTTAACCTATAGTAAGCATTACCCAAATCAAAATAAGACTGAGGAATTTCTTTATTTAACTTCAAACCCGCTTGTATTTCCTTGACAGAAGATTCATAATCTCCCACCTGAAAATAAGAATTACCCAGAGAAAATAACACATCAGCTTGTTCTGGTGCAAGTCTTTTCGCTTCTTGTAAGGCTTTAACTCCACCATCAAGATTATTGTCTTGAATTTCTAAAGTACCCAAAATAAACCAAGATTCATAACGATGGGGAGACAATTGTACCGCTAATCTCGCCCTTGCCACAGCTAATTCATACTCTCGAAAACGGGTTAATTGCACAGCATCCTGTAACAACTGCGAACCATATTCATCAAAAAAATCTTGATTTAATTCAGGAGTATAGGGTAATAATGCTTGAGCTTTTAAAGGAGAGGAAAAGGAGAAAAGACTAAAAACCGTAATAATAGATAATAAAGAATTACGAAACAACACTATTTTTAAAACTAATAATTAAAGGAACTAAACAATTTTAATCTTAGCAGTATTTTCAAATTCCTAGAAAATCAACAATAATTAGAGGTTGCTCAAAAAGTCTTATTCATTACCTATTACTCGACTTGTGCAAGAAGTCTAATCTCATTATTGATTTGTGATTGCTAAAATCGTCATTTCTCAAGGATAATGAAAATTAGGATTGCTATATATAAAATTGATATGAGTAAAAGAACGTTATTTGATAAAGTCTGGGATTTACATACCGTTGGTACTCTACCATCAGGACAAACTCAATTATTTATAGGCTTACATTTGATACATGAGGTAACTAGCCCTCAAGCCTTTGCTATGATTAGAGAACGTAATCTTAAAGTACTTTTTCCCGATCGAACTGTTGCTACCGTAGATCACATTGTACCCACAGAAAATCAAGCTCGTCCATTTGCCGACACTTTAGCAGAGGAGATGATTCAAGCCTTAGAAAATAATACTAAGGAAAACGGTATTAAATTTTATAATACTAACTCTGGGAATCAAGGTATTGTCCATGTAATTGCTCCCGAACAAGGTTTGACTCAACCGGGTATGACGATCGCCTGTGGTGACTCTCATACTTCCACCCATGGAGCGTTTGGTGCGATCGCCTTTGGTATCGGTACATCCCAAGTAAGAGATGTGTTAGCCTCTCAAACCCTATCGTTAACTAAGTTAAAAGTGCGTAAAATTGAGGTAAACGGAGCTTTACCTACGGGAGTATATGCTAAAGACGTTATCCTTCATCTTATCCGCAAATTAGGGGTAAATGGCGGTGTGGGTTATGCCTATGAGTACGCTGGTACAACCTTCGAGAATATGAACATGGAAGAACGCATGACAGTTTGTAATATGTCGATCGAAGGAGGCGCTCGTTGTGGGTATATCAACCCCGATGAAGTCACCTACAATTATCTCAAAGGTAGAGATTTTGCCCCCAAGAATTGGGCAGAAGCGGTGACATGGTGGGAAAGTATCCGTAGTGATGCCGATGCCGAATATGATGATATTGTCACCTTCAATGCCAGTGACATTGAACCTACGGTAACATGGGGAATCACTCCTAGTCAGGGTATCGGTATCAATGAATCTTTACCCATGCCTGAAACTTTACCAGAAAATGACAAAGAGATTGCGATCGAAGCCTTTAAATATATGCAACTGCAACCGGGGCAACCCATCAAAGGCACATCGATCGATGTATGCTTTATTGGTAGTTGTACTAATGGAAGAATTAGCGATTTAAGAGAAGCGGCGAAACTGGCACAAGGGCATAAAGTAGCCAATAATGTAAAAGCCTTTGTCGTACCCGGTTCAGAAAGAGTAAAACAAGAAGCCGAAGCCGAAGGATTACACGAAATCTTTTTGAATGCGGGTTTTGAATGGCGCGAGCCCGGTTGCTCTATGTGTTTAGCAATGAATCCTGACAAATTACAAGGAGATCAAATTAGTGCATCATCCTCTAATCGTAACTTTAAAGGTCGTCAAGGATCAGCCCAAGGGCGCACATTATTAATGAGCCCTGCTATGGTTGTCGCCGCCGCTATTAATGGTAAAGTCTCCGATGTAAGAGAGCTAAATTAATGGAAAATTGAGAATGGAAAATGGAAAATGGAAAATTAACAATTAATAATAATAAACTATATAAAATTAATGATTTCGATTTTAATTTTTGGAGAAGTCTAATGAGAATTATCTGACTTAGCATCGTTGATTCATCCCTATCGACATGAAGCAATCTCAAGGCTTATCGTTTAAATTTGCTAAAGCGATTATTCTAAATTTCATGAGCCTTTGCTTATAATTTTTATGAATAAATCTAACACTCTAATTTAATTCTTCATTCTCCATTCTCCATTCTCCATTCTTCATTCTCCATTACTTATATTATCTATATATTGATTCATAATTTCCGTTAATTTTTCTTGATATTGAGATGTTATATCACTGGCTAATTTAATATCATAACTACTAAAAATATTTTCTAAATCCTTTAATAATTCATAACGAGTTTCCATTTGTTGATAAATGTCAATAAAGTGTGAAACTTGATTCAAAAAATGATTTTTAATTTCTTTGATGGTATTTACATTACTATTTTGATGTCCATAAAGAGCAATAATAATAGTTTTCAGAGAAGTATTTGATTTCAAAACCTTCATAATTTCAATCATGATACCAAGAGCAGATTGTTCAGGAGGAAGTCCTCCTACACCCGTAGCTAAAGCAGGAAAAGCAATGGATTGGGCATTAACTGACTCCGCTAGTTTTAAACATTTTTTTGTGACTTCTTGAACAATATTAATAGTTGGTTTTTTCGATCGAGCATGATAATATAATTCATAGTCTAAAACTGCGGCATGAAAAACATATTTTGCTGACAAATTACCAGCACTTGTCATGATTACATCCCCTAATTTTATCGGTGCAAATTTTAAGGCGTGTTCTTTAATACTATTGCCTCCTTTTTTCAATATAGAAGCGGAAACACCACCACCCATTTTTAAATAATTATCATCGGAACTGACGATCACGTCAACATCTAAGGTAGTAATATCGATTATTTTTACGAATAAATTTGTCTCTTTTATCTTTTTATAAAAAATAGTATTTTCTAAATCAATATCATTATTTTTATGCCAAAAATCAACGGATAAATTAGGAAAAATTTTAAGACTTTCTTGTAATTTTATTTCCAGATTAAAAGTTGATAAATTTTGACAAATCATCGGTAGCCAACTTCCTCCCGGAAAGTCTTTGTCCCATGCCTGTAATCTTTCTCTGGCTTCCCTTAAAGCACAAAAAACGGATTTATTTTGTTGTAAAGCGGTTAAAAAATATTTCAAAAATTCTTGGGCAATTAAATCTGGTACTCCTTCCCTCATAACAATGACTTGGGGAATGTTTAATTTAGTCAATTCTTGGGCTAATCCGATACCATCACAGGAGTTAAATATAGCTAGTTTTAATCCTTGTTTAATGGCTTGATTTAAAGCAGTTTTTAATTCTTTAATAGTTAGACTTTCTTTCGGATTAATAAAGATAATTCCTTGATGATTTTCCGTGTGGCTATGCCCTGCAAAAAATAACATATCCCATCCTTCTTCATCCCATAATTTTTGATGAAATTCTGCTGATTTAGGCTCAACTAAAAAGGTAATTTCTGCATTTTTAATTTCTTGAATTAAGGCTCGATCGAGTTCTATATTTATACCTTCACTATGGCCTAACACAGCTAATATTCTTAACTTATTTCTCGATTTTTTACTAATATTTATTAAACTATATTCAGGGGTACTAATGCCTATTTCTGCTTGTTGATAATCTTCTAAAAAATGCCATAAATGCCAAGGAAAACCATGTAAAATAATATCTTTAGTTTCCACAATTATTTGTATTTCTTCATCAGGAGTTAATTTAGTGCGTAATTTTTTATCGATGGGGGAAAAACTGGAAGACTCTAGCCAAAGATTAAATTTTGTTTCAATTTCTTGACAAAGTTCTTGAAATTCTTTGACAGAAATATTAGTTAATCCTTGCCCTTTCACTTCAAATAGTCTGCGTCTAGCTACATCAAAACACTGATGTAAGGCTTGATAAAGGGTTTGCCAATTATAGTAGAGTGTTGCTAATTCTGGATTCGGGGGCAAACTACCAGTAAATTGCTCAAATCCGCCATTATCTGTCCTTAATTGAGCGGTAATATAAGGGAATCCTTTATTTAAGTCTCCCGCACCCAAATTTAACACGACTAGCTTACTCATGGCATCAGATTTTTTTTGGAACATTTTTCATTTTACGGGAAAAATCTGATGAAATAAATCAAAATAATTGGATATTTCCAAAAAAATTCAGTAACAATACCTTAGTTTTGTGATGATTGAGCTACTTTTTTGACTAATTCTATCTCTAAGTTTAATGCTTCTGCTATCTGCTCGATCGATAATAATTAATTGGACACTGTACACCAGTATAAAAAGCCTTTGACGAGGATTGAACTCAAATTATATGTTAAAATCACGACAAAATAAGGTTTTAACATTAATTAGGGTTTGCTGAATAAATCAGAAAGCTATTAAAATCAACAGTTTAGGCATAATACATTAACCAAAAAGTGTGCAGTTTTAAGGATTTTTATTCAAAAATTCAACACTTTTAATCTTATTTTTTAAAATACAACTATACTCATTCTATCTATTAACAGCATCAAAACCTTGATGTTTCAGTATTTCTCCTATCTCCTGTCTCCTAACTCCTATCTCCTACCTTCATCAAAAGACTATGAGACAAACCCTAATTATGCCTTACTCAAAAATAAAAAATGAGTAAAAATATTAGAGGGGAAGGCATCAGAATAATACAAACGGATAGAACAGCCGTTTCTGCATCTGGAGGCACTGTAAGACCAAAGTCTTGAGGCGTGAGCCTATGAAAGATGAAGCCAACACTATACCGTTAGGTTCGTATTGGGTAGTTCACGTTAGTAACCAAATTATAAAAGGTAAAGTAGCAAAACTCAGCAATGTAGAAATAATAATTGTTCTTGCTACCATCGTGGTATTTCCCCCAAATTCTTTTACCATGATTACCGCATTTACTGCCGTTGGCATGGCTGTTTGCAAGGTTAATACTTTTAAATCTAATCCTTCTAATCCTACCATTATACCTATACCATAGGCGATTAAGGGAGCAATAGCAAGTCGTCCGATCGTAGCATAAAATTCCGTCATACCAAATTCAAATTTTGTTTTACTTAATTGTATTCCTAAGATAATTAAGGCGATGGGAATAGAAGAAATACCCAACCATTCCACACTTTTTCCGATATTAAAAGGCATCGTTATATTAGTAAAATACAAAAAAATACCAATAAACATTGACCAAATTAAAGGTAATTTCCATAGAGATTTTAAAGTGACGATTAAATTATCACCTTTTAACATTACTGGTAAGATTCCAAACAAAACAATACTTGAAAAAATCATATACATTACTGCTCTTTCTAATCCCTCTTCTCCTAAAGAAAAGGCAATAATTGATAATCCCATATTTCCGTTATTTGGGCATAAGCTAATAGCAAATAAACCTTTATCATCATCCGTAGATAGTTTAAAAAAATTACTAACTATTAATACTAATCCATAAATTATTGAGGTACTTAAAACATATCCTAATAATAGCCTAATAGCTTCTTCTATGGACATATTAGTGCGATAAAAACTATCAATAACGATGGCAGGAGCTAGAATATAAACACTTATTTGTGAAAGGGTAGATTGATCTAATTTTAAGGTTTTATTCGCTATATATCCCATTAAAATTACTAAAGCTACGGGAAAAACTGAGGATAAAATTATATTGACCATAATTTTAGTATTAGATGTTAAGAATGAGGAATGAGAAATGAGGAATTAGACAACATTATTAATTGTTCATTGTTCACTCTTTAATGTACATCATGCCGGGGAGTTGAGTTATTAAGCCTTCTAATTCCAGTTGTAGTAAAATTCCTGAAACTTCTCCACTGTTTAGATTACTTTTTTCGACAATCATATCAAAAATTGTGGGGTTGACTTCGATCGAATCATAAACTATCTTAAAAGTAGAAGATAAACTGGGTTCTTCCTTTGTTTTTTCGGGTAAAGAAGGAGAAGCTACAGAAAATAAAGATAATTGTTGAGTTTGGTCTAAACTGGGAATCACTCCTAAACTAGATAGTAGCTCCTCCTCTGTAATAATGACTTCTGCCCCATTATGAATTAACCTTAAACATCCCCTTGCTTGAGGATTATCGGGAGTATTGGGTAATGTATAAACATCTCGATTAAATTCATTGGCATAACGAGCAGTAATTAACGCCCCTGATTTTTCGGGCGCTTCCATGACTAAAATCGCTCGACACATCCCTGCAACAATACGGTTTCGAGCTGGAAAGTTACCCCTTTCGGGTTGGCTTCCATACTCATATTCTGTCAAAATTAGTCCTTTTTCACTAATTTCTCTCATTAATTGCCGATTACTGGTAGGATAAACTCGATCGAGTCCATTACCCAATATAGCAATAGTTCTACCGCCACCATCTAGGCAACCCCGATGCGCTACCGTATCAATGCCTTCCGCTAAACCAGACACCACCGTAAAACCATTTTCTGCTAATGTCTTAGCGATGTTATACGTCCATCGTCTTCCGTGTTCTGTGGGCTTTCTTGTGCCGACAATGCCGATTAAAGGAGTGATGCCTTGATTTTCTGATAAATTAACTGTACCTTGATAGTATAAAATCGATGGAGAACTAGGAATTTCTAATAATAATTGAGGATATTCTGTTTCGTGCGGATTCCAAAAGTTAGGATTTTTTTCGATATGTTTTAAAAATAGTTTCTCTGGATCAATTTTTTGTTTTTCTTCTTGGATTGAATTACATAATTTATTGCCGATACCATCAATTTTAAGCAATTCTTGAGGTGATACTGTCCAAGCTCGTTCTAAACTACCAAAATGATCATAAATTTTTTTTAAAGAAACTGCTCCCAAACCTCTTATTTTTGACCACGATAACCAATAAATTTTTTCTCTATCTGTCGTCATAAAATTCATCAAAAAACTGGTACTTATTTTAACTTAAATTTCTAATATTATGATTATTATATTGGTTTTAGAATACAATCAAAATCTTTCCAGAAAAGTCGATCGAACTTATATATAACAATTCTCCTTTTGATGAGGTACAAAAATTGTCGTCGAAAGGCAATAGGCAAAAAAAATGTACCCCATAATTTTAAAAAACGCTATATAAATTTTTAATCCTCTGCTAATCTGACTATGATAACAACTTAATAAGTTCTTGTTTTTTCATTTTTGAATAACCAGAATAACCCTTTTCTTTTGCCATTGCTTTTAAAGTTTTTAATGTTAATTTATTAAAATCTTGAGCGTTTATTTCTTCTATTTCATTAGATTTTGCTTCAGATTCTCCTGAAGAAACTGAAGATTTAATATAAAATACTTCTTTAAAAATATCTAGTTTTTTCCCCTTAGTAATTCCACATTTTAAATCAGGAATTTTTGCTAAATTTTCTTTCCATAAACTGCGATTAGCTCGATCGATTCTTTCTGTAGCAGTGGCTATATTTACCCCAACTAAAGGATTAATAGAACGTTTAATTAAATAGTCAAGTCCTAATTTTATTTCCTCTCTTGAAGCAGTCGCTAAATCAATTTTTGCTATTTTTTCTTGTGCCAAAATTTTCGCTGATTCTTCCGTTATTGGAGAGTCATCGGCAATCAAACACCAAACTTTTTTAAGCCCTGCTTCTTGGGCGCAAACAAAAATAAAACTATTGGCAATTACTTCATATTGATCTGAATCAATTTGTTTCACAACTAAAGGAATCCAATTTCTTCCCTTTGCTTCATTAATTGCTTTAGCCCCATTATTAATTAAAAAAGGATGGGTTTCTATGGGTTCTTTTAATTCAATTTCATCTAAATAAAGATGTAATAATGTTCCGATTTCTTGTTTCATTAGATAAAATATTCCCTTACTAAATCAGTATAATATTCACGGGCTTTTTTACTGGTAAAAACCGCAGGACGTTTAGAAAATGATGCAGAGGCAATATGAGCATAGTTAGGCAATTCAAATATTTCTAAATTTTTTTGAGCATTGGTATATTTAGGAAAGAAAAAGGGTGTTAAGTCCATTTGTTCTTCTATTTTAGCCTGTTTAATAATATCTGAAATAGCTTTTTGTGCTTGTTGTTTGGCAGCACTACTAATTTGTTCTCCATTAAAGAAAATAGGTAAAGGAAAAGGATTTCCTAATTCTGCTTGATAGGTGCGACGCTTTTCTCCTATAGACGGAAAAATTTTGGTAATGGCTGAAGCGGCATTTTTGAAGGAGGCAATGCCATTATGTTTAGAAGGTATCAGCACCACATCAGAAGCTGCGATCGAATCTTTATTAAAAAATTCATTTCCGGGGGGAGAGTCAATGAGAATATAATCATAAATATTTCTCAAACTCGATAAAGATTTTCTTAAAGTGCCAATACCTAAAGAATTAATAGTATTTCGATCCATTTCCAAAAACTGATCATCAGCGGGAATAATATCAAAGCCGAATACTTTATTATTAGCTTTTAGTCTATAGGTAGAAATCACATCTTTAATATTTTGATTTTTGTAGTCTAAAAAAAATTCTGATAATTTGAGGGAAGGGGTTTTAAAATCAAGTAAATCAGATAAATCTTTTTGATTGGGATCAAAATCTACTACTAACACTTTTTTATTAAAGCCAAAAGGGGCAGGTAATGATAAAACTCCTGCTAAATTAATAGTTGTTGTAGTTTTGCCTACTCCTCCTTTATTGTTATACAAGGCAACTGATAAGGCTTTTTCGGGTTGATCAATATATTTTTTGATCAGTGCTATTTTCTCATCAATATTATCAAGAGTTAACAGGATATTTTCTGTATAAGGATAAACAACTTTCCCATGACGGCGAAAAAGTTGAATATAATTGCCATTAGTTAAAATTGCCCAACGAACAGTTTTACAATTAGTAGCACTGGGAGCTAAATAACGCTTTAGTTGTAACACTGCATTATGATAACTTTTACTACCTGTAGAAATATCTAGCATCCTTCTTTTTAATTCGATAATCAAAAATGGATTCGTTTTACTGTGAGCAAAAATATCGGTAGTGGTGTTTTTTCTGACGGCTAAATCAACTTTCTGTGCACCTTTACCCGTAGGACATTGGATACAAAACTCATTACCTTCAAAATTCCATGATGGTAATAAGGCAGGAATAATAAATTGGGTTAGTATATCACCTTCAATGGCTTCGGAAGATAAGGCTAACCATGTTTTTTTGAGATTGGATTCAGTCATAAAAAGTATTTTTATTTAGACTTTTAATTGATCATGGGTATTACCCACACTATATAGGATCATAGTACAAGTATTTTTTCCCCCTATATTATCTATCAGTAGAAAAAACGGAAATTATGCAGTATTATGTTGTAGAGATTTGAAAGTAAATCATCCATTTCCGCCATTTAACGCAGGGTTTTTTCAAAGTCGCAGTAAAATTGTTTTTTAGTGGCTTTAGCAGACTTTAACTGTTAGCTTTGTCAATTTATCGCAAAGCGGTTTATTGGTGAAAACCATTATTCCACAATGAAATAAATGATCTTGTTGGCGAAACAAATCTTAACCTGTATTAATTAGAAATAAAGCAAATTATGAAGATGAGACAGGTGGACAAGTGGACAGGTGGACAAGTGGAAAGATGCCAAAATTATCAATATTTGTACATTTTTTTCACATCAAACGGATACATAATTCGTTGATTTTGTCAAATTTTATGTAACAAAATGTTTCGCCAACAGACTCATAAATTTCATTGCTAATAGCGTAACTCTACGGGCATTGAGTTAATAATTTTTGATCATGGATCAAATATTAACTTAATCCCTCGATGGCGGGATGAAAATAAAAGGCTAAAGCAATGACAACATAAGTCGCCAGTAATAAAACTCCTTCTAACCAATTTGAGTTACCATCAGAACTGATAGAGTTGGCAATTAATACCGATACTGCTACCGCTACCAATTCAAAAGGGTTGAAATTTAAGTCCATGGGTTGCCCAATTACCCAACCTGCTAAGACTAAAACTGGTGCTACAAATAGCGCTATTTGTAAACTCGAACCCACCGCCACAGACACCGATAAATCCATTTTATCTTTCATGGCAACGGTTACAGCCGTAGCGTGTTCGGCGGCGTTACCAATAATCGGTAAGAAAATTACCCCAGTGAATAAAGCGGGTAAGCCTAAAACTTCTGTGGCTTTTTCTAAGGATTCTACTAATAATTCTGATTCTACGGCAACCCCAAGGGTGACGATTAATAATACTCCTACCCACAGCACAAGATTTGGTTTATGGGGTGCTTCTTCTTTATCTTCATTCTCGTTTTCTGCCATACCTACATCATATAAGTAGGAGTGGGTTTTCATGGAAAAAAGTAAGGTTAGTAAATATACACTAATGAGTACGATCGCAACTCCGATGGATAACCGTTGTATGGTAATCTCCGTTAATCCTGTAGAGGTATATTCTACGGCAGTGGGCAAAAGTAGGGCGATGACGGCTAAATTCATGGAAGAAGCATTTAAACGGGCGGCGGTTGGTTGAAAATTTTGCTCTTTGTAGCGCAATCCTCCTAAAAACATGGCAAATCCCATAACTAACAGTAAGTTACCAATAATTGAACCGCTTAAAGTCGCTTTAACTACTTGCACTAAGCCACTTTTTAAGGCGATAAAGGCTAAAATTAATTCAGTAGCATTACCAAAAGTTGCATTTAGTAAGCCTCCCAAATTAGGTCCTAATACTACGGCAATTTCTTCGGTAGCTGTTCCCATAAATCCAGCTAAGGGTATAATAGCAAGACCTGCGGTAATAAAGATAACGGCTTCACTCCAATGAAGGAAATGCCCCACGATCGAGATAGGTATAAATACCAATAAAATGGAAAAGATCAGATTTTTGTACATATTTTAGACACTTAGCATGATTAATAATCATACACTTTCTTTTTATAAGATGATCAAATTTATTTTATATAACTTTACTTTTCAATTATTATTTATCAAGTTTATTTTCAAATATTGTTAATTATAATAATTTATAAATATGGATGATTTTAAGTTAAAAATAACTCGAATTTTATTAATTAGTAATGGTCATGGAGAAGACTTAAATAGTAGTTTAATTGGTGATGCTTTAAGCTCTGTTAAACCTAATTTAACTGTTGATGCTTTTCCTATTGTGGGAGAAGGAAAATCTTATATAAAAAAAGGTATAAAAATAGTCGCACATCTTAAATCGATGCCATCAGGAGGAATATTTTATCTCAATATTATTAACTTAATTAAAGACTTATTTTCTGGCTTAATTGGCCTAACTATTCAACAAATAATTACCATTACTAAAATTAAAAATAATTATGATTTAGTTATCGCTGTGGGAGATATTGTACCACTTTTTTTTGCTTATTTAACAGGTAAAAAATATATCAGTTTTCTTGTGGCTAATTCTAGTTATTATGAGGGTAAATTAAAACTTCCTTTCTTAACTAAATTACTACTTCGATCGAACCGTTGTCAACTAATTTTTGCTAAAGATAAATACACCGCTCAAGATTTACAAAATCAAGGATTTACTAAAACAATATGTGTCGGTTATCCCATTATGGATGATTTGAAACCTACAGGGAAAAATCTTGAATTATGTTCCGAAAAAACCATGATTGCTTTACTTCCGGGGAGTCGATTACCCGAAGCCTTGAGAAATTTTAGTTTACAATTAGCGGTATGTGAAAAATTAGTCAACATTTCCTCTGAAAATTGGCAATTTCTGGGTGCATTAGTACCAACTATTACAGAAGAAGATTTAAGCAATATTGAAGGTTGGGAATATGACTCAGGAGTTTTAAGTAAGGAAATTGACGGGAAACATATCACCGTGAAGGTTTATCATGACGCTTTTGCGGATATTTTATTACAATGTAATCTTGTCTTGGGTATGGCAGGAACTGCTGTAGAACAGGCTGTGGGCTTAGGAAAACCAGTAATACAGATACCGGGAAAAGGTCCTCAATTTACCTATCGATTTGCTGAAGCACAAATGAGATTGTTAGGCAGTAGTACAATTACGATGGAAGAAAATAAGGATAATCAGGTAATGTGTGAAAAAACCGCTTATAAGATTATAGAAGTTTTAGACGATCGAGAATTTTTAGAGCAGTGTGTAATCAATGGTAAAGAAAGAATCGGCACTACTGGTGCATCCTTAGCTATGGCAAAGGCGATTATTATTAAAGATTTGCCCTTTCAAGGTATTAGAAAACTTTAATGAAAATATAGACAAATATTGAGTTGTAATATTTAACCTGAAGATAAAATATCTGTAGGTGTTCCTATTATTACACATGATTTACCTCAGTGAACCATAAAGAAAATGATGAAAACTAGACAGGTGGACAAGTGGACAAGTCGAATGGGAGAAAAATTCTTAATATTTGATGTACTTTTGAGAGAATTTTATTCATTCACAAGAGATACAATCTTCCTGTCTGCCTGTCTGCCTGTCTTCCAAGTCAGTCCTCATCTATTTCTATAGTTCACTCAGGTATGATTTAGGCTCGATCGCGCAGCACCACTTTTAGTGATCGAGAAAATGTCTTGATATTGGCTCTTATACGCTGATTGTTAGATAATGGATAAAAGAAATTTTTTATAGATGACTTATATCATGAATTTAACCGAAATTTTATATTTAGAAATTCCTCATCCTAATCCTGAGATAGTTTGTCATTGGTTACAGAATACATGGCAACCCTCTCAAGGTAAAAAAAATCATACTACTGATGGTATTGTTTTAGAATTAGCTGATAATCATGAGTTGTCAGTTTTTATCTGGACACTACAGCGCACTACTTATCTAAAAATGTTTCGTTGGGGTGAAAAACAAGTATTTGTAGAAAATAAAATAAAACGAGAATTAGAAATAGCTATTAATCAACAATTTCCGACTAATTATCCTCTTTTACCTGAGATTGATTTAGAGAACAATTCGATATTTTCTGCCTTAGAATCTTATTATCCTAATACCGTTAAATATTTTCAAAAAATGCCTCAAGGAGAATATGATTTAAAGAGAGTTTATTGGTGGGAAAAAACTTGGCGAGAAAGTGTCAAAAATAAAGTAAAAACTAATAACCCTAAACAAGTTTTATTTAAGGATGAAACCACTGGAAAAGCTGACTATGATATTGTTTATGTGGGAGGAGCTTTAGGTGCTATCCATGCCTGTTTAATGGCAAAATTAGGTTATAGTGTTCTTTTAATTGAACGGTTAAAATTTGGTAGAATGAATCGAGAATGGAATATTTCTCGTCAAGAATTTCAGGTTTTAATTGATAATGGTTTATTTACTAAAAAAGAATTTGAATCGATTATTTCCGCAGAATATAAAGACGGTTTTAGTAAGTTTTTTGATGCTAATAATCCTGATAATTTAAAAGCTCAAGTTTTACATACTCCCACGGTGTTAAATATTGCGATCGACACCACTAAATTATTAACTTTATGCGGAGAAAAATTAAGAAAATATGGTGCGCAAATTTGGGAAGAAACAGAGTTTAATCGAGGTACTATTGGTAAAGATTTAGTCACCATTAACACCACCAATTTAACCACTGGAGAAGCAAAAGAAATTAGTGCAAGATTACTAATTGATGCCATGGGTACAGCTTCCCCCATTGCGTGGCAAATGTCAGGAAATCAGGCTTTTGATAGTGTTTGCCCTACCGTTGGCGCCGTGGTGGAAGGTTTATCACCCGAAGTGTGGGATATGGAATATGGAGATGTACTATTTTCCCATGGAGATATATCCAGAGGCAGACAACTTATTTGGGAGTTATTCCCCGTTGAAGATAATAACGTGACAATTTATCTATTCCACTATCATCAAGTTCACCCTGACAATCCCGGTTCATTATTAGAAATGTATGAGGACTTTTTTAGTATTTTACCTGAATATCGCCGTTGTGATCTGGATAAATTAATCTGGAAAAAACCCACTTTTGGTTACATACCGGGTAAGTTTACCATCAAAAAAAACGATCGAAAAATAGCGCTCGATCGAGTATTATCCATAGGAGATGCCGCTTCCCTACAATCCCCCTTAATTTTCACAGGATTTGGCTCATTAGTGCGAAATTTAGGCAAATTAACCAGCTTATTAGATTCTGCACTTAAATATAACCTCCTCGATGGAGAATCTCTTAATCAAATTCAAGCCTATCAAAGCAATATAGCGGTAACATGGTTATTCTCCAAAGGAATGATGGTGCCTACCCATAAAACCCTACCACCAGCAAGGATTAACTCTATGTTAAACACTTTTTTTGGTTTACTAGCAGATGAACCAAAAACCGCAGAAGTCTTTATTAAGGATCGCACAGATTGGTTAACATTTAACCGTTTAGCCCTAAAAGCGGCGAGGAAAAATCCACCTCTGTTATTATGGATATGGCAAATGGCAGGAAGTGCTGACATATTTCGCTGGTTAGGTGCGTATAATGCCTTTACCCTTGATGCTTTGAAAAATTTATTATTCAGTGCATGGTTTAATAGTTGGCTTGAAAAACAAAATTCATGGCTACCGAAATCTAACCCCAAATTATGGTTTAAATTACTCGCCTTTAGCTCAACTTTGCATCGAAAATCTTAATTGTGCCATTTGATAGCAAAACTGTATTTAAGGTTTGCTGAAAAAGTTTTTTGATGAGGGAAGGTATTAGGTTTTAGTTAAATAATGAAAAATCAAGGTTTTGAGTCTTTATGTAACCTGAATGAATCATAAGATTTTTGATGCTGTAAAGGTGTCAGGTGTCAGGTATCGGAAAGGGTTAAAGAATTGACAAAAAATATATCCTAATTGATTTTTTTATCTTCAATTCTTTGATCGAATTATATAATCTTCTGAAAATTACACCTGAAACCTGCAACCTGCAACCTGAAACCTGCCCTTATCAAACATTCTTGCATCGAACTGAGGTTTATGTAATGTGTATGCCAATAAACTGATTCTAAAACAATAACTAAATTATTCTCTAACAAATGATACTTTTTGATCACCTTGCTTATAATTGTTAAAGAAAACTGTTTCTATAATGTCATCATATTTACTCATAAAACACTCATTTCTAATCTTTTTCTTTTAGGAATAATCTCATTAGAAATATTCCAATAATTGGATGCTTTATCCATATTATATTTCATAAATTCTAGCTCTATTTTTGCTAATTTTCTCACTTCTAATCGGTTAATGTTCACTTCTAAAACCTTAATTATTTCGTCTCCAATTGCCTTAGCTAACATGGGAATAACTGCGTTGCCAATTTCTCGAAAACCATGCCAAATTGTCTCATGAAATAAAAACCAATCGGGAAATGTATGCAGTCTTCCCGCTTCTCTTACTGTAATACATCTTGGCTGATTGTAGTGGATTGGACGAGCGGCGGTGTAAGCCCCTTTATCTCTGGCAGTTCCAGCCCTTAGAGTATTACACAATCCTGTAGGTGAAAGTTTCAAGAAACGACTGGTTTTTTCTACTTCTCCTTGAGGAGTATTTTGAAAACGTTGTTTTGATTTTTCTGTATGGTTTGAGCCTACATGATTATAAACGAAATTATCTCTTTGTCGATCACGAAGTGGCGCTGCGCGATCGTGACATAATCGATAAATACCTTGAGGTTTTAAAGCAAAATTACGTCTAAATCCTGAATAATCGAGCTTATTTGCGTCTATACCTTCATTTTTACCGATAAAAGCAGGAATATTGCTTAAATCACTGATAGTATTCTCAACGTCATTATATTCCCCTGTTTCGAGGGGATAGTTAACGAGAGGCATATCATGACGACTACCCATGAGGATAAGACGTTTTCTCTTCTGGGGTGCGCCAAAAAGACTGGCATCGAGAATTTGAATGGGTTTTGCGATGTGATAACCCAATAACTCAAATTCGTTGATTAATTCTTCTAAAAATTGTTTATGATTACCAACAGCGATACCCGGTACATTTTCAAAGACAAAATATTTTGGTTGCAAATCTCGAATCACTCGCACATATTCAAACACTAATGAATTACGAGGATCATCTAATTGCCGTTTCCCCATGAGAGAAAACCCTTGACAGGGTGGACCTCCTGCGATTAAATCAACTTCATCAATGCCTTTATCTTGCAAAATCTCTTTTAAATAGTCAGTGTTGAGATGGTTTATGTCTTGACAAATAGTATGAGTGTAGGGAAAATTCAAATGATGAATTAAGGCATGAATAGCGTCAAATTCTACGGCAACGACAACATCGAATCCAGATGCTTCTAAACCTAATGACATTCCTCCACATCCTGAAAAAAGGTCGATCGCAATTGGTCTTTTCATTTAAAATAAAAAATATAAGTAAAGTTTGTAATTATAGCTTTAGTGATAATTTTATATGGTAACTTTTAAACATGAAATTAGGTGAAAATATTATTATTCCCACTGCTAAAATTACCCAATATTTATTAATATATAGAGAGCAAGATGATAAATCAAAGTTTTTAGCACAAGCAGGATTTACATTGACAAATCCAGAACAATTAAAATCTGCTATTATTCAATTAACTAAAGACTATGATGCCATAGAAGATAAAGTTAATGAATATGGTATATTTTATCAAGTATCAGGGGAATTAAAAGGAATAAATAATTACAATTTATCTGTAATTACGATTTGGTTAAAACGAAAAATAGATGATCAAATTCAGTTTATCACTTTGAAACCAAAGAAGGAAAAAAAATGATGATTAAATTATATCAAAGAGTCTGTTTAAATAAAGATTTTCCAGAATTTGAATTAAAAAAAGGAGATATTGCCACTCTAATTGATACTGTACCTCATCCTGAAGGTGGAGAAAATGGATATATTTTAGAAATATTTAACGCCATCGGAGAATCAGTTAATGTAATAATAGTACCTCAAAGCGCAGTTAATTCTTTAGAAGAAAATCAAATTTTAACCGTACGAGATTTTGCCTCAATATAATTATAACCCACATTCCGCCCACCCTATATTGATGGTTGCTATTAACAGGCTCGATCGAACTTATAATTATACTTTAATGATTAATAAATTAGTATAAAATAGTGTCAAAAGAATTAGAAAATTATGAGAAAAATAAATGGAATTAAAAACTAGAATATGGGAAACAGTGGAAAAAATGCCCGTGTCTCTCCAAGCGGAATTATTACATTATGCGGAGTATCTTCAAGAAAAATATCATCAAGAAAATTTGACACAAGATAAGTCTCTCATAAAAAGTCATATGGACAAATTAAAAGATACTTGCGACGACTCTTTAAAAGATATTGATGATGAAGATTTTTTTTCCTTAGCAGGTTTATGGCAAGATAGAGAAATCTCGATCGAATTAATTCGTAAACAAGCATGGTTGGACAGAAATAAATGATACTCTGTGATACAAATATTTTGATAGAGTTGTATAAAAATAATCCTCAAGTTATTGGTGAATTAAATCAAATTGGAGTCAAGAAATTGGCTATTAGTATTATTACTCAAAGCGAGTTATACTATGGTGCTATTAATAAAGCGGAGTTAAATAAAATCAAAAAACATTTAACATCAATTCGTATTTTACCCATTGACTTAAAAGTGTCAAATCAATTTATCCAACTCATGGAAACATATTCCCTCAGTCATAAATTAACTATCCCAGATGCTTTAATTGCCTCAACCGCATTAATTTATCAATTCGATTTATACACCCTCAATCAAAAAGATTTTCGTTTTATCGAAGGCTTAAAATTATATCAATCCATTAAATAATGTAGCTTTGAGAAGCTAGATGCAACCCAACAAACCTATTTTAATAAAAGTTTGATTATTTAGTCTTATTTTCTCTAATTTCTTTTACTAAAGATACGATTTCTTCCATTGATAATTGTTTTTCATCTTCTCCTAATTCATCTATTTTTAGCCATAAATTGTTAAGAGTTTTTTGTGGTTTTACTAACTGTTTAATATACTGATATAATTCTGTTAATTTATCTTCGGGAATGTTATCAATTTCTGCTTTAATTAAATCTACGATCGACATAAAATACCTAAAACTAAAGTTAATATACACATAAAATTATAACAAAATTAAATCAGCAAATAAATTATTAATCTCTAAAACATTTTCAACGATCGAACTTAACACATTAACAACCACACTATTACCGAATTGTTTATAAGCAATATTGTTACTATTACTAATAATAAAATCATCAGGAAATCCCATAATTCTGGCACATTCTCTCGGTGCTAATTTTCGGATTTTACCATTAATTAAATAAATACCAGTTTTCGCCCCAATACCGCCACCATAAGCCGATAACGTGATAGCATGACCGTATTGGTGATAAATTCTTTCACCCTGCCCACCTTTATTAATAGTACCAATTCTAATCGGTTTTTGCGGATAATTACCTAAAATATCTCTAGTTATCTCTAAATTTTCCTTAATTTTTATATCACTTCTATTAATTATAAAATCTTTAGTTTCTGAGTCATCTAAACAAAAATCTATTAAACTGGTTGCCTTACTATAGCTATTCGGAAAAGCAAACTTTTTGACTTTTAAATCTTTTCTAAAACCTAAAATATAGATTCTTTCTCGCTTTTGAGGTACACCAAAATTAGAAGCATTTAAGACTTGATAAAAAACATCATAACCAATCTCATTTAAAGTATTTTCGACAACTTTTAAGGTTTTTCCCTCATCATGCCTAGCAAAATTTTTCACATTTTCTAAGATTAATAATGACGGTTGATGATATTTAGCAATTCTCACTATATCAAAAAATAAAGTACCCCTAGTATCATTAAATCCTAATTGTTTACCAGAAATACTAAAGGCTTGACAAGGAAAACCTGCACACAAAATATCATGACTAGGAATCTGATTTTCGGGAATTATTGTTATATCTCCTTCAGGTAAAATACCATAATTTTTTAAGTAAATTTCTTGACAATGTTTATCCCATTCAGACGCAAAAACACATTTAGCACCATAATAACTTAATACTTGATGAAAACCGCCAATTCCTGCAAATAAATCGATAAATTTTAGCTCTTTTAAAACTTTCATTCACTTATTTTTAACTCAATTCCCTCACTTATTGATTCTAAAATATAAGGTTTTGCATTTTGTATTTCTACTAAGTCGATCGAAAAATCTTCTGCTATTTCTAATAAAAAACCCACTGCTTTAAAATAATCTTTTTCTGATAAATTCCAGACAGCTAAATCAATATCAGAATTAAAATTCATCTTCCTATAATCTAATAAAGAGCCGAATAGAATAACTTTACTCACTCCATAATTTTGCTTTAAAAAATCAGCAGATTTTCTAGCAATTATCATTCCTTTTTCTCGTCTTTGTTTCATTAATCTTAAAAAATTTTGTTGATTATTTTTTTTGACTAAAATATCTTCAATAATTTCTTGTTTTTGAGTATCTGTAAGTAAATTTGTCATTCTTAAAAAGTTTCGTTGGCTAAACAAGGAGGCATAGCTAAGGGAGGCTTGAATATTCTCTAATTGTAAATCAGGATACTTTCTTAAAATTTCTTCGATCGACATATCATTAGCTAACAATTTGATTTTATTTTATGACATTATCTATTTGCTCGATCGAAATCTCCAAAGCCTCTGCAATTTGCTCATCTGTTAATCCTAAATCTTTTAACTTTTGAATAGCTTTTTCGTTAATTTTTAAGTGTAATTTTTCTTTATATTTTTTTCTATTTTTTTTTCTTTTTGCTCATTTTCTCTTTTATTTGAACAAAGATTTATTTCACCAATTTGCACGGGATTAAATAATTTAGAGTAATTATTCGCTATTCCTAATCTTTCAATAGTTGCTTTTAAATTTGATTTATTTATATCTTCTCCTAATGCCTCTGAAAGAATTTTCCATAACTCATAAGCCTTATCTTTTGTATGACCATTAGTACAACAATATTCTTCAGCTATATCGGCATATTTTTGTCCATTTAAAACTCCTTTTAATATCGATAGCTGTAAATTATCAAGGTGTTTTCCTGTTTGAGAAACTAACAACTCATCTAAATAATTAATTAACTCTTGGGTTTCCATAAAATGTCTAATTGACTAAGTTTAAAATTCCGTCTTTTTCCGCTAAAATCCGCCTAAATCTCATAAAAAAATAGCCGTCTTTTTCCGCTTTACATATATTCTATATTATTTCATTATAGATATTATAAATCTTAAAAGAACATTAAACTTTGTATATAAAGGAAAAAATATAGATATGAAACCCCATGAAAATTGCATAGAATTTGAATTAGACGAAGAAATTTCAGTAAATAATGGAATTATTCAACGTATTGAGTTTTCTAAAATCCAATGTACTTTAAGTTTAAGAAACAAAGGAGAAAGTCCCATTAAACCGAATATAGATATACTTGTCTTAAATGACCAAGGAGTAACTATATGGGCACAAAAAGAAGCATGGGTTTTTAACTCAATGAAGCCAGGAGAAAAAGAAGTCAAAAACTATAAATTTTCACCATTAATGCCAACAGTTTTAAAACATAGTAAATATGCTCAAGACTTCGATGAAACTCCTAAATGGATTTTATTTGAGATTAATAATTAATTTTTAAAATAACAGAATGTAGGTTGGGTTAAACGAAGTGCAACCCAACAATAGCCGATGTTGAAAATCATTACTTTTGTGAAGTGTTGGGTTTCGTTACCTCAACCCAACCTACAATTTTATGAGATAATAAAAAAAGAATGAGATTTAATTAATCAAAACTTATGCAACCGACAACTATTTATTTACCTACAGAAACGCAAAACAAACTAGAAAAAATATGTCAGGAAAAAGGAAAAACTGTTGCTGAAGTAATCCAAGAAATTGTTATTAATCAAATAGAAAATCAGCCGAAAAAACTACCGAAATCCATGGGAATGGGGGCGAGTGGTAGAGGTGATTTATCTTCTAAAGTTGATGAATTATTATGGACAGAAAAATAATAGCAGATACCAGTGGTATTATCGCTTTTTTAGATAGAGATGATCAATATCATTCTTCAGTAGTAAAAATTTTTCAGCAATATCAAATTTATGTACCTGTTACGGTTTTACCCGAAGTTGACTATCTCGTAACTAAATATTTAGGAGAAAAAGTAGCGAGAAGTTTTATTGAAGACTTAGGGGAAGGATGTTTTGAATATTTAGAAATCGATGTAGAAAACATTTATACAGTAACTAAATTAATGGCAAAATACAAAGACTTACCTTTAGGCTTTGTTGATGCCAGTATAGTTGTTTTAGCTGAATATAATAAAATCAAACAAATTTTAACTTTAGACAGGAGACACTTTAATTTAATTCAAACTGAAACAGTAAATTTTTTTCATATATTCCCATAGCCTCGCAATAAATTGACGAGACGGATTGCCGATTATTGATGAAAACCTATTAAACAGTAACCCCCTCCAATTCATCCTCCGTTTTCTCATATAAATCTTTGAGTTTATCTAATTTCTCCTCATCCGCATCCCAAAAACCGCGCCCATTCGCCTCCAACATCCTCCCCACAATATTGCGGAAGGCTTCGGGATTCGCTTCCCTTAACTTATTTGCCATGTCTTGATCTAATACATAAGTATCAACCGCTTGATCATATACCCAATTATCGGTAAAATCTGCTACTCCTCCCCAACCGATTAACGCTGTCATCCGTTGAGATATTTCATAAGCACCGCCAGAACCCTGATCAGCCATAGCTTTCGCCCATTTGGGGTTAAGTAATTTAGTGCGGTATTCCATGCGCAAAACTTGGTCTAATTTGCGAGGAGTGGTATCCTGAGAGAAACTTTCAATAAAACTAGCAGATACTTTTTTACCGCTTTGTTTTTCGGCGGCACGTTTCAAGCCTCCCGTATTGGCATAATATTCTTGAATATCCGTCAAGCCATACTCTACCGAGTCGATTTCCTGCACCACCGTAGCGCTAGTTTCTAATAGTTTATCTAAAATTTCGGGGCGCGTTTGCCCTTTATCCTTTCTACCGTAGCTAAAAACATTGCGACTTTTCCATGTATCCGCTAATTCATCCCCCGATTCCCAGTTACCATCCACAACTTGATCATTTACTAATGAGCCAAAATCACCGCTAGGATTAGAAAACAGTCGTGCGGAGGGGTTATCTATACCTTTCTCCTTTAATTCAAGGTAATGTTTGCGAATATAGTTATTTTCGATCGATTCCTCCGCAGTAGAAGCTCGATCGAACAAATCATCCAACAATTCGATAATATTAGTAAAAGTATCTCGAAAAATCCCTGATAAATTGCCTAAAATATCGATGCGAGGATGTCCAACTTTTTCTAAGGGCATCAACTCATATCTAACTATGCGCCCTGTGCCTTCTTTAACAGGCTCTGCACCCACTAATTCTAGTAAAATGCCGATCGACTCCCCCTTAGTTTTAATGGCATCTAAACCCCATAACATGACGGCTACAGTCTCAGGATAACTGCCGTTTTCTGCTAAATTTTGCTCAATAATCTTCTTGCCAATCTCCCTACCCCGTAAATATGCACCCTGAGAAGGCATCCGATAAGGGTCTAATGCGTGGATGTTACGACCTGTAGGTAATACTCCAGCACCATCTCTGAGTAAATCACCGCCGGGCGCAGGAGGGATATATTCACCGTTTAAGCCTCGTAGTAAATTAGTTAATTCGTCTTCCGTTTGCATTAACAAGTCACTGATTAACTGTTGTTGCGCAAAACGTTGTTTCAATTCTTCCTCTTTTTCGGCTTTTTTCTCAACTCTGGCGAATAAGTCACTATTATTTAACTCTTGGGCGAAGTTTTGTTGACTATAAGTATCATTAAAATAAGCCTCAAGGTAAGATTGCAGTTGCTCTGGATTGGGTTTTTCTCCTAAGATGTGTAAACCCGAGGAAAATAATCTTTGCTCAACAATTTGCAAATAGTCGTAAATTTGCACAAAATAATCGTTAAGGGCTTGTTTACTAAATAATTTGGCATTGTCAGCAGTAAATTCGATACCTAGTTTTTCCCCTTCGGTAAATTTGCAATCTTTATATAAGCCACTATCGACTATTTTCTGGATAATATCCCCTTTTAATAGCTGATTTTTCTCTGTATCTTCTCGATACTCGTTAATTAACTCTTTTAATGCCATTAACTCTTTATATAACCCTGCCCTACCGTAAGGAGGCACGTTATGAGAGATAATCACACCATAACCCCTTCTTTTTGCCAACATGGATTCGGAGGGATTATTGGCGGCGTAAATGTAGAGGTTAGGAATATCGCCCAATAGTACATCTGACCACGAATAACCCGTATTACCAAGAGGATTACCGGGCAACCATTCCACTGTGCCGTGCATTCCGAAGTGGATAATCGCATCGGCTTGAAAGTCATTTTGCAACCATTTATAAAAGGCGGTGTATTGGGGATGGGGGGTTAAATCCTTCTCAAACATGAGTCGCATGGGATCACCCGCTATACCGAGAGGAGGTTGTACTCCAATCCAGACGTTACCGAGTTGAATACCGCCGATTTGGAATTTATCACCGATGGTTTTTATGCCTGTTTGAGTGAGATTTCCCCATTGTTTTTGTATCTTATTGATTAGTATATACCCTAACCATCGATCGAGCGTCTTCACATCAACTGTGTTTTTGCCACCATTTTGCCCCCCTTCCCCCAAGTTTGGGGGTGAAATTTGCCCTTCTTTGTTCAAGTTTGAGGGTGAAAAAGTCCCCAATTTTGGGGATTTAGGGGCAGAGTATGAAATAAAATCATCGGCGGTTTTGACTTGTTTAAGAATTTCCTCGCCGTCTTCGGGGATGTTGTCAACGTTATAACCTTCTTCCTTCAATGCTGTTAGTAATTTTTGCAGAGATTTAGGCACATTCAATAAGGCTGCTGTGCCGGTTGCACCGTATCCGGGGGGGAAACCATATAAAATAATAGCAACTTTTCGATCGAACTTTTCCTTTCGTCTTAACTTAATCCAGTTATTAACTCTACCAGTGAGACGCTTAACCCTCTCAGGAATAAGGTATATATCTTCTCCCACTAAACCACCCAATGGGATAGTGTCGATCGAACCATCTAGCTCAGGTAAAGCGTATAATACCACACTTTGCAAACCACCGATCCCCTTTCTTACCCATGAATGAATATCTTGTATTAATAGAGGCGCAGCGACAATGTAGGGAATATTTTTTGCCGTTAAAATACGTTTAGCCACTTCTACCTGTCTTCCAGCTTCCATACTACCAGCTGGACCACCCACCAAAGGAAAACCGATGGTAGAGATAACCGCATCTACTTTTACAGCATCT
This sequence comes from Geminocystis herdmanii PCC 6308, assembly GCF_000332235.1. Lineage (NCBI taxonomy): Bacteria > Bacillati > Cyanobacteriota > Cyanophyceae > Chroococcales > Geminocystaceae > Geminocystis > Geminocystis herdmanii. The sequence continues at coordinate 327,323 of NZ_CM001775.1, read as the reverse complement.
TTTGATAAAGAGAGAGTTTCATTAATACCCTGACTACGTTTTTCTTGTTCATAATCCGTTGTCATCCAATCTCTTACAGCAACATGACCTTCTACTCCATTGATGAAAATGGGAAGGGGAATCAATCCTGCTTCTTCAAAATAACGAATCAGTTGAGGAATATAAGGTAGTTTACTGATAACGTGCTTACGATATAACAAAACCCCCACTGTTGGCAATTGATGGTTGCTTGTAGGGGTTAATGGCATTAACCCTCTTTCATCATTAATATTTTCTTCCTTTCTTCCTGTCTGCCTGTCTTCCTGTCTGCCTGTCTTCCTGTCTTCCTGTCTGCCTGTCTTCCTGTCTGCCTGTCTTCCTGTCTTATCATCATCTAATCTCTTTTGATACCAAGTCAAATACTCACGGGGAGAGGTAAAATAACCATCATAGTCAGGATGTAATAACCCCATATTAGGAGTTTCCATAACAGGAGGAATTTCCGATACCTTTAAACCGAGATAATTTTCTGCAATAAACCAACACATAGAGGCAACATTATCAACGCCCCCTGCATTCCAATAACCGTAAATAATCAACCAGTTGCGTAAATCTTGGACTTTTTTGACAGGAATGTACTTTAATAATTTAGGCCCTGTTTTTAAGAAGCTGATATATCCTGCAAGTTTATCTTCTTCTTTGCTATTGGTAAACTTACTCAAGATGAATTGTACAGGTTTAGGCATCCCTTTAGGCTTATCACCGATCGAAAACTTGCCTATCTGGGTTAAACTCATCAACTCTAAAGCCGACTCGAAAACCAAACGAATGGGAATATGAGCAACTTTTTCCCTTAACCACATTACTTGATCATAGTCGAAAATAAGACTAGCAAAGAAAACATCAGCAGTTTGTAACGCAGATTCCACTTTTTCTCTTTGAGTATTAATATCCCCATCGGTGAAAACGATAACTTCTAAACCTTCACAGCGAGATGTTGCGATCGAAGCTGATTGACGGTATAAACTACTATTAAAAGTCTCAAATCCTGTTATTAATACGATGCGTTTCATCTGCGTTGCCTCTAAGGTAATCTCGATTTTTGTTAAGTAATGTAAAACATTCTAGCATGGCGATTAGGTTAAATTCAGTAGGGAGTAGGGAGTAGAGAGTAGAGAGTAGGGAGTAGGGAGTAGGGAGAGTTAAATAAAACCTGACACCTGACACCTCTCAATTGTACACTGTTAATTGTTCATTATTCATGATTAATCGTCGTTTTTTTCTAATAGTATCTAGTGTCATATTTGCTCATATTTTTGCATCTAAAAACTTAGCTGATAATCAAAAAAATTCTAGCAATAAATCTAAACAGAAAATTATTATTATCGGTGCAGGAATAGCCGGATTAAGTGCAGGTAAAACTTTACAAAATCAAGGTTTCGATGTGCTTTTATTAGAGGGTAGAAATCGTATAGGTGGACGTTTATGGACAAGTAAAAAATGGAATGATGCTTTTGTGGATATGGGGGCTTCTTGGATTCATGGAAAAGAAGGTAATCCTATAGCCAAATTAGCTAATTCTATTAATGCTCAAGTTTTTCCTACTAAGAGTGAAAGCTCGATTATTTATGATCTTAATGGTAAGATAATTACTGATAAACAAGAAGAAAATTTAGAAAAATTAACGACAAAATTAGAAACGATTATTAGCACAATTCAAGATAATTATAATGACGATATTTCTTTACAAAAAGCCGTAGAAAAAGAATTAAATTGGCATCAATTATCCGATTTTGATCGAGCTAATTTTGAGTATTTATTTAACTCGATTATCGAACAAGAATACGCCGAAGATATATCTCAACTTTCAGCTTTCTATTTTGATGAAACCAAAGAATTTGATGGAAATGATTTACTATTTGTTAAAGGTTATAATCTGATTAGTGACTATTTAGCCACAGGATTAGATATTAAACTTAATCATCAAGTAGAGTCGATCGAATCTAACAATCAAGGAATTAATATTCTGACTAATCAAGGTAATTTTCGAGGAGATATAGTAATAGTAACTCTACCATTAGGAGTTTTACAGAAAAATATAGTTAAATTTTCTCCGCCTTTACCAAAAGAAAAATTAAAGGCAATTAATCAATTAGGTATGGGAGTTTTAAATAAATTATATCTCCGTTTTCCTCATCAATTTTGGGAAAAAAATTATGATTGGATTGGCAAAATTTCCCATCAAAAAGGGCAATGGAGTCAATGGGTAAATCTTGAATTGCCACTGAAAAAGCCGATATTATTAGGGTTTAATGCAGGAAAATTCGGGAGAGAAATAGAGTCATGGAGTGATGAAAAAATCGTCACCGATGCCATGAAAAATTTACGACAAATTTTTGGTAATTCTATCCCCCAACCAATAGATTATCAGTTAACTCGCTGGAGTCAAGATACTTTTACCTATGGTTCTTACTCTTATTATGCCACTAATTCAACACCGAACCATCGTCGAGAATTAGCTAAACCTATCAATCAACAAATTTTTTTCGCAGGGGAAGCAACTTCCTTAGATTATCCTGCCACCGTACATGGTGCTTATCTTAGCGGATTGCGAGTAAGTCAAGAAGTTTCAGCATTAAAATAACTTTAAAAACAAAACTGAAAAAAACTTGACAAAACTTTATATCCCAATTATAATTATTAATAGGTGAGCAATCGCCTAATCGTACCTCGAAAATATTATACACACATAAAGAAATCATAAAAAGATGACTACCACTTTACAGCAACAACAGTCTTCCGCATGGGAGCAGTTTTGTCAGTGGATCACTTCTACCAACAACCGCTTATATGTAGGTTGGTTCGGTACTTTAATGATCCCTACCCTCTTAACTGCCACCACTTGTTTTATTATCGCTTTCATCGCAGCTCCTCCCGTGGACATTGACGGTATTCGTGAGCCTGTAGCTGGTTCTTTGTTATACGGAAACAACATCATCTCTGGTGCAGTTGTTCCTTCCTCGAACGCTATCGGTTTACACTTCTACCCCATTTGGGAAGCAGCTTCCTTAGATGAATGGTTATACAACGGTGGTCCTTACCAATTAGTAGTATTCCACTTCTTAATCGGAATCTTCTGCTACATGGGTCGTCAGTGGGAATTATCTTTCCGCTTAGGAATGCGCCCTTGGATCTGTGTTGCTTACTCTGCACCTGTATCTGCTGCAACTGCTGTATTCTTAATCTACCCCATCGGTCAAGGTTCTTTCTCTGATGCTATGCCTTTAGGAATCTCTGGAACATTCAACTTCATGTTAGTATTCCAAGCAGAACACAACATTTTAATGCACCCCTTCCATATGTTAGGAGTAGCAGGTGTGTTTGGTGGTTCTTTATTCTCCGCAATGCACGGTTCTCTCGTAACTTCTTCTTTAGTTCGTGAAACCACCGAAACCGAGTCTCAAAACTATGGTTACAAATTCGGTCAAGAAGAAGAAACCTACAACATCGTAGCAGCTCACGGTTATTTCGGTCGCTTAATTTTCCAATATGCTTCCTTCAACAATAGCCGCGCGTTACACTTCTTCTTAGGTGCATGGCCTGTCATCGGTATTTGGTTCACCGCAATGGGTGTATCAACCATGGCTTTCAACTTAAATGGTTTCAACTTCAACCAATCTATCTTAGATAGCCAAGGTCATGTAATTGGAACTTGGGCAGACGTATTAAACCGTGCTAACATCGGTATCGAAGTAATGCACGAACGTAATGCTCACAACTTCCCCTTAGACTTAGCCTCTGCTGATGCAGTATCTGCACCCGTAATCAACGGTTAATCTCTAAAGGTTAGTAAAATTAAATAAACAAACAAGAAGCACTCTCTATTAACTTAGGGGGTGCTTTTTGCTGTCTTTAGGTTAGTCTCCTCTCTTATGTTCACTTTTTTGAATGGAGATTGAGGCTAATTCTAGCGTACAATAGACAATTAATTTATCCTTTTAGTAAGGAGTTGGAATCATTGTTTAGCAATACCGAAATTTATTTTCAGGCACAGGAAACCGTTGATTTGGAAGTCAAACAACAAACTATCCCCATTCAACATTACCTTCGACAACCCTTTCGTCTTGTCAAAACCATCGCCAATGAAAGGTTAATGAAAGTTTTAGGTTTCGATCGTTATCAACTGCAGATGAAACCAATTAACTTTTTAGAGATATATCACTTTCAACCCACGGTTATTTTAAAAGTTTGGACTGGTGCAAGTGGAAATGTCTATTTGCAATCTGAATCTTGCGAAATCAAAGGAATTGACTATATAAATCAAAGATTTTCTCTCAACTTAAAAGGTAAATTAACAGCCATAGAAAGAGATGGAAAAACTTACTTACAAGGCAAAGCTAATTTGACAGTAAAAGTGGATTTACCCCCCCCTCTATGGTTTACACCAAAATCTATTTTACAGACTACTGGAAATAGTTTATTAAAAGGAGTTTTGATGCGGATTAAACATCAATTAGTTTCTCAACTATTGCAGGATTATTATACCTTTTCTCAAGAGGAAAAAATGAACACCTTTAACCATGCCTTATTCCCTAGCAATTATCCTTCCTAAAAATAAGCAAAAGCCACCCTCCCCGACCGCTAAGGATCAAGAAAAGTGGCTTTATTTTATGTTTATATTATAACAATAAAATTTTGATTTGACAAGTATTTTTAGAAAAAATTTGATATTTTTAAGAATATTAATGGTAAGGAAATAATATTGTAGATGAGAAGAATATGTCGGTTTGTGTTAACAAATAAAAGATCAGATTTATCCAAATCCAAGTATAATTAGGAAACATTATTAAGTATTGGATCAAACAATGTCTTTTACCTTAATCAAAGGCACTTTTCACGCCTTGGGTTATTCTCCTGATGGTGATTCCATTCGCTTTAAAGCTAATAACCCTGAAAATTGGTCAAAATTAATCGGTATTCCACCTCAATTAAATGAATTTAATCATGTACAAATTCGGTTGATTGGTATGGATAGCTTAGAGACTCATTTTCTTCAGTGTAAACAAAGTGTAAAATGGGCTTTAAGTGCCGCCAATTTCTTGTTAAAATATCTCGAAATTGATGGAGTAAAATGGAATCAAGAGCAAAATATTATTATTAAAGCTGAAGATAATATTCAAGGTTTTATTTTAGCAAAAAAAACAGATCAACATGGGCGCCCTTTAGGGTTTGTTTTTAAAGGAAATATAGATGTTAAAGATGGGGAAATTTTCTTTTTGCCTCTGGAATTATTTTTTCAATCTATCAATTATCAAAGTTTGTTATATGGGGAATCTTATCCGACTTATTATCGTGGTTTAGCACCTACTTTAAGAAAAAAAATGACGGTAGCAGTTAATCATGCCAGAAAAAATAATTTAGGGGTTTGGAAAAGTGATTCAACCAATAAAGGTTTCCATGTTTGGGATTTATTTGATGAGGAAAAAGAAATTGTTATTTTACCTAAATTGTTTCGCCGTCTGGTGAGTTATTTAGAGACAAATCAAGAGTTAGAAGGTTTTAAATATTCTGTGGTAAAATCAGAAAAAGTCTTAGTTTTACCTGCTCAAACTAAAAAACTTTTTCGAGATATTATTATTCAAGAAGATGCTATTTTTAAGTTATCGGAATTACCTGAAGACTTAGTTTATTTATAAATAATTATTAACTGCCGATGAAAATTCGTGCAAACCAGAATAAAATGAGAGATAATAAAGCTAAAAAATCATAAATACTAAGTTTTAATTGATGCCATTGTACTTGATGTTCGTTAGGTGTTGTAAATCCTCGTACTTCCATTGCGATCGAAATTTGTTCTGCCCTTAAAAGTATATTTTCTAATAGTCTTTCGGCGACAATTACCCAAATTTGCAAACTTTTTTTAATCCCTAATTTTTTCCATTGTATCGCTCTGGTGCTGATCGATCGAATTAAATTTTGGATTTCTTCTAAGACTAAGGGAATAAATCTTAAAGCTAAAGTTAAGGTTAAAACTATTTCGGTTATGGGCAATTTAAACCTTCTTAAAGGGGATAATAATTCTTCAATTCCTGCGGTAATTTGCTCTGATGCGGTGGTTAATAAATATAAATTACTGCTATAAATTAGAGTAAAAAATAAAGTACTAACTCTAATAGCTAAATCTAACGAGCGACGAGTAACTTTAAAGTTTCCTATCTGATAAATTATATATTGATAATTGGTAGGTTGACTAATAGAAATATCACTACTAGGTAATCTTGGTTGATAGGTAAGATTAAAGCCATCGGGTGAAAATGATGTGAGGATGAAAATGAGAGTTGAGAAAAACAGTAACCAACTTAGTTGTTTTTTTTGCACTCGCCAAGGAATGAAAGCTAAACCAGTAATGACGATTAAAAATAAGACTAAAAAAATACGCCAATAGGGATTAGCCAATAAAGGAGACAGAATTAAACTCATCAACCATGCTAATTTAACTCTCGGATCGAGTTTATGTAACCATGTTAAGGGTTTCTCTAAGTATAATCCAATGGGGAGCGATCGTAATAAATCCATAGTTAATAATTAGGAAGATGTGAAAAAGTCTATCGATTAGGGAGTTAGGAAAGAGGAGATAGGAGACAGGAGACAGGAGAAATAATAACAGGAGACAGGAGAAATAATAAACATCTCCCATAATTTCGGTAGAGACGTAAAATTTTACATCTCTACAATAGTTTTAGGTATCAAAAATTGCTAAAAAGAGGGTTAAAATTATACTCAGGTTATGATACTTGAGAGAAGATACCAAAAACCGAAGTATATCCATGTAAGAAAGTAGTGCCTCCTACTTGCCCAATTTCCCCATTACAGAAAAAACCAGCTACGGGAATATCTGTGACATAGTCAAGGAATAACTGAGAATCGAAATTCGGTTTACCGTATAAACCCTCACCTCTACCCATGCAGGAAAACATCAACGCACCCACGGAAGAAGCAGTATCAGATTTTTCGTTACAATAATTAGTTAATAGGGTTTCTAAATCATCGGCGGAAGCCTTAGCATCTCTGAGGTGAAAACGTACTCTTTGCCCTGTTCTAATTTTGTCACCTACTGCGATCGCACCGTATTTAGGATCAACACCGACAAGATTACGAATGAGAAAATCCCCCGGTTTGAGTTGTAACTTAAATTCATCGCCCACGATGCCAATAAAAAGAGCATATTGTGCTAATTCTTGATCTTCAGGGCTAAGTTGTGCTATTAGTTGTCTTAATAATTTTAAGGGGTTATCGGTATTACCTGCATTGTCTGTCATTTCCACAATAATATTTCTTTCTCCTTGGGTGACTTGAAAAATATCTCCAATGGGGCGACAACCTTGCGCTACGATCGAATCTACTTTTATATTACCACTAAGGGCGACTCCTACAGTACCTTGAGAGAAGAAATATTCATCGGAATCTTCCCCATCAAAATAGAATAAACCACTACCGACTCCCATTGTACTAGCACTAGCTAACCCTCCTAACTTAATGGTATTCGGATAGGCAAAATCTAAACCTTCTAATAACTCATTGATTTTGGTAGAGAAAGAATCCGATAATAGAATAAAATTAGGTTGCTTTTCCATACTTACCCCAATCATCTGCCACCATTCATTTGGTGCGCTATCCAAATCAGGCAAATCTTGAGAAGTCACATAAAAAGGATTTATTTCCACATCAGGCAAACTAGCTACTGTCAAACTCAAAGCGGGGTATCCTTCTACTTCTTTCGGTTGATAATCATTTTTCATGCCGACAATGCCTCCTCCTCCACAACCAATAACACAAGGTAACGGAAGTTTCTCTAATAAAATGGGCATCAGTCGAGGATAATCACTAGCAAAAGCGGAAGAAATAAAGACAATACCTATATCGGGATTAGTGGTTAATTTAGATTTAATTTTTGTCACCACTTCATCAATGGCTTTTTCTAAAGACGCATTAGTTGATAAACCATTAACCCACTGAATTTGATTTGACATGATATATTTACCTATTCGATCGAGATGTCTTAATAAGAATAGTAAAATTCTTGATTCTAATCAAATATACAACGAAAAGAATTGAAAATTGAAAATTGAGAAAGTCAAGTTAAGTAAATAGTCATTGGGGGGTAACGAAGCAATCTCAAAATGTCATGTTATCATCAAAAAGCCCAGAACTATTTATTTCTTCTCCTGTTTTTTTTATTTCATGAATCAACCCACACAAAATTATCAATATCTTTACTTACATGGTTTTACCTCAAGCCCAAAATCTTATAAAGCGGTATATTTTAACCAAAAATACCAAGAAATAGGTATTACCTTAAATATTCTCGACTTTAATCAACCAGATTTTGTGAATCTTAGTCTTACTCGTCAAATTAATCAAGTTAGTCAGATTATTGAAGATAACCCTCATCAACAATTTATCTTAATCGGTTCGAGTTTTGGCGGATTAACTGCTAATTGGATAGGCTATAAATATACTGATAGAATCAAGGCTTTAGTGTTAATTGCACCAGCCTTAAACTTTGCTAAAAGTTGGCTACCAAAGTTGACAGAAGAAACCTTAAAACAATGGCAAGAAAAAGGTTTTATTTCTGTTTATCATCATGGCGAAAATAAAGAATTATTATTGAGTTATCATTTTTGGAAAGACTTAATAACTTATGATGATTCGATCGTAAATCATGATATTCCCACTTTAATTTTTCATGGCACAGAAGATGCTACTATTCCTATTGAAGTTAGTCGAGAATATGCCCAAAATCGTCCTCAAGTTATCTTAAAAGAGTTTAACAGTGATCATACTCTAGGTGATTGTGTAGATCAAATGTGGTTAGAAATCGTGGATTTTACCAAAGCCTTAAAATAATTTTTTTGTCATCTGACAATATTTAAAATATTTAAAAAGTTAGTAATCTAAAGTTATTTCTAAGCCTAATAAAACATTTTCTCCTGATAAATTAACGGGCATTTTTACTACTTCAACCACTTGATTTGGACGATAAATTTCTACGGTTTTATCCTGTGGATTAATTAACCATCCTAACTTTAATCCTGAGTCTAAATACTCCTTCATTTTTTCTTGTAACGGTTTAAGTCTATCACTTTTTGATCTTAATTCTATGACAAAATCAGGGCAAATAGGGGGGAATCCTTCCTTTTCTTTTTCGCTTAATGTTTCCCATTTTTCTAAAGATACCCAAGCCACATCTGGACTTCGATCGCCCCCATTTGGTAAACTAAATATAGTCGATGAACTAAATACTTTCCCTAGTTTTTTTTGACGATTCCAGTTATTAATATCTGTGATTAAATTAGCTTCTTTTTCGCCACTTTCAGCACCAACGGGGGACATAATAATTAATTCTCCTTGAGGATTTCTTTCTAATGATAATTCTGGATTATTGAGACAAAGTTGATAAAATTGTTGTCTATTTAAAGCAGTAATTGACTGAAGATTTAATACAGTAGTCATAATTTTTTTCTAATTATTTAGTTAGTAATCTAAAGTTATTTCTAAGTCTAATAAAACATTTTCTCCTGATAAATTAACGGGCATTTTCAATACTTCTACAGCTTGATTTGGACGATAAATTTCTACGGTTTTATCCTGTGGATTAATTAACCATCCTAACTTTAATCCTGAGTCTAAATACTCCTTCATTTTTTCCTGTAACGGTTTAAGTCTATCGCTTTTTGATCTTAATTCTATGACAAAATCAGGGCAAATAGGGGGGAATCCTTCCTTTTCTTTTTCGCTCAATGTTTCCCATTTTTCTAAAGATACCCAAGCCACATCTGGACTTCGATCGCCCCCATTTGGTAAACTAAATATAGTCGATGAGCTAAAAACCTCTCCTAGTTTTTTTTGACGATTCCAAACAATTAAATCACCAATTAAATTAGCTTCTTTTTTTCCACTTATACCACCAACGGGGGACATAATAATTAATTCTCCTTGAGGATTTCTTTCTAATGATAATTCGGGATTATTGAGACAAAGTTGATAAAATTGTTGTCTATTTAAAGCAGTAATTGACTGAAGATTTAATACAGTAGTCATAATTTTTTTCTAATTATTTAGTTAGTAATCTAAAGTTATTTCTAAGCCTAATAAAACATTTTCTCCTGATAAATTAACGGGCATTTTTACTACTTCAACCACTTGATTTGGACGATAAATTTCTACGGTTTTATCCTGTGGATTAATTAACCATCCTAACTTTAATCCTGAGTCTAAATACTCTCTCATTTTTTCTTGTAACGGTTTAAGTCTATCACTTTTTGATCTTAATTCTATGACAAAATCAGGGCAAATAGGGGGGAATCCTTCCTTTTCTTTTTCGCTTAATGTTTCCCATTTTTCTAAAGATACCCAAGCCACATCTGGACTTCTATCGCCCCCATTTGGTAAACTAAATATAGTCGATGAACTAAACACAATGCCTAATTTTTTTTCTTCATTCCAAAGACTAATTTTAAAATTTAAGTCAGATTCTTTTCTGCCACTTATACCACCAACGGGGGATATAATAATTAACTCTCCTTGAGGATTTCTTTCTAAGGATAATTCTGGATTATTGAGACAAAGTTGATAAAATTGTTGTCTATTTAAAGCCGTAATTGACTGAATATTTAATACAGTAGTCATAATTTTTTCTAATTATTTAGACTATTAAGTTAAGGATTTTATACAAATTATTTTTAAGTTTATTTAAAGTTCTTTTTCTAACTTAAAATTTTCTTGAATAATCAACTACTTTTATTTCAATATCATTTTTTTTCAAAAAAAGGCTAGAATAAAACAAAAAAGAATAGCACTCAACTACTCCTTGATCATTTTTATAACTTAAAGAAATTCTAATATGAGTACTGTAACAGAAAACGATTTAAAAGAGCTTTTAACTGTTAACTAATAATTTATTATAGTTTTTTATACCTACTCACGGGATAAAGGTTGACATTTTTTTAAAATATGTTAGCTTTTAATGAAGTCGATAACCAAGACTGTTAAAACTATTTAATTTAAAGATTAAATTAAATAAAAAATTAGTTATTATTCAAGATTAATCAATTAATTAGAATAATAAAAGTAGGGTGGGTTACACCCGAATCAACGCTTGTGGACAGTATCAAGCCGACTTGACTGGTAGAAGCAAGAAGTAAACGTCATAGGTAACTATGACGTAAGTTTTATATAACAGGTAAAAGAATTAATCATGCAACTGAGTAATCGAATGATTACCCAAAATGAGAAATTAAACGAGATGAAGGTAGATATAGCCACCTTACCATCTGGTAGAAATACAGGCAAGATGCCTGTTTTACTATGTCTATTGTAAACCTAACCAGCTTAATAAACCTTGTTTGGTAAAAAATTCGATCGAAAGAGTAATAATAAAGCCTATCATGGCGGCTCTACCATTTAACTTTTCAGCATAGCTATTAAAACCGAATTTAGGCTCATCAATGTTAGGAGTTTTGGAGGGTTGAGATTGTGTCATAACTTTAGTTGTCAAATATGAAGTTTTATTAAATTTTGTTAACATCATAGCATAATTTTTTCATTGTTCGATCGTCTTTTTGTCATTGTTAGGTAACGAAGCAATCTACGAAACCTTCTTTTTTGTTAAAAAATATTACAAATTATCACATAATAGGAAAATTCTTATAGGCTTGTAGTAGAGGCTTTAGCCGAAAATCCTATTATTTTGTCTCCAAAAAATGCTAAATATTTTCTCAGAAATTAATTTTAATACTATCAAAAATAATCCAGACTTTAAAGAAGATAGCGTTAGAGAAGTGATTATTTTACCCCTACTAAATTCATTAGGTTATACCGAAAATAATATTATTCGCAGTAAAACTTTACAGCATCCTTTCCTTAAAATTGGCAGTAAAAAACGCAAAATTAATTTAATACCTGATTATCTCTTAAAAATTGAAAATAATTATGCTTGGGTATTGGATGCAAAAGCCCCTAATGAGAATATTAAAAATGGTGATCATATTGAGCAAGTTTATTGTTATGCTAGTCATCCTGAAGTGAGAAGTAATTATTTTGCCCTCTGTAATGGTGTCGAGTTTAGTTTGTTTAAAACTACTGCTACTGATACCCCTATTTTATTCTTTTCTCTTGATGAATTTTCTCATTATTTCGATCGTTTAAGTAAATTTTTGTCCTTAAATAGTTTTCAATTTGGGAAGGGTTTTAGTTATGATCATCCCCCTAAATCCCCAATAAATGATCCCCCTAAATCCCCCTTAGAAAAGGGGACTTTCTCGTCTAACTTCCTCCTTATTAAGGATAATTTTTCGTCTAACTCCCCCCTTATTAAGGGGGGCTGGGGGGGATCATTTGACTACTTAAATCGCCCTTTATTAGCTGAAATTATCCCGAAAAAACAAGCGGCAAAAAGACATTTTGGGGTGCATGGTTATTTCACTAAACAAGTGTGGAATGTGGTGGCTGAATATATTAAAAATTTTAGTCAACCTAATGATACTATTCTTGATCCCTTTGGAGGTAGTGGTGTCACTGCCATTGAGGCTTTAATGAATAATAGAAAAGCCATCAGTATTGACATTAATCCCCTTGCTATTTTTCTCGTTAATTCCCTCATTTCTCCTGTAAATTTTGATGACTTAAACAAGGCATTTGAAAGGGTAAAATCAGCTTATCAAAAACATGAACCTATTACCGAAGATGAAATCAAAAAAGCCTTGCTAAAATATCCTTATCCGCAGGGTTTAAAACTGCCTAAAGGTTCGGATGTGGATACTATCGAAAAATTATTTAGTGATAAACAATTAGCTCAATTAGCTTTCTTAAAACATCTCATTAATAAAGAGAAAAATAAAAATATTAGAAACTCTTTAATGTTGGCTTTTTCTAGCACAGTAAATAAATATAATTTAACGTTTCATTATACAAAAACTGAAGGAGGAGGAGACAGTTCTATTTTTAGATATTATCGTTATAGAATAGCACCATCACCGGGTGAAATGCCTTTATTAAAAATTTATGAAACTAAGTATAAAAAAGTAATTTCTGCTAAAAAAGAGATGGAATATAATATTAATGAAAACACCATTTCTAACGCTCAAATTCTCAAAGCATCGGCGACAGATTTAAGTTTTATACCTAATGAAAGTATAGATTATATTTACACTGATCCACCCTACGGCAAAAAAATTCCCTACCTAGATTTATCGACTATGTGGAATGGTTGGCTAGATTTAGAAGTCACTGAAAATGACTATAATTTAGAGGCAATTGAAGGAGGAGAAAACCACAAATCTAAGGATGAATATAACGAATTAATCGCCCAAAGTATCAAGGAAATGTATCGAGTTTTAAAGTTCGATCGATGGTTGTCGTTTGTATTCGCTCATAAAGACCCCGAATTTTGGCATCTCATCATCGATACTGCTGAAAGTTGCGGTTTTGAATATAAGGGCGCAGTTGCTCAAAAAAATGGACAAACTAGCTTCAAAAAACGTCAAAATCCCTTTACCGTCTTATCTGGACAATTAATCATAAATTTTTGTAAAGTTCGTACTCCTCGAACTATTTTAAAGGCTAATTTGGGAATGGATATAGCAGAAATTGTTATCCAGACGATCGAGGGTGTAATTGCTAAAAATGATGGGGCTACCCTTGAGCAAATTAATGATGAATTGATTATAAAAGGCTTAGAATTGGGGTTTTTAGATTTATTGAAGAAAGAATATTCAGATTTAACTCCGATATTATTAGACAACTTTGACTATGATGAAAATAGCGAATTATTTACTATTAAAAAAGATACTAAGTTTAAGTCTCACATAGACGTAAAACTAAGAATTAAATACTATTTAATCAGTTATTTAAGAAGGATGGAAAGAGAAAATAAAACCAGCACTTTTGATGAAATTGTCTTGAATATTTTACCCTTATTAAAAAATGGTACAACTCCCGAAAATCAAACTATTTTAACAGTGTTAGAAGACATTGCGGAGAGGGTAGGAGAAAACCATTGGAAATTGAAAGGAGAAGGGCAATTAAGTTTATTTTAGCTCAAGCTCAGATAAAAACTAATGAATATTGTTTATAATTTACAAGGAATAGAGTTTGAATGGGATAGTAATAAAGCTGATAGTAATGTTATTAAACATGGAGTCACATTTGAAGAAGCTGTAGAGGTTTTTTTAGATCCATTTTATCAAACAGGAGATGCTACTAGAAACAATGAGCAAAGAGAATTTATTCTCGGTTACTCTTTAAAATATCGTCTTTTATTAGTCATTTTTATGGAAAAAAATCAAAGAAATCGTATTATTTCCGCCCGTCTTGCTACTCGTTATGAACAAAAATTATATGAACAATCATAAAGATTATACTTTAACAATCAAGCCTCGTTCTGAGGAAATAATATCTATTAAAATTCCTTCAGATACCCTTAAACAATTAGAAGAAATAGCTCAAGAAAAAGATATGTCTTTGGAGGCTTTAATCAGATTTTATATAGGCAAAAATTTAAGGGAAGAAATTAGTCAAAAATTTGCTCAAAAATTAATGAACTCTACTCTAAAAGTTTTAAGTAAGCATATTTCTTCTGAGTCAGAAAGAGAACAAATTATTAAAGAAATTCAATTAGAATTATAGATTTTATATTTCCCTCAAAATTACCTCAGTTCGATATAAAAATAGGTGGGGGCTGACTTGGAAGACAGGAAGACAGGCAGACAGGCAGACAGGCAGACAGGCAGATTGTATTTCTGGTGAATGAATAAAATTCTCTCAAAAGTACATCAAATATTGAGAATTTTTCTCCCTGTCCACTTGTCCACTTGTCCTCCTGTCTAGTTTTCATCATCCCCTAAATCAAGTTTTGTTGGGTTACGCTAACGCTAACGCTAACCCAACCTACATTACGACATTACTTTAAACTGCTATAAATTTGTTTAAATAGTCTTTGTTGTTGACTATGATCTACAATGGGACTGGGATAATCACAACTTTGAGCTAGAATAGGGGATATTTTGCCCGTGACTAATTCTGCCGTATCAAGATGACTAATTTCGGGCAACCATCGGCGAATATACTCCCCTTCATTGTCAAATTTTTGGGCTTGAGAAGCAGGGTTAAAAATCCGTAACGGCTTGGCATCCATACCACTGGAGGCACTCCATTGCCAACCGCCATTATTAGAGGCTAAGTCACCATCATAGAGTTTCTGCATAAAGTATTTCTCCCCCCAACGCCAATCAATAATCAAGTCTTTGGTTAAGAAACTGGCAACTATCATGCGACAACGATTGTGCATCCATCCCGTTTCGTTTAACTGTCTCATAGACGCATCCACAATGGGATAACCTGTTTTGCCTTCACACCATGCTTGAAATAATTTCTCGTCATTTTGCCAAGGAAAGTTTTTAAATTGTTGTCGATACGCACCCTCCGCCAATGCAGGGAAAAAATAGAGACAGTGTTGATAAAATTCCCGCCATGCTAACTCCTTTTGCCATGTAATGATATTCTCTCTGGCTTCGTCACTTTGGGTATTTTCTAACTCCTCTACTGTATTTTGCCATAAAGTTCTCGGTGCGATCGAACCAAATTTTATTGCTGCGCTTAATTGAGATGTGCCATCCATCGCAGGATAATTTCTCTGCTCATTATAATCACATAACAAATAACGACAAAAATACTCTAATCTTTCCTGTGCAGGAGTTTCTCCCCCGGAAAGCAACAATTCATTATCCCAAATAAAACCTAAATCCTTCAAAGAGGGTAAAGGAATTAACCCCAATTTTTTACTAACGGTATATTCTTCCTCCGTCAAACTCGATAAATCTTGAATAGGGGGGAGGGGTTTTAATTTTTCCTGTTGTGACCAATTATTCCAAAAAGGAGTATAAACCGTATAGGGAGTATTAGACTTAGAAAGAATTGTCTCAGGGGGATGCAATAATTGATCCCAAAATGTCTCAATTCTGATACCCTTTGTTTGTAATGCAAGTTCGATCGTCTTATCCCGTTGTCGTGAAAAAGGCTCAACATCAAGATTCCAATAAACTGCTTCTGCTTTTAATGCTTCTGCTAAAGAAGGGATAATATTCAGAGGAGAATCATGAAAAATTAGTAAATCACTCCCTAATTTTTGATAATTTTTTTGCAATTCTTCCAAACATTCCAATAAATATTTTACCCTTGCTGGGGCTATATCATCACCTTTTAAAATAGCAGGATCAAGACAAAATATTCCGATAATTTTATTGTTTTTTTTCCTAGCAGAAAATAAGCCGAGATTATCAGTAATTCTCAAATCTTTACGATGCCAAAAAATGATTAAATTATTCATAATAAATATTTGAGATTTTAAGTTAGTTTTTCTAAAGGTAAATCAATTAATTAAATTAATTTTTAAACTTATTTACTAAATTTAATTAAGATTTTTTTATCTATTTTAACAATTTTCTACCCTCTGGTTATCGAGGGTAGTCGAGATAAGCTAAGACGCATTTAATCTTCCTTTTTTATACTCTAAATCACTTTCTGTAAAAGGTTCAATATTGCCAAATAGGTGCGTTTTAGCTTCCCCTTCTTTCCTCCTAGTCTTATCTTCACCATTTTTCTATCTTCTTTTTCCGAACTCCTTTCTCCTCATTTTATTAACTTTTGTTAAGCACTTTTCTTAATAATTCGCAACAAAGTTTGTTGATTCTGAGAATGATCTTGTATCCTAAGATTGTGGGGATCAATCTAAAAGTAGGGCTTTAATATTCATTATTAGTTTAAGTCTAATCTTATTAACTAAAGTCATTGAGTCTAGTTATTAATAATTTCATTATCTCAATATAAGCATTCTTCTAATTACTAATTCATCAGCTAATTTTCCTTAACTTATTTACAAAACTTAATAAAAATATAACATAAATCATTAAAAAACGGGTAATTAAAGGGATATTTGTATCTATAATTGTTGAAATTCTATTAATAGCTTTTGATGGACAAAACAATAGGATCAAAGATATAAATTGATAAAGAATTAATCTAATTGTATGGCAATAATGACCTTGATTTGTCTAAAACAAGTAAGTTCGATCGAACTCTTTTTTGTAATCAGATAAATTCAGCAATTAGATTTACATAATTTTCCCTGACAGAATGATTCTCTTATCACCATAAAAACCCATATTAGGAGAAAAAACCATGTCGAGAAGAAAGAAAAAGTTTGCTTGTGGTCACAGTGGTTACGGTAGAGAATGCCATAGATGTGAGCAATCTCTTGTGGCTAGGGAGCAAAAAAGACGAGAAAAGAATGCTTGGCAGGAGACATTTTGTAATGATCCCATTGATTTAAGCTCTTTACCGAAAAATGTCGTCTTAAAAGCGAGACAGATTATCCATAATATTCAAAATCATACCAGTTATACCAATTTTAGGGGAAAAAGGTTACGGCACGATCGATTTATTATTAGTATTCCCGTGACGAGAAATTATCGCCTTATCTGTAGGGATTACGGCAGTTTTGTCGCCCCCGAAGCGGTGGTTTCCCATGAGGATTATAACGTTTGTAAACCCGGCATTTAAGCAGGGTTGTTTCATTTTCAAATTTTTGCTTAATTAAGAGGGAGTAAGGAGTAAGGAGTAAGGAGTAATGAATTATGAATTATAAATGAGAAATGAGGATTAAATTTTTTGAAAACTCATTCTCCATTTTCCATTCTCCATTCTCCATTCTCCATTTTCCATTCTCCATTCTCCATTCTCCATTTTCCATTCTCCATTCTCCATTCTCCATTATTTAGATGGTGTCAGGAGTCCTTTTGACTTTTTTAATGGGTAAATTAGCACTTAAAGATGTAGCTCGATCGTTACTTTGAATCGAAAACTCCATTTCTTCTACATCCACATCCAAATAACGACTCACGACTTCTAATATTTCTAGGCGCATTTTATCAATTAATTCGGGGTTAACTCCAGCTCGATCGTGCGCGATAACTAACTCTAGTCTATTTTTAGCACGATAGCGACTTTTTTTGGGGGCAGCCCATGTACTAATCGTATTGACTATATCTTTGAACATAACATTTGATTTATGGTATTCAGGGATAATTAATAATTAAAAATTTGAGAATTGAAGTAGATACTTTTTGTCGGTTTTAACTCTTATTGATCAACTTAGATGTGTCTTAATTGATCACAAACAACCTTAGTCTTAGTTTTGTTTATTGGATAAACCGAAAAAACGCTTTAATCGAGTAAAAAGGGTATCTTGACTAGCCATTAAATCCAGATAAGGAACTTCTACACCATCGATTCTTCTAGCAATATTTTTGATTGCCATAGCGGGGAGAGATTCTTGTTCACTGATTACTAAAGGCTCACCACGGTTAGCGGATGTAATAATTCTCTTATCATCTGGTACAATACCAATTAAAGGCACGACTAATAAGTCTAAAATATCTTCTACGCTTAACATTTCATCGGCTTGTACCATTTCTGGACGCAGACGATTGACGATTAGGCGAATACTTTTCATATTCTCACTTTCTAACAGTCCCACTACTCGATCGGCATCCCTAACGGCAGCAACTTCAGGAGTTGTCACAATTAAAGCCTCTTGGGCGGCTACGATCGCATTCCTAAATCCCATTTCAATACCCGCAGGGCAATCCACAAAAATAAAGTCAAAATTAGGGCTTAATTGTTCAATTACATCCTTCATTTGATCTGGTGTAATGGCATCCTTAGTGCGATTTTGTGCCGCAGGTAACAAATTTAACCCCGGAGTTCTTTTATCCTTGACGATCGCCTTTTCTAAAGTACACTCTCCCGATAAAACATCAATAATAGTGTAAACAACCCTTTGTTCTAATCCTAACAATAAATCCAAATTTCTTAAACCAAAATCCGCATCGATTAAACAGACTTTTTTCCCTAACTGTGCCACCGCCGTACCTAAATTAGCTGTAATGGTGGTTTTACCCACCCCACCTTTTCCAGATGTAATAACAATAACTCTACTCATAAAAATTATTTTTCAGGGAATAAATATAAATAATAACTAAGCAAAACTCATTGTACATTGATAATTGAGAATGGAGAATGGAAAATGGAGAATGGAAAATTTTTTCTTTCCTATTTCATCACCCAGTAATTTTCAGAAGTAAGAAAATCATGGAGACGGTGAAAATTTTGTGCTGATTGAATCTTAATACCTTCCTTGCCAATATAAGCAACTTCTGCCATATCAGGAGTATTATCTGGTACTGTTGCCACTAAATCCGCAATTCTTAATTGTGTTGCTTCTAATTTTAATGCCATAATCGATGCTTGACGATTTCCCATATATCCCGCATGGGCAATGCCCCTTAAACTACCCCAAATGAATATATCTCCTCCTGCTAAAATATTTGCGCCGGGGTTAACGTCTCCTAAAATAATCACAGTGCTAGGATGACAGATTTCTACGCCCGATCGAATAGTTGTCTTCAGATATAATGGTTCTGCTAAATCTTGATTTATCTCTCTTATATCCTCTGGGTTAGTAATTCCTGTAAAAGTTTCCTGTTGTACCGAAAAACCAGCACTAGAAGCCGCTACTGCCGTTTGACGGCGACGGGTAATAATCAAGCTCAACGTTAAGCCAATTTGTTCTAAGATGCCTTTTAACTCGGTAATTTGACGAGTATCCAGTAGTCTATCCTGACTTTGTAAATGGGTTTTTGTGCCTAATTGCCAAGATTTATCAATTTTTTGTAACCTAATTTTAAAATCATCAATAATCCGTTGCCATTGATTCACCTCAGTTTTATTAACTGATGGTAAGGTAACGATGACAATATCACCTTTTTTGATTAAATTAATTTGCTCTTTACTGCTTAAAGTCTTGAGAGGAGGAGATTCAATCTTTTTTTCAATAATATCCGATTCAGTCATTTTTTTCTTTACTCAATTCTACAGTCCTTGACAACTTTCTATTATCTATTCTCCTAGCCCATCACAACTTTTTTAAATCCATTAGAGCAATTCGATCGAACTTATTAAAGCCACTACGCCGTTTTACCTCAGTTTATGACCTGGATAACCAGGGTGGACACCAATGTTTCTGTTTTCGTTTCCGAGTACAAAAGCTCGGTTTACTGCTACTAGAACACTATCAGTTTCCGTATAACTCAAGTATAGATCAAAAAACTTGATTGGCAGTCACCAACGTAGTAGCCATATTAATAACTATGATAATGATTTACTGATTTTTCAGCAACATTTTTAATAATTAGGCGTTGCTTCATAGTCTTTTGATGAAGGTAGGAGAGAGGAGTCAGGAGACAGGAGATAGGAGAAATACGAAAAATAAAAGTTTTTTGAGCTATATATAGTATATACAAATACAAAAAAAATAAAGAATTAGGTCAAAAGTGTTGACTATCAACTTTCAAGTGTCCATTAGTTGTTACAAAATGTTAAATTTTACTGTACCGAATCGCTGTATTTTAAAGATAAAGACTTTTATAGAAAATAAATTGTAAGATATGCTAGATAAAATTTTATATGCTGATTCTGGTAATGGCAACACTCAGGAAATGTTAAAAACCTTATTAGATATTCCCGCATTTCAACACAGTGAAATTACCATTCTTCATGTGATTCCCCCCCAAGTGTCGGCAGATGCCTTAGCAGAAAAATGGGAAGAAGGCGGAAAAGTGCTTTCGGATATTGTGAAAAATGTCCATATCGATCCTACTAAAGTTTCGACTATTTTAAAACAAGGTGATCCTAAAGACACGGTTTGTAATACTGCTCAAGAAATTAACGCCGATCTTATTTTAATGGGTTCGAGAGGTTTAAAACGTCTTGAGTCTTTCTTAGAAAATTCTGTAAGCCAGTATGTATTTCAATTGACCGATCGACCCATGCTATTGGTGAAAGATGATATATATGTGCGTAAAATTAAACGAGTAATGTTAGCTTTAGATAAATCAGAATCCTCTGAATATGCCTTAGAATTAACGTTACATATGTTAAAAGACTATCGGGAAGCAGATTTATATTTAGTCAGGGTTAACCCCGATATGAGTTCAGATTTAGACTTATCCACTGCGGAAATGGAACAAAACCCCATTTTAGCTCCAGCATTGATGAAAGCAAAACGCATGGGTATTAATACTAAATGTATTGTAACTGGAGGCAGACCGGGTAAACAAATTTGTCAATTAGCGGATGATAAAAATATTGATTTGTTATTATTAGGTTCGCCCGATCGACGTCCTTCCGTTGCCAAAAACTTGGTTGATTTAGACCGTTTATTGGGTACTTCTTTATCCGACTATATTCGAGTAAATGCAAATTGTCCTGTTTTCTTGGTGCGTAAATAAATTAAGGTATTAGGTGTTAGGTATTAGGTGTTAAGGTAAAAATTGATCAAAAACTGATAATCATTGATTTGCTGATAATGATCACTATAGGGTTAAAAATGATTTAAGATTAACGATATTAATTATTAACTCACGATTCACTAATTGACCTTTTTGGTAACTTCTCACTATGTTATGAATCAGTTTTACGAAAATAAGGGTAATATCCTCTTAATTGACGATTTATCAGATAATTTACAGTTGTTAAGTGAGTTACTGCTATTAGGTTATAATGTTCGTAGTGTCACCAGTGTCAAAATGGCACGAAAAATATTAAAAGCGAAACATCCCGATGTCATTGTTTTAAACATTAATACTCCTCAAGTCAATTGCTATCAAATTTGTCAATTTATTCAACGTCATCAGAAAACAATTAATATACCTATTATTTTTATTGTTACTTTAAATGAACAGCTTGATAAAATTAAAGCCTTTCAATGTGGAATTACAGACTATATCATTAGACCATTTTACTTAACTGAAGTGGTAACAAAATTAGAAATGATATTGACTATTCAAAGACAAAAATATTTTTTAGAAGCAGAAATAAAAAAACGCAAAAAAATAGAAGATATATTACAAAATTCGAGGGCTTTAATTTTAAGTGTGCTGAATAGTTCTAAAGATGCGATCGCAGCCTTTCAGTCCATAAGACATTCCAAGACAAAAAAAATTAAAGATTTTCGTTGCTTAGTAGTGAATCCTATTTTTGCGAAACTGTTCGATCGTAGTCAAAATGAGATTATTGGTAAGGTAGGATTAAAAAATTTAATCGCTCAAATCAATCAAGAATTTTTTGAAGATTTTGTGACAGTGGTTGAAACGGGGGTGTCTTTAGAGAAAGATTTTTATTATCCTCAAGAGGAAAATTCTTGGTATCAATTGGTAGCGGTGAAATTAGAAGATGGTTTTGCTATCACCGTGAGAGATATTACGGTGAGTAAAAAATTTGAGATTCAACTTCAAGAAGGTAATCGTCAATTGCAATTAATTGCTAATTTAGATGGTTTAACTCAAGTGGCTAATCGTCGCTGTTTTAATGATTATTTAAAGAAACAATGGGAAAAACATCTGGAAAAACAACAACCTTTGACTTTGATCATGATTGATATTGATTATTTTAAACTTTACAATGATCATTATGGACATCAACAAGGAGATGAATGTATTTACCGAGTTGCTCAAGGTATTGCGATGATTATTAAACGCCCTACAGATTTAACTGCCCGTTACGGAGGGGAAGAATTTGCGGTGATTTTGTCTAACACGAAAATTGAGGGGGGATTAATCATGGCTGATTTGATTCAAAGTACGATCGCTTCTTTTGAAATCCCCCACGAAAAATCTAAGGTCAATTCTTATGTTACCCTCAGTATGGGGGTTTCCTGTTTAATTCCTAATGAGCATTTAGGTTTAGAAGATTTAATCGGCAATGCGGATAAGGCTTTATATGAAGCGAAAAATCAAGGGCGCGATCGAATTGTTTCTTTTTAACTAAATAAAGAAAGAAGTCCCACGCTGAATTTTTCTACAAAAACGCCCACAAAATCAGCGTGGGGGCTGCTACGCAGTGCCTTCGGCAGGAATTTCTTTGATCATAACAGAGTCCGATAGGACATTTCTTTCTCCAAAATCAAAATCTTATGCTAAGATGGTTTTTATCATCAACCAAGATTGTTAGTAAAGATGCACAAAGCAATAAAAGTAAGATTATACCCCACAAATGAACAAGCCCAAAAACTGAGTCAAGTTATGGGTTGTGCTAGATGGTGGTATAACTACGCTCTAAACTTGTGTAACGAAACCTATAAAGCAACTGGCAAAGGGCTGACTCAGATAGCTTTGAATAAGCATTTGCCGAAGCTCAAAAAAGAAGAAGATACACTTTGGTTGAAGGATTGCTATTCACAAGTGTTGCAATCTGCGACTCTTAATCTCACTAAAGCGTTTAGGAACTTTTTTGAAGGTAGAGCAAAATATCCAAAATTCAAGTCCTTTCATGGAAAACAGTCTTGTCAGTACCCTCAAAGTGTCTCGATCATAGATAATTGTCTGAAAATCCCACAATTAGGATTAGTCAAAGCCTCTATTCATCGAATATTTGAGGGAGAAATTAAAACTGTTACTGTAAGTAAAACCTCTACGGGTAAATACTTTGCGTCTATTCTCTTTGAAACTGAGCAAGATTTTCCTGAAGTAACTATTACGGGGAAAGTCTGTGGTATTGACTTGGGAATAAAAGACTTCGCCATAGTAAATGATGGTGAAAAAA